>JBMORH010000034.1:0-52534 GCA_049322275.1 Thermodesulfobacteriota bacterium
CGGGCCGGGATTCGACTCCCGGCCCGCGCCCGTCTAGGCCATGCTCTTGATGAGCTCGAACTGCTCGGCCCAGGCGGCCTGCAGGATCGGACCCATGTACTCGTCCACCAGGCCGGCGTGCAAGGGCACCGGCATGTTGCGAAGCTTCATGTCCAGTTGCGGGTTCTTGGCCGCCATGAGGCAGCGCTCCAGGTGGGCCTGGCTGGTGCCCGGCACCGCCGACAGGCAGGTGGGGAAGCCGATGGCCCGCGAGAGCTTTATCATGCCCTCGGCCACCGCCACGCCCAGGGCGCGTCCGCTCAGCTTGTCCAGGTCGGCGGCGATGTAGCCGTGCTTCTTGTAGATGGCCCCCACCACCCGGAGCTTGGCCTCGATGGCCGGGGCGAAGAAGACGGTGTAGTAGGGGTTCATCACCGCGCAGGCGCGGCCGTGACTAAGCACGTCCACCAGCGAGAAGCTGTTCAGGTGCGCGCCGCTGGTGCCGCCGATCATGATGGCGTAGCCGCCCAGGTCGGTGCCCAGGCCCAGCTTCAGCCGGGCCGAGGGGCTGGTGGGATCGGCCATGACCTCGGTGAGCGCCGGGATGATGAGGTCCAGGGCCACCTCGCAGACCTCGCGCGCCCGATCCTCGGCCGCGCCGGTGGCCCCGTAGTAGACCTCCAGGCAGTGGGCGATGCCGTCCAGGGCGCCGTCCTGGGTCAGGCTCAAGGGCTGGGTGGCGGTGACGGCGTAATCGAAGATGCACCGGGGCGGGGTGATGGCCTCGTCCACGATGAGCTTTTTCTGGCCGGCCACCGGGTCGGTGATGTTGCTGTACTTGGTCAGGTGGGCGCCGCTGCTGGCGGCGGTCATGATGGCCACCACCGGCATGATCGTGCGCCCCCCGGCGGCCTGGCAGATCTCGGTGACCTTGCCCACGCCGAAGAAGGGCTCGATCTCCGGGGTGATGTCGCCTAGGCTGGCCAGGGTGGCGGCGCATTTCACCGCGTCGATGCCCGATCCGCCGTCCATGACCACGCAGACGTCGGGCTTCTTGTGCATGATGTGGCTGTGCAGGCGGTAGACGTCGGCCACCGGGGCGTTGGGGCCGGCGCTGGTGGAGATGTCCACCACCTCCACGCCCGCGTCCCTGAGATAGCCCAGCACCCGATCCTTGAGCGGCGTGAACCACTCGAACTGCACCGGACCCACGAACATGGCCTTCTTGCCCAGGGCGGCGGTGAACGGACCCACCTGGTCCAGCACGTCCAGGCCGAAGGCGTAAGAGTCGCCCTTGAACTCCTTCAGGATGGCTTTGGCCCTCTCGATGGCGTCGGCCATGGCTTTCCTCCCTTTATGCTCGGCGATTGCCCGCCCCCCGGCCGGGCCGGAGGGCGGGACGCCTGGTGGTTGCCTATTCGAATTCGCGCACCGCCGCGATGGATGCGCCCATGGAGCAGTCGGTCTCGCGCTCGCAGATGACGTCGATCACGTAGGCCCCGCCGCTGGCCTGGGCGCGGGCGAAGGCCGCCTTGAGCTGGTTGGGGTCGGTGACCCGCTCGCCCTTGGCCCCGCAGGCCTCGGCGAACTTCACGAAGTCGAAGCCCTGGCCGCCGTTGATGCTGTCGTACCAGATCTGAACCTCGTAGTTCATGTCGTAGACGTACTTCTCGGCCTGGCGGATCAGGCCCAGGTAGCCGTTGTTGAGCACGACGATGATGAAGGGCACGCCGTACATGACGGCCACCGGCAGCTCCTCCATGCAGAACTGGAAGCCGTAGTCGCCCACCACCTGCACCACCTGCTTGTCGGGCCGGGCCACCTTGGCCCCGATGGCCGCCGGCAGATCCCAGCCCAGGGGGCCGGCGCCGCCGCAATCCAGGTAGTGGCGCGGCTTCCTGATCTCCTGGAGCTGGCCGGACCATATCTGGTTCAGGCCGATGCAGGTGACGAAGACCGTCTCGTCGTCGAAGAACTCGTTGATCTCCTTGAAGACGCGCTGGGGCTTGATCGGCACCGCGTCGTAGTCAACCTTGCGCTTGAGCTCCGCGCGCACCGCGGGCACCTTGGCCGCCCAGGCCCCGGCCTTGGCCGCCGGGCCGCGCTTCTTGGCCTCGTCCAGGAGCGCCTGGCAGGCCAGCTTGGCGTCGGCCACGATGCCCAGCACCGGCATCAGGTTCTTGCCGATCTGGCCGGGGTCGATGTCGATGTGGATGAACTTGCGCTCGCCCACGTAGGTCTTGATGTCGCCGGTGTGGCGGTCGTTGAAGCGCGCGCCGATGGCCACCACCAGGTCCGACTCCAGGAAGGTCTGGTTTCCGGAGCGGGTGTTGCACTGGATGCCCACCTGGCCGGCCATCAGGGGATGGTCGAAGGCCATGGCTCCCTTGCCCATGTAGGAGCTGACCACCGGCACCTGGAGGTATTCCACCAGGGCCTGGAACTCGTTCCAGGCCTCGCCCACGATGACGCCGCCGCCCAGCAGGAAGACCGGGCGCTCGGCCGCTGCGATGAGGTCCAGGGCCCTGGCCACCTGGGCCGGGGTGGGGGCGATCTTGCCCAGCGGCAGGCTGCGGTCGGTGGCCGGGTCGTACTCGATCTCGCCGTTCTGCACGTCCAGGGGCAGATCGATCAGCACCGGGCCGGGCCGGCCCTCGCGCATGATCCTGAAGGCCTCGCGGAACACGAAGGGGATCATGGCCGGCTCTTTCACGCACCAGCTCTTCTTGACCACCGGCTTGACGATCTCGGCGATGTCCACCGCCTGGAAGGCCTCGCGGCCCAACTGCGCGCGCACGTTCTGGCCGGTGAGCGCCAGGATCGGGATGGAGTCCACCTGGGCGGTGTAGAGCCCGGTGACGAAGTTGCTGGCGCCGGGGCCGGAGGTGGCCGCGCAGACGCCCACCGCGCCGATGGCGCGCGCGTAGCCGTCGGCCATGTGGATGGCGCCCTCCTCGTGCCGGGTCACGATGTGCTTGATCTTGCCCTGGTTCTTCAGCGATTTGTAGAAGGGCAGAATGCCCGCGCCGGGAATGCCGAAGATCTGGCGCACGCCCTCGTCCCACAGAATGGACACCGCCGCGTCCATGGCGCTCATCTTTGCCATCTGATTTCCTCCTGTTTGCGAAAAGCCGCGCCCCGCGCCCAGCGGGGCCGCCGCTAAAAGTTGGCTCCGCTGCCCGCCAGATAGGTGGCGCGCTGACTTATTTCCTGGGCCGCCTCGCTCACCGCCCGGCCCATCTGCTCGCCGCCGTCCTTCAGGATGCGGCTGGCCGGTCCGCTGATGGAGATGGCCGCCATCACCGATCCGTTGTTGGTCACCGCCGCGGCCACGCAGCCCACGCCGGTCTCCATCTCCTCGTTGTCCAGGGCGTAGCCGCGCGCGCGGGTGCGCTCCAGCTCCTGCAGGAACACCTCGCCGCTCATGATGGTCTGCGACGTGTGGCGGACCTTGTCCATGGCCTGGAAATAACCCAGGGCGCGGTCGTCGCTCTGGCAGGCCAGGAAGGCCTTGCCCACCCCGCTGCAATACAGCGGCGTGCGCGCGCCCACCCGCGTGAACATGCGCAACAGCGACTGGGGGTTGGCCACCTGCTCCACGTAGACCGCCTCGTTGGACTCGAAGACCACCAGGTTGACCGTCTCGCCGGTGGCCTCCATCAAGGACTTCATCACCGGCCGGGCCACCTCGATGATGCCCACCTCCTCGCGCAGCAGGCTGGCCAGCTCCAGCACCTTGAGCGAGAGCTGATACTTGCTGGTGGCCGGGTCCTGGCGCACGTAGCGCCGCCGGCCCAGGATCTTCAGCAGGCGGTGGACCGTGGAGGGCGGATAGCCGGTGGCCTGGGTCAGGGCGTGCAGGCCGATGCTGCGCGTCTTGGCCACCGCCTCCAGCACGTCCAGCGCCTTTTCAAGGGAGGTCTTGGGCTCCGGCATGGGCACCCCGCAGTTTGGCTTATTTCACTATGTGGAAGACAAGGTTTTTATATGGAATACATTAGTGCCAATGTACCTGGCATGTCAAGCCCTTTTGCGGGCCGTCCAGCCAGGACCTCGTCCGGGTCCGCGCGCATTTTGGCCTTGCTACCTGCATGTTAAGGCGTGTATTCTCAACCGTGAAGCAATTAAGGTAGTTAAAGCGGCGGCCGGCCGTCAGCGGCGGCCGGTGCTGCACGCAACGGCTTGCTTCCAATATATGGAACAAGAGACCGGTTCAGTGGAAGGCTCCGATGTGATTGCACAACCGGATCGGAGCCCCGCCCCGCCGACCCCCAGCGAGAGGTGAGTCATGCAGGTGAAGATGAACTATGGCCAGGAGGGCCTGCTCCTGGAGCTGCCCGACGACTGGGATGTGACCGTGGTCAGGAAGCCCCCCATGCCCATCGCGCCCGACCCGGCGGCGGCGGTGGCGGCGGCCATGGCCGCGCCCATCGGCTGCCGCAGCCTCACCGAAGAGGCCCGCGGCAAAACAAGCGCCTGCATCCTCATCTGCGACATCACCCGGCCGGCGCCCAACGGCGTCATCCTGCCCCCGCTCTTGCGCCAGATCATGGCCGCCGGGGTGCCGGCCGAGGCCATCACCATCATGGTGGCCACCGGCCTGCACCGGCCCAACGAGGGCGCGGAGCTCCGGGAGGTCGTCGGCAGCGACTGGGTGATGGAAAACTTCAAGATCGTCAATCATTTCGCCCGCAACGACGACGACCACGTCAGCCTGGGCGCGACCAGCCTGGGCACCCCGGTCAAGCTGGACAAGCGTTTCGTGGCCGCCGAGCTGCGCCTGGTGGTGGGCCTGGTGGAGCCCCACTTCATGGCCGGCTACTCCGGCGGGCGCAAGATCATCATGCCCGGCGTGGCCCACCGCGACACCATCACCTACCTGCACACCGCCACCTTCATGGAGCATCCCAAGGCGATCAACTGCGTGCTCAAGGGCAACCCCCTGCACGAGCAGCAGTTGGAGATCGTGGCGAAGCTGGGCGGGGTCCTGGCGGTCAACGCGGTCATCGACGACCACCGCCGCCTGAGCTACGTCAACTTCGGCGAGATCAGCGCCAGCCACCTGAAGGCGGTGGAATACATCCGCCCCTACGCCGAGGTCTACCTGCCCAAGCGTTTCCAGACCGTCATCACCAGCGCGGCCGGCTATCCCCTGGACAAGACCTACTACCAGACCGTCAAGGGCATGGTGGGGGCGCAGGAGATACTGGCCCCCGGCGGCGACCTGTTCATCGTCAGCCGCATCAGCGAGGGCATGGGCTCGCCGGAGTACGTGGACGCCCAGCGCCGGCTCATCGCCCTGGGCCCGGAGGGCTTCCTCAAGGACATCGAGCCCAAAAAGTACGCCGCGGTGGACGAGTGGCAGACCGAGATGCAGCTCAAGCCCATGCGCATCGGCAACATTTATCTATACACCGAGGGCCTGGGCGAGGCCGACCTGGCCCTGACCGGCGTCAAGGCGGTCAAGGACCTGCAGGCCGCCATCGCCGCCAGCGCCGGGAGGCACAAGCGGGTGGCGGTCATCCCGGAAGGCCCCTACGTGCTGCCCTACATCGAGGGCGAAGGCCCCACCGACTGCGACTAGGCGGTCATAGACGAAAGGAAGGCCCCGCATGCAGATCAAGATCGAGCACACCCATATCCGCTGCCAGGACCTGGAGGCCTCGGTGGCCTGGTATGAGAAGGTCCTGGGCTGCAAGGTCATCCGCCGCGGCGAGGTGCCCGGCATGCGCATCGTGCGCATGGACTTCCACGGCCAGGTCTTCGCGCTCTCCCCGCCGCGCGACGGCATGACCCCGGAGCCTCTCTCCGGCCAGCCCCGCTACGGCGTCTGGCAGATCGCCTTCGAGGTGGACGACATGGCCGCGGCCGCCGCCGAGTTCAAGGCGCGCGGGGCCGAGTTCGAGGTGGAGCCCTTCCAGCAGACCCCCACCCAGAAGGTGGCCTTCATCAAGGCCCCGGACGGGGTGCAGATCGAGCTCTTGGAGTTCGCCAAATAGGCGAGCGCGCCGCGACGGCTTAACTCTCCCGCGCCAAGGTGCTAACATGGTGCCAGGCCGAGCCCGCGCGGGGCCGGCCTGGTGCCATGACCAGCCCAGGGGAGAGCCGCCTTGCTGATCCGACCCGCCACGCCCGACGACCTGGCCTACGTGGAGGCCCACCAGCGCGATTCCACCCGCCAGGACATCCTGGACACCGGCCGCGTGCACGAGCCTTTCTGGAAGGTCTGGCCGGTGGAAAAATCCAAGCGCCTCTGGGCGGTGGTCAGCGACCGCGGCGTCTGCGCCGCCATCGTGGGGGTGGCCCCCTATCCGGGCCGGGAGCAGACCGAGGCCTTCCTGTGGATGGCCGGCTCGGCCGAGCTGGATCT
Organism: Thermodesulfobacteriota bacterium; assembly: GCA_049322275.1. Classification (GTDB taxonomy): domain Bacteria; phylum Desulfobacterota; class Desulfarculia; order Desulfarculales; family Desulfarculaceae; genus JACRDC01. The sequence goes on from JBMORH010000034.1 coordinate 6,350, forward strand.
CTACACCCTGGGCTTTTTGCGCTGCTCCAGCCAGTTCCTGGACCTGTGGTACCAAGGCGACCCCTGGCAATCCCTGCGCACCCTGGTCTCGTCCAACAACCAGCTCAGCTACCGCTGGATCACCCAGTGGCTGGGATTCAAGGTGGTCAAGACATTCACCAGCCCCGAACCGCCCTGGCTGGATTTCCACGAGTGCCTGCATCTGCGCGCGCAGTGGGTGGCCGGCCGCCGGGGCCGCGAGGCCCGCGAGGTCCCGCCGCCGCCGCCGCCTTCGCCCCTGCCCGAACCGATGCCCCGGACCCAGGCCCTGGCCGGCGACACGCTCCGGGATCGCCAATCCTGAACCCCAGATCGCCGCCCCGGCGGCCGGGAGCGACCATGCAACCCTCGCGCTTCAACATCATCGTGCCAGACCAGCCAGAGCCGGGCCAGGCCCTGATCTACAACACCCTGGCCGGCGGCTTGTTCGTGCTGGAGCCGGACTACCGCGCCAGCCTGGAGCGCCTGGCCGCCGGCGCGGAGCTGGACGGGGAGGATCGCGCGCGCCTGGCCGAGATGGAGGCCGAGGGCTTCGTGGCCGCCGGCCCGGAGCTGGAGCGGGCCATGGCCAGCCACCGCCTGCGCATGGACGGCTATGGCCGGGCCGACAAGGTGACGGCCAAGGTGCTGACCACCATGGCCTGCAACCTGGCCTGCCGGTATTGCTTCGAGGCCCACGTGGACCGCGCCCCGCGCCTGGACGAGGACGCCGCTCGGACGGTGGCGGAACGCCTCATACGCCGGGCGGACGAGATCCAAGCCAGGGAGATCGCCGTGGACTTCTACGGCGGCGAGCCCCTGCTCAATCCGCGCGCCATCGAGGTGGTGGCCGAAGCGCTCGGCCAGTGGGCGCGGGAGGAGCCGGGCCGGCGCTTCGGCTTCACCATGACCACCAACGGCACCCTGCTCACCCGCGACATGGTGGAAAGGCTTTCGCCCCTGGGCTTCACGGGGGCCAGGGTCAGCCTGGACGGCGTGGCCGCGGTGCACGACGCCCGCCGGCCCTTCCGCGCCGGCGGCGGCTCCAGCCACGCGGTCATCATGGCCAACCTGGAGGCGGTGGCCGACCTCATCAAGGTCACGCCCACGGTCACCGTCTCCGGCGAGGACATCGCGCCCTTCGCCGAGCTGCTGGACGACCTCGACCGGCGCGGCCTGCTGCGCCGCCTGGCGGGCGTCCAGCCCGGCCTGGAGATGCCATACCTGGACGGACAGGGCCTGGCCTGCGGCGCGCCCGATTGCGCCCTGGACGCCCGCGCCGCCCGCGCCTTCCTGGCGATGCTCAAGCTGGTGGTGGCCAAGGGCCTCAAGCCCCACGCCGACCTCTTGGCCGGGCACAACTGCGCCCTGACCTCGGAGAAGGGCCCCTGGCTCTTCGCCCCGGACGGCGGCATCTACAAGTGCCCCATGTTCATCGGCCGGCCCGAATACCGGGTGGGAGGCCTGGACCAGCCCCGGCCGCTGCCGCTCTACTACGAGCTGGCCGCCCGCGAGCGCTGGCGGGACTGCCTGGAAAACACCGACTGCCCCTACCTGCCCCTGTGCGGCTCCGGCAACGGCTGCCGCCTGGCCGCCCTGCGGCAGACCGGCGATTTCTGGGGCCTGAACTGCCAGAAGGATTTTTATGACGTGTTCCTGCCCGAAGCCATGCGCATCGAGCACGCCCTGACCGAGGCCGGCTAGCCGCCGGCGCTGTCGCCGGAGCGGCAAACGCGCCGGCCTTGAGGTGAGACGACCCCGGCAGCATCCTGAACCTGGAGAGCGGCGCATGCCCCCCTGGATGGACCTCTTCCGCCCGCGCGAAGCCTGCCGTCTGCTGACCCCGCTGACCGGCCCCCAGGCCCGGCGCTATCAGGTCTTCAAGCGCTATCTCAACTTCAACAACGCCGCCCTGGGCGCGCTGGCCGAGCTGGAGCAGGCCTATTACGGCGGCCGCCCCTTCACGCCGGCCTGGGCCAGGCGCAAGTACGAGGAGCTGGTGGAGTCCGTGCTGGGGGCGGTCTACAGCCTGGAGAGCCTGACCGGCGACAACCTGGCCCGGCTGGAGAGCCTGGTGCTGGACCTGGATCGGACCATCGAGCCGGTGCTGACCCCCAGCCATCCCCCGGCCGAGGCCCCCCTGGTCATCCCCTTCGCCCAGATCCAGCCCAACCAGCGCGGCCTGGTGGGGGCCAAGGCCTGCAACCTGGCCCTGATCCAGTCGGTGCTGGAGCTGCCCGCGCCGCCGGGGTTCGCCGTCACCGCCGCGGCCAGCCGGATGTTTTTGGCCAAGAACGGCCTGGAGGCCTTCATCGAGCGCCAACTGGCCGGCATCAACCCCGACGACAACCGCAGCATCGAGCGGGCCGGCGCGGCCATACGCCAGCGCATCGTCTTCGCCAGCCGGGTGCCGGCCATCCTGGAGGCCGAGATATTGGAGGCCTTCGAGGACTTGGCCGCCCAGTGGGGGCCGGATCTGCGCCTGGCCATGCGCAGCAGCGCCATCGGCGAGGACACCGAGGCCAGCTTCGCCGGCCAGTACGAGACGGTGCTCAACGTCACCCCCGACAACCTTTCGCTGGCCTACCAGCAGGTGCTGGCCAGCAAGTACAACAGCCGGGCCATCGCCTACCGCCTGCACCGGGGCCTGGACGACCGCGAGACGCCCATGGCCGTGGCCGGGGTGGCCATGCTTAACCCCAGGTCCGCGGGCGTGCTCTACACCCGCGACCCGGCCGCCCCCCAGGCCCAGCAGATGCGCATCAACGCGGTCTGGGGCCTGGGCGAGCAACTGGTGGCCGGCAACGTCAGCCCGGACACGCTCCTGATCAGCCGCGACGCCGGCGAGGTCGTCGAGCGCAGCGTAAGCCTCAAGACGACGCAGTTGGTCAACCTGGCCCAGGGCGGCACCGCCAGCCGGGAGGTGCCGCCGGCCATGCAGTTCGAGCCCAGCCTGGCCGACGCCGACGCCCTGACCCTGGCCGCCTGGGGGCTGAAGCTGGAGGACTACTTCGGCGGCCCCCAGGACGTGGAATGGGCGCTGGACCAGGACGGCCGGCTGTTTTTGTTGCAGTCGCGCCCCCTGGAGCTGGCCCAGGCCCCGGCCGAGCAGGGGCCCATCGCCCGCGACTACGCGGGCCATCCGGTGCTGCTCTTCGGCGGCCGGGGGGCCTCGCCGGGCATCGCCGCCGGCCCGGTCTGCGTGGTCGGCGGCAGCGACGATCTGGACGACGCGCCCCAGGGCTGCGTGCTGGTGGCGCCCACCGCCTCGCCGGACCTGGCCCGCCTGGCCGGCCAGGTCAAGGGCATCGTCACCGAGGTGGGCAGCGTGGCCAGCCATCTGGCCTCGGTGGCCCGCGAATTCGGCATTCCGGCCCTGTTCGACGCCCCCGACGCCACCCGCCGCCTGCCCCAGGGCCAGGTGGTCACCCTCTGGGCCGACCAGCGCCTGGTCTACGAGGGCGCGGTGCCCGACCTTTTGGCCGGGGCGCGGCCAGCCCGCAACCTGATGGTGGAAAGCCCGGTGCATCAGCGCCTGCGCCGGGTGCTGGACCTGGCGGCGCCGCTGAACCTCACCGACCCCAACGCCCCCGGTTTCGCCCCCAAGAACTGCAAGAGCTACCACGACGTGGTGCGCTACACCCACGAGACGGCGGTCAGGGCCATGTTCGAACTGGGCCAGGGCAACCTGGGCCAGGTGGAGGCGGTGAAGCTGACCAGCACCGTGCCCATGGACGTGCGCCTGATCGACCTGGGCGGCGGGCTCAAGCCGGGGCTGACCACCTGCGACGCCATCACCCCGGAGCACATCGAGTCCACGCCCTTCAAGGCGCTGTGGGGCGGGCTGAGCCATCCGGGCATCAACTGGACCAGCACCGTGCCGGTGAACCTCAAGGGCATGGTCACCCTGATGGCCGGCGGCGGCCCGGCCGCGGGCGGGGCCGGACTGGGCTCGGCCAGCTACGCGCTCATCAGCCGCGACTACCTTAACTTCAGCGCCCGCTTCGGCTATCACTTCGCCAACCTGGATTGTCTGTGCGGGGACACCCAGACCCAGAACTACCTCACGCTTCAGTTCGCCGGCGGGGCCGGCGACTACCACGGCCGGGCGCTTCGGGTGCAGTTTCTCTCCGAGGTGCTCAGCCGGCTGGGGCTGAAGGTCGCGATCAAGGGCGATTTGCTGGAGGCCCACCTGACCGACCTGGACCGGGCCGGCCTGATCCAGCGCCTGGACCAGGTGGGGCGGCTGTTGGCCAGCAGCCGGCTCCTGGACGTGGGCCTGGCCAACCGGGGCCAGGTGGAGCCCCTGGTGGAGTCGTTCTTCAACAAGGACTACGACTATCTGTCGTTGGCCGAGAACCGCGAGCTGAAGGACTATTACCTGCCGGTGGGCAACTGGAGCCGGGACGGCCAGGACGGCCGCGCCTGCCTGAAGCAGGACGGCACCCCCTGGCGCACCGGGCTCTCGGCCGGCATCGCCGGCCTGGCCACCAAGCTATTGGGCGAGCGCTACTACGATTTCCTGGACCACGTGGCGGCCTATCATTACTTCCCGCTGGCGGTGAAAAAGGCCAGCCGCATGGCCGACGGCGCGGTGAGCTGCCGGGTCAAGACCGTGGCCGGGGTGATCGACCGGGTCGGCGGCCTGGCCTTCGGGCTCACCGACATCGGCAATTTCTACGTCTGGCGCCTGAGCGCCCTGGAGCAGAACCTGGTGCTGTTCCAGTTCGTGGCCGCCAAGCGCCACGAGCTGGCCAGGGTGCGCCAGCCCATCAAATCAAACCACTGGCACGAGCTGAAGGTGGCGGTGCAGGACCGGCGCATCCGCTGCCACCTGGACGGCGAGCTGCTCTTGAACTACCTGGCCGAGGCCCCGGTGCAGGGCTTCGTGGGCCTGTGGTCCAAGGCCGACTCGGTGACCTACTTCTGCGACCTGATGCAGCGGACGCAGTAGACTGTGCGGGAATCAGGGCCGCGGCCCCAGGCGGTCGGGCTTGAGCAGGTCGCCCAGGGCCGCCGGCCAGGGCTGGCGGCAGAGCTCGCGCAGTTGGTCGGGCGGCACCGGCGGGCTGAACAAAAAGCCCTGCATCAGGCTGCATTGACGGGACAGCAGGAACTCCATCTGCTGGCGGTTCTCCACGCCTTCGGCCACCACTTCCAGCCCCAGGCTGTGGGCCATGGCGATGATGGCCCCCACGATGGCCGTGCTGTCGCGGCTGGTGGGCACCTCGGTGACGAAGGAGCGGTCGAGCTTCAGCGCGTGCAGGGGGAAGCGCTTCAGGCAGGCCAGGGCCGAGTAGCCGGTGCCGAAATCGTCCAGGGACAGGCGCACCCCCAACTGGCCCAGCCGCTTCATGATGGCCACCGCGGCGTCCAGGTTGTGCATCACCACGCTCTCGGTGACCTCCAGCTCCAGGCAGGAGGGGTCCAGCCCCACCTCGGCCAGCACCATCTCCACCATGTCCACGAAGTCATGCTGCCACAACAACTGGCGGGCCGAGAGGTTCACCGCCACGCGCAGCCCTTCGCGCCCCTCGGCGGCCAGCTCGCGCACCATGCGGCAGGCCTGCACCAGCACCCATTCGCCGATGGGCACGATGAGCCCGGTCTCCTCGGCCAGGGGGATGATCTCGCCCGGCCCCACCAGGCCCAGTTCGGGCCGGTTCCAGCGCAGCAGCGCCTCCATGCCGCTGATGCGCCCGCCCGCCACGTCCCACTTGGGCTGGTAGAAGACCACGAACTCGCCGCGCTGGAAGCCCTTGCGCAGGTTGCTTTCCATCACCAGGCGGCGGCTGGCCTGGGTGTGCAGGTCCTGGGTGTAGTGGTGGAAGCTGCGCTTGCCCTGCTCCTTGGCCCGGTACATGGCCAGGTCGGCATTCTTGACCAGGGTCTCGGAATCCATGCCGTCGCGGGGGTATACGGTGATGCCGATGCTGACGCTGACCTGGAGCTCGTGGCCGCCCACCTGCATGGGCTGGGCCACCTGGCCCAGGATGCGCCGGGCCACCGCCTCGGCCCCCTCGCTGCCGTCCACGTCGGTCAAGAGCAGGATGAACTCGTCGCCGCCCAGGCGGGCCACCGCGTCCTCGGTGCGCAGGCAGGCCTTGAGGCGGACGGCGATCTCGCAGAGCAGGCGGTCGCCCACGCCATGGCCCAGGCTGTCGTTGATGGTCTTGAAGTTGTCCAGGTCCAGGTAGAGCAGGGCCAGCCCCACCCGCCGGCGGCGGGCGTGAGCCAGGGCCGACTGGAGCCGCTGGTAGAAATAGGCCCGGTTGGGCAGGCTGGTCAGGGGGTCGTGCAGGGCCAGGTAGGCCAACTGGTCGATCTGGTCCTCGGCCTGGCCCAGGTGGCGCAGCACCACCAGCCAGGCCGCCTCGTCCTCCGGGTCCGGCCAGGCGCGCAGGACGCTCATCTCCAGCGGTCCGCCGCTGGTCAGGCCGGCCGGGGGGTTGACCGGGCCGCGCCAGAAGCCGCCCTGGTCCACCCGGCGGCCCAGCTCCTGGAAAAGCTCCAGGTCGGAGGTTTCGACGAAAAGGCTGGCCAGCGGCCGGCCGGGCAGGCGGGAGGCGTCGCGCCCCACCATGTCGGCGAAGGCGGGGTTGCATTCCTGCACCGCGCCATGGGCGTCGGTCAGGGCCAGGCCCTGCTCCAGCCCCCACAACGCGCCGGCGGTGACGGCCAGGCGGGCCGCCCCGCGCTCGGCGGCGGGTCCAGGCGGCGCGATCCTGTCGGCCTGACCGGCCGGGGAGGTCGACGATGCGTCCGCGTTGGTCAGTTTGCTTGCCAAAAAACCCGCCGCCGACAGATGATGAATCTGTCCATCGCCCGCAGATTTGATAACGAAAGCTGTTCCGAAATCATAGCAGAACATTTCGCCGGACGGCAAACCCATCACAGGCAAGGCAATACAGCCCGGCTCGACAGCCCGCCCCTTTTTTTGTCATTATAGCGCGGGGGATGGGATAAGCTGCGCTATCTGCGAGGCGACACCGGCGATGGCCAAAGACTTTCTGCGCAAAATACGCAACCTGCCCACGCTGCCGGAGGTCCTGGCCTCCATTCTGGCCTCTTTGGATGATCCCCGCTCCTCGGTGACGGAGCTGGAGAAGAAAATCCGCTATGACCAGGCGCTGACCACCAAGCTCCTGGCGGTGGCCAACTCGGCCTATTACGGCTTCCGCCATCCGGTCACCTCGGTGGGGCGGGCGGTGGTGGCGGTGGGCTACAACGAGGTGCGCAACCTGGCCATGGGCCTGAGCCTGGTGGGTTTCCTGCACCCTTCCACCTTCCGCCACCCCGACATCGCCCGCCGGCTCTGGCTGCACTCGGTGGCCGTCTGCGAGGCCTCGCGCCTGACCGCGCGCTTCCTGGGCCAGGAGGACGTCGACCTGGCCTTCACCGCCGGGCTGCTGCACGACGTGGGCAAGGTGGTGCTCCTGGCCTTTTTCCCCGACGACGTCACCGAGCTGATGGGCCTGATGGCCCGGGGCGCCAGCCTGGAGGAGGCCGAGCGGGAAATGGACATGTCCCACCAGGCGGTGGGCAAGGCCCTGGCCGAGCACTGGGAGTTGCCGGCCTCGGTGTCCCAGGTCATCAGCCGCCACCACCGGCCCCTGGCCAGCCCGGAGCATCAGGGCCTGGTGGGCGCGGTCCACCTGGCCGATTTCCTGGCCCATGGTCTGGGCCTGGGCGACGGCTACCGCCGGGATCGCCCGGCCCTGGAGCGCGCCCTGCTGGAAAGCCTGAACCTGCCGCCCCACCGCCTGGCCGCCCTGGCCAAGGAGATCGCCGCGCGCCGGCCGGAGGTGGAGCGCCTCTACCAGGCCCTCCTGGACCTGCCGGTCACGGAGCCCGCCGCCTCGGCCTAGGCCTGGGCGGGCGTTGCGCCCCCCAGCGGCAGCCAGAGCCGGAAGCGCGCCCCGCCGCCGGGGGCCTCGTCCACCGCCGTCCGGCCGCCGTGGGCCTTGGCCACCGCCGCCACCAGGCTCAAGCCCAGGCCCATGCCCCGCTGGCCCCGGCTCTTGTCGCCCCGGTACAGGCGCTCGAAGACCCGCTCGCGCTCGGCCGGGGCCACCCCCGGCCCGCTGTCGGCCACGCTGATGACCGCCTCGGCGCCCGTCCGCTCCAGCCCCACCGCCACCCGGCCGCCGGCCGGGGTGTACTTGACCGCGTTGTCCAGGAGATTGGCCACCGCCTGGCGCACCCGGCCGGCGTCCACCACGGCGGTCAGGGATGGCAGGCCGGCCGCGTCCAGGGCCACGCCCTTTTCCTCGGCCAAAAAGCCGTAGAGCTCGGCCACCTCGGCCACCAGGCCGGCCAGGTCCACCGGGGCCGGGGCCAGGCGCAGGATGCCGGTCTCGGCCTCGGACACGTCCAGGAGCATGTCCAGCATCCTGGTCAGGCGTTCGCCCTCCTCGGCGCAGTCCATCAGCGCCTCGCGCTGGGCGTGCGGGTCGTCCGGCTCGCGCAGGGCGGCCTCCACCGTGAAGCGCAGCCGGGCCAGGGGGGTGCGCAGGTCGTGGGCCACGTGGTCCAGGGACTGGCGCATGCCGGTGACCAGGCGCGCGATCTTCTCCAGCATGCGGTTGAACTGCCGGGCCAGCTCGTCCAGCTCGCCCCCGCCGACGCGTGGGGGCACCCGCGCGGCCAGGTCGCCGGCGTCGATGCCCCGCACCGTGGCCAACAGATCGCGCAGCGGGGCCAGGCTGCGGGCGGCCAGCCACCAGCCTCCGGCCAGGGCCAGGGCCAGGGCCGGCAGGGCGGCGAACAGGAGCACCCGGCGCAGGTGGGCCAGAAGCGCCAGCCGCGCGGCCGGGCTGCGCCCCACCTGGAGCGACAGGCCGCCGGGCAGGGGCAGGCAGGCCGCCTCCAGCACCGGGCGGCCGCCGTCGCCGGTCAGCACCAGCCATTCGCCCGGCGGCGGCGCGGGCAGGCGCTCCAGGCCGGCCGGGGCCAGGCCGGCCAGCTCCTGGGGCACGATCAGCACCAGGTTGCGGCCGTGGGGGTCCACCACCCGGATGTAGAAGCCCGCCCGCTCCTCGATGGCCCGTTGCAGCCGGATCTCGGTGACCAGGGCCTCGGCCATGCCCCGCTGGCCGGCCAGGGCGTACTCGCGCGCCTTGTCCAGGATGGCCTGGCGGTCGGCGCTGGTGAGCGCCTGGTCGAAAAGATAGTAGGCCAGGCCGGAGAGCAGGCCCAGGCAGAGCGACAGGGCCGCCGCGTACCACAGGGTCAGCCGCCAGGCGGTGCCCCGCCGGCCGGGGCGGGGCGGCGGGCTACTGCTCGCGCAGGACATAGCCCACCCCGCGGATGGTGTGGATCAGCTTGCGGGGGTGGTCGCGGTCGATCTTGTTGCGCAGCCGGCAGATGACCACGTCCACCACGTTGGTCTGGGGGTCGAAGTGATAGTCCCAGACCCGCTCCAGGATGGTGGTCTTGGTCACCACCCGCCCGGCGTTGCGCATCAGGTGGGCCAGGAGGCTGAACTCCTTGGGTTGCAGATCGATGGCCGCCCCGGCGCGGAACACCTGGCGGCTGACCAGGTCCAGGCTGAGATCGCCCACCGTCAGCCGGGTGGGCTCCGGCTGGCGGCTGGCCCGGCGGACCAGGGCCTGGAGCCGGGCCAGCAGCTCGGAGAAGGCGAAGGGCTTGGTCAGGTAGTCGTCGCCGCCCCTGGCCAGCCCCAGCACCCGGTCGTCGATGGAGCGCCGGGCGCTCAGGATGATGACCGGGGTCTGGTCGCCGGCCGCGCGCAGGCGGCCGATGAGCTCCAGGCCGTCCATGCCCGGCAGCATCAGGTCCACCACCGCCGCGTCGAAGCCGCCGCCCCGGGCCAGCTCCAGGCCGGCCGCGCCGTCGGGGGCGATCTCGGCCACGCAGCCGGCCTCCTTCAGCCCTTTGGCGATGAAGCCGGCGATCTTGGCGTCGTCCTCCACGATCAGCACCCGCATGGAACCCTCCGCCCGGTCATGCACCTTTCCACCATAGCATAAGGCCCCGCGCCGGCCGCGTCGCCAACCTTGCAAATCTTTAATGTTGCGGCAAGGCAGGCGTAATCGGCGGTGGTCATCCTATGGGTGGACGCCGATCACGCCCCCAGGGGCGCAAACTTTCACGGAGGTGACCCATGACCCGACCCAGACCCGCCCCGACCCGCGCCGGCCTGGCCCTGCTGGCGGCGCTGCTGCTGGCGCTGCCGGCCCTGGCCGCCAACGCCTGGGCCGCCGCCCCGGCCGGCTTCGCCGAGCTGGCGGCCAAGATCGCCCCGGCGGTGATAAACATCCGCGCCGAACGCGAGCCCAAGCCGCCGGCCATGGGGCCGGCCCCCGGTCATGACCGGCGCGGGCCGGGCCGGGAAGGCCCCCCCGAACTGCACGAGTTCTTCCGCCGCTTCTTCGGCGGCGAAGGGCTTCCCACCCCACCCCAGCAGCGGCGCGCCCTGGGCTCCGGGGTGATCGTGGACCCGGAGGGCCTGGCCTTGACCAACCACCACGTGGTGGAGGGGGCCGACAAGATCGTGGTCAAGCTCAATGACGGCCAGGAGATCGAGGCCCAGGTGGTGGGCAGCGACCCCAAGACCGACCTGGCCCTGATCCGGCTGAAGCAGAACGGCCCCTACCCGGCCCTGGCCCTGGGCGATTCCGACCAGCTTCGGGTGGGCGACTGGGTGCTGGCCGCGGGCAACCCCTTCGGCCTGGAGAACACCGTCACCGCCGGCATCGTCAGCGCCAAGGGGCGCATCATCGGGGCCGGCCCCTATGACGACTTCATCCAGACCGACGCCAGCATCAACCCCGGCAACTCCGGCGGCGCCCTGGTGGACATGCAGGGCCGCCTGGTGGGCATTCCCACCGCCATCGCCGCCCAGGGCCAGGGCATCGGCTTCGCCATCCCGGCCAACCTGGCCAAGAGCGTCATGGCCCAGCTCAAGGACAAGGGCCGGGTGGTGCGCGGCTGGCTGGGGGTCTACACCCAGCCGGTGGACGCCGACCTGGCCGCCAAGTTCGGACTGAAGGACAACCATGGCGCGCTCTTGGCCGACGTCGCGCCGGACGGCCCGGCCATGCAGGCCGGCCTCAAGCGCGGCGACGTCGTCACCAGCTTCGACGGCAAGCCGGTGGACGGCCCCGCCGCCCTGGCCCGCCTGGTGGCCGGCTCGCCGGTGGGCCACGAGGCCAGGCTGGGTCTGGTCCGCGCCGGCAAGACCCTGGAAATCAAGGTTAAGCTGGGCGAGCTCCAGGACGCCCCGACCGGCGGCCGGCCCGCCGGGGGCCAAGCGCGGGAGGGCCTGGAAAAGTTGGGCCTGGCGGTGCAGCCGCTCGACCCCGAACTGGCCCAGCGCCTGGGCGCGGCGGCCGAGCACGGCCTGGCCGTGGTCAGCGTGGCCCCCGGCGGCCCGGCGGCGGCGGCGGGCCTGAAGCGCGGCGACGTGATCCTGGAGGCCGGCCAGGCTCCGGTGAAGGACGCGGGCGCGCTGGAGCAGGCCTGGAGCCAGGCCCAGGACGGGCTGCTCTTGCTGGTGCAGCGCCAGGGCCACAGCTTCTTCGCGGTGCTCAAGAAGAACTAGCCAACCCCCCCGACCCTCACTCCCCCTCAACCCTCCCCCTCCCCCCGGCCGGGGTGGAGGGGGAGGCCCCTTTCGCGCGGGCGCTTGCCCGCTGGCGGGTCCGCCACGCGCTGGCCGCGCAACCGGCCTCCATTTCGGACTAGACACGCTTTTGCCCGAAATGGGGCGAAAAAGCACAAGGATGCACTTTCCTGACGTCATGCCTTGACGGAAAAAAAAGACGGACTCACGGTCTGGCGCGGTCCGCCTGGCCCGTAGGTGCGCTGAGGGCGTGTTGTCCCGGCCGACCGCCGGGGGTCAGTGGGCTCAGGAAAAGCCGCCGGAGCCGCAGCCGCCGCCGTGGCCCTGGCCCAGGCCGGCCAGCCCGCTCGCCCCGGCCTGTCCGGTGCTGGTGGCGAAACACGAGAGCTGGCGCTTCACCCGCTTGGATCGGCATTGGGGGCAGTCGGGCGGGGCGTCCTCGCCCACGAAATGCAGGTATTCGAAGCAGTGCCCGCAGTCCTGGCAGCCATATTCGTAGATGGGCATGCAAAACCTCCCCAGCCATCGACATTTTCCATAAACAATAGGCCCTGGGGCGGCGTTGTCAAGTGCGGGCGGCGGACGGAGGCGGTTCGCAAGGGGCGGGGGATCAGATTATCATCGGAGGCGGCGAGTCCTGGGCGGGGTCCTGGTCCTGGCCAGACTGCTTTTGCTTGACCGCCCGCTCCACCCGGTCCTTCATGTCCGGACGATAATAGGCCAGGGCCTGCAAGGGCACCACCGCCCGGCAGACGGCCTCGGTGACCAGCTCCTCGGCCTGCTCCCGCCCCTGGCAGATGTAGCTGCCCAGCTCCATGAGCTCGCCCAGCAGGGCCTCGGCGTAGCGCCGGTGGGCGGGGTTGTCGGGGTCGTAATCCTGCGGGCGTTGGAAGGGCCGGGCCGGGCCGGGGGGCTGCGCGGCGGGGCGGTGGCGGTGCTTGAAGGCCTCCACCGCCACCCGGCCATGGAGGTCGGCCGGGCTGTGGCGGCCGTGGTCGGAGCCCAGCAGGCGGTCTAGTTGCACCGCCAGCCAGTCGTCGTAGCGCGCGCCCAGGGCGTCGGCCTCCTGGCGGGCCAGGTTGAAGTGCGGCCACTCCGGGTGTTGCCAGCGGGGCTGGAAAATCGGGAAATAGGTGCCCAGCACCCCCAGGCGTGACCGGCGCAGGCGGTCCCACTGCCGGCACATCTCCTTGGTGCGCTCCAGCCAGGGCAGGTGGCGGTAGTCCGGATGCACCCGGTTGGAAAGGCGGTCCTCCAGCTCCTGCTGCGCGGGGGTCAGCGGCGGAGGCGGGGGGTCTTGGGAGATGCCATAGTGCTCGGTCACGGCCACATCACGGACGCCGCGCCGGGGGCGGGTCGGGGCGGCCCCGAAACCAGAGCGGACGGATAGGAAAATAACCAATGATAACCGCTGACTGCGGGTAGCGTTTAAGCTTAGCACACCAGCCGCTGGATTGACAATCTGGTAAGCCAGGTTTTAGGTGGTGGTTTTGGCGCGCGGCAAAAGCAACGCGCAGGCCGCCACCGCGGCCACGGCCAGGACGGCGTCCTCGCCCATGCCCAGGCCCACGGCGGCGAAGGCGCCGATCAGCGACCAGGCCAGGGGGATGAGCAGCAGGATCAGGGGCGCCGGCCGCTTGGTCATCAGCAGCAGGCCGAAGCTGAACAGGGCGGTGGGGCAGGGGGTCAGGCCCACCAGGGGCTGATGGGGCCAGCCGTGGCCCAGGGCCCAGCCCAGCAGGGGATAGAGGATCAGGGCGTAGGCGATGATGGCGGCCCCGATCCAGCCCTGGCCGTCGCGGCGGCGGCCGAAGCCGGGGCTCGCGCCTGGCCACAGCGCCCAGAGCGCGAAGCCCGCGGCCTGGAGCATGAACAGCGCCGCGAAGACCTTGGCCAGGGGGTTGATGGCCGCGAAGAAATGCCAGTGGTAGCCCAGGCCGCTGGCCAGCCAGAAGGCCGCCAGGATGAGCGCCGAGCCCCGGCCGGCCACGGCCCCGCCCCCCCAGGCCAGCCAGACGGCCAGCGCCGCCAGGGCGTAGGCCAGCCATTGGGCGGGATACATGGCCTGGTTGTAGGCCGCGAACACGGCCAGGAATTGCTCGGCGGTGAAGGGCAGGGGCATGGCCTCAGCCGTCCTTGCGGCTCCAGTCATAGGGGATGTGGCTCGTGTGGGCGTCCAGGCGGTGCTCGTCCGGGTCGCGGTAGTCATAGGGCCGGGTCACGGTGTTGACGATCAGCGCCTCCTCGACGCTGACGCACTTCCAGCCATGGTAGACCAGGGGCGGAATCTGCACCAAGAGCGGCCGGTGCACGCCCAGGAAGAACTCGTTGAGCCGGCCATAGCTGGCCGAGTCGGCCCGGTCGTCGTACAGGGCCAGCTTTATCATGCCGGCCACGCAGACCACGTGGTCGGTCTGGAGCTTGTGCAGGTGCCAGGCCTTGACCACCCCCGGCAGGGTGGTGGTCAGGTAGACCTGGCCGAAGCCCACGAAGATGTCGTCGTCGCAGCGCAGCATCTCCATCAGCCGGCCGCGCTCGTCCGGGATGACCTTCAGCTCCTTGACCCTCACGCCCGCGATCAGATCCACCCTGGCGCCCTCCCGCTCTCGCTTTAACGCCGCCCCGGCCGGGGCGCTCATCGCCAACCAACCCTAGCACGGCCGCCCCCCGCGCGCCAGCCGCGCCCCGGCCCGGTCGGGCCGCTCAGGCGGGGGCCAGCCCCCGGCGGATGCCCTCCACCACCTCCCGCGCCGCGGCCAGGGGGTCGGAGGCCTGGCGGATGGGCCGGCCCACCACGATGTGGCTGGCCCCGGCGGCCAGGGCCATCTCCGGGGTGACGATGCGCTTCTGGTCGTCCATGCCGGTGCCCAGCTTGGCCGCCGGGCGGATGCCGGGGCAGACCACCAGGGCGTCTGGGCCCAGGGCGGCGCGCACCGCCGCGGCCTCCTGGCCGGAGCAGACCACGCCGTGGCAGCCGGCGCTCACGGCCAGGCGCGCCCGGCGCAGCACCAGGGCGCGGGGGTCGCACAACTCGGCCGGATAGCCCATGGCGGCCAGGTCCTCGGCCCCCAGGCTGGTCAGCACCGTCACCCCCAGAAGGCGGGTGCGCCCCAGGTCCAGGCCGCTGAATATCTCTGCCTGGTCGGCGTGGCAGGTCATCAGGTCCACCTGGTGGCGGGCGGCGGCCTTGGCCGCGGCGCGCATGGTGGCCGGGATGTCGTGCAGCTTGAGATCCAGGAAGATGGCCCGCGCCCCGGCCCGCCGCAGCAGCTCCAGCACCGCCGGGCCTTCGGCCACGAAGAGCTCCAAGCCCACCTTGAACACCCCCACCTCGCCGGCCAACAGCCGCACCAGGCCTTCGGCCTCTTGGGCGTCGTCCACGTCCAGGGCGAAGATCAAGCGGTCGCGCGCGTCCATCTCATCCTGCTCCCTCACAGCCCCAGGGCCGCGTATTCGCTGGTTATCCGCCGCCAGGCCGGGTCGCCGGCCAGGCTGTGCACCCGCTCGCGCCCCACGATCAGGTGGTCCACCAGCTCCAGGCCCACCCCCCGGCAGGCGAAGTATAGCCGACGGGTCAAGTCCAGGTCGTCCCGGCTGGGCCGGGGATCGCCGCCGGGGTGGTTGTGGGCGCAGAGGATGGCCGCCGCGCCCCCGGCCAGGGCCTTGGCCACCACCTCGCGGGGATAGACCACCGCCTCGCCCAGGGTGCCGGCGAAAAGGTCCTCGCTGGCCGTCACCCGCCGGGATTGGTCCAGGAGCAGCACCCGGAAGACCTCGCGCGCCAGGGGGGCCATGGTCCAGAGCAGGTAGTCGCTCACCTCGTGCAACTGGGCCAGGCCGCCGGTGAGCAACCGGTCCTCCAGATAGCGCCGGGCCACGGCCGGGATCAGCTTCAGCCCCAGGATGTTTTTGGGGCCGATGCCATCCAGCCCGGCCAGGTCCGCCGGGGCGGCCTCCAGCACCGCCCGCAGGCCGCCGAAATGCGCGAGCAAGGCCCGCGCCTGCTGCTTGCAGTCCCGGCGGGGGGTGGCCAGGGTGAGCAAGAGCTCCAGCACCTCCTCGTCGGTGAACTTGGCCAGGCCGTGGGCCAGGAATTTGTCGCGCAGGCGCCGGCGGTGGCCTTGGCCGGGATGGCCGGCCGGGGCGGCCGGGGCGGGGCCGGCCTCGGCCGCCTTCACGACCACACGCCGGGGATGGGCCGGTTGCAGGAGGGGCAGGCGCCGCCGTTCAGGTCCAGGCCGGTGACCATGAACCCGCGCCGGCCCACCACGATGCGCCCGCAGGAGGGGCAGGCGGTGGATTCCGAGCCGTGGCCGGGCGCGTTGCCGGCGTAGACGAAGCGCAGGCCGGCCTGGCGGCCGATCTCCACCGCCTTTTCCAGGCTTTTCAGCGGGGTGGGGGGCGGGCCGGTTTGCTCGTACTGATAGCGCGGGGTGTAGGCGCTGACGTGCCAGGGCAGGTCCGGCGAAAGTTCGCGCGCCAGGTATTCGGTCAGCTCCTTGAGCTCCACCGGGTCGTCGTTCTTGCCGGGGATGAGCAGGGTGGTCACCTCCAGCCAGACGCCCGCCGCCTTCATGGCCGCCAGGGTGTCCAGCACCGGTTGCAGGCGGGCCTTGCACTCGGTCTTGTAAAAGCCGTCGCGGAAGGCCTTGAGGTCGATGTTGGCCGCGTGCAAGAGCCCGCGGCAGGCCTCCACGCACTCGGCCGACTCGTAGCCGTTGCTGACGAAGACGTTTCTGAGCCCGGCCTGGACGGCCAGATCCATGCAGTCGCGGGCGTACTCGAAATAGATGGTGGGCTCGGTGTAGGTGTAGCTGATGGAGGCGCAGCCTTGGCCCAGGGCCTCGGCCACGATGGCCCGCGGCTCCACCAGCTCGCCGTGGGGGCCGCCGCCGGGGATCTCGCCCTGGGCCTGGCGGGGATGCTGGCTGATGTTCCAGTTCTGGCAGAAGCCGCACTGGAAGTTGCAGCCCAGGGTGGCGATGGAGTAGCTCCGGGTGCCGGGCAGGAAATGAAACAGCGGCTTTTTCTCGATGGGGTCGGCGTTGCCGGCGATGGGCTTGCCCCAGACCAGGCTGTAGAGCGCGCCGCCCTGGTTCTCGCGCACCCGACACAGCCCGCGCTCGCCGTCGCGGATCAGGCAGCCGTGGGCGCAGAGATGGCAGCGCACCCGCGCCTGGTCGAGTTTTTCATACAGCATGGCCTCGCGCATGCAGCCCTCCCGCCGGTTGAGCCTCCTACCCGCCAGCATATGGCAGCCGGCCGGGGCCGGTCAAGCCGGCCCCGGCCGGCGGCCGGTCTTGACCCGGCGCTTGCCAGACGTTAAGTTGCCGATAGGCAAGCCCCCACCCCCACGCAGAGGCCGCCATGAACCCCGCCGACCTGGAGCAATTCAGCGACTTTCGACCGGCCTGGCCGGCCTTCGGGGTCTATTTCTTCGGAGTCCTGGTCTTCCTGGCCGGCCCCATGGTCAACCCGGAAGCGGTCGTCTCCCCGGCCCTGGGCCAGCTTTTGGCCAGCCTGTTCCTGGCCTTCATCCTCATCCGCCGCCTGGGCAGCCGCTACCGGGTCGAAGCCGAGCAGGTGGTGGCCGAGATCAGCCTGCCGACGCGCAAGACCAGCCGCGCGGCCATCGCCGATATCCGGCGCATCGACCTGCGCCGGGGGCTCACCCAGCGCCTGCTGGGCGTGGCCCACGTGCATCTTTACGTGGAGGACCGCGAGGAGCCGGCGGTGAGGCTTTTCGGGGTGCCCCGGCCGGAGGCCTTCCGCCAGTTGCTCTTGGACCTGGGAGCCAGGGACGAGCGGGTCTACGGGGCCTGGCGCAAATGAGCCCGGTCGGCTAAAAGCTTGACCGCCTTCGCGGCGGGGTGCTAATTTTTAAGGGAAGCACGCTCCCGCCAAGGCGTGTCCGCCTGGGACACGGCCCTGTGAAGATTGACGAATCCGACGATGCAAGGAGGTCTGGCAATGGTGGCTCTGGTCGGCGGTTTGGTGGCCCTGGTGCTGGGTGTGATCGGCCTTTTCGGCTGGTGGGGCGATTTCGTGCGCCTGTTCAAAGGCATGGTGCCCATCATCCTAATCCTGGCCGGCGCCCTGGCCGCCTACCTGGGCTCCGAGGAGATCAAGGACAAGCGCCGGGCCGAGCTGGAGGCCGCGCGCGAGCCCTTCACCCCCAGCAACGAGGAGGCCGACCGCTACAAGAAGGAAGTGGCCGAGCTCAAGGCCAAGCTGGCGGCCATGGAGGCGGACCAGACCCAGCCCGAAACCCCGGCCCAGGACAAGCCGGCCTAACCGGCCATCCGCGGCCACGCCGCCAGCCGGCGTGGCGGGGCGGGCGCAAGGTTGCGCCCGCCTTTGCTTTTCCGCCGCGGCAACAGGGCCTGTTTTTTGCATAAAATCCAAATCAAGCCCCGATCCGGCATATTTTGCCATTGGCCCCGACCGGTGGCTTGTGTCATTGTTGAGTCTGAGGGCCTGGGTTCGTCCGGCCCAGGAGGTTGGCATGCTGCACCCCCATCCCTGGCGCCGCCAGCGCCCCCTGGTCGCCACCCTGGGCGGCGTGGGGGCGGTTTCGGCCGGGGCGGCCCTGGCCGGGCCGGCCCTGAGCTGGGGCCTGGGTCCGGGCGCGGCGGTGCTGGCCTGGCAGTTGGGCATCCTGCTCACGGGTCTGAGCCTGGTGGGCCTGGTGGCGGCCTGGCGCTACAGCGGCCAGCGGGCGCTGAAGCGGGTGGGCCGGGAGCGCGAGGCCCTGGCCCTGCGCCAGATCAACATCATCCGCGACGTGGTGCGGGCCTACGCCCAGCGCCAGGGCCGCCTGCCGGCCAGCCTGCGCGAGGCCGGCCTCAATGACAGCCTGCTCGTCAACCCCTGGGGGCGGCCCTACGTCTATCACCTCCAGGGCGGCGAGTTCGCCATCACCACCGAGATGCCCGCTTACCTCTACGATTATTTCAGCCTGGAGCGCGCCTGGCTGGACGGACCCGGCCGCAATCTGCTCTCCTGGGACGGCCAGGCCCAGGCCCGCTCGACCTGCCAATAAGCCCCAACCCCGCCGCGCAAAACGGCCGGACCCCACGGGGCCCGGCCGGTGGTTTTTTTGGGGGAGGGCGCGTTCAAGCGCGGCGCGCAACGGCGTCATCTTTACCCCAGTTCGCTGGCGCGCAAAATACGCGGGCGGGGATAAACCCCGCCCTACATCAAGAATTATTTAGCGTAGAGGCGGGGTTTATCCCCGCCAGCCTTTTGACATCGGCGCTAACCTGGCCTAGAAGCCCATGTTGGCCAGCAGGTCGTTGATGGCCCCCTGGTCCAGCTTGCTGGCCGACTCCACGCCCTGGGCA
This sequence comes from Thermodesulfobacteriota bacterium, assembly GCA_049322275.1. Lineage (GTDB taxonomy): Bacteria > Desulfobacterota > Desulfarculia > Desulfarculales > Desulfarculaceae > JACRDC01. Next base: position 25,298 of record JBMORH010000034.1, read on the forward strand.
CCGGCGGCCTCCTCGTGCACGCCCAGGGTCTCCAGCACCTTGTCCACCTCCTGTTGGGCCATGCGTTCGCTTTCCTCGGTGGTCACCGCGGCCTGGGCCTCCTTGGCCTTGATCTTGGAGCCGAAGCTGACCACCATGGCCAGGAGCTGGACCTGGAAATCGGTGAGCAGGCGCACGATGCGGTAGATGGTCTGGCCGGAGAGGTCCTGGAAGCTCAGGGCCTCGATGATGCTGTTGACCGAGCTGAAGATGACCGCCATGGTGGCGTCCAGCTCCTCCACCAGGCGGGGCTCCACCACGTTGACCGAGGCGTGGGCGGCCTGGGCCTGCTGCACCTTCTCCCACAGGGCGGCCAGGTCGCCGGGCAGCGGCGGCGGCGCCAGGCGGGCGGCGTCGGCCCTGAGTTCATCCACCAGGGCCTGGGCGCCGTCGAGGATATCGGCGCTCACGGCGGCGGACGCGGGAGCCGCCCCCGCCGCCGAGGCCTGGGCCGTGGGCTGGGGCGCGTCGTCGGGCATGGCCTCCAGGGGCAGGCTCTGCTCCAGGAATATCTGGTCCGCCGTGGATGCCATCTTCTTGAGCACCTGCTGGAAGCGCTCCTGGCCGGTGGCCTTGAACAGGGCCTTGAGCACCCCCTGCAGGTCCAGGTTCAGGAAGTTGTCGGCGTCCGGGCCCTCCCCCACCAGGTCGTTCAAGGCCGCTTCCACCTGGGCCTGGTTGAAGCCCTTTTCGCCGGCCTCCCACATGGCCTTGATGTGCTTCTTCACCGTCTCGTTGGTGCACAGCTCGTAGGTGGTCTGGAAGACCAGGTCCAGGGGGAACTTGTAGCGCGGACCGGCCGGGGGGGGGGCGGGCGGGGCCGGCGCCTCTGCCGCCGCGTCCGGGGCGGCCTGGATCAGCTCCAGCAGGGCCTCGGCCCGGCCCAGGGCCGGGCGCAGGGGCTCCTGGTCCAACTCGCCCAGGTAGCCGGCCAGCGCGTCCAGGGCCTGGGTCAGCTCCTGGTTGGCCTGCTCCAGGGCCGCGCCCTCCGGCCCGCCGGCGGCCGGCGGCTGCACGCTCATGCGCTCCATGATGCTGCGCGCCCGGTCGATGGCCTTCTGTATGTCCTCGCCCAGGTCGATGATCTTCATCGTGGCCTGCTCGGTCATCTTGACCACGTTTTCGAGCTGGTCCTTGGCCTGCTCCAGGCGGTGGCCGGCGTTCTCCAGGTCGAACGCCTCCATCCGCTCCACCTTCACGTCGCGGATGGACATGGACAGCCGCCGGGCCAGGCGGCCCACCTCGCGGTACATGTCGTGGCTCAGCTCGCGGTAGTACTCCTCCTCGCCCGGCGAGCCCGGCGCGGGCGGGGCCGACGCGGCGGCGGGGGCGGGCTCGCCCCAATCGTCGTCCAGGGCCGGCTGGGGCAGGGCCGGGGCGGCGGGGGCGGCCGCCGGCAGGGCCGGGACGGCGGCGGGGACGGCTCCGGCCGAGGCCGCGACCAGGATGCGATAGATGGCCTCGGCCGTGCGGATGGTCAGCGACCCGCCGGTCAGCTCCAGGGTTATCTCAGGGGGGTTGGCGGCCATGTCACCTGCCTTTCGCCTTGGTTGCGGGGGCGCGGCCGGGCGCGCCCAGGTAGCGGTCGCGCTCCGAATAGATGCAGCCGCAATAGGCCTGGCGGTAAAGCCCCAGGCGGCGGCTTTCGGCCTGCCCCTCTTGCCAGCGGGGGCGCCAATCGCGGTGGATGAAGGCCACGCCGGTCTCGGCCGCGGCCGCCTCGGCCATTTCGCGCACCAGCTCGTGCTTCTGCCGCACGCTGTAGAGCAAGGTCGTGCTGAAGGCGTCGAATCCGCCCCGGCGGGCCACCTGGGCCGCGCGCAGCAGGCGCTGGTGATGGCAGAAGCGGCAGCGCTCGGTTTCGCGGAAGGCCGCCCGGCGCAGCCAGGCCTCCAGCTCGTATTCGTCCTGCACGATCAGGTCCAGGCCGGTCGCCCCGGCCCATCCGGTCAAGGCCTCCAGCCGGCGGCGCGATTCCTGGTAGGGCTGGATGTTGGGGTTGTAAAAAAGCCCCATGAGCTCCAGGCCCTCGGCCCGCAGGCTGTCCACCGGCATCAGGGCGCAGGGCGCGCAGCAGATGTGCAACAGGACCCGCATCGCGGCCATCGCCAAACCGCCAGGCGCGGCCGGCCGGGCCGTCCGCGCGACAAGGTCGTCAACGCCTTATTGTAAAAGGCCCGGCCGAAAATTGCCAGCCAGCCGGCAGGGTTTTCAGGCCGCGGCCTCCAGCTCCAGCACCAGGATCAGGCCCAGCACCGCCAGACACTCCAGGTCGAGGAAATTGGGCGCGGTGATATCGTAAAAGAGCTTGGCCTCGGCCGGGAAATCCTCGTCGGCGTCGTTGACGGTGACGGCCAGGGGCGCCTTGGGCAGGGCCGGGAAGGCCCAGGCCGCGTCGAAGCGCGCGGCCATCTCGGCCGGCTGGCCGCCGATGGCCGCCGCCGCCCGCGCGAGATCGGCCAGGCGTCCGCTGAAGAAGCGGGCCAGGCGGGCCTCCACGGTCAGGGCCAGGTTGCGGGCGAAGTCCGCCCCGCCGGGCAGCTCGCGATAGGGCGCCCAGCGCCCGGCCGGCTCGCCCCGGCCGCCGTGCAGCAGATAATAGGCCAGCACGATGCGGTGGGTGAAGGCCGCCTCCCCGCCGTCGGCCGCCCGCACGCCATTGGCGTCCACCAGGTAGTCCCGGCCCAGCATCGCCACCCGCGCCGCGCCGTTGGACCAGGCCAGGCCCAGGGCCACGGCGTGGCCCATCAGGTCGGTCCGGGCCAGACGCTCGATCAGGCCCGCGTAGACCTGTTCGTAGACCTCCGGGCGCTCGCTGTCGAACACGGCGCTATTTCCCCGGCTCGGCGGCCGGGGCGCAGTTTTTCAGCAGCAGGTCGCAGAGCTCGCGCACCGCCCCGGCCCCGCCGGGCCGGCCCAGCACCAGTTGGCTGGCGCCCTTGGCCCAGGGGTCGGCGTCGGCCACCGCCACCGCCAGGCTGGCGATGGACATGGCCGTCAGGTCGTCCAAATCGCGCCCCACGTAGCAGAGGTGGCGGGGCGTCATGGCGTTTTCGAAGACGATGGCCTGGAGGCAGGCGTTCTTCTGGCCGTCGTGCTCGCGGAAGGTGACGCCCATGCGCTCGGCCCAGAGCCGGGCCGGGGCGAAATCGCGCCGGGCGATGACCACCACCCGGCCCCCGGCCTTGAGGTAGGCCGTCAGCCCCAGCTCGTCGGGGCGATAGGTGGCGGCGCTCAGCCGTCCCTGGTCGTCGATCCAGGCGCGGCCATCGCTGATGACGCCCTCGAACTCCATCACCACCAGCTTCATCTGGCCCAGCAGCTCCTGGGGGGTCATCTCGCTTTGGGGTTTCTGGGGAATCATGGCAAACCTGTCTCGGCAAGGGTTTGTGGCCCGCCCCGGCCGGCGGCCGGATGACCGCGTAAGGGGGGCCGGGCCGTAATCTAGCAGGGCCGGCGAGGGCTTGGCAAGCCGGGGCGTAAGCTACGGCCTGAGCGCGCCCACCAGCTCGGCCGCCGCGGCCACGCCCTCGCGCGCGCAGAAGGCGCGCAGCTCCCCGGCCACGCGCACGCAGGCGGCCGGGTCCAGGAAGCTGGCCGTGCCCACCTGGACCGCGCTGGCCCCGGCCAGGAGGAACTCGGCCGCGTCCTCGCCGCTCACTATGCCGCCCAGGCCCACCACCGGAATCTCCACCGCCCGGCTCACCTGGTGCACCATGCGCAGAGCCACCGGCTTGATGGCCGGGCCGGAGAGGCCCCCGTAGACGTTGGCCAGGCGCGGCCGGCGGGCGCGGGCGTCGATGGCCATGCCCAGCAGGGTGTTGATGAGGCACACCGCGTCGGCCCCGGCCCCGGCGGCGGCGCGCGCGATGGCCGCCGGGTCGGCGACGTTGGGGGTGAGCTTGACCCAGACCGGCAGGCGGGTGGCCGCGCGCACCGCGGCGGTGATCTCGGCCACCGGCCCCGGCGCGCAGCCGAAGGCCATGCCCCCGGCCTTGACGTTGGGGCAGCTCACGTTGAGCTCCAGGGCCGCCACGCCCCCGGCGGCGTCCAGGGCGGCGGCCAGGGCCGCGAACTCCTCCACCGACTCGCCGTAGAGGTTGACCACCACCGCGGTGTCATAGGCCCTGAGCGCGGGCAGCTTGTCGCGCAGGAAAACCTCCAGGCCCACGTTGGCCAGGCCGATGGCGTTGAGCATGCCGGCGGCGGTCTCGCAGATGCGCGTCGGCGGGTTGCCCGCGCGGGGCCCCAGGCTCACGCCCTTGGTCACCAACCCGCCCAGGGCGTCCAGATCGAGCTGGGCGGCGTACTCCAGGCCGTAGCCGAAGGTGCCGCTGGCGGCCAGCACCGGGTTCTTGAGCCGCACCGGCCGCTCGGCCCCCACCGTCACCGCCATGTCCACCGTGGCGCTCAATATCCCGCCTCCTCGGCCATCCGCCGCCAGCCGCTGAAGCCCTGGTCGCCGTACTTGGCCTGGCCCTGGGCCATGAACTCGGCCAGGGGCACCCCCAGCCGCCAGCCGTGGTAGGCCAGGTAGCTGACGTGGGGCCGACCGGCCAGGTCCGTGGCCGGCAACAGGGCGTCGGTGCGGCCGTCGAACTCCACCAGCCGCCAGCCCAGCTCCTGGGTGAGGCCCCGGTCGAAGGATGGCGTGGCCTTGAGCCAGCGGCCGCCCACGAACCATTCCACGAAGCAGTGGTGGTAGATCATGCCGTCGGGCACCGCCTCGGCCAGGGGGCCGCGGATCTGGTGGTTCCTGATGTCGGCGAAGCCCAGGCGGGCGGGGATGCCCAGGGCGCGGGCCAGGGCGGCCAAGAGGGCGGATTTCTGCACGCAGAAGCCGACGCCCCTGGCCAGGGTGTTCAGGGCCAGGTAGTGCTCCAGCTCCCAGAAGGGTATCCGCACGCTGTAGCGCACCGTGTCGCGCGCGAAATCGAAGAGGCGGATGGCGGCCTGAACGTCGTTGGCCGCCCCGCGCGCGATCCGGCGGGCCAGGGCCTGGACTTCGGGATGCTCGCACTGCACGCCCGGCGCGGGAGCCAGGAACTGCTCCAGGTCCTCCTCCGCCATCGCCGCCTGCATTGTCTCGGCCATCGTGCAATCCTCCCGCGCGCGCTCATCGAACTAAAACTCCCTCGCCCCCTTGGGGGAGAGGGCTGGGGTGAGGGGGTCTACACCCGCTCCCAGTCCACCCGCCCGGCGTCCAGCACCGGGCCTTCCTGGCAGGCGCGCAGATAGCCCCCGGCCGCGGCCGGGACGGCGCAGCCCAGGCAGGCCCCCAGGCCGCAGGCCATGGGCGCCTCCAGCGAGACCTGGCAGGCCACCCCGCGCTCTTGGCAGATGCGGGCCACCGCCTTCAGCATGGGCATGGGGCCGCAGGCCAGCACCCCGCCGCAGGTAAAACCCGGCGCGGCCAGGGTTTCGTCCAGCAATTCCGTTACTAATCCCGCCTTGCCCATGGAGCCATCTTCCGTGGTCGCCCGCCAGTTAATATCGTTGGTCAGGTAGTCCGCGTCAGCCACCAGATCGTCCCACAGCATGTAGGCTCGGCTGGGTCCGCCATAGAGCAGCAGGGGGGCTTTGCCGCCGGCCTGGGACTGGGCCGCCGCAAATGCCATGGGCGCGATGCCCATGCCGCCGGCCACCAGCACCGGCCGCTGGACGTTCAGGTCAAATCCCGCGCCCAGCGGCCCCCACAAAAAGAGCGTCTTCTGGCCCGGCTTGATTTGGCTCAGGATGCGAGTGCCCCGGCCCACGACCTTGTACAGGATGAGCAGGTCGCCTTCGAGTACGCCGTGGATGGAGAAGGGCCGGGCCAGGAGCGGGTCGTTGCCGTGGGCCACCCGCAGCATGACGAACTGCCCCGGCCGGGCGGCCGCGGCCACGCCGGGGGCGTCGAGCCGGAGACGATGCACGTCCTGGCCCACCGCCCGGTTTTCCTTCACCGCCGCCCAGATTCCGCCCATGGCCTCCCGTCCGTTGTCGTCCACGCCCTTGCTCTGACCCAACCCCGCCATAACGCCGAAGCAGCCGGTGAGCGCCTCGCCCCCCTCCGTCATTGCGAGGAGCCGCCAGGCGACGAAGCAATCTCCGGCCTCCGCCTCAGGCCAGCGCCACCACGGTGCCGAAGCGGCCGGTGAGCCCCTCGCGGCGGTAGCTGAAGAACTCCGCCCCGCACTTGGTGCACAGGCCGCTCACTTCAATCTGGCCGGCCGGCACCCCGGCCGCGGTCAGTTGGTCCACGCTCACCCGCCAGAGGTCGAAGTGGTTGGCTCCCACCTGGTAGGGCGCGAAGGCCGGCCCCAGCTCCCGCCGCCAATGGACGAACTCGGCGCAGCAAGGCCCCAGGCTGGGCGAGACGGCGGCGTGGATCTCCTCCGGCCGCACGCCGTAGCGCTCCCGCAAAAACTCCACCCCGCGCCGGGCCATGCCCAGCAGGTTGCCCCGCCAGCCGGCGTGCAGGTTGGCCACCACCCCGCGCGCCGGCGCGGCCAGCACCACCGCCTGGCAGTCGGCCTGCTTGATGAGAAGCCCCACGCCGGGCTGGTCCGTGGCCAGGCCGTCGGCCGTGCCGACCGCGCCCGCCGACCCGTCCTCCACCGCCACCAGCTCGGCCCCGTGCACCTGCTTGGCCCAGACCAGGCGCTTGAGACCCAGGGCCTCGCGCACGATTTGAAGGTTCCTGGCCACGGCGGCCGGATCGTCGCCCACCGCCGCGCCCAGGTTGAGCCCCGCGAAGGCCCCGACGCTCACCCCGCCGGCCTTGGTGGTCACGGCGTGGACGATCCCCGGCAGCCCGGCCAGGGAGGCGAAGCGCAGCAGCGGGGGGGCTTGGGCGGTTTCATGCAGCATGACGGCAGGATACCCCGCCAGGGCAGGGCGATCAAGTGCGCCCGGCGGGTTGACTCCGGCCTTCCGGCCGGGCAAAGTGGTGTTCGGGCGACTTTGCATGCAACCGCCACAGGGGGCAAGGCCATGGCCGGATTCAAGAAGGTGCTGGCGCCGGTGGATTTCAGCGGGGTCCTGGTCAAGCTGGCGCCCTATGTGCGCGCCCTGGTGGGGGCCGGGGCCGAGCTGCATCTGCTGCACGTCTGCCCCGATCTGCATCTATTCGAGGGCATCTACGACCTGGGCGAGATGCAGAACCAGTACATCGCCAAGGCCCAGGGCCAGATGGAGGCCGCCTGCGCCGGCCTGGCCGACTGCCCGCCGGCGACCACGGCGGTGGTCTGCGGCGATCCGGCGCGGGAGATCGTGGAATACGCCCGGCGGGAGGGCATGGACCTGATCGTGATGGCCACCCACGGCCGCAAGGGCCTGGAGCACGCCATCCTGGGCAGCGTGGCCGAGAACGTGTTGCGCACCTCGCCGGTGCCGGTGCTCACCGTCAATCCCCATCGGCGGGATTAGGCGCGGCGAACCCCCCTCACCCCGCCTCTCCCCCGGAGGGTGGAGAGTGGCCAGAAAAGACCGCTGGCGAGGCGACCGCGCACGGATTTCCCAATCCCGCGCCGCAACCTCTTGTCGCTGACGCGACCCGGACAGGCAGGCCGTCCGGGCCACCCGGAGAAAGGCGAAAAGGCGGGCAGGGATCGCTCCGGCCCCTGGCGGGGGCAACCGCCACCCCTGCGCCAGGAGAGGCGACGGATCGCGTCTGGACGCGAGGCTGGGCTAGAGAGCCAGGCCGGTGAGCCCGGCGGCCCAGGCCCAGAAGCCGGGACGCTGGTCCTGGCGGGCCATGGCCGTGAGCGCGGCCGGGGTGTGGTGGCCGGCCTTCCAGGCCCGGATGGGCTTGAGCTGGGGGCGGCGCACGAAGGCGGTGGACACCAGGAAGTTGACGTCCCCCTGCACGGGCTGGAAATAGACATAGCCCCGCTTGACCGCGAGAGGCATGGCCAGGCCGTTTTCGCGCACGGCGGCCACCGCCTCGGCCGGGCGGGGGTAGTGGTTGACGTTCTTGTTGAGGAAGCGGATTTCGGCCGGGGTCACGCCCTTGAGCTGGAATGACTCGATCATCACGTTGCGTTTGAGCACCGGATCCCAATAGCAGGCCCCGCCCTTGATCGGCCGGTCCGGGTCGTTGGTCACCACCTCCATGACCATGCGCGCCCCATCCTCGGCCAGCTTGAGGGCGGCGGCCAGGCCCGTGAAGTCCAGGGACTGGCTCAGATAGTCCAGGTCCTCGATGTTGTAGGAGACCTTGTCGGCGCATTCGGCCAGGAGGGCGTGGTATTCCGGCCAGGCCAGGGGCTGGCGGCGGCCCTGGCCGTCTTGGCGGAATATCTGGCCGTCCATGGCGGTCTGCATGAGCATCTGGCCGTGGTTGTGCAAGCGCAGGGGGCTCATGGGGTCATAGAACCAGCCCCGCCGCCCCAGGCCCAGGCCATGGAAGGCGCGCTGGACCATGAAGAGCGTCTTGCGGCGGTCGAAGCCGTAGAAACCGGCCTCGCGGAAATCGTCCAGCACGGCTTGGGCGCTCTGCTCGTTGACGATGATCAGCAGCCGCTGGCGTTGCAGCACGGCCTGGGGGTCGTGGCCGTGGTCCTCGGCCAGGCGCCAGAGGTCCCAGGCCAGTTGCAGCATGTGGCGGCGGCCCAGGCTGACCGGCCGCAGGGTCTGGGGCGGGTGCTCCAGGTCGCGGTCGTCTTCCAGCAGGCGCGCGAGCGTCGTCGGCCCCAGGTCGTGGCGGGGATTAATCAGATACTTGGTGCCCAGGCCCAGGCGGGTGGCCTCGCCGGCGCAGGCGTGCTCCAAGAGCACCGCGCCGTCCAAGAGGGCCTCGGCCGCTCGCTGAAGGTCGCGGGGGGAGAGGAAACTCTCATCCAAGGCCTGTATGCCGCGGGGCTCCTCCAGGTCTTCCAGGCGCGGATATTGATTCAGGTCGGCCTCGGCCGCGGCCACCTGGTCCAGGCTGGCCAGGCCGGCCAGGCGCTCCGTGGCCAGGGTCAGGCAGCCCTCCAGGTAGGTGTCGAAGTTTGTCAAATCCAGGGCGGTCGGCTGGGCGGGATCAAGCATGAGGCTCATTTCCATGGGCTGGGGCGGCGTGGGCGGACCTCGCCGCGAATCTTCGTCGCGCGGGATGACTACTTTAACTCTAACCGAGAAGGGGGGGGCCAGGCAAATCCAGCCGAACCGTCCGGTCCAGGCCCAGGACGCCGGCCATGAGGCCGTGCAGGCCGCTCAGCTCCGCCGGCCGCGCATCCGGCGGCGGCAGCATCAGGGCCAGGCCGCCCTGGGGGCGGTGGGCTCCGGTCAGGTGGCTCTGGCCGAAGACCCCGGCCCGGCCCATGCCGGCGCGCAGGGAATAGCCCGGCGCGGCCACGGCCACCAGGTCCGGGGCCAGGCCGGCCTGGGGGCCGCGGTAAAGCTCGCGGCCGCGATGCACCCGTGCGATGGGCGCCTCGGCCGCCAGCCGGGGCCGGCCGTCCGGGCCGGGGGATATGCGCTGATAACGCAGGGCCAAGAGCCCGGCCCGGATGCGTTCGGCCAATTCGTCGGCCTGGGCTCCCGGCCGCAGCCAGCCGCCGGGGAAGCGGTCGGCCCAGTGCAGGTAGACACGGCCGGGGTCCAGGGCCAGGGCCGCGGTTTTTGGCAGGATGCGCTCATGCCCCGGCCCGGCCTCCCAGCCCTCGGCCGTCAGCCAGCCCTCCTGGCGCAGCCAGGGGTTCAGGTAGACCTCGCTCACGATCGGCCCGAAGGCGTGGTCGGCGGCGATCAGCAGGGCCAGCTCGCCGGCCTGGACCGCCGGGGCGTGGGCCTCCCACACCCGGCCGATGAAGGCGTCGATGCGGCGGTAGACCTCCCGCGCCGGCCCGGCCAGGGGATGGGCGGCGTCCGCCAGGGCCGGCCACAGGAAATGATTCACCCGGTCGGTCTCGGTGAAGACGGCTATGTAGAGGTTCCAGGGCTGGGCCAGAAGCTCCGTGAACAGGGCCAGGCGGGCTTCCAGGGCCGCCAGCAGGTCCGGCGCCAGGGCGGCAGGGTCGGCCACGCCCCGGTCAAGGTCGGCCTCAGGGCGGTAGCCCAGGGCGGTCAGGCGCGGCAGCAGCTCCGGCGGATGCACCCCACGGCCCAGCTCCGGGGTGACGAAACCGCTGACCATGACGCCGTTGAGGGGCTCGGCCGGGTAGGTGAGCGGCACGTTGAGCACCACCGTCCGGCGGCCGGCGCGCGACGCCCGCTGCCAGATGCGCGCCACCCGCACCGCGCCGGCGTCCACCGGGGCCACGGCGTAGGTTCCCGGCAGGTGCTCGCCGAAGCCGTAGACGCCGTGGCCGCCGGGCGCATGGCCGCTGAACAGGGTTGTCCAGCAGACCGGACTGACCTCCGGCAGGGGCGAGGCGGTGGCCCAGGCTCCGGCCAGGTCCATGAGCCGGCCCAGGTTGGGCATGACCCCCGCCGCGGCCAGGCCTTGGGCCAGGTCCAGTCCCACTCCGTCCAGGCCGATGAAGATGAGGCGTTTCATGTAAGGTGGTTGGCCGCCAGCCTCGCGGATGAGGATAAGGTTTTGGGGGCGTCGGACGGCCGCTTTCGCGGGCGGCTTGGCATGGCTTTTTGCATCCAGATGCAAAAACGCATGCCAAGCCGCCCGCCCCGGAGAGCGCCCCGCCCTAATCCGGCCAGCGCCGCCGGGCCTCAAGCCAGATGGCGTGGCCGTTGCTGGCGCCCAGGCGGTCGGCCCCGGCCCCGATGAGGGCCAGGGCCTGGTCCAGGTCGCGGATGCCGCCGGCGGCCTTGATGCCCAACCGCCGGCCCACCGCCGCCCGCAGCACCTGCACGTCGGCCGCGCTGGCCGAACCGAAATAGCCGCTGCCGGTCTTGAGGAAGGCCGCGCCGCTGCTAAGCAGCGCCTCGGCCAGGGCCTGGGTCAGCTCCGGCCCCAGGGCGGCGGTCTCCATGATGACCTTGAGCGGCAGGCCGTTCAAGGCCTGGGCCACCGCCGCCACCTCGTCCACGGCCGCGTTCAACCCGCCGCCCAGCACCAGGCCCCGGTTGATTACCATGTCCAGCTCCTGGGCGCCATCGCCGGCCAGCTCCAGGGCCTCGTTCAGCTTGGTCCGGCTGGTGGCGGCGCCCAGGGGAAAGCCCACCACGCTGCACACCCGCACCGGGCCGCCCCGGAGCTCCCCCGCGGCCCTGGCGGTCAGCCAGGGGCTGACGCAGGCGGCGGCGCACCCCATCTCCAGGCACTGGGCCAGGTGGGCCAGGAGCTCGGCCTCGCCGGCGGCCGGGTCCAGGAGGGTGTGCTCGATGCGCCGGGCCAGGTCGGCGGCCCCGTCCACGCCCTGGGGCGGCCGGCCCATCAGCCCGTCGTCCACCTCCCGCGCCTTTTTCAGCCACTGCTCGTCCACGAACAGCGAGGCGTAGCCGCTTTGGCTGACGAACAGGCCGTCGTAGGCCGTGTCCTGATAGGTGCGCAGGAGATAGGGCACTCCGTCGGCGCTGAGCGCCTCGCACCAGACGTCGGCCTGGAAACGGTTCTCCAACTCGCGCAGCAGCACCATGGCCATGTTCGGGCTCCGGTAGACGGTCGCGGACTCCACCCATAAGTCCCACGCCGGCGCGCGCTTGTCAATCGCCCGCCCCCGGCGTTGCAGCCCGGCCGGGGCTGTGGTAATTTGCGTGATGATCGCAGCTTGGAGCCCAGAGGACCGGCGTCACATGCGCCGGGCCGTCGCCCTGGCCCGGCGGGCGGCGCAGTTGGGCGAGGTGCCGGTGGGCGCGGTGCTGACGGGCGCGGACGGCGTGCTTCTGGCCGCCGAGCACAACCGCAGCATCCTGGCCTGCGACCCCACCGCCCACGCCGAGGTGCTATGTCTGCGCGCGGCGGCGGCGTTGTTGGGCAACTACCGGCTGACCGGCAGCACGCTCTACGTCAGCCTGGAGCCCTGCCCCATGTGCGCCGGGGCCCTGGTCTGGGCGCGGGTGGCGCGGGTGGTTTTCGCCGCCGCCGACCCCAAGGCCGGCGCGCTGGGCTCGGTGCTGGACATCAACCAGACGCCGGGGCTCAACCACCGGCCGCTGGCGCAGGGCGGGCTTTTGGCCGAGGAAAGCGCGGCGGTGCTGCGGGAATTTTTCGCCGCCCGGCGCGGCCGGGGGCGGGGCTGCGCAGCGGATGAAGATTGAAGGTTGGCTGAGAATTGCCGGGCCGGGCTTTGAGGCCAGGACGGCCAGATGAGATAGTCGAGGCCTTTTGGCCAGACGGGGGCCGGTGATCGCCGCCGCGGGCAGGAGCCCGCGCGGCGAGCGGCGACTAGCCGCGCGCCGGAAGCCTGGCCGGATTCACTCCGGCCAGGCGGCGCCTCCAATGGCCAGGACGGCCATTGGAGGCAAAAAACGGAGAGGTACCGAAGTCCGGTCGCAACGGGCCCGACTCGAAATCGGGTTGGCGGCTAATCCCCGCCACGTGGGTTCGAATCCCACCCTCTCCGCCAGTTTTTGCGGCAGCCGCCGGGCGTTGTGGGACGTTCGGCGGCTGCTTGCCGTCTGGCTCCAGGGCCGGAGACGTGGTCTCGGCGTTGACGACCGGCGGTGAAACTGCTCTAATGCCTTACCATCACCCACCCCGCGCCCCAACTTTGGAGAATGGGATGCAGCTTGAAATCAGCCGCCGCGGCCACCCCCTGCTCATCGCGATCAACGGTCGGCTGGACACCATGACCGCGCCGGAGCTGGATCTGTACGTTAAGAACGAGCTGTCCCAGGAAAATGGCGAGGTGGTGCTGGACCTGCACGGGCTTGACTACATCAGCAGCGCCGGCCTGCGCGCCCTGCTGGGCCTGGCCAAGCTTGTTGAGGGCAACGGCGGCAAGGTGGCCATCTGCGGCCTTAGGGGAGAGGTGCAGAAGGTCTTCGAGTTGTCGGGTTTCACCCGCGTCTTCACCATCTGCGCCCGGCCGACGGCCTAACTGGGGCGTCGGCCGGGGCCTGCGCGGGCCGATGCGCCGAGCGGGTGCGGCTTGCAGGGGTGGCCCGGGCAGGACAAAACCGCGTAACGCCCGGCCGGCGGCAACCAAAACCGGGGAGGCCTCGGTTGCATCCCTAGGCTAGGGCAGGTCCTTGACCCAGCCCGGCTCTTGGAACCATTTCTGGCCCAGGCGGTCCAGTTCGCCGTTGCCCTTGAGCTGCATCAGCAGGTTGGTCAGGAAGTTCGCCAGGTCGGGGTCGCCCTGGGCCAGGGCGATGCCCAGGGGCTCGAAGGTGAAGGGGCTGTCCAGATGGACCAGGCCCGCCTCCGGGTGGCGGAAGGCCATGAAGGCGTTGAAGGGCATGTCGGCCACCATGGCGTCGGCCTTGCCGGAGCGCACCAGGGCGAAGGCCTCCTGCTCGTTGTCGGTCACCACCAGGCGGGCCTGGGGCATGGTGCGGCGGGCGGCCTCGGCGGCGGTGGTGGCGCGGGTGGCGGCCAGGGTGTGGTCGGCCCGGTCCAGGTCGGCCGGGGTGCGGACCTTGGCCAGGAGGCCCCGGCGCAGGAGCAGGGTCTGGCCGGCCACCAGGTACGGCCCCACGAAGGCCACCTGGCGGTTGCGCTCGGCGGTCATGGTCACGCCGCTGATCACCAGGTCCAGGCGGCCTTCAGCCAGGGCCGGCAGCAGATCGGCAAATGGCATGTCCACCAGGCGCAGGCGCACGCCCAGGGCCGCGGCCGCCAGCCGGGCCAGGTCCACGTCAAAGCCCACCAGTTCGCCCTTCTTGTCGCGGGCCTCCAGGGGCGGGAAGGCCGGGTCCAGGCCCACCCGCAGCTCGCCGGCGGCGAGCACCCGCGCCAGCGCCGGCCCGGCCTGGGCCGGCGGCGCCGCCAGGGCCAGGGCCAGCAGGCAGGCCAGCAGGCAGGCTCCCGCCAGCCACCATTTCGCGCCGGCTCCGGGCCGGGATTTGCGCCATACGCCCATGACCCAGCATCTTAGCCGCCCCGGCCGCCGGGCGCGAGCCCAAAAAAGCCCCCCGCGCGCCGGCCGGGCCTGGCCGGCGCTGGCGGCCTGGCTGGCCGCCCTGCTGGCCTGGCTTTGGCCGTCTCCGGCCGGGGCCGCGCCTCCGCCGCCGGCTTACGCCCTGGAGCGCCTGGTGGTGGCCGACGCCGCGGCGGCCCAGGAGCTGGACCCCCACCTGCTCCTGGACGCCGTCACCCAGCGGGTCTGCCTGCAAATCTACGAGGGCCTCCTGGACATGCCCCGGCCGGGGGTCTGGCGGCCGCTGTTGGCCACCGGCTGGTGGCAGACCGGGCCGCGCGCCTGGCGTTTCCAGTTGCGGCCGGGGGTGCGTTTCCACGACGGCCGGCCCCTGGACGCCGCCGCGGTGGCCTATAGCCTGGAGCGGGCCGCCCAAGGCCCCCAGCGCGACCTGCTGCCCATCAAGGCCGTGCGGGTCCTGGGGCCGCTGGCGGTGGAAATCCAGGCCGACTGCCCGGACCTGCTGCCCCGCCTGGCCCACGCCGGCCTGGTGCTGCACCCCGGCCTGGTGCGCCGGGGGGCGCTGGCCGGCGACCCGGTGGGCACCGGCCCCTATCGTTTCCTGCGCCGCCAGGGCGGCCGGGTGGTGCTGGGCGCCAACCCCGACTACTGGGGCGGGGACCAGGGCCTGCGCGTGGGCGAACTGGTCTTCGGTCCCGGCCCCGGCGGCGACGAGCTCATCGCGGAGCTGGCCGCCGACCGGGTGCAACTGGCCCTGGGCCTCAACCCCCACCTCAAGATGGCGCTGCTCACCTCCGGCGCGCCGGTTCGGCTCTACACCCAGCCCGCCTCCCGCCAGTATTTCCTGGTGGTCAACCCCAGCCCGCGCCGGCCGGCCAGCCAGGCGGCTCTCTACGATCCGGAGTTCCGCCGCGCCCTGAACCAGGCCGTGGACCTGGAGCGCATCATCAACGTGGTGCTTTTGGGCAACGGCCTGATGCCGGACGGGGTGCTCAATCCCCAGGTCGAGGGCCACCGGCCCCAGCCGCCCCTGGTCTACGATCCGGTGGCCGCCCGGCGCACCATCGCCCGCCTGGCCCCCCAGGGCCTGGGGCTGGTTCTGGCCGCGCCCCAGGGCCGCTATCCCATGGCCGAGAGCGTCTGCCAGGCCGTGGCCCGCTACCTGGAGCAGGCCGGCCTGGCGGTCAGGGTGGTGGAGGTGCCCTGGCCGGAGTACCTGGCCAAGGTGATGGGGCGCGACACCGGCGACTGGGACCTCTACTACCTGGGCTGGGGCAACCCGCCGCTCACCGCCTCCTACACCCTGAACCCTGGCTTTTGCGCCTCGCCCCTGGCCAAGACCTGCCCGCCGGGCCTGGACCGGCTGCTGGCCGCGGCCTTCGCCGCCCGGCCCGACCAGGCGGCCGGTCTCTACGGCCAACTGCAAGACCGCCTCCACCGCCTGGCCCCCTGGATATTCCTGCACCAGGGCCTGGATGTGCACGCCAGCCGGCGGGAGCTGGTCATCTTGCCGCGGACCAACGAGAACATCAGGATTTTCCACGACCTCAGCCTGGAGGCGGCCAAGCCATGAAACTCCAGAAACTGCGCTACCGGGTGCTGTTGTGGGTGCTGCCCTTCATCCTGGTGCCGCTCACCGCCGGCGCCCTGCTCTCCGGCGGCGCGGCCGAGGAGGAGCTGGTGTATCTGGCCGAAGGCCAACTGGCCAGCGTCACCAGCGGCGTGACCACCTTCCTGGCCAACGGCGCCCGCCAACTGCACCAGGACCTCTACCTCATCTCCCACTCCCCGGAGCTCAAGCACCTGCTGGCCTATCAGGAATTCGAGATGCCCCGCGAGGCCAGGCTGAGCCAGGAGGCCCTGGGGCTGTTCCTGCAAGACTACAGCCGCGCCGCGCCGAACTACCTCCAGTTGCGCTACCTGAGCCGGGGGGACCGGGAGCTGGTGCGGGTGGCGGGCCGCCGCTTGGCCGAACCGGAGCTGGCCCCGGACCGGGAGCTGTGGGCCGACTGGCGGCCCCAGGGCCCCTATGAGGCCGCGGCCCTGGAGCGCAACCGCATCCTGGGGGTGCGCCGGCTGCCCGAATCCGGCGAACTGGTCCTGACCGCCCTGCGCCTGGTCCACGGCAGCTTCCACCAGCCCCGCCGGGAGCACGCCTATGCGGCCTGGGGCCTGGTGGTGCTGGACCTGGACTGGACCCGGCTGCTGGATTACCTGGCCGAGCTCAAGGGGGTGGAGGTGGTGATCCTGGACCCGCAGGGCCGCCTGCTGGCCGACCGCCAGCGCCTGCGCATCCTGCAGGAGAGCCCGGAGGAGCTGGCCCTGGCCCGCGAACTGGCCGTTTCGGGCCAGGCCAGCCGCCGCATCCGCTGGGAGGGGGAGGACTATCTCTGCCGCGCCCAGGAGGTGGACCTGGGCGGCGGGCTGCGCTGCTTGGTCCTGGTGCGGGCGGCCTGGGATTCCATCATGCGCCCGTCCCTGGAGGTGCGCGAGATAGGCATCTGGGTCACGCTGGCCAGCCTGGCGCTGGCCGTGGTGGGCATCGTCTTCGCCTCCGGGGTCATCACCCGGCCCATCCAGGACCTGGCCCTGCACACCCAGAAGGTGGCCGCTGGCGATTTCGAATCCCAGGCGCGCGAGCCCAACACCTTCGAGCTGGCCCAACTGGCCAGGGCCTTCAACCGCATGGGCCGCGAGCTGAGCGTCCACATCGAGAACCTGAAACGGGTCACGGCCGAAAAGGAGCGCCTGGCGGGCGAGATGGCCATCGCCGCCCGGCTGCAGCGCTCGGTGCTGCCCGAAACCCCGCCCCGCCTGCCCGGCTGGGACCTGGCCGGGGGCACCATCCCGGCCGAGGAGACCGGCGGCGACTTCTTCGACTACCTGGAGCTCAAGGACGGGCGCTGGGGCCTGGTGGTGGCCGACGTGGCCGGCAAGGGGCTGCCGGCGGCCCTGGTCATGCTGGCCGCGCGGGCCTACCTGCGCACCCTGGCCCTGGAGGGGCGCGGCCCCAGGGAGGTCATGGAGGGGGCCAACCGCCTGCTGGCCGCCGACAACGCCCGCTCGGTGAACTTCGTCACCGCCTTCTACGCCGAGCTGGACCCGGCCGCCGGGGTCATCCGCTACGTCAACGCCGGCCACAACCCGCCCCTGGTCCTGGACCCCGCGGCGGACGCGCCGGCGGCCAAGCTGGGGCTCACCGGCATCCCCCTGGGCATCCGGCCGGACGAGGCCTACCGGGAGGCCGAGACCGCCCTGGCCCCCGGCCGGCTGCTGGCCATCTACAGCGACGGCGTCACCGAGGTGCCCAACCCCGTGGGCGAGCAGTACGGCGAGGCGCGCCTGGAGGCGGCCCTGCGCCGGCTGGGGGGCCTGGGCGCCGCCCCGGCCTGGGAGGGCGTGCGCGACGAGGCCCTGGCCTGGTCCGGCGATGAGCCCCAGTTCGACGACCTAACCTTGATGATCCTGCGCCGCCTGGCCTGAGCGGCCCTGGGCAATAAATGCCGAGCGGCCAAAGGCCGCCGCCGACCGGGCCTTATCGTATATCATCAACGATATCGAGACGCTGCCATCGTTGAATTGTTTGGCACGGCCCTTGAATACCCCCAGGGCGCACCCACAGCCCACGTCAAGGGGGTCTTCATGCAGCGCAAGCACCTCATCTCCTTCGCCCTGGCCGCCCTGGTCATCGTGCCCACCCTGGTCATGAGCGGCGACCTGGGGCTCTATTTCAACCCGGCCGGCCTGCTCCTGGTGGTCGGCGGCACCCTGCTGGGCGTGTTCATGGCCTACCCCGCCGAGACCCTGCGCGGGGCCTGGCGGCAGGTGCGCGAGCTGAACCAGCCGCGCAGCCTGGACCACGCCGGCCTGGTGGACCTGTTCGTCAATCTGGTGCTGATGCGCCGCCGCGAGGGGGTGCGGGCCATCGAGCAGGCGGCCAAGGACACCGGCAACGGCTTCCTGGCCCTGGGCGTGACCATGGTCGCCGACGAGAAGCCGGCCCCGGAGATTCGCGCCCGCCTGGAGCAGGAGATGGACTTCATCCTGGCCCGGCGCGAGAGCGAGCGCCAGGTGCTCAACCTCATGGGACGCCTGGCCCCGGCCTTCGGCCTGGCCGGGACCGTGGTGGGGCTCATACGCATGCTGCACACCCTGAAGGACCCCGGCAGCGTGGCCGCCGGCATGAGCGTGGCCCTGCTCACGACCTTCTACGGCATCATGCTGGCCAACCTCCTGGTGCTGCCGCTGGAGCGCAAGCTCCGGGAGCGCAACCGGCAGGAGGCCATCGACATGACGCTGATCACCGAGGGCGTCACCGCCCTGGCCGAGGTGGAGAACAGCGCGGTGATGGCCGCCATCCTGGGCAGCTACCGCCCGGCGGCGGCCGCCGCCCGGCCGGCCGCCCCGGCCCAGCCCGCCGCCCAGGGCCTGGCCCGCGGGCTGGGCCTCTTACGCGCCTTCGTCCCCAGCCCCCGGAGCGCCGGCCATGAACGTTAGCCCCACCCTGGGCCGCGCCCGCAGGGGCCCGGCCATGGACCCGGCCCCGGAGCGCGCGCCCATCGACCGCGAGCCCCTGGTGCTGGACCGCGCCCAGAAGCGCCCCCGGCCCCAGCCCGCGCCCGCCGGCCCCGCCGCGCGGCCCGTCCGGCCCGCCCCGGAGCGTCAACGTTCCGCCTCCGCCATCCCGGCCGTGGCCGCCGCCCCGCCCCGCAGCCGGCCCCTGGCCCGGTTCATAGAGGAGGAAGACAGCCCCAGCTTCTACCTGAGCCTGTCGGACCTGATGTGCCTGCTCTTGGTCTTCTTCGTGCTCATCTTCTCGCTCACCGACCCCGGCGTGGGCCAATCCCTCGCGCCGCGCACCAACAACGACCAGGCCCCGGCCGCCGGGGTCCACCGCGCCGCCATGCCCAGCCCCTTGCGGCTCATGGCCGACCCCATGCCCATACCCGAACCCACCCCGCCCGCCACCCGCCTGGGGTTGGTGGCCGTGGCCAGCGCCGGCCAAAGCGACCCCGGCCTCCTGCCCCAGGCGCCCACGAACACCGCCCCCGGGCCGGCCGAGCCGGCTCCGGCCGAGCGCGGATTGTTCATCGACCGCAGCCTGTTGACCCTGGTCACCGCCAGCGAGATGGTGCCGCCGGAGTTTAGGCCCCAGGAGGAGCCCAGCCTGAACGGCCTGCTCGGCCAGGTGAGCGCCCAGGTGGCCGCCGCGGGCAGCGCCGCCCAGGGCATGGAGGTGGAGAAGCAGACCGACCGCCTGGTGCTGCGCCTGCCAGAGGCCATCACCTTCGACCTGGGCAAGGCTGAGATCAAGCCGGCCATGGGCCTGGCCCTGGCCCGCCTGGCCGGGGTCATGGCCCAGCGCCGCGACATGGCGGTGGTGGTCAACGGCCACACCGACGACCTGCCCATCCGCACCCCGCAGTTCGCCAGCAACTGGGAGCTTTCGGCCGCGCGGGCGGCGGCGGTGGCGCGGGCGCTCATCGCCCAGGGCCTGGACGAGAACCGGGTGACCATCCGGGGCCTGGCCGACCAGAACCCGCGGACGCCCAACCACGACGAGGTGAGCCGCCAGCAGAACCGGCGGGTGGAGATAGAGCTGCGCCCCCTGGGCTAGCCTCCGAGGGCTTCGCCTGGGCAAAAAGCGCCCATGCCGCCGGGCGGCGGGCGGCCGCAACGGCCCCCGTTGTGCGCCCGCGCGCCCGCGCCCTGCCAATCCTGCCCACCCGGCCCCGCCCCGGCACTTCCTGCCCAGCGCCCGCCGTCAAAGCCTTGGCGGGCGTCGGGGACCTGGCTGGGTTGTAACGGCCGGCCGGACGCTCCACCCGCCATAACCGCCTGAAAATCCGTCCGGCCACGTTTGCGAAGCCCTCGCCGGGGAGCGGCAGGAGCCTGGCACGATGGTTGCTAAGCCTAGAGTCGGCATCAGCCGGAGCCGTCGAGAGGAGAGGCAGCCATGGATCCCAGCAAACTCATAGACCAGACCACCCACCTGATCCAGGCCAACCTGGACCGGCGCAACACCGCCCAGAAGCTGATCTCCCGCAACCTGGCCAACGTGGACACCCCCGGCTTCCGGGGCAGCAACCTGGAGTTTCACAAGCAACTGCGCACCGCCCTGGAGGGCGGGGTGATTCCCCCGTCCATGTCCCGCACCGATCCCCGCCACCTGCCGGTGGAGCCGCCGGCCCCCTTCAGCCAGGCCAAGCCGGTCTACAAGGACACCGGGCCGGTGCAACTGGACATCGAGATGAGCCGCCTGGCCGAGAACAACATCATGTTCAACGCCATGGTCCAGCTTCTGACCAAGAAGTACTCCGTGCTCAAGAACGCCATCAACGAGGGCGGGGCCGGCCGCTAGGAGAGGATGAGAGATGGACTTCCTCAACTCATTGGAAATCAGCGCCAGCGGGCTCAGCGCCCAGCGCACCCGCATGAACATCATCAGCCAGAACCTGGCCAACGCCAACACCACCCGCACCAAGGACGGCGGACCCTACCGCCGCAAGATAACGGTCTTCCAGGCCCGGCCCTTCCGCAACTACCTGGACGAGGCCAGCGACCGCGACCGGCCCCAGTACGGGCCGGGCGACGACCCCCGCCTGGGCGTCTTCGTCGAGCGCATCGCCCAGGACCAGAGCCCCTTCAAGCGGGTCTACGACCCCAACCACCCCGACGCGGACAAGGAGGGCTATGTGAGCATGCCCAACGTGGAGGTGGTGACGGAGATGGTGGACCTGATCAACGCCAGCCGCAGCTACGAGGCCGGGGTCACCGCGGCCAACGCCAGCAAGAACATGGCCATGAAGGCCCTGGAAATCGGACGCTAGGAGGCGAGCCATGACCGACCTGCGCATCGGCGGCCAGGCCGCGCTGCCCATCGCCAACCCGGCCGGCAAGCCCGCCGGGGGCGAAAAGGCCGGCAAGAGCTTCGGCCAGACCCTCACCGAGTCGGTGGCCAAGGTGGAAGGGCGCCAGAAAGAAGCCGACCTGGCCATCAACGACCTGGCGGTGGGGCGCAAGAAGACCCTGCACGAGACCATGATCGCGGTGGAGGAGGCCGACATCACCTTCAAGATGCTCCTGGCCGTGCGTAGCAAGCTCGTCAACGCCTATCACGAAATCATGCGCATGCAGTTCTAGCCGCCGGGGGCCGGCCAGGCCGGCCCCGCGGGCGCTGGTTTGGGGAATGAGCCATGGCCGATGAGCAAGCCAAGGGGAAGGGTCTGGACTTCATCCGCGAGGCCGTGGGCGAGATGCCCACCGGGCGCCGCCTGGCCTTCCTGGCCGGCGGCGCGTTGGCAATGGCCTTGTTCGTGGCCCTGATGCTGTGGATCAACCAGCCCCAGTATCAGGTGCTCTATTCCGGACTGGCCCAGCGCGACGCCGCCCAGGTGGTGGCCAAGTTGAAGGATCTGAAGGTCCCCTACCAGTTGGCCGGCGACGGCGGCACGGTCTCGGTGCCGGCCGAGAATCTCCACGAGGCCCGCCTGGCCCTGGCCGGCGAAGGCCTGCCGCGGGGCCAGGGGGTGGGCTTCGAGGTCTTCAACAAGGTGGAGATGGGCACCACCGAGTTCGTGCAGAAGATCAACTACCAGCGCGCCCTGGAAGGCGAGCTGGCCCGCACCATCGCCAGCTTCGGCGAGGTGAGCGAGGCGCGGGTCCACATCGTCATGCCCCGCGACTCCCTGTTTGTGGAGGAGGAGAAGAAGCCCAGCGCGGCGGTGGTGCTGGCCCTGGCCCCCGGCCGCAGCCTGGCCCCCAGCCAGGTGGCCGGCATCGTCAACCTGGTGGCCTCGGCCGTGCCGGATTTGACCGACGAGCGGGTGACGCTGGTGGACACCAAGGGCAACCTGCTTTTTAAAAAGCAGGCCGACGGCCCCGGCTTCGCCGCCGGGCTCACCGCCAGCCAGCTCGACTACCAGCGCAACTACGAGCGCATCCTGCGGGCCAAGGTCGAATCCATGCTGGAGCAGGTGCTGGGCCCCGGCCGGGCCGTGGTGCGGGTGGCCAGCGACATCGACTTCACCCGCACCACCACCACCGAAGACCTGTTCAACCCCGACCAGGTGGCGGTGCGCTCGGAAAGCCGCAACAGCGACACCAGCCGCAACCAGGGCCAGCAGCCGGTAGGCAGCCCGGACCAGCGCTTCAACCTGGCCCAGCAGAACGCCAACCCCAACGAGCAGCAGGAGCAGAGCCAGTCCACCCGCGAGGGCGAGACCACCAACTACGAGATCAGCCGCACCCAGCGCCAGGTGAGCAAGGCCATCGGCGGACTCAAGCGCCTGACGGTGGCGGTGGTGGTGGACGGGCCGTATAAGGAGGAAAAGGGCGAGGGCGGGGCCGTGGCCCGCACCTTCACCCCCCGCTCGGCCGAGGAGATGCGCCAGCTCACCGAGATCGTGCGCCGGGCGGTGGGCTACAACGAGGGTCGCGGCGACGAGGTGACGCTGGCCAACGTCCCCTTCGCCATCGCCACCGACCTGGGCGTGGCCGCCGGCAAGGGCTGGCAGGACTATCTCAGTCAGTTCGGCCGCCCGGCCCTGAATCTGGTGCTGGGCCTGGCCTTCATTTTCCTGGTCCTGCGCCCGCTGGTCCGGCACTATCTGGCCGTCCGGTCCCGCGAGCTGGCGCCGGTGGCGGTGGCGCCGGGCGCGCCGGGCATGGCCCGGCGGGTGGGCCCCGGCGAGGAGCTGCCGCCGGGCGAGGGCGCCGAGGAGACCATGCTGATCGACGAAGGGCCCAAGAAGCCCAGCCTGCGCGAGCAGATTCTGGCCCTGGCCATGCAGGACCCCGACCGCACCAACGCGGTGCTGCGGGCCTGGATCCAGACCTAAGTCAAGCCAACCTGGGAGCGTGCGGCCATGGCCGGAGCCGGAGACAGATACACGGGCGTGCAGCGGGCGGCCATCGTGATGATGGCCCTGGGCGAGCAGTTCACGGCCGACATGTTCAAGCGCCTGGACCAGAACGACATCCGCCGGGTGGGCGTGGCCATGAGCAACATGGACCAGGTCGGCCCGGAGGTGGTGGACGCCCTGCTCAACGAGTTCCTGGACAAGCTGAAAAGCGAGATCGGCCCCATGGTGGGCGGCGACGCCACCGCCCGGCGCGCGTTGCAGATGGCGCTGGGCGAAGAAGGCGCCAAGAGCATGCTGGCCGAGCTGGACCGGGCCAAGGAGCCCATCCCCTTCGAGCGCATCAAGTACGTGGACAGTAAGACCCTGGCCGGCTTCATCCGCTCCGAGCACCCCCAGACCATCGCCGTCATCCTGGCCCACCTGCCCAAGAACAAGGCGGCCGAGGTGGTGCGCGAGTTCCCGGAAAACCTCCAGTACGAGGTGGTCAGCCGCCTGTCCAACCTGGACGTCATCCCGCCGGGCATCGTGGAGGAGATCGACACCGTGCTCCAGCGCGAGATTCTTTCCACCGAGGGCCTGGAGGCCAAGCAACTGGGCGGGGTGGAGGCGGTGGCCGAGCTTCTTAACAACTGCGACAAGGCCACCGAGGAGCACATCTTCAGCCGCCTGGAGGAGGACGACCCGGATCTGGCCGAGCAGATCCGCCAGTTGATGTTCGTCTTCGAGGACCTGGCCGGCATCGACGACCGCGGCATCCGCACCCTGCTCAAGGAGGTGCGCAACGAGGACCTGACCCTGGCGCTCAAAACCGCCTCGGACCAGCTCAAGAGCAAGGTGCTGGGCAACGTCAGCGAGCGCGCCGCCGCCATGATCCAAGAGGACCTGGAGGTGATGGGGCCGGTGCGCCTGAGCGAGGTGGAGGCGGCCCAGCAGAAGATCATCCAGATCGCCCGCCGCCTGGAAAAGGAAGGCAAGATAGCCATCGGCGGCAAGGGCGGCGAGGATCAGCTTGTCTAGCCCCGGCGGCCGGCGCGTCGCCGACTATCCCCTGCCCGACCTGGGCCGGGCGGCGGACGGGGCCGCCCCGCCCCCTCCCGCCGTGGAGGAGGGCGGCTTCATCCCCCTGTTCACCCAGGAAGAGACCGAGGACCCGGTGGAGGCCGCCCGCCGCCAGGCCCAGGAGACCATCGACGCGGCCCTGGCCCAGGCCGAGGCCATCAAGACCCAGGCGCGGGAGCAAGGCTATCAGGAAGGCTACGCCACCGGCCAGGAAGAAGGCCGCCTGGCCGCCCGCGCGCGCATCGAGGCCGCGGTGGACAACCTGGGCCGGGCGCTCAAGGTGCTCGACGCCGTTCGCGCCGGAATCCTGGCGGTGATGGAGGAGGAGCTGGTGGGCCTGGTGCTGGCCGCCTGCGACCGGGTGCTGATGCGGGCCGGGGCCAGCGACCCCGGCCTGGCGCGGCGGGTGGTGCGCGAGGCCGCCGGCCGCCTGGCCCACGCCGAGCGCCTGACGGTTTATGTCAGCCCCGACGACCTGGCCCAGGTGGAGGAGCACCGGCCCCAGCTCTTGGCCGAGCTGAGCCAGCTCCAGCACCTGGAGATCAAGCCCGATCCGGCCATCGCCCCCGGCGGCTGCCGAGTGGATTCGCCGGCGGCCCAGGTGGACGCCAGCCTGCCCACCCGCCGCCAGCAGGTCTTTGCCGCGCTCACCGCCGCCTTCCATCGCGAGGGCGGCCTGGACGCCGCCGCGCTCCTGGACGAAGCCCTGGCCGCGCCGGCCGCGTCCGAGCCCCTGCCGCCGGCCGCGCCGGAGCCCGCGGCGCCCCCGGCCCCGGAAACCGCCCCCGAACCCGATGGCGGCGAGCCGGCCCTGGAGGAATGGTGATGCCCCGCCTGGCGGCCTATCACGCCGCCCTGGCGGCGGTGGACCCCCTGCGCCAACTGGGCCGGGTGACCCAGGTGGTGGGTCTGGTGGCCGAGGCCGAGGGCCTGGCCCTGCCGGTGGGCGCGGCGGTGCACCTGCACCTGGACGACGCGCCCAGCGCCCTGGGCGAGGTGGTGGGCTTTCGCCACGGCCGCATGCTCATCATGCCCTACGCCGAGACGCGCGGCCTGAGGCCCGGCTGCCTGGTGGAGTCGGCCGGCAGCGAGGGCATGGTCAAGGTGGGGCCGGCGCTGTTGGGCCGGGTGGTGGACGGCCTGGGCCGGGCCATCGACGGCGGGCCCGACCCCGACCACCGCGCCCTCTACCCGCTTTTCCAGGATCCGCCCCCGCCCATGAGCCGCCGGCGCATCACCGAGCCGGTGGATGTCGGCGTGCGGGCCATCAACGCCCTGTTGACCCTGGGCAAGGGCCAGCGGGTGGGCATCTTCAGCGGCTCCGGCGTGGGCAAGAGCACCCTGATGGGCATGGTGGCCCGCCACACCGCCGCCGAGGTGAGCGTGGTGGGGCTCATCGGCGAGCGCGGCCGCGAGGTGCGCGATTTCATCGAGCGCGACCTGGGGCCGGAGGGGCTCAAGCGTTCGGTGGTGGTGGTGGCCACCAGCGACCAGCCAGCCCTGGTGCGCATCCGGGCCGCCTACCTGGCCACGGCCATCGCCGAATATTTCCGCGACCAGGGCGCCGACGTGGTGCTGATGATGGACTCGGTGACCCGCTTCGCCCTGGCCGCCCGCGAGGTGGGCCTAAGCATCGGCGAGCCGCCCACCACCAAGGGCTACACCCCCAGCGTCTTCGCCCAGCTCCCGCGCCTTTTGGAGCGGGCCGGCACCACCGAGCACAGCGGCTCCATCACCGGCATCTACACCGTGCTGGTGGAGGGCGACGACGTGACCGAGCCGGTGGCCGACGCCATGCGCTCGATCCTGGACGGTCACGTGGTGCTCACCCGCCGCCTGGCCGACCAGGGCCACTACCCGGCCATCGAGGTGCTGGGCTCGGTCAGCCGCCTGGTGGGCGAGCTCAACCCGCCCGACGTCCTGGGCGCCGGCCGCGGCCTCACCGAACTGCTGGCCGCCTATCGCCGGGCCGAGGACCTGATCAACATCGGGGCCTACGCCGAGGGGACCAACCCCCGCATCGACCGCGCGCTCAGGCTGATGGAGCGCATCAACGGATTTTTGCGCCAGGGCCAGGACGAGGGCGTCGGGCTGGCCGCCAGCCGCGAGCAGCTCCTGGCCCTGATGAAGGAGCGCTGAGCCGTGCGTCCGGGAGCGCGCTGAGATGGCCTTCGCCTTCCGCCTGCAAACGGTGCTGGACCATCGCGCCCACCAGGAGGATCTGGCCTTCAACGTCTTCGCCCAGCGCCGGAAGCGCCAGCAGGACTGCGAGCTTCAGATCGCCTGGATGCAGGAGGAGCTGAGGCGCGCCCGCCTGGAGCTGGCCGAGCGCGAGGTGCAGGGCATCAAGGCCCAGGACTACATCCTGGCCAACGAGTACGTCACCGTCATCCGCCTTCAGCTCATGCGCGAGCAGGCGCGCCTGCCGCTGCTCCGGCTGGAGACCGAAAAGGCCCGCGGCAACCTGGTGGAGGCCACCCGGGCGCGCAAGATACTGGAGACCCTCAAAACTCGCCATCGCGAGCAGTGGGAGCGCGAGCAGCTCATGGCCGAGCAGAAGCTCCTGGACGAGGTGGCGGTGGGCGGGTTTTTGCGGAGGCAGACAACATGACAGGCATAAGAACCGCGCTCAAGCGTTTTTTCCACCCGGAGGCGGCCCTCACCGCCGGCCTGGCGGCCAAGGCCGCGGCCCTGGTTTTCCTGGCCGGCTGGGTCCTGTGGCTGGGCCTGGCCGAACGCCCGGCCGGACCGGCCCCGGCCATGGCCCAGGAGGGCGCCCAGACCGCCGCCGAGAAGCCGGCCGCCGAGTCCGCCCCGCCCGCGGACCAGGCGGCGGCCCCCGCGGCCCCGGCCGACCCCAGCCAGGCCGCGCCGGCCGGCCCCACCCAGTTCGACCCCCGCCTGATCCAGCTCATCGAGCAGAAGCGGGCCGACCTGGCCGCCAAGGAGGCCCTGCTGGCCCGCGAGCGCCAGGAGATAGAAAAGCTCAAGGCCGAGGTGGTCAACCGCATCGACGAGTTGAAGAAGGTGCAGTTGGCCCTGGAGGAGCTGATCAAGGCCGAGCAGGACAAGCGCAGCGAGCGCATCGAGCAGATCGTCAAGCTGCTTGGCAACATGCGCCCGGACGCCGCCGGCGCGGTGGTCAGCCGCCTGGACGACCAGATGGCGGTGGAAGTCTTCAGCCGCATGCAGCCGCGCATCGCGGGCAAGGTCATGGCCGCCATCGACCCGGCCCGGGCCGCCCGCATCAGCGAGCTCATCACCCGCCAGAAGCAGGCCCGCGAGGCCGCGGCCATGGCCCAGCAGGCGGCCGCCCCCGGCGCGCCGCGTCCGGCCCAACCCCCGGCCGCGCCCCCGGCCGGCCG
>JBMORH010000034.1:52544-61299 GCA_049322275.1 Thermodesulfobacteriota bacterium
GCGCCCACAACCACTCCCCGGCCGCGGCCCAGGAGGCCGCCTTGGAGGCCGCCCGTCAGATGGGCCGCCAGGCCGCCCAGCCCGCCGCCGCCCCCGCCGCCCCGCCCCAGGCCAGGCGCTAGCAGATAGCAAGACCCCCTCGCCCAGCCTCTCCCCCGGCAGTCGGGGGAGAGGCATCAGAATTGCTGCCGCAATTCGCGATCCAATCGTGCGGACTCCACCTTAACGCACCGGGATGAGTTCGCAGCGGCAGCCCATGTGCACCGGGATGGCGGCCAGGCTGGCCAGGTCGGTCTTGGCGAAGCGCCGGCCCTCCTGCCGGCGGCAGTCGGGGCAGACCTGGGCGTCGCCGCGGGTGGACCAGACCAGGCCGGCGATCTCGCTGCGGCCGGCGTCGTGGATGACCCGTCGCCACACCGCGCGTTTTTCGATCTCGAAGGCCCTGGCCTGGTCGGGGGGCATGCTGCGGTAGGGCAGGCGCTGGAGCCAGAGGGGGTCGGCGGCGATGTGGGCGTCTATCTCGCGCTGGGCTTCGGCCATGAAATCGGCCATGGAGCGGGGCGGGGGCGGGGCCGGCGCGGCCTTGCCGCGGCTGAAGGGCCATTTCATCGTTCGCCTCCAAAGGGGGTGGCCGCCACCGCGCCTTCCTCTATCAGGCGGGGCGGGTGCTTGAGCAGGAAGGCGTCGGGGGTCAACCGGCCGGCGGCCAGCTCGGCGAAGACCGGGGCCGGGGCGGCCAGCTCCACCCGCACCCGCTGCGGGGCGGCGTGGGCGTCCTGGCCCTGCGGGGCAATGGTGTCCAGTATCTCCAGGCTGAGTTCGGCCACCCCCGGCGCGGGCAGCAGATCCTCGCCCAGGGTGATGGCGATGGGCACGCCGGAGCCCAGGGCCACCTGGGCGATGAGCGGGGCCTTGCCCATGGCGGCCCAGGTCTGGCCGGCCCAGTCCAGGCGCACGGACAGGCGCTGGCCGCGCAGGACGAAGCTGGGCCAGGCGAAACGGACCCCCAGTTCGGCCATCAGGTCGCGGTTTTTCTGGTAATAGGCCAGGCAGCGCGCGGCCAGGGGGTCGCCTTCCGGCCGGCCGGCCAGGCCCGGACCCAGCAAGTCGGCCAGCCGGCGCAGGTTGACGGTGCGGGTCTGGCGGGTCAGGAGCGGGGCGCGGTCCAGCTTCTTAAGTTCGGCCTGGGCCATGCTGCGGCCATGGCCTACGGCCTCCAGGCTGCCCGTGGCCGGCAGGAAGCCTGCCTGTTCGATGCGATAATCCAGGCGGGAGACGTAGGAAAAGATGCGGTCGCTCACCCGGCCGGCCGCCGAGTCCTCCACCACCTGCGGCCGCCAGCTCAGGGACAGCAACCCCAGGCCGTCGGTGACATATGGCCCCGGTCGGGCGGGTTGGCCGGCCCTGGCGGTGATGTCCACCCGCGCCCCGGCCACCGGGTTGTCCTTGGCGTCCAGCACCCGGATGACCAGCGGCTGCTCCTGGTCCGGCGGGGCGGGCTCCTGGGCCGGGGGGGCCTGGCCGGCGCAGGCCGCGAGCAGGGCCAGGACGGGCAGCCAGGCCAGCCGGGCCACCCAGGCCGGGGCGGGGCGCGGCCGGCGGGCCATCAGCTCGCCTCCGGCCGGGGGGGCTTGGCCAGGCGCTTGAGCAGCCGGGAGCGCTCCTCGCCGCCGGGGCCGGCGGCCACCCAGGCCACCTCCACCAAAAAGCGCACCGCCCCGCCCTGGTCCAGGCGGTTGAAGCGCACCACCTCGCCCACCAGCCCGCGGGCGTCCTCGCCTGGGTCGCCCTCGTCCAACGGGATGACCATGGCCAGCTTGGGGGTGATGTTGTGCACATCCATCAGCACGTGGGAGCCGTCGATGAAGGGCGTGTCAAGGATGAGTTCGGCCCCCTTCTTGCCCAGGGAGGAGAGCCCCACCTGCACCGAGGAGGTGAGGAAGCGAAGGTCGTCCTGGGCCACCATGCGCAGGCCGACCCGGCCGATGATCTTGTCCGGTGAGGGTTGGCGGGAGAACATGCGGTGATCCTTTGCGCTCGCGTTTGATGACCATATTCAACCGGCCGGGACGGCGAGTCAAGGCCCCGCTGGGCCTTTGCGCTCAACTTGTCGAAA
Organism: Thermodesulfobacteriota bacterium; assembly: GCA_049322275.1. Classification (GTDB taxonomy): domain Bacteria; phylum Desulfobacterota; class Desulfarculia; order Desulfarculales; family Desulfarculaceae; genus JACRDC01. Next base: position 54,661 of record JBMORH010000034.1, read on the forward strand.
TCAATCAACTATCAACCTGAGGTTCCGGCCGGGGCCGGGGCGGGGCGCATTGACTTGCCGCCGGTCGCATGTTAGCTTTGGGCCTCGATTCAAAAGCTTCATCCGCGCGGGCGGCCGCAAGGGCGCCGCCCGCCATGCCCCCGCGGCCGCGAAACCGCCCCCAGGCGGAGGTCGCCGGCGGACGGCGGCGGGGCCAGGGGAGAAACGGCCCAGATGCTCGATCTGATGCGCAAGCACGCGGGGAGCTGGATCATCAAGATCCTGCTCGGCGCCATCGCCGTGGCCTTCGCCCTGTCCTGGGGCGTCACCTCCTATTATTCCAACAAGGAAGTGGCGGTCACGGTTAACGGCGAGGCCATCGGCATGGCCCAGCTCCAGGAGGAATACGGCCGCATGCTGGAGGAGAACCGCCGCCAGTTCGGCCCCCAGTTCGACCGCGTGGCCCCCATGCTGGGGCTCAAGGAGCGCGCCCTGGCCGCCCTGGTCGAGCGCACCCTGCTGTTCCAGGCCGCCCAGCGCCTGGGGGTCACCGCCAGCGACATGGAGGTGCAGCGGCGGGTGTCCGAGATGCCGGCCTTCGCCCGCGGCGGACGTTTCGACCAGGCCGCCTACCGCCGGGTGCTGGCCGCCAACCGCATGACCCCGGAGACCTTCGAGGCCTCCCTGCGCGGCCAGATCGCCCTGGAGAAGCTCACCGCCCTGGTGGCGGGTTCGGCCCAGGTGACCCCCCTGGAGTTGGAGGAGGCCCTGGCCCAGTCCCTGGGCAAGGTGCAGGGCGTCTACCTGGCCTTCAAGGAGGAATCTTACCGGACCGGACTCAAGCCCACGGCCGAGGAGATCGAGACCTATTATCAGGAGCACAAGCGCCAGTACCTGGTGCCGGAAAAGGTGCGCTTCTCCTACCTGGCCTTCCCCCTGGCCGGATTCCGCGACCAGGTGCGGGTGGACGACGACGACCTGGCCGAGGTCTACGAGAGCGAGCGGAGCCGCTTCGCGGTGCCCGAAGCCGTGCATGCCCGGCACATCCTGGTCAGGGCGTCCGAGAACGCCCCCCAGGACCAGCAGGACGCGGCCCAGGCCAAGGCCGAGGCCATCCTGGCCCAGCTCAAGGAGAAGGGGGCCGATTTCGCGGCGCTGGCCAAGAAGGAATCCCAGGACCCCGGCAGCGCGGCCCAGGGCGGCGACCTGGGCTTCATCCCCCGCGACGTGACCGTGCCGGCCTTCGAGCAGGCGATCTTCGCCCTCGGCCCCGGCGAGCTGGCCGTGGTGCGCACGCCCTTCGGCTTCCACGTGGTCAAGGTGGAGGCGCGGCGCGAGGGCCGGGTCATCCCCCTGGATGAGGTCCGGGGCGAGCTGCGCGCGCGCCTGGAGGAGCAGCAGGCCCGCCAACTGGCCGAGGCCGCGGCCGAGCGCGGCCTGGACCAGGTGACGGCCGGCAAGAAGCTGGCCGAGGTGGCGGCCTTGGCCAAGCTGAATGTGCAGCAGGCGCCGGCGGTGGGCGCCGACGAGCCGGTGCCGGGGCTGGCCGGGCTCAACGGGGCCTACGAGGCCTTCGAGGGGCTGATGCCCGGCCAGGCCGCGCCGGTGCTGGCCTATGAGGGCGGCAGCGTGCTGGCGGTGTTGGATGAGCGAGTGCCGGAGCAGGTCAGGCCCCTGGCCGAGGTCGAAGCCGACGTGACCGCCTCGGTCTTGACCATGCAGGCCCAACGCAAGGCACGCGAGGCGGCCGAGGCGCTCATCAAGGAGGTCGCGGCGGCCAAGGACCCGGCCCAGGCCCTGGCCATGAAGCCCGGCGCGGTCAAGACCGCCTGGCTGGGGGCCGAGGACAACGTGGAGGGCGTGACGCCCTCGGCCACCCTGGTGGAGGCCCTGTTCATGCGCCCGGCCGGGGCGCCCCTGGCTCCCAATCCCCTGGAGGTGGGCGACGGCTTCCTGGCCGCGGCGCTCATCGGCCGCCAGGCCCCCAGCGAGGCCGAGAAGGACGCCAAGCGCGAGGAGATCCGGCAGGGCATGCTGGAGGCCAAGCAGCGCCTGATCCGGGTCCGTTTCCTGGAGGACTTGCGGGCCAAGGCCGACATCAAGGTCCTGGCCAAGCTCTAGCCACTGCGGGAGGTCGCCCTGGATGCCATCCGCCTGACGCCCATCGGCCGGGTGCGCTCCGGCCTGGTGGACCGGAGCCAGGCCCCCCGCCAGGGGCCGGAGGCCGGGCTGACGGCGGTCATCGAGCTGGACCCGGTCCACGTCCAGGGCCTGACCGGCCTCAGGCCCGGCGACTGGCTCTGGGTGCTATACTATTTTGACCGAGCCGATCCGCCCCAGGCGCTGGTCCACCCCCGCGGCGACCCGGACCGCCCCCTGACCGGGGTCTTCAACACCCGCGCGCCCTGCCGGCCCTGCCCGCTGGGGCTGACCCTGGTGCGGCTGTTGGCCATCGAAGGCGCGCGGCTGACGGTGCGCGGCCTGGAGGCCCTGGAGGGCGCCCCGGTGCTGGACCTCAAGCCCCACGTCCCGGCGATCGACGCCCCGCGCGAGGAGCCATGAATCCCGATCGCGCCCGCCACGACCAAGTGGTCCACTTCTGGTGCCCGCAGTTGGGCCAGACCCTGCACTTCGGCTATTGCCGCCAGGCCAACCAGGGTCTGCCCTGCGCGCGGGTGGCGGTCTGCTTCAGCCCCCACTTCGACGTCGCGGCCTTTTTGGCCGAAAACTACACCCCAGAGGAGCTGGCTCGCTGCCAGGCCCCGGCCCCCGGCCGCCTGGAGCGCCTGGGCCAGGCCCTGGCCGCCGCGCGAACCGCCAGCAAGGAAGACAAGCCATGAGCCGGGTGACGGTGGTGGTGGACAACAGGCCCGGCGCCGCGGGCCTAATCCATGAATGGGGCCTGAGCCTGTGGATCGAGCACCAGGGCCGCGTCCTGCTCCTGGACACCGGGGCCGGCCAGGCGCTGATGCCCAACCTCAAGAGCCTGGGCCTGGCCCCCGAACGCATCGAGGCCGTGATCCTCAGCCACGGCCATTTCGACCACAGCGGCGGCCTGGCCGAACTCTTGAAAACCATCGGCCCCCGCCCGGTCTGGTGCCATCCCGCCGTCTTCGAGGTCCACCTGAAGCGGGAGGAAGACGGCAGCTACCGGGATGTCGGCCTGCCCCTGGGCGGGCGCGCCGCCTACGAGGCCCTGGGCGCGGAGTTCAACCTGGTCACCGAGCACGTCCGGCCCTGGCCGGGGGTGCACCTCATCGCCCCGGTGCCGCGCATCACCGCCTTCGAGGGACCGGCCCCCACGCTCTACACCCAACTGGGCCCCACCCACCTGCCCGACCCCCTGGAGGACGACCTGCTGGTGGTCCTGGAAACCCCCGGCGGCCTGGTGGCCCTCACCGGCTGCGCCCACGCCGGGGTGGTCAACCTGCTGCTGGCCGTGCAGGACATCCTGGGCCACAGCCCGGCCTGGCTCCTGGGCGGGCTCCACCTGGACATGTCCAACGAAATCCAGCAGAAGGGCGTCTTCGACCACCTGGGCCTGCTGCGCGAGTTGCGCCTGGCCAGCGGCCACTGCACCGGCGAGCAGGCCACCAAGACCCTGTCCCGGATGATGCAGGCCCGCCACGTCGATCTTTACACCGGGCTGAGCCTGGAGCTGTAGCCCAAGCCGTGAGCCGGGGCATGCCCTACGCACAGCGCCAGGCCATCAGCCTGTGCGGCAAGGCCGTGCACGGCTGGTCCATGCTGGCCCACGGCGACCGCCTGGCCCTGGGGCTCTCCGGCGGCAAGGACTCCCTGAGCCTTTTGTGGCTCATGGCCGAGCGCCGCCGACGGGTGCCCATCAGCTTCGACATCGTGGCCATCCACGTGGAGATGGGCTTTCACACCGTGGACACGGCCGCGCTCAGGCGCTTCTGCGCCGGGCTGGAGGTGGAGCTCCGCCTGATCGAGACCGATTTCGGCCCCCGCGCCCACACCAGCGAAAACCGCGAGAACAGCCCCTGCTTCTATTGCGCCCTGAACCGCCGCCGCGAGCTTTTCCAGGCCGCCCACGCCCTGGGCTGCCGCAAGCTGGCCCTGGCCCACCATCAGGACGATCTTTTCGAGACCTTCCTGCTCAACCTGCTCTACGCCGGCAACCTCTCCACCATGCTGCCGGTGCAGCCGTTTTTCGGCGGCGAGCTCACGGTCATCCGGCCCCTGGCCCTGATGAGCGCCGAGCTGACCCGGCGCTTCGCCCAGATCATGAATCTTCCGGTGCAGCCGCCCTGCTGCCCGTCCTCCAGCCTGGGCCACCGCGCCCTGGTGCGCGAATGGCTGGACGCGCGCCACCGCGAGAACAAGCGGGTGCGCAGCGCCTTCTGGCACGCCATCACCAGCGCCGGCCTGCCCGGCCTGCCCACCCCGCCCACCACCCAGCGCCAGAGCCGGGCCAAGAGCCGCAAGCGAGCCTGACCCGGCCGCCGTCAAAAAGTGTCGCGACCGCCGCGGACGGCTACGCAATAGCTTCAAAAGGCGGGGCCAGTTGAGGCATAATACGGCCGTCGCTCCGTCTTGCCACTTTCACCAGCGCCGCGCCGCCGGCCGGCCGGAGGAACCCCCATGTCCGCCACCAACCCCTTGCCGACCCAGACCATACCCCAGGTTTTGATGGGCCGCGCGGCCGAGCTGGGCCAGCGCACGGCCATGCGCGTCAAGGAGCTCGGACTCTGGCGCGACATCTCCTGGGCCGAGTACGGCCGCCGGGTGCGCCTGGCCGCCCAGGGATTCATCGCCCTGGGGCTCAACCCCGGCGACATCGTGGCCGTCATCGGCGAGAACTGCCCGGAGTGGCTCATCACCGACATGGGGGCCATGGCCGCCGGCGGGGTCACCGCCGGCATCTACACCACCAACGCGGCGGTGGAGTGCCTCTACATCCTCCAGCATTCCGAGGCCAAGATATTCGTGGTGGAGAACGAGGAGCAACTGGACAAGGCCCTGGAGGTGCGCGACCAGTGCCCCAACCTCAGCAAGATCGTCGTCATCGACACCGAGGGCCTCAGGCACTTCAGCGACCCCATGGTCATCGACTTCGAACAATTGCTGGCCCTGGGGGCCGAGCAGGACGCCGCCCACCCGGAGGCCTTCGACCAGCGCCTTGGTTGCCGCACGCCCGGCGACCTGGCGCTCTTGATCTACACCAGCGGCACCACCGGCCCGCCCAAGGGCGCCATGCTGAGCCACAGCAACGTGCTCTGGACCACCCAGGCGTTGCGCGAGGCGGTGCCGGTCTTCGAGACCGACGAGCTGGTCTCCTTCCTGCCGCTCTCCCACATCGCCGAGCGCATGTTCAGCGTCTACATGCCCCTGGCCTTCAAGTACACCATCAACTTCATCGAGAACACCGACACCGTCACCGACAACGTGGTGGAGATCAGCCCCACGGTCTTTTTCGCGGTGCCGCGCATCTGGGAGAAATACGCCAGCACCATCTTCATCAAGATGAAGGACGCCACCTGGCTCAAGCGCCAGGTCTTCGGCCTGGCGCTCATGATCGGCCGCAAGCGCGCCCTGGCCCGGCTGAGCCCCACGGGCGTCTCCGCCCCGCTGAAACTGGCCTTCGCCCTGGCCCATTTCGCGGTCTTCGCCAAGCTCAAGGAGCGCATCGGGTTTGAGCGCATCCGGGTGGCCATCAGCGGGGCCGCGCCCATCAGCCCGGACGTGCTGCGCTTCTACCACGCCATCGGGGTGCCGCTGCGCCAGGTCTATGGCCAGACCGAGGACACCGGCCCCACCAGCATCCACCAGGGCGACATCATCGAGGCCGACAACGTGGGCCCGGCCATCCCCGGCGTTGAGATCAAGATCAACGACGACGGCGAGATACTGGTGAAAGGCCCCAACGTCTTCCTGGGCTATTACAAGAACCCTGAGGCCACGGCCGAGACCCTTACCGACGGCTGGCTGCACTCCGGCGACGTGGGCGAGCTGGACGAGCGCGGCTTCCTCAAGATCACCGACCGCAAGAAGGACCTCATCATCACCAGCGGCGGCAAGAACATCGCCCCCCAGAACCTGGAGAACCAGCTCAAGTTCAGCCCCTACATCAACGACGCCGTGGTCATCGGCGACGGCCGCAAGTTCCTCTCGGCGCTCATCTTCATCGACGAGGACAACGTGGTCAAATACGCCCAGGAGAAGAAAATCCCCTTCACCACCTATGCGAGCCTGACCCAGGCCAAGGAGGTGGTGGAGCTGATCCAGGCGGAGGTGGACAAGGTCAACCAGACGCTCGCGCGGGTGGAGCAGATCAAGAAGTTCACCATCCTGCCCAAGAAGCTCCTGGAAGAGGACGGCGAGGTCACGCCGACCATGAAGATCAAGCGCAAGTTCATCAACGAGACCTACAAGGAGATGATCGAGAAGATGTACAAGTAGATAAAGTTAATTTGGGGCACATAAATTTAATATAGGTAACTTTTACCTAAGTTGGGGGGCGAGCCATGAACATCGATAAAGAGTGCTATACCCTTAAAAATTGTGCTGAATGAACCGCCCCGGGATTGCCGGAGACTCCGATTCTTGAGAGGATGGGGTCATGGGCAAGCAAAGCAGATATTCACCAGAGGTAAGGGAGCGGGCGGTTCGGCTGGTGTCGGAGCACACCGGGGAATA
>JBMORH010000035.1:0-7467 GCA_049322275.1 Thermodesulfobacteriota bacterium
CACCAGTGCGGTTGTGATCACAAAACAGGTTATGGCCGATTCCAGTTGCCAGAGCAAATTATCACCGCCTTTCATCCAGGTCAATTATACACCATATAATTGAATAATGGCATAAAAAAATGAGGCTGCCGTTTTTCATGGCAACCTCATTTTATGGTGACCCCTACGGGATTCGAACCCGTGTTACCGCCGTGAAAGGGCGGTGTCTTAGACCACTTGACCAAGGGGCCTTTACTGGTGAGCCATGGTGGACTCGAACCACCGACACCCTGATTAAAAGTCAGGTGCTCTACCGACTGAGCTAATGGCCCACGCGCTGTCAGCAATAATGATTTTACACAAAAGGTACTGGCCTGTCAACTGGCTAACGGTTTTTTATGCGAAAAAAACGCTGGTATTTTTCGGTCATGCGAACTTCAGGGGAAAACGCTACCTTATCCTGACACGGTTGTTGTCCGAAACGAGCGACTTGCAAAGGCCGCTACCGGCACCGGCAAAGGCGCGGCAGGGTTGCCGCGCCCGTAGCCTGGCGGTAAAGCAAAAACTCTGCCCGTCTGGCTAAACTTTTTTCCCGACCGAAGTCCGACCACTGCCGACTGTTTAAAACAGCTCCTGCAGCACCAGAGTTTGTTCCCGGCCCGGGCCCACACCGATAATGCATACGGGTACGCCGCACAGCTCCACGATGCGCTCCAGGTAGCGGCGGGCGCTGGCCGGCAGTTCATCGTAGTGCCGTACGCTGCTGATATCCTCCTGCCAGCCGGGCAGTTCTTCATACACCGGCCGGCATTCGGCCAGCTGGGTGAGGGTGGCCGGCAGCTCGCGGATGATCTGTCCCCGGTACTCGTAGCCCACGCACAGGCGCAGGACGTCCAGTCCGGTCAGCACATCCAGCTTGGTGATGGCCAGGCTGGACAGGCCGTTGATGCGTACGGCGTAACGGGCGATCACCGCGTCAAACCAGCCGCAGCGGCGCGGCCGGCCGGTGGTGGTGCCAAATTCGTGCCCCTTTTGCCGCAGGTACTCACCGGTGGCGTCGCACAGTTCGGTGGGGAAAGGCCCCTCGCCCACCCGGGTGACATAGGCCTTGGCCACGCCAATCACCCGGTCAATGCGGGTGGGTCCCACGCCGCTGCCGTGGCAGGCACCGGCCGCTACCGGGTACGAGGATGTCACATAGGGGTAGGTACCGTGGTCAACGTCCAGCAGTGTGCCCTGGGCTCCTTCAAAGAGCACGTGGCGGCCTGCCTGCAGCGCTTCATCTATGATCACCGACACGTCGGCCACAAAGGGGGCCAGCCGGCGGCCGTATGCCACATATTCATCATACAGGACCTGGTAGTCAAAACCGCTTTCACCGTAATATTTTTCCAGTAGTTCGTTTTTATCTTTCAATACCGCCTGCAGGCGCTGGGCAAAAGCGGGCGGGTCAATCAGCTCGCAGACCCTTATGCCCACGCGGGCCGCTTTATCCACATAAGCCGGGCCGATACCCCGGCCGGTGGTGCCTATTTTACCCGCTCCCCGCCGCTTTTCCTCGCATAGATCCAGTTTGCGGTGGTAGGGCATGATCACCTGGGTGCGCGGGCTGATGCGCAGGTTGGCGGTGGAAATTCCCTGCTCGGTCAGCCGGTCAATCTCTTGCAGAAAGACCGCCGGGTCCAGCACCACGCCGTTGCCCACCAGGCACATTTTCTCCGGGTACAGGATGCCGGAAGGAATGAGGTGCAGCTTGAACTCCTTGCCGTCCGCCACCACCGTGTGGCCGGCGTTGTTGCCGCCCTGGTAACGCACCACCAGGTCGGCCCGGGCGGCCAGAAAGTCTGTGATCTTCCCTTTTCCTTCGTCTCCCCACTGGGCACCTACTACAACTACCGATGCCATAAAGCTTCCCTCCCCGCTGCCCCATGGCAGCAGTTAATATATTATATTATTACCATTTAGAGCCGCCGCAGGATTTCCCGCGCCGCAATTACGCCGGCGGCGGAAGCCTGTACCAGGCCGCGCGTTACCCCGGCCCCGTCGCCGGCGGCAAACAGGTTTTGCACCGCGGTTTCCAGCTGTGGGGTCAGAGTCAGGCGGGAAGAGTAAAACTTCACTTCCACGCCGTAGAGCAGCGTGTAGCGCGAATAGACGCCCGGGGCAATCTGGTCCAGCGCTTTGAGCATTTCCACTATGGCCACCAGGTGACGGTAAGGGAAGACCAGGCTCAGGTCTCCCGGCGTGGCCTCGGCCAGTGTGGGCACGGTCAGGCTCTTGGCCAGACGGCTCTGGTTGGTACGCTGGCCGGCCAGCAGGTCGCCCAGGCGCTGCACAATCACCCCGCCGCCCAGCAGGTTGGCCAGGCTGGCGATGTATTTGCCATAGGCAATGGGCTCTTTGAATGGTTCGGTAAAGGTCTTGCTGACCAGAATGGCGAAGTTGGTGTTTTTGGTCTTTTTGTAGGCGTGGGAGTGGCCGTTGACCGTGATCAGGCCGTCGTTGTTTTCCAGTACCACTTCGCCGTAAGGGTTCATGCAAAAGGTGCGCACTTTATCATCAAAAGTCTTGGAATAATAAATGAACTTGGCTTCGTAAAATACCTTGGTCAGCGGTTCCATCACCGCGGCCGGTACTTCCACGCGCACGCCGATGTCCACCGGGTTGATCTCGGTGGTCAGGCCCAGCTTTCTGGCTTCGCCCGCCAGCCACTCCGCACCCTCCCGGCCGGGAGCTAAAATCACCTGCCCGGCGGAAATGACTTCACCGCTTTGCAGGCGCACGCCCCGGGCAGTGTTATCTTCTACGAGCACTTCGGCCACGGGGCACTGGGTGCGGATCTCCACTCCGGCCGCCAGCAGGTGGTTTTGCATGTTTTGCAAAATCTTCATGCAGCGGCCCGTGCCCAGGTGCCGGATGACCACCGGGATGAGCTTGAGCTCGGCGTGCACGGCCTGGCGCTGGAATTTTTCTATCTCAGCCTGCTGTTCCAGGCCAAAAACCTGGTTGGGCGCGCCGAACTCCAGGTAGGTTTCGTCCACATACTGGATCATTTCCTGCAGGGCGCTTTCGCCGATATACTGATCCAGCGTACCGCCGATTTCCGTGGAAAGGGTCAACTTGCCGTCGCTGAAAGCGCCGGCGCCGCCCCAGCCGCAGACCGTGGAACAGGGCCGGCAGTGGTAGCACTGGTTATTTTTCTCCTTGGAGGGACAAAACCGCTGATCCAGATTGCGGCCCTTTTCCAGGATCAGCACTTTGACGCCGGGTTTTTGCCTGGTAAGCTCCAAAGCGGCAAAAATCCCGGCCGGGCCGGCGCCGACAATGACTACGTCGTAACTTTTTTGCAATTGTACATCCCTCCTGAATTTGCGCATAAAAAAACCCCAAATGGGCAGCAGTAACGCTTGCTCACATTTGAGAAGCAATTTACTTGAGTTGGTCTGAACATGTTTTCAGGCATACTTTTAATCACACCACAACATCTTAAATAATATCAGCAGTTGTGGTGAGTGTCAAGTGAAGTTTAAGAAATTTAAAATGGAAAATAAATAATAATTTGCTGCAATTTTCCCTGCCTAGAAGTACGCAAGCTGGCCGAGGAGTCGGCCGACGCGGCGCGGCGCATCATGCAATTGATTAACGAGCTGCAAAATGAGATGTTTGCCGTGGTGGAACAGGTGAGCGACAGCGCGGCCGAGGTGCTGGGCCGCCTGGCTGTGGAACTGCAGGACATGGTGCAGCGGTTTAAGGTTTAGTTATCCGGCGCGATGCGGATCGGCCGGATACAATGGGCAAAACATGCGCTTTTATGGAATGCATGCCTGTAAAAAATACCGCCCCGGGAACCGTCCTTGGGTTTTTCGGGGCTTTATAATATCCTGTTGCCGGGCAAGTTTCCATTTTCATATCTCGTCCCGGGCCAGGTTCATAAAGCGGGTGAATTCCTTCAAAAATGCCAGCTCCACCACGCCGGTGGGGCCGTTGCGCTGCTTGGCTACAATGATTTCGGCGATGCCTTTTTTTTCGCTGTCCGGCTTGTAATACTCCTCGCGGTAGATGAACATGACCACATCGGCGTCCTGCTCCAGGCTGCCGCTCTCCCGCAGGTCGGACATGATGGGCCGCTTGTCCTGGCGGCTCTCCACCGAGCGGCTGAGCTGGGCCAGGGCGATCACCGGCACTTCCAGGTCTTTGGCGGCCGCCTTCAAGGAGCGGGAGATGTCGGCGATTTCCTGCTGGCGGTTTTCCACCCGCCGGTTGGCCGTAAGCAGTTGCAGGTAGTCCACCACCACCAGGCCCAGGCCTTTTTCATTTTTCAGCCGGCGGGCGCGGGATTTGAGCTGGCGCACCGACAGGCCGGCCGAGTCATCTATGAAGAGCGGGGCCCGGGAAAGGCGCAGCGAGGCGTCCACCAGCCGGCTCCAGTCTTCGGGGGTGAGATGGCCGCTGCGCACTTTTTGCTGGTCCACCATGGCCTCGGCGCAGAGCACCCGCTGCACCAGCTGGGCGCGGGACATCTCCAGGCTGAACACGGCCACGGGCACCTGGTGCTTCAAGGCCGCGTTGTGGGCGATGGTCATGCCAAAACTGGTCTTGCCCATGGCCGGCCGGCCGGCGATGATCACCAGATCGCCCGGCTGCAGGCCGCAGAGCAGGCGGTCTAAGTCCACAAAACCGGTCTGCACGCCGCTGATTTTGCCCTGGTTCTGGTAGCGGTGCTCAATGATTTTGAAAATCTCCTGCAGTATCTCTTCCAGCGAGCTGAAGTCGCCCAGGGCGCGGCGGTTGGCCAGATCCATGAGCAGGCGCTCGGCCTCATCGATCAGCCGCTCGGCCGCCTCCTTGCCCTCGTAGCCCATGCCGGCGATCTGGGTGGCGGCGCTGATCACCTTGCGCAGGAGCGATTTTTCTTCCACAATGCGGGCGTAGTGTTCGGCGTGGATGGCCGTGGGCACCAGGCCGGCCAGGGTGGCCACATAGGTAACGCCGCCCACCTTTTCCAGCACGCCCTGCTGCCTCAAGTGGTCGGCCACCGTGATCAGGTCGGGCGGCCGGCCGGCTTCGTCCAGCTGCAGCATGGCGGTGTAAATCAGTTTGTGGCTTTCCAGGTAGAAGTCGTCCGGCTTTAAGAAACGGGCCACTTTGGGCAGGGCGTCTTTGTCCAGAAAGATGGAGCCCAGCACCGCCTGTTCGGCATCGATATTCTGGGGCATTTGTTCATACTGTTTCATGGGAAACTCACCTTGAAACGGGTGTGCATCCTTCAGGAAAGCACACCCGTTAATTATAGTTTTATGAAATGATAAACCTTGCCCGGCTTACACCTGCTGGTCGAGTGCCTCCAGCACCTGGCGCACATCCTGCACCGGTACCACCTGGATGCCGGAAAGGCCCGCCGGTACTTCGGCCGCGTTTTCCGCCGGTAAAAAGACGCGTTTTACGCCGGCCTGGCGGGCGCCGTAGATTTTTTCCGCAATGCCGCCCACTGCCCGCACCCGGCCGCGCAGGGAGACCTCGCCGGTGACGGCTACGTCCTGGGGCAGGGGCAGTTGGTTAATGGCGCTGTAAATTACCAGGAAGAGGGCCAGCCCGGCCGAGGGGCCGTCAATGCGCCCGCCGCCCACCACATTGATGTGCAGGTCGTATTCCGCCAGGTCCTGACCATTAATGCTGCGCAGCAGGGTAGCCGCGTTGAACACCGCGTCGCGGGCCATGGAGCCGGCGGTCTCGTTGAAGCGGATGCTGCCCTGGCCGGAGCGGGCGGCCGGGAAGGCCACGGCCTCAAATTCCAGCACGGTGCCCAGGAAACCGGCCACGCCCAGGCCCAGGATTTTGCCCACTTCGCGGGCGGGGCTGGCTTTGGTGGTCACATAGGGCGTCAGGCGGGCCGCCTGCAGTACCTGGCTCACAATCTCCCGGTCGATGGCGGGTCTGGCTCTGCTGCCGCTTTTGCGCCGGGCCAGGGCCAGGCTGTAGGCATCGGCCAGAATGTTGATGGCCTTGCGCCCTTCAATGGTGTATTCGGCAATCAGCTCGGCCGCCCCCGGTTTCAGGTTGACCTGTAGTTTCTGTGCCGCCTGCTGGACGATTTGTACCAGTTCGGCCGGCGTCAGGGGCTGGAAGAAAATTTCGGCGCAGCGCGAGCGCAGGGCGGGGTTTATTTCCTCGGGCTCGCGGGTGGTGGCGCCAATCAAAATAAAATCCGCCGGTGCTCCTTCTTCAAACAGTTTGCGCACATAGCTGGGCACCTGCGGGTCATGGGGGTCGTAGTAGGAGGAGTCAAAGTAGACGCGCTTGTCTTCCAGGACTTTTAAGAGTTTGCTCTGCAACAGCGGGTCCATTTCGCCGATCTCATCAATGAAGAGCACGCCGCCGTGCGCTTCGCTGACCAGGCCCAGTTTGGGTTCGGGTACGCCGCTCTCGGCCAGGTCGCGGCGCGCCCCCTGGTATATGGGGTCGTGCACCGAGCCCAGGAGCGGGTTGGTCACTTCCCGCGGGTCCCAGCGCAAAGTGGTGCCGTTCACTTCCACAAAGGGGGCGTCGGCGGCAAAGGGGCTGTGTCCCAGCTGACGGGCCGCGGCCAGGGCCAGACGGGCGGCTGTGGTCTTGCCCACACCGGGCGGCCCGTAAAGCAGCACATGCTGGGGATAGGGCGAGGCCAGTTTGGCCAGCAGTGCCTGCACGGCCTGGCTCTGGCCCACAATTTCTTCCAGGGTGCGCGGGCGCAGGAATTCCATGGCCGTGCGGGCCAGCTGCTTGCTTTCCATTTTTTCCAGCACGGCCAGCTTTTTCAGGGTGCGGGCGTTTTCCGGCCCGCTGTTTTCTTTCATCACCTGCAGGCGGATCTCTTTAACATAGTCTTCGTGGCGTTCGCGCAGGCGGTCGTTGATTTTTTTCTCCAGTTCGTCTTCCACTGTACGGCGGGCGATGATTTCCGCCAGTTCGTCTTCCAGTGAACTGATTATCGAGGGAATGCTGGCTATTTCCGGCACCTGGTCCAGGGTGGGGTCTTCGTAGATCAGGCGCTGCAGCCCCAGCACCCGCTCACCCGGGTCGGCCGAGCGCATGAGTTTTAGAGCGCCCAGCTTGCCGCCCCGCAGGACCAGTTTGTCCGGGCCGTACAGGTCGGCCAGCAGGTTGTAAAGCGAGGCAATTTTCTTTTCCAGTCGGGTCAGGTTGTTTTTTTGTCTGGTTTTGCCAGCAGAAGATGTGCGCACATGGCGTCCCCTTTCTAGTGCTACCCGTGCTGTGATATGTGATATTTTAATGGGAGGTTTACGAGCCCGTGACCACAATGCGCAGGTCGGCCTGCACTTCGGGGTAGAGCTTGACGGTGACGGTGTATTCGCCTGTGCTTTTCACCGGCTCTTTGAGCACGATTTTCTTCTTGTCTATGGTAATGCCCTGTTGTTTTTCCAGGGCTTCGGCGATGTCTTTGTTGCTGATGGCGCCGAACAGTTTGCCCCCTTCGCCCACCCGGGCGTT
>JBMORH010000036.1:0-6966 GCA_049322275.1 Thermodesulfobacteriota bacterium
CACATAACTACTAACATACAAGGGGCGGGGTCGCGCGCCGCGACTGGCGAATCGGGTCGGGCGACCCCGCGCTCGGAACGAGCCCTGCTCGTTCCCGTAGCTGCCTTTAACATACAAGGGGCGGGGTTTATCCCCGCCCGTGTCTTTTCGGCGTAAACCATTCACGCCGAAACAAGCTTCGGGGTGTCAGACCCAGGGGCAATGACAGGGAGGGAGGGGGCTCCTGGCGATGACGAGCGCGGAGAAAAGCTCCTGGCGATGACAAGAGAGGCAAGAGCCGCCTCACCCCCGCCTCCCGCTGGGGGGCGGGAGGAAGCGGCGGGGCGGGGCGGCCGCCGGGCCTAGCCCCAGGCGGCCAGGCCCAGGGCGTACTTGGAGCTCAGGTGGGGGTGATAGGGCACCACCCGCACCTTGATGCCCAGCCGGCCGGTGTAGCGGCAGTCCACCTGGCCGCCGAAGGTGTAGACCCCGTCCTGGCCGCCCTCCACCGTCATGCCCTCGGTGGCGCGCTCGGCGAACTCCCCGTCGGCGTTGAGCGGGCCGTAATAGATGTCGCAGGCCACGTCCTGGGGCGTGAGCCCGCCCAGCTTGACCCGCGCCCGCACCGGCAGGGCGTCGCCCCAGGCGAGCGCCATGGGCGCGGGGCTGGTCAGCTCCTGCACCTCCACCTGGCTCCAGTTCTCCATGATGCGCCGGGTCCAGGCCCCCAGCTCGCGGGCGGCCTGGTAGTCGCCGGCGGTGAGCAGATTGAAGCGGGTGGCGGCCGGCACGTAGGCCAGGTCGGCGTAGTCCTCAAGCATGCGGTGGGTGTTGAAGACCGGGCACAGCCGGCTGAGGCTGCGCTTCATGTAGGCGATCCAGCGCCGGGGCAGGCCGTCCTCGCTCCGGTCGTAGAACAGGGGGGCCACCTCGTTCTCCAGGGTGCGGTAGACCGCCCGGCCCTCCACCTGATCCTGCAGGGCGTGGTCCTCGTAGTCCTCGCCGGCGCCGATGGCCCAGCCCAGGCCAGGTTCAAAGCCCTCGTCCCACCAGCCGTCCAGGATGGAGAGGTTCAGCGCGCCGTTGGCCGCGGCCTTCATGCCGCTGGTGCCGCAGGCCTCCATGGGCCGGCGGGGGGTGTTGAGCCAGATGTCGGAGCCCTGGACCAGGTAGCGGGCCACGTTGATGTCATAGTCCTCGATGAAGACCATGTGCTGCCTGAAGCGCGGTTCCTGGCTCAGCTGGACCACCCGCCGGATGAACTCCTTGCCCTCGTTGTCGCGGGGGTGGGCCTTGCCGGCGAAGATGATCTGCACCGGCCGCTTGGGGTCGTTGAGGATCTTGTCCAGGCGGGCGGGGTCCTGCAACAGCAGGATGGCCCGCTTGTAGGTGGCGAAGCGGCGGGCGAAGACGATGGTCAGCGCCTCCGGGTTGAGCACCTCGGCCGCGGCGCGCAGCCCCTCGGCGCTGGCCCCGCGCCGCCGGAGCTGGGCCACCAGCCGGCCGCGCACGAAGGCCACGGTGCGCGCCCGGCGGCGTTCGTGGGCGCGCCAGAGCTCGGCGTCGGGGATCTGGTCGATGAGCTTCCACACCGCCGCCGAGTCCGGGTCCTCCATCCAGGCCGGACCCAGGTAGCGGTAGTAGAGCCAGGCCATCTCGCTGCTGATCCAACTGGGGATGTGCACGCCGTTGGTGATGTGGGTGATGGGCACGTCCTCCAGGGGGAAATGGGGATAGACGTCCTTCCACATCTCGCGGCTCACCGCCCCGTGCAGCCGGCTGACGCCGTTGTTGAAGGCCGACAGCCGAAGCGCCAGCACGGTCATGCAAAACAGCTCCTGCTGGTCGTGGGGGTGCACCCGGCCATAGGCCAAGAGCACCGGCAGGCTGATGCCCAGCTCCTGCACGTAGCCCTGGAAGTGCCGGCGCACCAGGTCGGGGTCGAAATAGTCGTTGCCGGCCGGCACCGGGGTGTGGGTGGTGAAGCAGTTGCTGGTCTTGACCAGCTCGCGGGCCTCGTCGAAGGACAATCCGCGCTCCGAACGAAGCTGGCGGATGCGCTCCAGGGCGGCGAAGGCGCTGTGCCCCTCGTTCATGTGGAAGACGTTGGGGGTGATGTTCAGCACCTTGAGCGCCCGCACCCCGCCGATGCCCAGCAGTATCTCCTGGCGGATGCGCATCTCGGTGTCGCCGCCGTAGAGCTGGTGGGTGATGGTGCGCAGCTCCGGCGGGTTCTGCTCGATGTTGGCGTCCAGCAGATACAGCGGCACCCGGCCCACCGCCACCTTCCAGATCCGGGCGGCGAGCGGCCGGCCCTCGATGTCCACGCTGACGGTCAGTTCGCGGCCCTGGTCGTCGCGCATGACCTCCATGGGCATGTTCCAGAAGTCGTTGCCGTGATACTCCTCCTGCTGCCAGCCGTCGGGGTTCAGGTATTGGGAGAAGTAGCCCTGGCGATAGGCCAGGCCCACCGCCACCAGGGGCAGATTGAGGTTGCTGGCGCTTTTTAGGTGGTCGCCGGAGAGCATGCCCAGGCCGCCGGAATAGACCGGCAGGCAGTCGGAGAGGCCGTATTCGGCCGAAAAATAGGCGATCTTCAGATCATCCGGGGCGCGGCCGGCCAGGAAGGGGCAGCCCTCGGCCGAGAGGTAGGAGTCCATCAGGTCGGCCACCCGCTCCAACTGGGCCACGAAGCCGTTGTCGCGGGCCAGGGCCTCCAGGCGCTCCTGGCTGATCTGGTTGAGCAGGGCGCGGGGGTTGTGGGCCACCTGCGACCACAGCACGGCGTCGATGCGCTGGAACAGCTCCACCGCCTCCGGGTTCCAGGTGAACCAGAGGTTGCAACAGACGCGGTTGAGGCTTTGCAGTTGGGGGGGCAGCTGGGGATGGACCTGGAAGCTGAGGCTGGGCTGCACGGTGGAATCCCTCCTGGGCGAGACGCCTACGGGTGGAGTTGCCGCGGCGAACCGGCGGGACGCCCCTGGGCGCCCGGCCGCGGACCACGTGACCATTTTGGCCGCTCAGGGCGGGGTTTGGCAAGCCCGGCCTGAGCGAATCCGGACCGGAGCCGCGTTTTTAGGCTATCATTTCCCTGGCCTTTACCCTCGACGCGCCGGCCGGGTTTGGTTATACTCCCGGCCATGACCGACCCCGGCATGAAATGCAGCCGCTGCAAGTCCCCGGCCCGCTTCCGTTTTCCCCAGCACAACGCCCGCTTCTGCGGACCCTGCCTGGATGTCTTCTTCACCCGCCAGGTGGAGAAGGCCATCAAGAAGTTCGCCATGCTCGCGCCCGGCCAGCCGGTGCTGGTGGCCGTCAGCGGGGGCAAGGACTCCCTGGCCCTGTGGCGGGTGCTGTGCGAGCTGGGCTATCCGGCCGAGGGCGTGCATCTGCTCCTGGAGCTGGGGCCGTTCTCCGGGGTCTCGCAGCAGGCCAGCCAGGCCATGGCCGACCGCCTGGGCCGGCCCCTGCACACCCGCCGCCTGGCCGATTTGGCCGGCTGCACGGTGCAGGAGGCGGTCTGGGCCAACAAGCGCGAGTTCTGCTCGGTCTGCGGCGCCCTGAAGCGCTATTATCTCAACCGAATAGCCGCCGAATTGGGCTTCGCGGCCATCGCCACCGGCCACCACCTGGACGACGAGACCGGCCGCATGCTGGGCAACCTGATCCACGGCCGGGCCGAGCACCTAAAGCGCACCTGGCCGGTCCTGGAGGGCTCCGAGGATGGTTTCGTCAAGAAGATAAAGCCGCTGTGCCGGCTGGACGGGGACGAGATCCGGGCCTACGCCAGCCTGCACGACCTGCCGGTGGCCCAGGGAGCCTGCACCGGCGCGCGCGGGGCCACCCTGCCTTTCTACCAGGAAGCCATGGCGCTTTTGGAGCAACGCATGCCCGGCACCAAGCGCGACCTGTACCTGGGCTTCCTGCGCCGCCAGGGCGCGCCGCCCCCCGCGCCGGCCCCCGGCGCGGCCTGCCGGGTCTGCGGGCAGCCCACCTACGTGGAGACCTGCACCGTCTGCCGCCTGCTGGAGCGCACCCGGCAGTGGCGCGCCCAACGCGCCCGGACCGCCGCCCCGGACCAGCCCCGGTCCTGAGCCTTCCGTCCCGGCCCCTTGCCTCCGGCCTCCGGCTGGGCTAACCTGCCTGGGCGAGGAAGGAGCGCCGCGCATGCCGGCCCAGCCAGAGCGACAAGCCGCCGAAAAGCCCGGACGCCTGCGGCGTTGGCTGCCCTGGCTGCTGCTGTTGGCCGCGCTCTTGCGCCTGGGCCTGGGGGCGGGGCTTTTTCTTGCCTCCCCCGGCGGCGGCGACCAGGCCCGCCTGGAGGCCCTGGCCCAGCGCCTGGCCGCGCCGGACGCGGTGGTCTACCACGGCGACGGCGAGAAGATTTATCAATTCTACCGCGACGGCAAGGTTCGCCACCTTCCCCCAGAACTGAACATGCAGCGCTTCGGCCTGCTCCTGGCCGGGCTCTACGCCCTCGCCACCCCCCATCCCCTGGTGGCGGTGGGCTTCAACGCCCTGTGCGCCCTGGCCCTGGGCTGGCTGGCCTATGGCCTGGCCCGCCGTCTGGGCCAGCCGCCGGGGCGGGCCTCCGGCCTGGCGCTGTTGCTCTGCCTGTGGCCGCCCAGCCTGGCCTGGGCCGCCCTGCCCCTGAAGGAGCCCCTGGGCCTGATGCTGTGCCTGGCCCATCTCTATTGCCTGACGGCGCTCTTGGACGGCGCGGAGAGAGAGCGCCGGCGCGGCCTCCTCCTGGGCCTGGGCTATCTGGCCAGCGTGGCGGGCCTGGCCTTTTTGCGCTTTTATCTCGGCTATTTCGCCATCCTGGCCGCCCTGGCCGCCCTGGCCGCCAGCCTGCCGCCCGGCCGGGAGCCGACCGCGCCGCGGCCGGGCTGGGGCCAGCGGGCCCTGGTGCTGGGCCTGGCGGTGGCGGTCTTCATCGTCTGCCGGCCCCTGCACCACGATTTCGCCATCTATTTCCTGCCCGGCCACTCCCTGCCGCTGGCGCGGCCAGAGGGCGCGCTGACCGCGCCCGCCCCGGTTGCCCCGCCCGCCGCGCCAGCCGGATCAGCCGGTTCAGCCCCGGCCCCGGCCATGACCCCGGAGCCGGCGGTCATCGCCGACCCCGGCCTGATGGACAAGGCGCGCCATTACCAGCGGCGCTTCCTGGAGGAGGCCGGCCGCTCGCTCAGCCCCGGCGCGGGCCAGGGCGGGCTTTTGGCCGGGCTGGGCCGGGCCTTGCGCGACCTGCTGCTCTTTCCCCACCCCTGGCAGCGCTGGCCGGAGACCCCGGCCTGGGGCCTGGTCAACCTGGCCGTGGCCGGCACCGCCCTGGTCTGGTGGCTGATGCTGCCCGGCCTGGCCCTGGGGGCCTGGCGGCTGGGGCGCGGGCGGCCCGCGCCGGTCCTGACCGTCCTGTTCTGGGCGCTCATGGGCGTGGCCCTGGCCCTGGTGGTGGTCAACCGGGGCACCCTCTACCGCCTGCGCGACCTGTTCCTGCTGCCCGGCCTGCTCCTGTGGCTGCCGGCGGCCTATCCCCGATTGGGGCGCTGGACCGGAAAAAATCCTAAAGCCGCCGGGCCGCCGGGCCGATAAGGTTTTCGAGCGGACGCCCTCCAACCGTCCGTCCCGTCGGCAAAAAGCTTCCCCCACCGGCGGGCCAAACCTGGCAATTGTTGCCCCGGATCGCCCCGCCTTCCGGGGCCTCTCCTTGCCAACCAGCCGCAATCACATACTTAATCGCGACCGCTAATTTCTGGCATTGGCTTTGCTTCCTGAGCTGGCAGATCAGAATGCTCAGGGAGGAGCGCGTGAAAGCCTTCAACGTCGGAACCGATCCCAGCGCCTACCTGGCCAACCAGCTCGGATTGGGCCGCAAGGCCCAGGGCCAAGGCGGTTTCGAGCAGATCATGGCCTATCTGACCCAGGCCGGCCTGAACCAGGCGACCAGCCCCGCCCGCGGCGAACCGGTGGTGGCGGCCAACCCGGAGCTGGCTCCCCCGGCCGAGGCCCCCGCCGTGGCCGCGCCGCCCATCCGGCGCTTCAAGGAGGCCCTGGAATCCACCGGCCAGCCGGCCGAGAAGATCACCCTGGCCCCGGCCCAGCAGGAGAAGCTCCAACTGGTGCTGGAGCAGTCCGGCTATAGCAAGCAAGACGCCAGGCAAATCATCGAGCGGGCCAGGGACAGGGACGGCAACGTCAACCTGGGCCAGGTCTTCGCCCTGATGACCCAGTACGCCCCCGCCGAGGGTCCGGTCTTCCAACTGAAGGTGGAGGACAGGCCGCTCCTGGTCCAGGTGCTCAAGGACCTGGGCCTGAGCCAGGAGAAGATAAACCAGTTCCTGGAGCGCCTGCCGGAGTCCAACGGCAAGATCACGGTCAGCGGCCTGCCCCAGCTCCTGGCCCAGGCCGACCCGGAGGGCAATAAGGTGGACCGGGCGGTGCTCAAGGACCTGCTGGCCCGCCTGGGGCTCAGCCAGGGCGAGGTGGATTCGCTGTTGAGCCAGGCCGCCGACGGCCAGGGCCGCACCAGCCCCAAGGCCATGCTGGCGCTATTGACCGTGGCCGCCCAGCGCCAGGACCAGGGCGTGGGCCAGGCCCTCAAGGAGATGGCCGCCCAGATGCGGGTGGAGCCGGGCTCCGGCCAGGCCCAGGCCGGCGACGCCGAGCGCATCAAGGCGCGGGTGGAGCAGGCCATCGCCAGGATAGAACAAAAGGTGGAGGCCCAGGCCGCCCAGCAGTCCCAGGGCTGGCAGAAGGCCCTGGAGCAGGCCCAGGCCGCCCTGGGCAAGGCGGCCGAGGCCAACCCCGCCGCCCAGGCCGCCAAGGCCGCCCAGATCGCCCAGACCACGGAGCCCGGCCTGGAGGCCGCGCCCCAGATGGTCAAGGCCGCCCTGGCCGGCCAGGCCGCCAAGCTGGCCGACGGAGCCCTGGAGACCAATCAGCGCCAGACCCAGGCCGACGCCCAGGCCCAGCCCGGCCAGGCCGCCC
>JBMORH010000037.1:0-6938 GCA_049322275.1 Thermodesulfobacteriota bacterium
AATATTAGAACGAAAGCGAGCAAGAGATTGCTTCGCTGCGCTCGCAATGACAGTTTTTATGCCCTGTTGGCTCAGCCGTGCCAAGCAACCCTTGCCGCGCTTACATGGTCTAATCGTATAGGCGCAATCTCGTCATTGCGAGGCGCGCCAGCGCCGTGGCAATCTCCCGTCAGTTTAAGCGAAAAGCGGGCGGGGATAAACCCCGCCCCTACATCAAGGATGAAGACCAGCCTCGCGCTGGGCGTTCGCGCCGATCCCGCCCATACCCTCCCAGGCCAAGCGGCGCAGCCGCTTGGCCGCCGCCTTTTTCGGAGGGGGTGTGGGGGAACCCTTTTTGCGCAGCAAAAGGGGTTCCCCCACATTCTCTTTACTCAAAGAACGGCTCGCCGGCCAGGGCGCGGCGGCCGAGGGTGGCGTCGGCCTCCAGGACCTTGCGGGTCAGGCGTATGCGCTCGGCCTTGAGGCGGCTGGCCAGGGCGGGGTCGGCGATGGCCAGCATCTGGGCGGCCAGGTAGCCGGCGTTCTTGGCCCCGCCGGCGCCCAGGGCCACGGTGGCCACCGGGATGCCGGCCGGCATCTGCACGGTGGAGAGCAGGGCGTCCATGCCGTTCAGGGGGCTGCTGGGCATGGGCACGCCGATGACGGGCAGGGTGGTGTTGGCGGCCATGACGCCGGCCAGGTGGGCGGCCCAGCCCGCGCCGGCGATGATGACCTTGAGGCCGCGGGCCTCGGCCCCCTGGGCGTACTCCAGGGCCTCGCGGGGGGTGCGGTGGGCGGAGAGCACCCTGGCCTCGGCCCGCACGCCCAGGACGCGCAGGGTCTCCACGGCTTCCTTCATGGCGTCCCAGTCGCTGGCCGAGCCCATGACCACCCCCACCAGGGGGCGGCGGCCCTGCTCATGCAGGCGGGCCAGGGCGCGGTGGCCGATGTCGCGGCGGAAGTGCTTGCCCTCGTAGTTGACGAACTCCACCGCCTCGTAGGCGCGGTCCAGGGCGTCCTTGACGTCGTCGCCGATGGCGGCGACCCCCAGCACCCGGCCGGCGTTGGTGACCAACTTGCCGCCATCGAGCCTGGTGCCGGCGTGGAAGATGACCACCCCCCGGCAGAGGCAGGCCTGGTCCAGGCCCTTGATCTCCTTGCCCTTGGCGAACTGGCCCGGATAGCCGGCCGAGGCCAGGACCACGCAGACCGCCGGACGCTCGGACCATTTGACCGTGGCCTCGTGGAGCCGGCCCTGGGCCAGCTTGTAGAGGATCTCGGCCAGGTCGGATTCCAGGCGCAGCATCAGGGGCTGGCATTCGGGGTCGCCGAAGCGGGCGTTGAACTCCAGCACCTTGGGGTTGCCCTGGGCATCGATCATCAGCCCGGCGTAGAGCACGCCCTTGTAGGGGTGGCCCTCGGCGCGCAGGCCGTCGATGACCGGGCGGATCACCTGGTCCATCACCCGCTCGGCCACGGCCGGGGTGACCACCGGGGCCGGGGAGTAGGCCCCCATGCCGCCGGTGTTGGGGCCGGTGTCGCCCTCGCCGATGGCCTTGTGATCCTGGCTGCTGGGCATGGGCACGATGGTGACGCCGTCGGTGAAGACCATGAAGCTGGCCTCCTCGCCCACGAGCCATTCCTCCACCACCACCCGGCAGCCGGCCTGGCCGAACTCCATTTTCTCCATGACGGCCACGCAGGCGTTCTCGGCCTGTTTGGCGTCCTGGCAGAGCAGCACGCCCTTGCCGCCGCAGAGGCCGTCGGCCTTGACCACCAGGGGCCGGCCGGCCCGGCGCACGTAGTCCTTGGCCGCCGCGGCGTCGTCGAAGACCCGGTAGTCGGCGGTGGGCACGCCGTAGCGCTTCATCAGATCCTTGGCGAAGGCCTTGGAGCCTTCGAGCTGGGCGGCGTACTGGCTGGGGCCGGCCACCAGGATGCCGGCGGCCTCGAAGGCGTCGGCCAGGCCCAGGGTGAGCGGCAGCTCCGGCCCCACCACCGCCAGGTCCACGCCCTTTTCCTGGGCGAAGGCCAGCAGGGCCTTGACGTCGGCGGGGTCGATGTCCGCGCACAGGGCCTCGCCGGTCATGCCGGGGTTGCCGGGGGCGCAGTAGAGCTCCTCCACCAGGGGGGACTGGGCCAGTTTCCACACCAGGGCGTGCTCGCGGCCGCCGCTGCCGATCACCAGGACTTTCATGCTCACAAACCTCCGCCCTCCAGGGGGCCGCTATTGTTGAAGCAGATATTTCGATAGTGGTGGCCTTGGCCTCTTGCCGCGGGCCGGGGAGCAGGCGGGCGATGCGCTGCTACCGTGGAAATCATACCTGCCTTTCCAGGTAGTCGGCAATCGCCCCGTCGTAGCGGTTAGTGAGCCGGAAGGCCTTGGCGGCCAGGCGCTGGCGGGTGGCCAGGCTGACGCTCCCGCCTTTGGCGCGCATCTCCCTCAATATTATAGCATAGTCGGCCGGGTCGGTGACGATGGTCACGTCGGCGTGGTTCTTGGCCGAGGCCCGGATGAGGCAGGGGCCGCCGATGTCGATGTTCTCGATGGCGTCTGCCAAGGTGCAGCCGGGTTTGGCCACGGTGGCCTCGAAGGCGTAGAGGTTGACGCAGACCAGGTCGATGGGCGCGATGTGGTGCTCGCCCAGTTGGGCGCGATGGCTGGGATCGTCGCGGCGGGCCAGGATGCCGCCGTGGATGCGCGGGTGCAGGGTCTTGACCCGGCCGTCGAGCATCTCCGGAAAGCCGGTGACCTCGGCCACGTCGGTGACTTTGAGCCCGGCCTGGCGCAGGGCCTTGGCCGTGCCGCCGGTGGAGATGAGGGCCACGCCCATCTCGGCCAGGCCCTGGGCGAACTCCACCAAGCCGCCCTTGTCGGTGACGCTGAGCAGCGCGCGCATGATCTTGCGCTCCATGCCTGTCCTCCCCTGCCGGGCCGGGCGCGGCCCGCCGCTTGGTTTCCGCCTGCCGCCGGCGCGCCGCCGCCCGCCGGGGCGCGCTCTCTTGGTCGATAATTAACAAATGCCGGCCCTGGCGGCAAGGCCGGCCTGGGTTTTTCGGCCGGCGCGGCTCCGGCCGCCGGCTCCCAATGGGTAACGCCCGTGTTCAACTGCCAAAATACTTGGCCAGCCGCGCTGCTGGCGGCTTGACCCCGCCGCGGCTGTGGTCTATCCTGGCCCAGAAGGTTCAACAACAGCGGTCAAGGGACGCCTATGCCTCCGGTCCTGGGTTTCTGTGGCGCGGCCAACAGCGGCAAGACCACCCTGCTCTGCGCGTTGGTGGCCGAACTGGCCCGGCGCGGGCTCAAGGTTGGCGTGGTCAAGCACCATGGCCACGGCGCCCCGCTGCCGCCGCCGCCGGACGAGGAGAACAAGGACACCGGCCGGCTCTCGGCCGCCGGCGCGGCCCGGGTGGCCCTGATCCACGCCGGGGGGGCGCGCCTCAACGCGCTGGATCTCAGCGGGGCCACGCCCCTGGAGCTGGCCCAGGAGATCATGACCGGCTGCGACCTGGTGCTGGTGGAAGGATACAAAACCGCCCAAATCGATAAGATCGAGGTCGTGGCCCCCGGCCGCGCCCCCCTGCTTCCTCCCGGCGGACGCCTCCTGGCCCTGACCCGGCGCGGCGGCGGCGGGCTGGAGGCCGGCCTGCCGGTGCTGGACGCCGACCGCCCGGACCGGGTGGCCGAATTCGTCCTGGCCCAACTGCCGGCCCCGCCGGTGGCCAGGCTCTGGGTGGCGGGGGTGGAGCTGGAGCTGAAGCCCTTTGTTCAGCAGATGGTGGCCCGCACCCTGCGCGGGCTGGCGACCCAGCTCCGGGGCGGGGAAGCCGCCCAGGAGGGGCGGGTGGAGGTGCGGCTTGGCTGACCCGTCATATCCCGCGTTCACGGCCGAATCACCGTTGCCCGACATGGCCCAGGCCATGCAGCTCTGGGACGCCTACGCCATGCTGGACCACATCCGGCGTCACTCCGAGGTGGTCTGCGCCGTGGCCCTGCTCATCACCGACTGGCTGGAGGAGGCCGGCTACGAGTTCAACCGCCGGGCGGTGGAGATGGGGGCCTTGCTGCACGACATCGCCAAGACCCAGTGCCTGGGGTCCAGCCGGCGTCACGATGTTGAAGGCGCTGAAATTATGTTGGAACTTGGTTACACGGAGATGGCCTGGCTGGTGCGGAACCATGTGTCATTGCCAGAGGGGCACCCCCTGGACGAGGCCATGATCGTCAACTACGCCGACAAGCGGGTCAACCACGACCAGGTGGTCAACCTCAATCAGCGCTTCGCCTACATCGCCAGCCGTTACGGCCTGGAAGACCCGGAGCGCCTGGAGCGCATCGAGCTGGGGCGACGGCGGGCCATGGAGGTGGAGCGGCTCATCTTCAGCAGCATGTTCCACATGCACACCCCGGATGAGATAATTCGTCGCTGGCGCGAGAAAAACTGCGTCCGCGAGTGCCGGTGACTCCGGTTCCCCCTGGAGAAGGCATGCCCGATCTGCTGCGCGTGGCCGTCATCATGGGCGGCAACTCCAACGAGCGCGAGGTTTCCCTTAACTCCGGCCGCTCGGTCCTGGCCCATCTGGACCCGCGCCGCTATCAGCCCGTGGTCTTCGACCCGCCTCAGGACCTGCCCCGGCTGGTGGACGAGGCCCCCAACCTGGATCTGGCCTTGATAATGCTGCACGGGCGCGGCGGCGAGGACGGCACCATGCAGGGCTTGCTGGACCTTCTCGGCGTTCCGTATCAGTGCGCCGGCGTGCTGGGCTGCGCCCTGGCCATGCACAAGCCCATGGCCAAGGACCGTTTCCGCCTGGCCGGCCTGCCGGTGGCCCCCGATGTGACGCTTTCGCGGGGGGAACCGGACGCAGCAAGGCGTGTACTGGCGACGCTTCCGCTGCCGGTGGTGGTCAAGCCGGCCCTGGAGGGATCCAGCTTCGGCATCAGCATCGTGCGCCAGGCGGAAGACCTGCCGGCCGCCCTGGAAAAGGCCTTCGCCCTGGACCGCGACGTGCTGGTGGAGGCCTTCTTGGCCGGCCGCGAGGTGACCTGCGCGGTGCTGGGCAACCAGGAATTGGAGCCTTTGCCCCTGGTGGAGATAATCCCGTCCGAAAAGTATCAATTCTTTGATTTCGAGGCCAAGTACACCCCCGGCGCCAGCCGCGAGACCTGCCCGGCCCCCCTGGACCCTGCGGACACCCGTCTCATCCAGGAGATCGCCTGCCGGGCCCACCGCGCCCTGGGCCTCAAGGGCTATTCCCGCTCCGATTTCATACTGACACCCCAAGGCCCCCGCATCCTGGAAACCAACACCATACCCGGCATGACCGGCACCAGCCTGCTGCCCCAGGCGGCCAAGGCCGCCGGTCTCGGCTTCGGGCAGCTCCTGGACCGGTTGATCGCGCTCGCCCTTGGCTGAGCCCTGGAGCGCCTACCGGACTTTGATCAAATAAACTATGTTGTTAGCCCTTAGGAGAAATTCACTGGCGATTAACGGGGATACCCCTGCCGGGGTGCAAGGCTACCCATACCCCGGCATTCTCATGGTTTTTCATACCCGCCTGTGCTTGACGCCAGCCAGCATGTGGCCAAAGGCAATAATTCCCGTAAATACAAGGCATAAGATATAGGATTTATTACTATGGTTGATTGGGCCTTTGTGACAACCGCCGGCCGGCGGCCCAAGCGGGCACTGGTGCGGCCGGCGGGTGTATCCGTCAACGGCGGGGGATGGCATGGACCTTTACGCCCTTGAGGCCAGGCTGGCGGCGTCCCTGGCCGCGGCCCAGGCCGCGCTGGCCCAGGTGGAACTGCTGGGCCGTCTCTGGCCAGTTTTGGCCGATTTCGCCCGCGGCCCGCTAACCGCGCGCGCGGCTTTGCTGCAATGCCGCCAATTAACCCTGTCACCCGACCCGGTGACGCTGTTGGGCCTGGGCGCGGAGCCCGAACCCAGCCGGCCCAACAAGGCCTTGCGCTGGGCGGTGGGGTGCACCCTGACCCAGCGCCGCCTGGAGGCCGACCTCTCCGAGGCCCTGACCCCCAGCCTGGTTAGCGAGCTTTTCCTGAACCTCGACGCCCCCCACCTGGCCCGCAGCGGCTCGGCGGCCGTCGCCCCGCCCTGGGGAGAAGGCCCCGCGCCGGGAGCCGCCGCCTGGAGCCTGGCCCCGCGCCTGGTGGCCGCCGGCCTGCCGCCCCTGATGGCCCTGGGGCTCACCCTGGCCGCCTGGCTGCGCGACGCCCCCGATCACCTCCACCGCGAGCCCCTGGGTTGGCTGTTGGCCTATGGCCTGGGCCTGCGCCTGGGCCTGCCGGCGGTGGGGCTTTTGGGTCTGGCTCCGGCCGTGGAGGCCGCGGCCGCGCCCGAAGGCGGTTTGAAGCGCGTGCTCAAAGATATGCGGGCCACCGGGGCCTGGCGGCAATGGCTGGGCGTGTTCCTGGTCGGGGTTAAAGCATGTGCTTCTGGTGTGCTGGAGGCCGCCCTGACCGCCCGCCAGGCCGCCGCCGATCACGCCGCCACCATCTCGGCCTGGGTGCGCGCCCCGCGCCTGCCGCTGCAACTGCTGGGCTTGTTCCTGGCGCGCCCGGTGCTGGATCTGCCCACCATCGCCCAGGAACTCGCAGTCACCCAGCGCTCGGCCGGGCTCTTGGCCAACAAGCTCAAGGCCCAGGGGCTGATCAGCGAGGTCACCGGCCAGAAGCGCGGCCGGCGCTTCGCCTACCAGGCCGTGGTGGAGGTGGTGGCGGACGGCGAGATCGGTCAGGGGAATGTTGGCTCCGGGGCTGAGGCCCCCTGACTTAACTCGCAAGACTAACCAGCCGTTATTTTGGCATTTAATGTAGCAACCGTGTTCATGTTCAAGCGGCTAAGGTGAGTGGTTGCCAAGTTTTTTTGTTTTTGACCATGGCGTTGAGGGTGACGATCATCTTTCTCATGACGGCGGTCAGCGCCACTTTGTAGGGT
>JBMORH010000038.1:0-58519 GCA_049322275.1 Thermodesulfobacteriota bacterium
TACAAAGTGGCGCTGACCGCCGTCATGAGAAAGATGATCGTCACCCTCAACGCCATGGTCAAAAACAAAAAAACTTGGCAACCACTCACCTTAGCCGCTTGAACATGAACACGGTTGCTACGAAATCCAAGAAAATCTCTCGGTTCTTCGTAGGGGCGGGGTTTATCCCCGCCCGCGCTCTTTCTTGTCGATTTAAGGCCGTTGGCTGCGCCGACCCGGCCGGCCGACCCGGCCCATGGCCCTTCATCGGCCCAGGTTGGCCACCGTCAGCCCGTCCAGGCGATGCAGCCCACCGGGCAGGTGTCGATGGCCTCGGCCACGCAGTCCTCCTGGTCGGCTTCCACCTCCGGCTTCATCACCAGGGCCTTTTCCTCGCCCGGCCCCATCTGGAAGACCTCCGGGCACAGCTCCACGCAACTCTGGCAACCCACGCACTCGTCCTGGTCGATCTGGACTTGCCTGGCCATTCAGGACCTCATTATTCCCAGTAGATGCAGCTAACCGGGCAGGAGTCGATGGCCTCCTGGGCGCAGGCCTCGTCGGCCGGCCCCACCTGGGGGGTGGCGATGACCGGTTTGTCCTCGCCCGCCGCGAAGACGGCCGGGCAAAGCTCGACGCACAGCCCGCAGGCGATGCAGTCGTCCATGTGCTTGGCGATGGCGCGGGCCATGGCTGCTCTCTACTTTCCGCCCCGGCCGGGGCGCTTGGGTGCGGCCTTGGGCTTGGCTTTGGGTTTGGCGGCCGGGGCGGCCGGGGCCTGGGGGGCCTTGGCGGATTTCGCGCCGCCGGCCGCCGGCCTGGCCGGCTTGGCCTTGGTCGGGGTCAGGGCGTGCTCCACCAGTTGCTCCACCCGCTCCACGAAGACGAACTCCATGCGCTTCTTCACATGGTCGGGGATGTCGACCATGTCGCGCTGATTGCGCCGGGGCAAGAGCACGGTCTTGATGCCGGCCCGGCGGGCGGCCAGGACCTTTTCCTTCACCCCGCCGATGGGCAGCACCAGGCCGCGCAGGGTGATCTCGCCGGTCATGGCCACGTCCGGTCGCACCGGGCGGTTGGTCAAAAGGCTGACCAGGGCGGTGAACAGGGTGACGCCGGCGCTGGGTCCGTCCTTGGGGATGGCCCCGGCCGGCACGTGGATGTGCAGCTCGTGGTCGGAGAAAAACTCCGGGTCCACCCCGAACCGCTGGGCGTTGGCCCGCACCAGGCTCACCGCGGCCTGGGCGCTCTCCTTCATCACGTCGCCCAGTTGGCCGGTGAGCTGCAGGCGGCCCTTGCCGGGCATGGCGCTGGCCTCCACGAACAGGATGTCGCCGCCGGTGGGGGTCCAGGCCAGGCCGGTGGCCACGCCGGGCAGGCTGGTGCGCAGGGCGGTCTCCGGGTCCAGCCGGCGCGGCCCCAGCACCTCGGCCACGTCGGTGTCGTCGATGGCCACCTTGTCCTTCTCGCCCTCGGCGATGGCGCGCGCCGCCCAGCGGCACAAGGAGCCGATCTCCCGCTCCAGGTTGCGCAGGCCGGCCTCGCGGGTGTAGCCCTCGATGACCAGGCGGATGGCCGCGTCGCTGATGGCGATCTGGCTGGCCTTGAGCCCGTGCTGCTCGCGCTGGCGGGGCGCCAGGTAGCGCTTGGCGATCTTCAGCTTGTCCTCGGCGGTGTAGCCGGGGATTTCCAGAATCTCCATGCGGTCCCTGAGGGGCGGCGGGATGGTGTCCAGCACGTTGGCGGTGGTGATGAAGACCACCTTGCTCAAGTCCATGGGGAGATCCAGGTAGTGGTCGCTGAAGCTGTTGTTCTGCTCCGGGTCCAGGGCCTCCAGCAGCGCGCTGGAGGGGTCGCCCCGGAAATCCGCGCCCAGCTTGTCGATCTCGTCGAGCATGAAGACCGGGTTCTTGGCCCCCACCCGCCGCAGGCTCTGGATGATGCGGCCGGGCATGGCCCCGACGTAGGTGCGGCGGTGGCCCCTGATCTCGGCCTCGTCGCGCACCCCGCCCAGGCTGATGCGGGCGAACTTGCGCCCCATGGCCCTGGCGATGGAGCGGCCCAGGCTGGTCTTGCCCACGCCAGGCGGGCCGGCGAAGCAGAGGATGGGCCCCTTCATGGCCGGGTTGAGCTTGCGCACGGCCAGGTATTCCAGGATGCGCCGCTTGACCTTGTCCAGGTCGTAGTGGTCGGCCTCCAGGATCTTGCGGGCCTGGGCGATGTCGATGACGTCCTCGGTCTCCTCGCTCCAGGGCAGGTTCAGAATCCAGTCCAGGTAGGTGTGGATGACGTGGTACTCGCTGGAGCTGGCGTGCATGCGGCTCATGCGCTTGAGCTCGCGCTCGGCCTCGGCGCGCACCTGGTCGGGCAGGGTCTTGGCCTTGAGCTTGTCGCGCAGCTCGTCCACCTCGCTGTCGCCGGCCTCCTCCTCCTCGCCCAGCTCCTTCTGGATGGCCTTCATCTGCTGGCGCAGGTAGTAGTCCTTCTGGGTCTTCTCCAGCCCGTCCTTCACCTGCTTCTGGATCTTGCTGCCCAGCTCCAGCATCTGGATCTCGCGGTTCAGGAGGCTGGTGACCTTGAGCAGGCGCTCCTTGACCGCCAGGGCCTCCACCACGCTCTGACGCTCCTCCGGGCTCAGGTTCATGGCGCTGGCCACCATGTCGCATAGCGCGCCGGGGTCCTCCACGCTGCCGATGAGCGCGTGCAGCTCCTCCGGCAGGTGGGGGGCCAGCTGCAGCACCCGGCGGAACTGGGTCTTGAGGTTGTTGACCAGGGCCATGGTCTCCAGGTCGTCGCCGACCACGTCGGCCACCGGGCGCACCAGGGCCTTCAGGTAGGGCTCGCTCTGGAGCACGTGCACCACCCGGAAGCGGGTGAGCCCCTGGGCGATGAGGCGCACGCCCTCGCGCTCGCCCTTGGCCATCTTGAGGATCAGGGCCGCCACCCCGATCTCGTGGATGTCGTTGGGGCCGATCTGGTCGGGCTTCACCTCGCCCTTGATGGCCACCAGGCCGATGACCTTGTCGCCGCTGACCGCGTCGTCGATCAACTGCATGTGGCGGTTCTCGCCCACCACCATGGGCAGGACCATGCGCGGGAACATGCTCATGTCGCGCACCGGCAGCAAGGGGATGGCGTCGGGCAGCTTGAACTGGCCGCGCAGGGGGCTGACCTCGTCGTCATCCCCCTGGCCCACGCTCACGTCCACCGGCCCGTCCGGGCTCAGGATATCCTCGTTGGTCATGTCGCTGCTCCGTTCAATTCCGGTTTCCGCCGCCTTACGGCATCCGGTCCGGGTCCTTGGGCAGGATCACGTACAGCAGTCCGTCCTGGAACTTGGCCCTCACCTGGTCGGGGCGGAAGGGCACCCCGATGCGGAAGGAGCGCACGAAGCCGCCGGACTCGATCTCCATGCGGTGGAAGCGCGCGCCGGGCTCGCAGCAGGTGGGCTGGCGGTGGCCATAGATGCGCACCACCGGGCCGTCCACCAGCACCTTCACCTCCTGGCGGGGCACCCCGGCCACCTCGGCCACCAGCACCACCGCCTCGGCGGTCTCGTAGATGTCCACCGAGGGCGACCAGCCGGCCCCCTCGTCGGCCTGGCCCATGCGGGCCACGCGGTCCATCATCTGGCGCAGGCGTCCGCCGATGTCGTCGGCGCCGCTGACTCGGATGGTGTGGGACATGGAACCACAACTCCTGCTGGCGTCCGGCCGGGGCCGGCCCGCGGTTGACCACCGCCCGCCCTGGCCGCCTCCGGCGGCCGCGGGCCCACAACACGGGTTTCACGGGGCATGCACCTACTATAAACCCGCCTTGCCCCCGTCTCCAAGCCCCGGCCGGCCTTGCATCGGTCGCGGGGAGACTTATTTTTTGGGCTAAGGCCGGCCTGGGCCGCCATCGGCGCCGCCGGCCCGCTGAACCAGAAGATAAACCCGCGATCGCGCGCGGCAACAATTTAGGCGAGGAGGCAGAGAAGCCATGGCCAGCAACGAAAAAATCATCGGCATCGATCTGGGCACCACCAACTCGGTGGTGGCGATCATGGAAGGCGGGGAGGCCAGGGTCATCACCAACGAGGAGGGCGGGCGCACCACCCCCAGCGTGGTGGCCTTCACCGACAAGGGCGAGCGCCTGGTGGGCATGGCCGCCAAGCGCCAGGCCGTGACCAACCCCACCAACACCGTCTACTCCATCAAGCGCTTCATGGGCCGGCGCCTGGCCGAGGTGGGCGAGGAGATCAGGCAGGTGCCCTACAAGGTGGTCGGCGCCCCCGGCGACCCGGTCAAGGTGGAGGTGCGCGGCAAGTCCTACACCCCGCCGGAGATCAGCGCCATGATCCTGGGCAAGCTCAAGAAGGCCGCCGAGGACTTCTTGGGCGAGAAGGTCAGCGCGGCGGTCATCACCGTGCCGGCCTACTTCAACGACAGCCAGCGCCAGGCCACCAAGGACGCCGGCAAGATCGCCGGGCTTGAGGTCAAGCGCATCATAAACGAGCCCACCGCCGCGGCGTTGGCCTATGGCCTGGACAAGAAGAAGAACGAGACCATCGCGGTCTTCGACTTCGGCGGCGGCACCTTCGACATCAGCGTGCTGGAGGTGGGCGACGGGGTGGTGGAGGTCAAGGCCACCAACGGCGACACCCACCTGGGCGGCGACAACATCGACCAGCGGCTCATCGAGTGGCTGGTGGAGGAGTTCAAGAAGGACCAGGGCATCGACCTCGGCAAGGACCCCATGGCCCTGCAGCGCCTGCGGGAGGCGGCCGAGAAGGCCAAGATCGAGCTGAGCTCCACCATGGAGACGGACATCAACCTGCCCTTCATCACCGCCGACCAGACCGGGCCCAAGCACCTGAACATCAAGCTCAACCGCTCCAAGTTCGAGGCCCTGGTGGACGACATCCTGCAGAAGACCCTGGAGCCCTGCCGCCGGGCCTTGAAGGACTCCGGCCTGGACGTGGGCAAGGTGGACGAGGTGGTGCTGGTGGGCGGCTCCACCCGCATCCCCAAGATACAGCAGATGGTCAAGGAGTTTTTCGGCAAGGAGCCCCACAAGGGCGTCAACCCCGACGAGGTGGTGGCCGTGGGCGCGGCCATCCAGGGCGGCGTGCTGGCCGGCGAGGTGGGCGACGTGCTGCTCCTGGACGTGACCCCGCTATCGCTGGGCATCGAGACCCTGGGCGGGGTGATGACCAGGCTCATCGAGCGCAACACCACCATCCCCACCAAGAAGAGCGAGATATTCAGCACCGCGGCCGACAGCCAGACCAGCGTGGACATACACGTGTTGCAGGGCGAGCGCGAGTTCGCCAAGGATAACCGCACCCTGGGCCATTTCCAGCTCACCGGTCTGCCGCCGGCCCCGCGCGGGGTGCCCCAGATCGAGGTCAGCTTCGACATCGACGCCAACGGCATCGTCCACGTCAGCGCCAAGGACATGGCCACCGGCAAGGAGCAGTCCATCGAGATCAAGGCCAGCAGCGGGCTGAGCGAGGACGAGATCAACCGCATGGTCAGCGAGGCCAAGCGCAACGAGAGCCAGGACACTGAGCGCCGCAAGGCGGTGGAGGCCAAGAACCACCTGGACAGCCTCATCTACCAGACCGACAAGCTGGTCAGGGAGAACGAGGCCAAGCTGGACGCGGCCACCAAGGCCAGCATGGAGCAGGCCATAGGCGAGGCCAGGCAGGTGCTGGAGAGCGGCGACCGGGCGGCCATCGAGGCCCAGCTCCAGAACCTGGAGCGGGCCAGCCACGCCATGGCCCAGGCCCTCTACAGCTCCCACACCGGCCAGGCGGCCGGGGCGGGCGCGGGCCAGGGCTGCGCCGGCGGAACCTGCGGCGGCGGGCCGCAGGCCAGGCCCCGCGGCGAGGACGTGGTGGACGCCGAGTTCACCGAGCACAAGTAGCCCCTGAATCGCAACCAACCTTGCCTGACGCCGGCTCCCTCCCCCCGGAGGGGCCGGCTTTTTTTCGCGCCGGGCTTGACGTCTCCGGCAAAGCGTGTATATACTCTTATTATGAGCGAAGCCACCGACAAGCCCTTGGGCGCGCCATCGCCCCAGGCCGGGCGGGCGATCATCGACCGCGAGGCCTGCCTGGGCATGACCATGCAGTGCGCGGATTTCAACCTGCGCCGGGCCACCCGCCGGGTCTCCCAGGCCTTCGACCAGGCCCTGAAGCCCACCGGGCTGAAGATCACCCAGTTCAGCCTGCTGGTGGCCTGCCACCTGAACGAGAACCTGGTGCTGAGCAAGCTGGCCCGCGTCATGGGCATGGACCGCACCACCCTGAGCCGCAACCTGGCCCTGCTGGAAAAACGGGGCCTGGTGGCCCTGGAGCGCGGCGACGACCGCCGCGAGGTGCGCGCCCAGCTCACCCCGGCCGGCCTGGCCGCCCTGGACCAGGCCGCGCCGCTGTGGCACCAGGCCCAGGAGCGCATCGTGGCCGGGGTGGGGGACGGGAAATGGCAGGCCATGCTGGCCGATCTGCGCCAGTTGATCCGCGGGCTGCGCTGAGCCGGCGCGGGCGCGCGGATTTTTTTTGGCGGCAAGCGTGTAGATGCACGGATGCGGCCGTTTTAATTGACCGAAAACGTGCAGTTACACCATTTGCATATGCACTTAAGCCCCGGCCAGACCGGCCGGAAGGAGGCCCATGATGAGCGTGATGACCAGGCGGATGTGCTGCCCCCTGCCCTGGATCCAACCCCGGACCGGCCAGGCCTCGGCGGTCCCGGCCGAGGATTTGGTCCGGCGCTATCTGGACGGCGACGAGCACCAGCGGCTGTGCCTGTGGTTGCAGCACCGCGAGGCCAGGGCCGAGCTGAGCCGGCTGGAGACCCGGCAGCCGGCCAGCGCCCAGGGCTGTTTCGCCCACCTGCGGCGCTGGCTGGGGCTGCCGGGGGTCTAGCCCCCGGCCGGCGGCCGGCGACGGAGCAGGCAGGCGATGACGCCCAGGCCGGCCGCCAGCCCGGCCAGGTTGAGGGCCAGCCCGTCGGCCACCAGGGCCGCCGCCGCCGCCAGCATGGCCAGGCGCGGGGCCGGGGGGATGCGTCCGCCCAGCCAGCCCTCCAGGGCCGCGCTCATGAGCGCCACCGCGACGATGGAACAGGCCAGCACGGCCAGGATGGCCCCGGCCGGGGCGTCGACGATCAACAGGGCCGGGTGATGGACGTAGACGAAGGGGATGACGAAGCCGGCGAAGCCCAGGCGAAAGGCGGTGAAGCCGGTGCGGGTGGGATCGGAGCGGGCGATCCCGGCCCCGGCGTAGGCGGCGATGGCCACCGGCGGGGTGATGAAGGAGATGATGGCGAAGTAGAAGACGAACATGTGGGCCGCCAGGGCCGGCACCCCGGCCTTGACCAGGGCCGGCGCGCCCACCGTGGCCGCGATGACGTAGGCCGCGGTGGAGGGCAGGCCCATGCCCAGCACGACGCAGGCCAGCATGACCATCAGGAGCATCGGGAGCAGGCGCTCGCCGGAGAGCTCGAAGACGATCTGGGTGAACTTGATGCCGATGCCGGTCATGCTGACCACGCCGATGACGATGCCGGCCGAGGCGCAGGCGGCGGCCACCGGCGCGGTGGTGGCCGCCGCCCTGGCCAATGCCTCGCGCAGCTCGCGCCAGGGCAGCCGCCGCTCCTGGATGACGGTCTTGGCCGCGCCCACCGCCACCAGCGCCGCGATGGCGAAGATGGCGGCGTAGTTGGCCGAGTAGTCCAGGCCCAGCAGCAGCAAGACCAGCACCGCGATGGGGATGAGGTGGCGCCAGCCGGCCTTGAGCACCGCCCCGGGCCGCGGCAGGTTCGCGCCCCGCTCGCCCACGAGGCCCCGTTGCCCGGCCTGGAGGTAGACGGCCAGGCCCAGGCTCCAATAGTAGAGAACGCCCGGCAACAACCCGGCCAGCACGATCTGGGCGTAGGGGATGCCGGTCAGGTCGGCCATGACGAAGGCGGCCGCGCCCATGACCGGGGGCAGTATCTGGCCGCCGGTGCTGGCCGCCGCCTCCACCGCCCCGGCGTAGTGGGGCGGATAGCCCACCCGCTTCATCAGGGGGATGGTGAAGGTGCCGGTGGTGACCACGTTGGCCACCGCGCTGCCGTTGATGGAGCCCATCAGCGCCGAGGAGAGCACCGCCGCCTGGGCCGGGCCGCCGCGCAAGCGTCCGGTGAGCGCGTAGGCCAGGTCGATGAAGAACCGGCCGGCCCCGAAGCGGTCCAGGAGCTCGCCGAAGATGATGTATAGGCTGACGAAGGCGACCGAGGCCCCGATGGGGGCGCCGAAGACCCCCTCCAGGGTCCAGGCCAGGTAGCTGGTGAGGTACTCCAGGTCGTAGCCCTTGTGGGCCACCGCCTCCGGCAGGTGGGGGCCCAGAAAGGCGTAGGCCACGAAGGCCGCCGCGATGACGGTCAGGGGCAGGCCCACCGCCTGCTGGCTGGTGACCAGCACCAGCGCGATCAGCGCCGCCCCGGCCGCCACATCCAGCCCGCTCACCCCCATGATCCCGCGCTCCAGGATGTGCTGGGGCGCGGACTCCAGCCCGTAGTAGGCGCCCGCCGCCAGGGTCAGCCCCGCCAGGCCGGCCCGGGCCAGGACCGCCGGGGCGCGCCCGGCGGCCAGGCCGGCCCGCAGCCGGATCAGGTGCCAGACCAGCATGATGGCGAAGACGTGGACGATGCGCTGCTGCAGGACGTTGAACCCGGCCCCGGCTCCCAGGTACAGGTGGAAGCCGGTGACCAGCAGCGAGACGGCCAGGATGAGCGCGTCGGCCGCGCGGACCAGGCGAGAGGGCGAATCCAGGCGGCTGGGCATCGCGGCGCTCCGGCGAGGAGGGGCTCGTCAAGGACCGGCCGCGCCGCCCCCGACCTGGCCTTGGGGGGGTGACCAGGTAAGGGGCGGCCGGCCGGCAAGGGAATCACCGCTTGTATTCCGGCGGGTGGAGCCGGGGATCGACCCGCATGCCCTTCTCCGCGAAGAACCGGATGGCCCCCGGATGCAGGGGGGTCGGAATCTCGTTCAGGGCGGTGGCCAGCACCACCTGGCTCCTCACCGCCGCGTGCACGCCGTTCCACTCCTCCGGGTGGTCCCAGATGGCCTTCATGATGTTGTAAACGTCCTCGTCGCTGAGATCGGCCTGGGTGGTGGTGAACATGATGATGCGGCTGATGGGCACGTCCACGTCCACCTCCACGCCCTGGTAGCTGCCGGCCGGGATGGTGTGCCGGGTGTAGTAGGGGTGGCGGGCGTAGAACTCCGGGTCGGACAGGGAGAGCATGCGCACCGCCATGGAGTTGGTCAGGTCCAGCAAGGCCGCCGACTTGATGGGGTGGGTGCAGATGAAGCCGTCGATGCGTCCGTCCTTCAGGGCCTGGACCGCCTCGGTCTCCGGGATGAACTGGGGGCGCAGGTCCTGGTAGGTCAGACCGTGATAGGCCAGGATCATGCGGGCGCTCATCTCGCCGCCGCTGCCGGCCGGCCCCACGCCCACGCTCTTGCCCCGGAAGTCGGCCACCGACCGGATGGGGCCCCCGGCCGGGACGAAGATCTGCACGTAGGAGTAGATGGTGGCGAACATGGCCCGGATGCCGTCCATCTTGCGCCGGGCGAAGTCGCCCTGGCCGTGGTAGGCCATGGCCGCGATCTCGTTGGCCGCGATGCCCATCCACAGCTTGCCGGTGGAGAGGTTGCGCAGGTTCTCCACCGAGGCGGCGGTGGCCTCGCCGGTGGCGGCCAGTCCGGGGGCGTGCCGGGTGATGGCCTGGGCCATGGCCACGCCCATGGGATAGAGCGCCCCGGCGGTGCCGGCGGTGCCGATGGAGAAGCGCTTGGCCGTCTGGGCCGCGTCCAAGGACGCGGCCGGGGCCGCCAGGAGCAGGGCGGCCGCGATGGCCGCCGCGAACTTGCGCATGATCCCTCCTCTCGTCGTCGCCACGGGCCGCGGCCGGCGCGGCGGCCTCACAGCGGCAGCCGGCAGCCCAGCCGCCGGGAGACCTGGCGGCTGAACTCCTGGGCCAGCTCCAGGCAGCGCCGCCTTTCCTGGGGGCTGAACTGGACGGTGGGCGCCAGCACCGCCAGGGCGGCGGCGGCGCGGTCGCCGCGCCAGTCGAAGATGGGCACCCCCACCCCGGCGACGCCCGGCGCGGTCTCGTCCACGGCCACCGCGTAGCCCTGGCCCCTGATCTCGGCCAGGCGCGGGGGTATGCTGACCGGGTCCACCCCGCGCCGTCCCTCCCACAGCTCCGGCGGATGGGCGGCCAGGAGCCGGGCGCTCTCCTCGACGGGCATGAAGGCCAGGAGCACCTTGCCCAGCAGGCCGTAGTTGGGCGGGCGCACCCGCCCCACCTGGGAGCCCACCTTGAGCCCCTCCGGGCTCTCGCGCTTGTCGATGTAGACCAGGCGGTCGGCGTGCAGCAGGCCCACCAGCAGGGTGTAGGGCAGCCGGGCGGCCAGTTGGTCCAGGTGGCGGGGCAGCACCCCGGCCAGGCTCATGCCGGCCTGGACGACGTGGCCCAGCTCAAACAGCCTCAGCCCCAGGCCGTAGCGGCCGTCGGCCGGGTCCTGGCTCAGATAGCCGGCCTCCAGCAGGGGGTTGAGGATGCGGTAGAGCGAGGCGCGGGGCAGGCCGGTCTGGCGGGCCAGCTCGGCCACGCCTAGGCGCTGGCGCTCGAAGCCGAAGGCGTCGAGGACCTTGAGCGTCTTGACGATGCTCTTGTTGCCTGGCAGGCTGCTGGGCATCCGGCCCCGTTTCTGTTTGACATGCGAACATCATGTTTGACATGCGAACAGAGACTAGCACACGGCGGCCGGGTTGCCAAGCGGCTTCCGGGGCCGGCGCGGGCCGCGCCGGTCAGGCGTCGGGGTCGGGCGGCGGCGTCTCGCTGACCTTGAAGCCCTGGCGGTGCAGGCTGGCGTCCAGGAGGGCCTGGGCCTCCTTGAAGTCGGGGTTCAGGCCCAGGGCCTGGCCCAGTATCTCGGCCGCGCGCTTGTACTGGTCCATGTCCCAATAGCAGCGGGCCTTGTTGTAGAGCAGGTGCTCGTCCTTGGGGTGGAACTGCAGCGCCTTGTCGTACAGGGTCAGGGCCATGTCGAACTTCTGCTGGCGGCGGTAGGCCATGCCCAGGCGGTTGTAGACGTGGGCCAGCTCCGGGTCCAGCTCCAGGGCGCGCTGGTAATACTGCTCCGACTCCTCCAGATAGCCCGCGCCCATGAGGGCGTCGCCCACCTTGGCCGGCATGGCCGCGTCCGCGCCCGCCGCGCCGACGGCCTGGTCGAACAGCCCCAGGGCCTCCTTGAGGTGCTTGAGCTGGAGCTCGATCTCGCCCATGTAGAAAAAGAGCACCGCCTGGACCTCGCCCTCCTGCTTCATGCGCTTGGCCGCGCCCACCGCCGCGGCCAGCACTCTGAGGGCGTCCTCCAGGCGGCCGCTGGATTGGTAGACCGAGGCCAGGCCCAGGAAGGCGCGCAGGGAGAGCGGGTTGGCCTTCAAGGCCCCCACGAAGGCCTCCTCGGCCCCGCTCCAGTCGCCCTTTTGCCGCAAGACCTTGCCCAGCCCCACCTGGGCCTCCTCGGTGGCCTTCACCGCCAGGGCGGCGCGATAGGCCGCCTCGGCCGCGTCCAGGTCGCCCACGCGCATGGCGGCGCGGGCGCTGTCCATCTGGGCCAGGAATTCCTCCTCCCCGGCGTCGATGTAGGGCTCCAGGGCCGCCTCCACCTCCGGCACCAGCCTGGTCTGGTCCACCGGCAGCCTGACCAGGCCGGTGGCCCCCAGCTCGCGGGCCTTTTCGGCGATGACCTTGTCCTTGGGGTCGGCCATGACCAGCACGCAGATGTCCTTGCTCCTGGGGTCGCGCCGGATCATCTCCAATAGCTGCATGCCGCTGATGGGTTGAAGCTTCCAGTGGGTCAGCACCAGGTCCACCGGCTTTTCGCGCAGCACCGCCATGGCCTCCTCGGCCGTCTTGGCGGTCCACACGCGGTGGAAGCCCAGCGGCTCCAGATAGCGCTCCAGGGTGTCCAGGGCCATGCTGGTGGAATCCACCAGCAACAGGCTCATGCGCCGGTAGGAATACTTCAAGCCAGTCATCTCCAGGGTGGCGGGAACTCCCCTACCATATACTGTCGCGTCCGGTCAGACAAGGCCGGCCGGAGGGCGGCCAGGCTGGTTGACACGGGGGCCACAGGCGGCTTGACCGCGGGCCGGTCGGGATTTATGCTGTAAACATGGGCGGCTGCGCTGACTGGGTCCTCGTGGGACTTGCCCAATATGTAGCGGTGGCGGATGAGCGCCACCACAAGCGCTGGACCCCGGATCAGCCCCCGCCCCCGCCGGCCATCCCGGCCGCGCGCCTGGAGGAGCCATGGCCGATCCGGTCACCGGACGGACCGCGAATCCCCATCCAACGCATCCTGCCCCGCCAGGCCGCGCCCCCGCGCCGGCCACGCCCCTGGGCCATGACGCCCGGCCCCCCGACGCATCCCCGCCCCGCCGGCCAGGGAGGCCGGGCGCGCATCCGCGCCGGCCCGCCCGCGCCGCGGCGGCCCCCATCCCACCATCCGGAGGTGTTTGGCATGCTTGACACCAGCGACATGCGCCGACTGGCCGAGATCAACACCCACCCCCACCTCACCCTGAGCCTTTACCTGGCCCTGGACCAATCCCGCGAAACCCGCCTGCTGTCCCTGAACCAGATGTTCAAGCGCAAGGAGCAGCAGCTATTGGGCAACGGGGCCTCACCCGATCCCAAAACCTTCGCCGCCGAACAAAACCGGATCGTCCGCTTCGTGGAGGAGCTGCCCACCGGACCCGACCGCGGCCTGGCCCTGTTCGCCTGCTCCCCGCGCGAGCTTTTCGAAACCTTCACCTTCCCGGTGAGCGTGCCCGATCAGTTGCAGGTGGGCAACGCCCCCTACATCCGGCCCATCGCCGCCCTGTCCGGCGAGCGCTGCCGGGCGGTCACGGTGCTGCTCGACCAGCGCAAGGCGCGGTTCTTCATCAGCTTCCTGGGCCAGATCCAGGAGCTGGACCAGGCCCAGGTGGACAACCCGGAAACCAAGGAGGAGCGCGACGGCGGCCAAGGCCGGGCCGGCGACAACCACCTGGCCCGCAAGGCCGACGAGGCCCTGGGCCGCCACTACAAGCAGATCAACCAGACCCTCATGGAGCTTTTCCGGGGCCGGCAATGCCGCGAACTGGCGGTGGGAGGCTCCAAGGTCCGGGTGGAGCATTTCCTGCCCCACCTGCACCCCTACCTGGCCCAGAACCTGGCCGGCGTCTTCAACCTGGACGTGAACGCCAGCCCGGCGGCGGTGGCCGAGCAGATGGCCCAGGTGCAGGCCCAGGCCCGCCGCCAACGCCAGGAGCGCCTCCTGGCCAACCTGGCCGACAACCTGGGACCCGGCGGCCAGGCCGCCACCGGCCTGAACCAGGTGCTGGCCAGCCTCTACGAGGGCCAGGTGCACACCCTCCTGGTGCGCCGGGGCTTCACCGCCGCCGGCGGGGCCTGCCCCGGCTGCGGCCGGCTGCGCCACGTGGCCGGGGCCTG
Source organism: Thermodesulfobacteriota bacterium (assembly GCA_049322275.1). Taxonomy (GTDB): domain Bacteria; phylum Desulfobacterota; class Desulfarculia; order Desulfarculales; family Desulfarculaceae; genus JACRDC01. The sequence goes on from JBMORH010000038.1 coordinate 13,524, forward strand.
CCCCATCTGCGGCCAGGCCATGACCCCGGTGGAGGACATCGTCAACCTGGCCCTGGCCCAGGCCCTGGATTCCGGCGCGGCCCTGGAGCAGGTTGACGGCCCCTCGCCCCTGGACGGACTGGGTGGCGTCGCCGCCCTGCTGCGCTACGCCTAGGCGCCGCGGGACGATCGCGGCCAAGGCCCGCCGCGATCGTCCCGCGGACTAATGTCCATAATAATCAAACCGTTGTCCGGCCAGGCGCTTCCCGTCCCCAGGCCAGCGCCGCCCGCCTGCCGGCATTATTCGCCGCCACATTTCAGAAAAATCTTCTTTACCGGTAAGTAAAATATCGCTTGACAGCGCGCTCCGACTCTTTTAACTTACCGGTAAGTAAATCTTCCCCGCCGGGAGACAGCGTTGCCACCCATGACCAGCCAGGACAACCAGCCAAACGACCCGTCCGTCCGCCAGCGCCTGCTGGACGCGGCCGCCGAGCTGTTCGCCCAAAAAGGCTACGCCAGCACCAGCGTGCGCGAGATCGTGGCGGCGGCCGGGGTGACCAAGCCGGTGCTCTACTACCATTTTGGCAGCAAGGAGGGCATCTACCTGGCGCTGATCAGCGAGAGCTACCAGGCCTTGAAGACCATGCTGGATGAATCCCCGCGCCACGGCGGCACGGCGCGCCAGCGCCTGCTGCGCATCGCCGACGACATCTACCGGCTTTTCAAGGACAACTTCCGCCTGGTGCGTTTCATCCACAGCGTTTACTACGGACCCAACCAGGGCGCGCCCTACGTGGACCTGGACGACTTTTTCCTGGTGGTGCACCGGGCGGTCACCGACCTGGCGACCGAGGGCGTGAAGAGCGGCGAGTTCAGGCCCGGCGACCCGGCCGAGATGGCCTGGGCCCTGTCCGGGACCCTGCACACGGCCCTGGAGGTGGAGCTCTGCCTGCCCGGCCTGGCCCTGGGGCGCGAGGGCCTGGCCAGGGTGCTGGATTTCGTCTTCAACGGCATCGCGGCCCAGGGCGGCCCCGGCGGGAGGAGTTGAGCCGCATGCGCTCGGTCAGCCTTGTCTCGATGATCCTGCTGGCGCTTCTGGCGGCCGGCTGCGACGGCGGCGGCCAGGCCGCCAAGACGGCGGGCAAGCCGCCGGTGGCGGTTCAGACCCTGGCCGTGGCCCCGGCCGAGCTGGAGACCAGCATCCAGGTCACCGGCACCCTGGCCCCCAAGCAGGTGGCCGACCTCAAGAGCGAGTACGCCGGCGTGGTGGGCGAGGTGCTGGTGGACCAGTGGGTGCGGGTTAAAAAGGACCAGCCCCTGGCCCGGCTGGACGTGCGCGAGCCCCAGGTGCTGGTCAACAAGGCCGCCGCGGCGGTGGAGGCGGCCAAGGCCCAGCTCGCCCAGGCCAGCGTGGCCCGCGAGCGCGCCCAGCGCGAGCACCAGCGCCTGATCAAGCTGAAGGAATCCGGTCTGGCCACCCAGCAGAGCCTGGACGAGGCCGACAGCGAGGTCCAGGCCGCCGCCGCCCGCCAGGCCGCCGCCCAGGCCCAGCTCAAGGTGGCCCTGGACGAGCTGGACCACGCCCGCACCCGGTTCGCCAAGACGGTCATCACCGCGCCGTTTGACGGCGTGGTGGCCTACCGCGGGGTGAGCGCGGGCGATTTGGCGGGCGAGGCCGGCGCGCCCAAGGTCCTGTTCCGCATCGTCGATCCCAGCCTCTTGGATCTCACCGTCACCGTGCCCAGCCTGGAGATGGCCGCCCTCAGGGTCGGCCAGCCGCTCTATTTCTCCACCGACGCCTTCCCCGGCCGCACCTTCGCCGGCCGGGTGATGTACATCAACCCCACCGTGGGCGAGCCCGACCGCTCGGTCAAGGTCGTGGCCGAGGTGCCCAATCCCGACGAGCAGCTCAAGGGCGGGCTCTTCGTCAAGGGCCGCATCGTCACCGGCAGCCGCCAGGGGGTGCTGCAAGTGCCGCGCTCGGCGCTCACCGCCTGGGACGTGGGCGGAGGCTCCGGCGAGCTCTGGGTGGCGGCCGGGGGCCGGGCCCAGCGCCGGGCGGTGAGGCTGGGCGCGGCCGCCGGCGAGATGGTCGAGGTGCTGGGCGGGCTGGAGCCCGGCGAGCGCATCGTGGTGCGCGGCGGCTTCAACCTGCGCCAGGGCGACGCGGTGGCGGAGGCGGACTAGGCCGCTCCCGCGCGCCGCGGGCCGCCAATTCACGCGGGGCGCCGTCCCCGCCTCCACGGGATGAACCCATGCTCCTCTCCGATCTGTCCATCAAGCGCCCGGTCTTCGCGGCGGTGCTGATGCTGGCCCTGGTCACCCTGGGGCTCTTTTCCTACCGCCGCCTGGCCATCGACATGTTCCCGGACGTGGAGATCCCGGTGGTCTCCATCATCACCAAGTACGCCGGGGCCTCGCCGGAGACGGTGGAGCGCGAGGTGAGCCGGCGCATCGAGGAGGCGGTCAACCCCATCTCCGGGGTCAAGCACGTGCTCAGCACCAGCCGCGAGGGCGTCTCCACGGTGGTTGTGGAGTTCCACCTGGAGGTGAAGCTCAACGAGGCCACCCAGGAGGCGCGCGCCAAGGTCAACGGCATCCGGGGCGACCTGCCCCAGGGCATCGAGGAGCCCATCATCCAGAAGCTGGACTTCGCGGCCATGCCCATCGTCTCCCTGGCCGTGCGCTCCGACCGCCTGAGCCCGCGCGAGCTGACCACCCTGGTGGACAAGAAGGTCAAGCGCCGCCTGGAGTCCCTGCCCGGCGTGGGCAAGGTGGACCTGGTGGGCGAGGCCAAGCGCGAGGTGGTGGTGCAGATCGACCTTGACCGCCTGGAGGCCCTGGGCATGGGGGTGGATCAGGTGATGGCCGGGCTCAAAAGCGAGAACGTCAACACCCCCCTGGGCCGGCTGACCCGCGGCCAGCACGAATACCCGTTGCGCGTCTCCGGCAAGCCCGACCTGGTCAACCAGTTCGACGCCATGGTCATCGGCCACAGCAACGGCCGGCCGGTGATGCTCCGGGAGGTGGCCAGGGTGGTGGACGGGGTGGAGGAGCAACGCTCCCTGGCCCTGGTGGACGGCGTGCCGGCGGTGGGCATCGACATCCTCAAGCAGAGCGGGGCCAACACCGTGGCCGTGGTGGATTCGGTCAGGCGGATCATCGCCGAACTGGGCCGCGAGCTGCCGGAGGGAGTCCGGATAGAGCTGGTGCGCGATGGCTCCATCATGATCCGCGACTCGGTGCACGACGTGGAAAAGACCATGATCGAGGGCGGCATCCTCACCATCCTCATCGTCTTCGTCTTCTTGAACTCCTGGCGCTCCACCGTCATCACCGGGCTCACCCTGCCCATCTCGGTCATCAGCTCCTTCATCGTCATGTACTTCTGGGGCATGACCTTGAACGTCATGACCCTGATGGCCCTGTCGCTGGCCATCGGGCTTTTGATCGACGACGCCATCGTGGTGCGCGAGAACATCGTGCGCCACCTGGAGCGGGGCAAGGACCATTTCACCGCCGCCCGCGAGGCCACCAGCGAGATCGGCCTGGCGGTGCTGGCCACCACCTTCTCCATCGTGGCCGTTTTCGTGCCGGTGGCCTTCATGAAGGGCATCGTGGGCCGCTTCTTCTTCCAGTTCGGCATCACCGTCACCTTCGCGGTGCTGGTCAGCCTGTTCGTCTCCTTCACCCTGGACCCCATGCTCAGCAGCCGCTGGCACGACCCGGACATCGAGCGCAAGGGCAAGCGCCACCTGGTGGCCCGCTGGCTTGACCGCTTCAACGCCTGGTTCGACCGCATGGGCGAGCGTTACCGGGGGGTCATCGCCTGGGCCCTGGACCACCGCGCCCCGGTGATGGCCATCGCCGCCGGGGCCTTCGTGGCCGGCGTGGCGGCCTTCACCATGCTGCCCAGCACGTTTTTCGAGGAATACGACCGCAACGAATTCCAGATCGACTTCAAGACCGCGCCCAACGCCTCCATCGCCGAGAGCCGCGACCGGGTGCAGGCGGTGCTGGCCATGCTAAAGGAGGTGCCGGAGGTGGAGCGCACCTACGCCACCATCGGGGCCGGCGACCAGGGCACCGTGCGCGACAACATGGTCTACGTGCACCTGGCGCCCAAGGACAAGCGTGACCGCCACCAGTTCGAGGTGGCCCGCGAGGTGCGCGAGCGCCTGGGCGCTATCGCCGGCGTCAGCAGCAGCGTCAACGACGTGGGCCGCTTAAACGGGGTGAAGCTCCTGGAGGTGGACGTGCGCGGCGAGGACCTGGCGGTGCTCAAGCAGTACGCCGGCCGGCTCAAGAGCGAGCTCTACCAGGTGCCCGGCGTGGTGGACCTGGAGATGACCCTGGAGCACGACATACCTGAGTTCAGGCTGGCGGTGGACCGCGAGCGGGCGGTGGACGCCGGGCTGATGACCGACGCCATCGCCCGCGCCGTGGGCGCGCTGGTGGGCGGCCAAGCGGTGAGCACCTACGAGGACGAGGATGGCGACGCGGTGGACGTGCGGGTGCGCCTGCCGGAGAGCCTGCGCATGGACCCGGACCAGGTGGCGCGCCTGCGCCTGGCCGTGGCCGGCCGGGGCGAGACCCCGCCCGGCCTCATCCCCCTGGGCGAGCTGATCCGCTACACCATGGCCGTCAGCCCCAGCGAGATCAACCGCCGCGACCTGACCCGCCAGGTGGCCATCACCGCCAACCTGGACAACCTGGCCATGGGCGACGCCATGGCCGCGGTGGACGCCGCCGCGGCCCGGCTGGATCTGCCCCCCGGCTACCGGGTGGGCTACGCCGGCGAGGCCTCGGACATGGTGGAGAGCTTCGGCTACATGTTCGAGGCCCTGATCCTGGCCGTGGTCTTCGTCTACCTGATCCTGGCCGCCCAGTTCGAATCCTTCGTGGACCCGCTGGCCATCATGTTCTCCCTGCCGCTGTCCATCGTGGGCATGGCCGTTATGCTCCTTCTGACCGGCGACGCCATCAGCATCATGAGCCTCATCGGCCTGATCATGCTCATGGGCCTGGTGACCAAGAACGCCATCCTGCTCATCGACTACGCCAAGGTGCTCAAGGCCGAGGGCATGGAGCGCCGCCAGGCGCTCATCGAGGCCGGCCGCACCCGGCTGCGGCCCATCATGATGACCACCCTGGCCATGATCTTCGGCATGCTGCCCCTGGCGCTGGGCCTGGGGGCCGGGGCCGAGATGCGCGCCCCCATGGCCAGGGCCGTCATCGGCGGGCTCATCACCTCCACCCTGCTCACCCTCCTGGTGGTGCCAGTGATGTACGCCAGCCTGGACGACCTGACGGCGCGCGTCTTCCGGCGTCGGGTGCAGGTGCAATCATGAGACGGATCATCCTCGCCGCCGGCCTGCTCCTCGCCCTGGCCGCCCCGGCCCTGGCCGCCGCCCCCACGCCCGCCGCCCCCCCGGAGCCGGCGGTGGAGGAGCTTAGCCTGCAAGATGTGCAGGCCCTGGTGCTGGCCAAGAACCGCGACATCCACAAGGCCCTGGAGTACCGCCACTACGTGGAGGGCAAATACGTGGAGGAGCGGGCGGCGGCCCTGCCCCACCTGACCCTGAACGCCGGCGGCTATCGCCAGCGCGACGAGAGCCAACTGGCGCTCACCCGCGGAATGATGCCCATCATGACCGACACCTTGCAAAGCGTGGTCACCTTGAACCAGGCGCTTTACACCTGGGGCCAGGTGGGCGCGGCCATCCGCGCGGCCGAGGTGGGCGTCCAGACCGCCGCCGACCAACTGCGCCTGATGCGCCAGGCCGCCCTGCGCGACGCCACCCAGGCCTTCTACGACGTGCTCTTGGCCAAGGAGCTCAACGCCATCGCCCAGGAGAACCTGACCCAGCACCAGCGCCACCTGCTGGAGGCCGAGCGCAAGTTCGAGGCCGGCGCCGCCACCGACTACGACGTGCTGGCCGCGCGGGTGGCGGTGGACAACGCCCGGCCCGACGTGATCCGCACCGACAACCTCATCCGCACCGCCCGCGAGCGCCTGGGCCTGCTCCTGGCCCGGGACGGCCGCGGCATCGACGCCAAGGGCGAGCTCGCGGTCAGCCTGGCCCCTCCGCCCCAGCGCGACCCCATCCTGGCCAGCGCCCTGGAGCGCCGGCCGGAGATGCAGGATCTGAAGCACCGCGGCCTGATCGCGGCCGAGCTGGTGACGGTCTACGCCGCCGGCGACAAGCCCCGCGTCGATCTACAGGCCCAGTACGGCTGGCGCGAGCTGACCGCCGGCGACGACCGCGAGGACGGCGAGGTTGCCATGGCCGGGGTCTTCGTCACCTGGCCCTTCTTCGACGGCTTGCGCAGCCGGGGCAAGGTGAGCCAGGCCAGGAGCGACCAGCGCCGCCTGGGCATAGAGGAGGCCCAGCTCCGGGACCGCATCGGCCTGGAGGTGACCGAGGCGGTCAACGCGGTGGCCGAGAGCGGCGAGATCGTGCGCGCTCTCTCCGGCACCGTGGACCAGGCCCGGCGGCTGCTGGACATGGCCGAGAAAGGCTATCTTTACGGCGTCAAGACCCGCCTGGAGGTGGACGACGCCCAACTCAACCTGCGCCAGGCCCAAGGCAACCTGGCCCGCGCCCGGCGCGACTATCTGGTGGCGGGGGTCAACCTGGCCTGGGTGGCCGGCGGTCTGGGAGAATAGGCCCGGCGGCCTCAGTTCGCTTGCCCTGCGGCCCCGCCTACCGTAACATAGCCCTGTCCCTAATCTTTACCCAGGCAGGGGGCGGCGGTGGCGGCCGAGGAGGCTCTGAGCAAGGCCAAGGAGCAGGCCCGGCGGCGGCGGGAGCGCATCATCATCGGCGTCCTGCTGGTGGCGGTGCTGGTCATCACCTGGCTGGAGACCCAGGTGGTGCGCCTGCCCGGCGAACTGCCCCTGGGCTCCTCCATCCTGGTCTTCGCCCTGATAAACCTGAACGCCCTGCTCTTGCTGCTGCTGCTCTTCCTCACTTTCCGCAACATCTTCAAGCTAACCCTGGAGCGCAAGCGCGGCGGCTGGGGCAGCCAACTGCGCACCAAGCTGGTCATCGCCTTCGTGGTGATGTCCTTGGCCCCCACCATCCTGCTCTTCTTCTCGGTCTACCAGTTCGTGGGCACCTCCATCGAATACTGGTTCAGCACCCAGGTGGAGAACTCGCTGATCGAGGCCCTGGAGGTGGGCGAGGCCTACCACCGGCAGCTCATGGAGCAGACGGACCATTTCGCCCAGCAGCTCGTCCAGGACCTGGGCGGGCGCGGCCCCGGCCCCGGCGGCCAGACCCGCCAGCTCCATGATTTTCTCTCCGCCCGCCGGGCGCTCTACGACCTCACCGCGGTGAGGCTGTTTGACGCCGACTTGAAGGACCTGTCCCACGCCATCCAGAGCGGCGTCCATCTGGTCCACCTGGAGGCCCTGCCCCTGGACCTGATCAGCCGGGCGCTGAGCACCGGCAGGCCCCTGACCCACCTGCAGGCCGCGCCCACCGGCGACTTCGTGGCCGCGGTGGCGCCCATCGCCCCCGGCCGGGGCCGGCCGGGGGCGGTGTTGGCGGCCTACCAGCTTTTGCCCAAGGGCTCCCTGGCCCGGCTGCAGGGGGTGCGCCAGGGGCTGGAGAACTACCGCCAGCTCAAGAGCCTCAAGCAGCCCATCAAGACCAACCAGTACATCACGCTGTCCATCGTCACCCTGCTCATCATCTTCGCCGGCACCTGGTTCGGCTTCCACCTGGCCAAGACCATCACCGTGCCGCTGATGGAGATCGCCCAGGGCACCCAGCGCATCGCCGGCGGCGACTATGGCGTGTACATCGACCGCGAGGGGCCCGACGAGATCGGCACCCTGGTCAACGCCTTCAACCGCATGAGCGCCGACTTGAAGACCAGCCGCGCCCGCCTGGACGAGGCCCAGGCCGAGATGCGCCGCACCAACCTGGAGCTGGACCAGCGGCGCCGCCACATGGAGATCGTGCTCAGCAACGTGGCCGCCGGGGTGGTGGCCGCCGACGCCAAAGGGGTGGTGACCATCCTGAACCCCTCGGCCGAGCGGCTGCTGAAGGTGCGGGCCGACGCGGTGCTGGGCCAGCACTGGGGGCAGTTCATCACCGGCGACAACCGCGATCTGGTCGAGCGGCTGCTGGCCGAGCTGGGCATGCGGGGTCGGGGCAGCGTGGACCGCCAGGTGCGCCTGACCATCGGCGGCGAGGCCCTGACCCTGATGGTGCACGTCAGCCAGTTGCGCGACGACTCCGGCCGCGCCCAGGGCATGGTGGTGGTCTTCGAGGATCTGTCCGAGCTGGAGAAGGCCCAGCGCATGGCCGCCTGGCGCGAGGTGGCCCGGCGCATCGCCCACGAGGTGAAGAACCCGCTAACGCCCATCAAGCTGAGCGCCCAGCGCCTGATCCGCCGCTACGAGGGCCGGCTGGAGGAGGACGACCTGCGCATCTTCCGCGAGTGCACCGACACCATCGTCAGCCAGGTGGACGAGCTGAAAAACCTGGTCAGCGAGTTCAGCAACTTCGCCCGCCTGCCCAGCGCCCGCCTGGCCCCCCAGGACCTGGCGGCCATCGCCGAGGAGACCCTGACCCTCTACCGCCAGGCCCACGCCGACGTGGCTTTCGATCTGGAGGTCGAGGAGGGCATCCCCATCTTCGACCTGGACCGCGAGCAGATGGCGCGGGCGCTCATCAACCTGCTGGACAACGCGGTGGCCGCCTTCGCCGACCAATCCGAGCCGCGCCAGGTGGTGGTGCGCCTTAGCTACGACGACATCCTGAAGATCGCCCGGCTGGAGATCGAGGACAACGGCCCCGGCGTGCCGGCCGAGGACCGCCTGCGCATGTTCGAGCCCTATTACAGCACCAAGAGCGGCGGCACCGGCCTGGGCCTGGCCATCGTCAGCACCATCGTGGCCGACCACAACGGTTACATCCGGGTGCAGGACAACCCGCCCCACGGCACCCGCATCATCATCGAGCTGCCGGTGCGCGGGGCGCGCGGCGCGGCTTGACCAGCCGCGCCCGCCGCGCGCACCGCCCCCAACTCCCTTGACTACCCCGGCCGGCCCGGCTAAAGTTGATTTTCGGATTTTGCACGCAACGGCGGGGGTTAAGTGAGCCTGTTCAAGAAGTTCTTCGGCGGCGGCGCTCCCCAGGAGACGCGCCTGTTCGTGCTCAGCCTGGACGGCGTGGGCCATTCCTTCGTTCAGCACGCCGCCAGAACCGGCCTGATGCCCAACCTGGCCAAGTTGCTCAGGGAAGGCGGCCTGGCCCGCATGAACTCGGTGATCCCTACGGTCTCCACCGTGGCCTGGGCCACCTACATGACCGGGGTCAACCCCGGCAAGCACGGCATCTTCGGCTACGTGGACCGCGAGCCCAAGCCCTTCACCGCCTTCGTGCCCACCGCCCGCGACCTGAAGACCACCACCCTCTGGGAGATCATCGGCCGCACCGGCAAACGGGTGGGGGTGATCAACGTGCCGCTCACCTATCCCCCGCGGGCGGTCAACGGCTTCATGGTGGGCTGCTTCCTCAGCCCGGAGCTGGCCAAGGCCACCTATCCGGCCGAGCTGGCCCCCCGCCTGATGGAGATGGAATACCGCATCGACGCCGACATGTCCCTGGCCCGGGGCGACCTGGCCGCCTTCGCCGCCGACTGCGGCGAGACCATGGCCCGGCGTTTCGCGGTCGCCTTCAAGCTGATGCGCTCCGAGCCCTGGGAGTTCTTCCAGCTCCACGTCATGAGCACCGACCGCATCAACCATTTCATGTGGGGCGACTGGCGCGACGGCCACCAGGGCGTGGCCCCGGAGTTCGAGACCTTCTACCGCAAGCTTGACACCTACCTGGGCGAGCTGCTCCAGCACCTGCCCCAAAACTGCCGCCTGGTGATGCTCTCCGACCACGGCTTCTGCCGGGCCAAGGCCAATCTCTACCTCAACCACTGGCTGGAGAAGAACGGCTATCTGCACTTCGGCCGGGGCAAGCGCGAGGTGGGCAACATGCACCCGGACAGCCGGGCCTACAGCCTGGTGCCGGGGCGCATCTACGTGAACCTGGAGGGGCGCGAGGAAAAGGGCCGGGTGCCGCGGGGCAAGCCCTACGAGGACCTGCGCGAGGAGCTGGTCCACCGCCTGGGCGGGCTGAACCACCCGGAGACCAACCAGCCCCTGGTGCGCAAGGTCTTCCGCCGCGAGGAGCTCTACGCCGGCCCGCTGCTTAGCAAGGCCGCCGACCTGATCGTGGTGCCCCAGCCGGGCTACGAGCTCAAGCCCCAGTTCGATGCGGCCGAGTTTTTGACCGCGCCCGACCTGAGCGGCGCCCACACCTTCGACGACGCCTTCCTGTTCATCGCCGGGCTCAAGCACCCCCTGGCCGACAACAGCTTCTCCCTGCTGGACGTGGCCCCCACCCTGCTCTCGCTCATGGGGGTGGCGGTGCCCCAGGGCATGGAGGGGCAGGCCCTCTGCTGATGGCGGCCGCCTGCACCATCTGGCTCTCCGGACGGCCGCGGGCGGGCAAATCCACCCTGGGGGCCATGCTGGCGGCCGAACTGGCCGCGCGCGGGTGCAGGGTCCAACTGCTCGACGGCGGCGAGCTGCGCCGCCAGTTGAGCCCGGAGCTGGGCTTCGGGCCGGACGAACGCCGCCTGCACCACCTGCGCGCCGCCTACCTGGCCGGGCTGCTCAACCGCCACGGGGTGTTCTGCGTGGCCGCGCTCATAGCGCCCTACGCCGGGTTGCGGGCCGAGCTGCGCCGGCGGCTGCCGGGCATGGCGCTCATTCACCTGGACTGCGGCCTGGAGCAGGCCGTCAACCGCGACCAGAGCGGGCTCTACGCGCGCGCCCTGGCCGGGGAGATCGAGCGCTTCACCGGCCTGGACGATCCCTATGAGGACCCGCTGGACGCCGACCTGCGCCTGATGACCGACCGCGAGACCCCGGCCCAGAGCCTGGCCCGGCTGCTGGGCTGGCTGACGGCCGGCGGCCGCGTCCCCGCCCCGGCCGCGCCGGCGGGAGGGCCGGCCTACACCGCAACCGAGGCGGCCGACATCGCCCGCCGCCTGGAGCAGTTGGGCTATTGGTAGGGCTTGGGTCGGCCTGGGGTTTTGTTCTATCATGATCCCAGCGGATTTTTTGTGCGGCAATTTCGGAGGCAACGAGAGATGAAACCGCGCCTGGCCGTCCGTTTGCTGGCGGCCGTCCTGCTGGCGGCGATCACCGCCTGTTCGCCGGTGCCCTCCTGGAGCCCGCCCCCGCCGCCGCCGGTGGACAAGAGCGTGGAGATGAGCCTGTGGGAGGCCGCCCGCGGCTGCGATCCCCGCAGCCTGGTCTCCCTGGTGCGGGCCGGGGCCAAGCTGGACGCGCCCAAGGGCCCCGACGGGACCACGCCGCTGATGGAGGCCGCGCGCTCCTACGGCCCCGGCTGCCCCCAGCAGAACGTGGTGGCGCTCCTGACCAACGGGGCCAAGGTGGACCAGGTGGACAAGAACGGCCGCAGCGCCCTGCACCACGTGGTGGCGATCGAATGCACCGAGCCCTACATCGAGGTGCTCAGGCTGCTGCTCAAGTGGGGGGCCGTCCCGGACCTCAGGGACAAGCAGGAGAAAACCCCCCTGTCCCTGGCCGCCGAACGCGGCTGCAACACCATGGTCGAGATCCTGGCCGAGGCCATCGCCCAGCGCCAGGCGCGCAGCAACAACCCCGCGGCCGCGGCCCCGGCCCTGCGCACCGACCAGAAGCCCGCGGACCAGCCCTGAGGCCGGCGGCGGCGGGGGGGATGATGAAAACCGACCCGTTCGCCGGCCCGCTTTCGCTCAGGGAGCTTGACGCCCTGCTGGGCGCCCGCGCCGCCCAGGCGCTGGCCGCCGCCGGCCTGGCCCGGCCCCCGGCCGCCCTGGAGCCCGACCAGGCGCGGGCGGCGCTGGCCGCCGCCGGCCATTCCTTCCGCCCCCAGGTCATGGCCTTCAGCAACTTGAAGGGCGGGGTGGGCAAGACCACCTCGGCCGTGCACGTGGCCGCCCGCGCCGCCCAATACGGCCACCGGGTCTGCCTGGTGGACCTGGACTCCCAGGCCTCGGCCAGCCTGGCCTGCGACGCCCTGGCCGGCGAGGACGAACCCATCTTCTACGACGTCTGGCAGAGGCCGGCCGAGCAGGTTCCCGGCGCGCTGCGCCGGCTGGCCCCCTCCTTGAGCCTGTTGCCCTCGGCCCTGGAGAACGGCCTGCTGGAGACCGCCCTGGCCAGCCCCGCCGCCCAGAAGCGGGCGGTGGCCGGGGTGGCCCAGGCCCTGACCGCCCTGGGCTTCGACCTGATCGTCTGCGACTGCCCGCCCAGCCTGGGCACGGCGGTCATCAGCGCCATCTGCGCCGCCGACCTGGTGGTGATTCCCCTGGGCGACGACGCCTTCAGCTTCAAGGGCCTGGAGCTGACCCTGTCGGAGATCAAGGAGATCCGGGCCACCTTCGGGCTGGCCGAGCCCCAGGTGCGCCTGGTGCTGACCAGGGTGGACGCCCGGCTCAAGCTTTCCGGCCAGGCCTGGGCGCGGCTCATGGCCCAGCACCCCGGCCTCCTGGCCCCGGCCCCCATCCGCACCAGCAGCCAGTTCGCCCTGGCCCTGGAGCGGCGCTGCACGGTCTTCGCCTGGGGCCGCCAGACCCCGGCCCGGCGCGACTACGACGCCCTGACCCGGCATCTGCTGGACCTGGACCGGCTGCAAGGCCGCTCCCGCCCGGCCAAGGAGGCAGGCCATGACCGCTAGGAAGGCCCCGCCAGCCGAGGAAAGCCCCCGGCCCAAGGTGAGCCGCCCCCGCCGCCGGCCCTATCAGGCCCCGGCCGAGCCGGAGGCGGCCGCCGCCGGCGCGGCGCGGGAGCCGGACGAGGTGCTGGAGCCGGAGACCCCGGCCGTCGGCCCCCGGCCGGAGCCGGAAGCCAGGCCCGCCCCCGACGAGCGCGGCCCCCAGGCCGAGCGCATCATCAACCGCTACGCCGGCTGGGCGGCCGGGGTGGGGCTCATCCCCCTGCCCGTCATAGACATGGCCGCCCTGGCCGGGCTCCAGCTCAGGATGCTCCACGAGCTGGCCCGGCTCTATGGCGCGGACTTTTCCCCCTGGCGGGCGCGGGCCGTGGTGGCGGCGGTCATGGGCGGGGTGCTGCCGGTCTCGACCGCCTCCGGCCTGCTGGGGCAACTGGTCCGCCTGATCCCGGTGGTGGGCCTGGCGGCCGGGGTGCTGACCCTGCCGGCCCTGGCCGGGGCCGCCACCCTGGCCCTGGGCCGGGTCTGCGCGCTGCATTTTTGCCTGGGCGGCGACATCTTCAGCCTGGACGCGAAAAAGCTGCGCCAGGATGTGGCGCGGGAGATGAAGGCGCAAGGCTAGGGGCGGGGGGCCGCCGCGCGCGGCGTGCGCCGCCGATGGCCGGGCTAGAGCCCGTCCAGGAAGTCGCGCCAGGCCCGCCAGTAGGCCGCGCCGCCGACCAGGTAGGTGTCGTTGTGCCCGGCTCCGGCCAGGGTCACCCAGCGCTTGGGCTCCGGCGCGGCCTCGTACAGCCGGCGGCCCAGCGCCATGGGCACCACCTCGTCGCGGTCGCCATGGAAAAACAGGCTGGGCGCCTCCACCCGGCCCACCCGCGCGATGGCGCTGAAGCGGTCCTTGAGCGCCCCGGCCAGAAGCGGCAGCGGCACCAGGCTGCGGGCCATGTCGCCCAGATGGGTGAAGGTGGATTCCAGGATCAGGCCCTGGGGCCGGGCGCGGGCCGCCATGTGGGCGGCCGCCACGCCCCCCAGCGAACGGCCGAAGACGACCACCTCCAGGCGCAGGCGCCGGGCCAGGCGCAAGGCCTCGTCCTGGGCCGCCTCGGCGTCCAGGTAGAACCCCGCCTCGCTGGGCCGGCCCTGGCTCTGGCCATAGCCGCGGTAGTCGAAGATGAAGCTGGCCACGCCCAGCTCGTGGAGCCGGCGCAGGTTGTCCACCCGGTGGGAGACGTTGCCGGCGTTGCCGTGGCAGAAGACCACCAAAAAGCGCGCGCCCACCGCCGGCGTCAGCCAGCCGTGCAGCCGCACGCCGTCGGCGGTGGTGAGCCAGACATCCTCATAGCCCAGGCCGGCCGCGGCCGGGGTGGCCACCAGCGCCCGTTCCGGGAAAAACACCTGGTTCTCGATGAACCCCCGGCAACCAGAGGAAATCAGGCTCATGGCCAGCACCCCCAGGACCGCGAGCAGCCACGGTCGTTTCATGCCGGACCCCGATCTGGCCGGCGGCGCGCCCGCGCGGCCTTGCCATCCCATCCACGCCATAGATCTCCATGATCGCACAACCCGGTGTCTTTTTCGCGACGTTTCGCCGCCGGCGTTGACAAGACCGGACCGGCCCGGCTTTATTAGAGCCTAGGCGGGGCGTCCATGCCCCCGCCCCAGGGAGCTTCGCATGACCGTCAGCCATTTCCACAAGCAAATGGAAGCCTTGCGCCAAGACCTGGCGGGAATGGGCATCCTGGTCAAGCGGGCCATCCAGGACGCCGCCCGCGCCTTCACCGCCCGCGACTTCGACTTGGCCACCCAGGTGGTGCGCCGCGACCGCGACATCAACATGCTGGAGAACTCAATCGAGGAGCGCTGCATCACCCTGTTGGCCACCCAGCAGCCGGTGGCCAGCGACCTGCGCTTCCTCACCACCAGCATGAAGATCTGCAATGCCCTGGAGCGCATGGCCGACCAGGGCGTCAACCTGGCCCAGCGGGCCATGGCCCTGGCCCGCATGGAGCACATGGCCACGCCAGTGCTCATCGAGGAGATGGCCGTCATCGCCGTGGAGATGACCGACCGCTGCGTGCAGGCCTATCAGGAGCGCAACCTGCTCAAATGCCATGAGCTGTGCGACCGGGACGACGACCTGGACGAGCTCAACCACCGCCTGTTCCGCGAGATGGTGGCCTGGATGACCGAGGAGAACCGGGTGGTGCGCCGGGCCATGGAATGCATCCTGGCCGCCCGCCATCTGGAGAAGATCGGCGACGGCGCCACCGACATCGCCGAGGAGGTGTTCTTCCTGGTCGAGGGCCGCAGCCGCCGCGTCCAGGCCAACCCCGGCCCCGCCCTCTGCGACGCCCAACCCGTACAGCCCCTCTGACCCGCGCCGCCCCGGCCTCCCGCCGCCGGCCGCCTTCGGGCCGGGGCCGGGGTTGTCTCGCCGGACAGCATTGAAGTCTCGCCGCGCAAGACACAATCCACGCCCGGTGGGACCGCGGGCGTGGGCCTGCGCCGCCTCCCCATGGCCGGGATTCCCTAATAACCCAGCATGACGCTTGGTCAATTGGCCTATGGCCAGCCGGGAGCCGCCTGTGCGGCAATCCTGGCACAGCCCTTGCTAATCTTCGATGGCAACTGCCCCGCGGACTTGAAGGAACAAGGAGGGCGCCATGACCCGGATGGCCATAGTCAGCCGCATACGCCCCAGGAGCAACCGCGCGCCCGTCCCGGTCACCCTGGAGGAGATCATCACCTCCCTGCAGGACTGCACCAGCGACGACGGGCTGGTGGTCCAGGCGGTGTTGGAGCTGATGCGCCGGGGCTGGCTGCGCGCTCCCGAAATCCATGAAGAGCCGTTCGACCTGGCGGCCAACGCCTGAGCGAGGGGAGTAACGATGGTCGACATCCTGCTTATCTACGGCGGTTGCTCCGTGGGCGGAGCCATGGGTTGGCTGCTGGGACGCCTGCTCTACCGGCCCTAGGAAATCGGCGAGGCAACCGCTCAACCAAACCGTGCGCCTGCTTCATGGGAACGAGTCTGTTCCCGGGTCGGATCCGCCCCCAGCTCCGACCTCAACGTCCTTGAGGACTCCCTCCCTGCCGGACTTGCTCCTGGCAGGCGCCACAACCCGGACCCGGCCGGCGGCGGCTTCCGCTCCGGCCAACGCCCCAAGCGCCCGCTCGGCCCAGGGCCATCAGCTTGCACGCACAGCAGGGCCGAGCCGGGGCGGCGACCGTAAGGGATTCGCCGCCGCCGGGCCCGGTTCCCCCAAACCGCCCGCCCCAGCGTGAACACGATCCCCAGGATTGGCCAACGGCCAAGCCTGGGCTTTCGTGGCGCGTCCGGTTTTGTGCTATCTTGGGACAACACCAACCTGGCAAGCGGATGGCCTAAGCGATGTCGAGCCCCGACCATGACGGGAGAGGAGGCGGGCCGCAAGGTCCGGATGAGCTGAACCGGCGTTTGGAAGAGCTGCGGGCCGCCGAGCGGATGCGGCGCCAGGCCGAAGAGGAGTTGGGTTTGAGCCAGGCGCGTTTCCGCCTCGTCTATGACCACGCCCCGGTGATGATGCACTCCATCGATCAGGAAGGGCGCATCGTCGGAGTCAACCAGGCCTGGTTGGACGCCACCGGCTACACCCGCCAGGAGGTCATGGGCCGGCGCATAGACTCCCTGATGCCGCCCGAAGCGGCCGCCGCGGCCCTGGACGAGATCATCCCCGCCCTGTGGCGGCATGGTCGCGTAAGAGACGTCACCTATCATCTCCTGCGCAAGGACGGCCGCCGGATGGAGGCGCTGCTGGACGCCACCGTGGTCGAGCTGCCCGACAGCCAGCGCGTCAGCCTGTCGGTGCTGCGCGACGTGACCGAGGAGCGCCGCCTGCGCCGGGAGCTGGAAAAGGCCCACGCCGAGCTGGAGGAGAACCTGGCCCGGCGCACCGCCGAGCTGAACCGCTTCTTCGAGCTGTCCCAGGGCCTGTTGAGCATCGCCGGCCTGGACGGCTATCTGAAGCGAGTCAACCCCGCCTGGCTGCGGGCCACGGGCTACAGCGAGGTGGAGCTCACCGGCCGTCCATTCCTGGATTTCGTCCACCCCGACGACCGCCAGGCCACCGTGGACGCGGTGGCCCAACTGGCCGGCGGCAAGCCGGTGGTGGATTTCGAAAACCGCTATCTGACCAAGGACGGCCGCTATATCTGGCTTTCCTGGAGCAGCACCTCCCTGCCGGCCGAGGGCCTGATCTACGGCGTGGCCCGCGACGTCACCGAGCTGAAGCAGGCCATGGAGGTCCTTCAGGCCCAGGAGGCGGCCCTGGCCAGCATCCTGGCCGCCGCCCCGGTGGGGGTGGGGCTGGTGCACGAGCGCGTGCTGAGCTGGGTCAGCGACAGCCTCTGCGCCCTGCTGGGCTACACGGCCGAGGAGCTCATAGGCCAGAGCGCGCGCATGATCTATCCCGACCAGGCCGAGTTCGAGCGGGTGGGCCGGGTAAAGTACGGCCAGATCGCCCAGGGCAGTCCGGTGGGCGCGGTGGAGACCCGCTGGCTGACCAAGGACGGCCGGGTGCTGGACATCGACCTGCGCTCCTCGCCCCTGGACCCGACCGACCTGGCCGCCGGCGTCACCTTCACCGCCCTGGACATCAGCGACCGCAAGCGGGCCGAGCGGATCGTGCAGGAGAGCGAGCGCCGCTACCGCCAGCTCTTCACCGAGATGGACAGCGGCATCGCCCTGCACGAGGCGGTGCGCGACGCCTCCGGCAAGGTCGTCGACTACGTCTTCCTGGACGTCAATCCGGCCTTCGAGCGCCTGACCGGGCTCAGGCGCGAGGCCATCCTGGGCAAGAGGGCGCGCGAGGCGCTGCCGGCCATCGAGGAATACTGGATCGACACCTACGGCCGGGTGGCCACCACCGGCGAGCCGATTCATTTCGAGCAATACAGCCGGGATCTGGACAAGCATTTCCAGGTGGTGGCCTTTTGCCCCCAGCCCGAGCAGTTCGCGGTGGCCTTCCACGACATCACCGCCCGCATCCAGGCCGAGAAGGAGGCCCTCTCGGCGGCCCGGTTCCCCAGCGAGAACCCCAGCCCCGTGCTGCGGGTGGACGCCCAGGGCCAGGTGACCTACATCAACGCCGCCGGCCGGATGGCGCTCAGCGCCTGGGACGGCAACGGCGGCTATCGCCTGGACCCGTCCCTGGCCGCCGCCGCCAGGGACGCCCTGGCCAGCGGCGAGGTGTTACAGGTGGAGGCGCCCTGCCGCGACCGCATCTTCGCCTTCGCCCTGGCCCCGCTGAAGGAAGGCGGCTACGTCAACCTCTACGGCATGGACGTCACCGGCCTGCACCAGGCCAAGGATGAGCTGCGCCAGGCCCGCGACCGCGCCCAGACCTACCTGGACGTGGCCGGGGTGATGATCGTGGTGCTGGACATCCAGGGCCGGGTGACCCTGGCCAACCGGAAGGCCTGCCAGGTGCTGGGCTACGCCGAATCCGAGATCGTCGGCCGCGACTGGTTCGCCAACTTCCTGCCCCCGCGCCTGCGCGAGGAGGTGCGCGGCGTCTTCGAAAAGCTGCTGATGAACGGCGAGCTGGAGCTGGTGGAGCAGCACGAGAACCCGGTGGTGACCAAGGACGGGCGCGAGCGGCTGATCGCCTGGCGCAACGCCTATTTCATGGACGACAACGGCCGGCTGCAGGGGGTCATCAGCTCCGGCGAGGACATCACCGACCAGCGTATCACCCAGGAGCGCCTGCGCCTGAGCGAGCAGCAGTTCCGCCAGGCCTTCGAGGCCGCGCCGGTGGGCATGGCCCTGGTGACCCCGGACACCACCCTGATCCGGGTCAACCCCCGCTTCGCCGAGATGCTGGCCTATCGGCCGGAGGAGATGCAGGGGTGCTCCTTCGAGGAGTTCACCCACCCCGACGACCGCGGCGGCGGATCCCAACGCTTCCGCCGCATCATGGATGGCCTGGAGGAGTTCAACCACGCCTACAAGCGCTTCATCGCCAAGGACGGCCGCGAGGTTTTTTGCCTGGTGGGCAACTCGGCGGTGCGCGACCAGCGCGGCCGCTGCCTGCACTTCGTCTGCTTCGTCGTGGATTTCAGCGAGCAGCGCCGGGCGGAGCAGGAGCGCCGCCGCCTGGAGGCCCAGATCCAGCACGCCCAGAAGCTGGAGAGCCTGGGGGTGCTGGCCGGCGGCATCGCCCACGATTTCAACAACCTGCTGGTGGGCATATTGGGCAACGCCGACCTGGGGCTGATGGACCTGCCGCCGGAATCGCCGGCCCGGGGCCGGGTGCTGGCCCTGCGCGACGCCGCCATCCGGGCCTCGGAGCTTTCCAACCAGATGCTGGCCTATTCCGGCAAGGGCCGCTTCGTGGTGGAGCCCATCAACCTCAACCGGGTGGTGGAGGAGATGGCCAACCTGCTCCAGGTGTCCATCGCCAAGAACGTGGTGCTCAAATACAATTTCCATCCCAACCTGCCGGCGGTGGAGGCCGACGCGGCCCAGATCCGCCAGGTGGTCATGAACCTGATCACCAACGCCAGCGAGGCCATCGGCGGCAAGAGCGGGGTGGTCAGCCTGTCCACCGGCGTCACCGAGGTGGACCGCAACTATCTGCAGGGCACCTTCGTGGACGACGAGCTGGCTGTGGGCTACTACGCCTTCCTGGAGGTCAGCGACACCGGCTGCGGCATGGACGCCGAGACCCGCGTCAAGATTTTCGATCCCTTCTTCACCACCAAGTTCACCGGCCGCGGCCTGGGGCTGTCGGCGGTGCTGGGCATCGTGCGCGGCCACAAGGGCGCCGTGAAGGTCTACAGCGAGCCGGGGCGCGGCACCTCCATCAAGGTGCTGCTGCCCGTCTCCAGCAAGCAGGCCCTGCCCCAGGACGAGGCCCAGACCGGCGCGGAGCTGGAAACGGCCGCGCCGGGCGGCCTGGTGCTGGTGGTGGACGACGAGGAGTCGGTGCGCAGCGTGACCAAGATGATGCTGGAGCGGGGCGGCTACCAGGTCATCACCGCCGCCGACGGCCGCGAGGGGGTGGACGTCTTCCGCCAGCGCCAGCACGAGATAAGGCTGGTCATGCTGGACATGACCATGCCCCACCTGAACGGCGAGGAGGCCTTCACCGAGATACGGCGCATCAACGACCGGGTGCCGGTGATGCTGGCCAGCGGCTACAACGAGCAGGACGCCACCACCCGCTTCGCCGGCAAGGGGCTGGCGGGCTTCATCCAGAAGCCCTTCCGCCTGCAACGGCTGCTGGAGAAGGTGGCCCTGGCCCTGGCCGGCCGGCAGGGCTGAGCGCCCGGCCGCGCCCCCGCCGCCGTCAGGCCTTGGGCCCCGGCTTGATGGGCTTCATCAGGTGGGGGATGCGCGGCACGTTGAGGCTGGGGCGGTTGGCGGCCAGGTTGTATTCCAGCCAGGCGGGGCTCAGCACGTAGGTGGGCTGGCCGTCGCGCTCCGGGCCGGGGGCCAGAAAGCCCTCGGCCAGCCATCGCTTCACCAGCTCCAGGCCCTCGGCCGGCATGAGCCCCAGCACCCGGCTGATCTCGGCCGCGCTCACCCGGTCGTTCTCGTTGAACATGGGCAGCACCCGGCGCTGGTTCTTGGGCAGCCTGCGCCGGGCGTGGGCCGCCTCGCGGCTCAGCGGGTCCTCCGGGGCGGGCAGGGCGGTGTCGGGGCTGCCCTGCTCCAGAAAACGCTCCACGTTGGCCAGAAAGCCCAGCACCACCCAGTCGCCCAGGACGCCGGCCTCCTGCAGGCGGGCGGCGGGGGTGGAGACCAGAAAGCGCCGCCAGGCCGCCTCCACCGCCGGGCTGACCTCCAACTCGATGGGGGGCATGGTCGAGAACCTCCCTTGATCGCACATGGCCAAAAAACCCGCGGCCGGCTTGAGCCCCGGCTCCGGCGCGGTCAAAATAGGGGGCAAGGCGGACGGCGCCGGCCCGGCGTCCGCCGCTGGCGGACCTGGCATGTGTTTACCAAAACCCGCCCGGCGCGTCAAAGCCGGGGCGGAGCAAGGATGGCGCGGGCATGGCCGAAGGCAGGGACGTGATCTGGGTGTGCGGGTCGGCGGCGGCCCGCGGGGCGGCCCAACCCCTGATCGAGGTGCTGGCCGAGCGGGCCAGTTGCCTCACCATCGGCCCCGGCGGCGGGCCGGGGCCGGACCTGGACCTGGGCGAGCGTCCGGACCTGAACCAGGCCCTGGACGCCTGCCCCCTGGAGCTGCGGCCCAAGGCCTGCGTCTGGCTGGGCGGGAGCGGTGAGCGCCCGCCCCAGGGCCTGGACGCCCTGCCCTGCCCGGTGCTGGGCTGGGGCGGCGCGGGGCCGGAGGGCAGCCTGCCCGCCGGGGCCGAGGCCGCCGCGGCGGCCGTCTGCGCGGCGGCCCGCGATGGCCTGGGTCTGGCCTGGCTGCCCAAGGTGCAGGTCAACCTGCCCCTGCGCGATCTCTTGGGGCGCTACGCGGTGCTGGCCGAGGCCTCGCCGGCCATGAACTTCGAGGTGGGCGTCGACCACCTGGCCCTGGACAGCCTGGACCAGGCCGACCTGGCCCAGGCCAGGGGCAGGTTGGCCGGCCGCCGGGTCACGGTGCACCTGCCTTTCGGCGACCTGGTGCCCGGCAGCCCGGACCCCCAGGTGAGGGGGCTGGCCCTGGCCCGGCTCGGCGCCGCGGCCGACTGGGCGCTTCTCTTGGGGGCCGGGCAGGCGGTGATGCACACCGGCTATGACGAGCGCCTGCACCAGCCGGCCGAGGCCTATGCCGAGCGCCTGGCCGAGGCCCTGGCCCCGCTGGTCTCGCGCCTGGCCGCCGGGGGCTGCCGCCTGGCGCTGGAAAACACCTTCGAGCCCGAACCGGCCCTCTTGCTGGCCACCCACAGACGCCTGGCCGCCCGGTTTGGCGATGACGCCGTGGGCCTGTGCCTGGACGTGGGCCACGTGCTGGCCTTCGCCCAGGCCGGGCTGCCCGACTGGTGGGCCGCCTTTGCGCCCCACCTTTTGGAGATGCACCTGCACGACAACGCCGGCGGCCGCGACCAGCACCTGCCGCCGGGGGTGGGGGAGGTGGACTGGGCCTTTTTGCGCCACCGCCTGGCCGGGCTCGCCCGCCGGCCCGTCCTGACCCTGGAGCCCCACCGCGAGGGCGACCTCTGGGCCTCGCTGCGCGCCCTGCACCGGCTTTGGGGGCCGCCATTGGATTGACGCGGCCCGCCGCCCCGGCGTAGGCTGGGATGAACGTCAGCGGGGGCTAAGGCCATGGGTTTCATGCAGCGGCGCGGCGCGCAGTGGTTCGTCACCCTGGTTCTGGCCGCTCTGCTGGTGGGCCTGGGCCATGAGCTGGCCCGCCACGAGCTGCTGCCCGATCTCCAGGGCGCCCAAAACCAGGCCGCCAGCGAGGCCAGCCGCGCCAACCGCCTTTTTTCCGAAAACCAGCGCCTGGAGCAGCGCCTGGCCGAGGCCGAGGCCCGCCTGGCCTCGCGGGGGGAGAGCCCCGCCGCCCCGCCGGAGGCCCCCGGCGCGGTGAGCCGGGTGCTGCACCGCGACGAGGCGGCCCTCATGCTGGGCGGCCGCCTGGTGCTCATCCTGGAGGACATCTCCGCCGACCGCGGCCAGGCCGCCATCAAGGCGCGGGTGCTGGGTGGCCAGGAGGGCGGCGTGCGCCTGAAGGCCGGCGGCGACGTCAAGCTGCGCCTGGACGGGCGCGTCTATCACCTGGTGCTCAAGAAGATACTGACCAACTCGGTGATCGTCACCGTGCTGCCGGAGTGAGCCCGCCCATGACCGCCGCCCCCCCCAGCATGACCGCCGCCTGGTTCGCCGAGGGCCGGGCCAGCCTGGTCAGCCTGCCCACGCCCAGGCCCGCGCCGGGCCAGGCCCTGGTGCGGGTGGAATATTGCGGGGTCTGCAACACCGACCTGGAGCTGTTGGCCGGCTACTACGGCTTCGCCGGGGTGCCGGGGCACGAGTTCGTGGGCCGGGTGGCCGCCGCCCCCGGCCGGCCGGAGCTGGAGGGCCTGCGGGTGGCGGCCGAGATCAACATCGGCTGCGGCGCCTGCCCCCGCTGCCGCATGGGCGACGCCCGCCACTGCCCGGAGCGCAAGGCCCTGGGCATCAAGGGCTGGGACGGGGCCATGGCCGAGTACGCGCTCCTGCCCGTGGCCAACCTGCGCCGGGCGCCGGATTCCGTGGCCGACCGGGCGGCGGTCTT
Organism: Thermodesulfobacteriota bacterium; assembly: GCA_049322275.1. Taxonomy (GTDB): domain Bacteria; phylum Desulfobacterota; class Desulfarculia; order Desulfarculales; family Desulfarculaceae; genus JACRDC01. The sequence continues at coordinate 36,466 of JBMORH010000038.1, forward strand.
CGCCGAGCCCCTGGCCGCCGCCCTGGAGATCGGCCAGCAGGTGCACGTCACCAACCGCGACAAGCTGCTGGTGCTGGGCGACGGCAAGCTGGGCCTCTTGGTCGCCCTGGGGCTCAAGCATCTCGCGCCCGGCCTGATCCTGGCCGGCCGCCACCAGGCCAAGCTGGACATCGCCGTTGCCCAGGGGGTGCGGGCGGTGCTGGCCGGCCGCGACGAACTGGCCGAGCTGGCCCAGGGCCTGGGCGGCTTCGATATCGTGGTCGAGGCCACCGGCCGGCCGGAGGGCCTGAACCTCGCGCTGGCGCTGGTGCGGCCGGAGGGGGCCATCGTGGCCAAGACCACCAGCCACCTGCCCACCCCGCTGAACCTGGCCGCTCTGGTGGTCAACGAGGTCAGCCTGATCGGCAGCCGCTGCGGCGACATCGGCCTGGCGCTCTGCTACCTGCAGAACCGCTGGCTCACGGTGGAGCCCCTGATCCAGGCCGAGTTCCCCCTGACCGAGCTCGCGGCCGCCTTGGAAGAGGCCCGCCGCCCTGGGGCGCTGAAGGTGCTGATCCGGCCCTGACGGCCGCGGCCGGGCTTGACCGGGGCCGGGCGGCTGGCTATAAACCCGTGGAAAACGTGGGAGGGCGTTGCGTCGTATCCATCTCAACGGAGATCATACCAAGTTGACACCAGGTGTATGGTTTTCAACAAAAGACAAAACGCGGGCGGGGATAAACCCCGCCCCTACGAAGAAAATTGGGTTTATGCTTTGGATTTCGTAGGGGCGGGGTTTATCCCCGCCCGTCTTGATTTTTGCCGGAAAAACGACAGCGGGAGATTGCCGCGTCGCAACCCGGCCGGGTTGCTCCTCGCAATGACAGTTTTAGTTGCAGGATGGCGCAAGAGCGATGCGTGGCCGCATCGACCAGCCTTTGCCGTTGCCAAAGTCGCCATGCCCCCTGGAGAGTCATGCCCATGAACCCCAGCCTGGCGCTCTACAACCTGGCTGCCTGCGCCGTGGCTGGCGTGGCCCTGCCGGCGGCCCGGCTGGGCCTGGGGCTGGCCGGGCGCTGGCAAGAGATCGGCCCCCGCCTGGGCCTCTATCGCCAGGCGGCCCCGCCCGGCCCCGGCCCCAGGGTCTGGCTCCAGGCGGTGAGCGTGGGCGAGGTGGGCGTGGCCGCGGCGGTGGCGGCGGAGCTCATGCGCCTGCTGCCGAACGTGGACCTCACCGTGAGCGCCACCACGCCCCTGGGCCTGGCCAAGGCCCGCGAGAGTCTGGGCCTGACCGCCCGGATCGCGCCTTTTCCGCTGGATCTGCCCTGGCCGGTGCTGGCGGCCGCGGCCAAGCTCAAACCCCAGGTCTTCGCCTGCCTGGAGACCGAGATCTGGCCCAACCTGCTCTGGTGGCTCCAGCGCCGGGGGGCGGGGCTGCTCTTGCTCAACGGCCGCCTGAGCCCGCGCAGCTTCCCGCGCTATCAGAAAGTGAAAAGCCTCATCGCCCCGGCCCTGGGGCGCTTCTCGGCCCTGTCCATGATCGGCCCGGCCGACGCCGAGCGCGCCATCGCCCTGGGCGCGCCCCCGGCGCGGGTGCGGGTGGACGGCAACGCCAAGTACGCGGGGCTGATGGAAAAAGCCCGGCCGGAGCTGACCGCCGAGCCGGCCGCCCGCCTGGCCCTGGATGGCGCTCCGCTCTTGGTGGCCGGCTCGGTGCGCACGGGCGAGGAGGCCCCGCTGCTGGAGGCCTTCGCCCGCGCGCTGGCCGCCCACCCCGGCGCGGTGCTGGCCGTGGCCCCGCGCCACATCGAGCGCGCGCCGCGCTGGCTGGCCGAGGCCGGCCGCCGGGGGCTCAACCCGGTGGCCTGGACCAGCCTCGGCCCCGCGCGGCCCCGCCCGCCCGGCTGCCGGGTGGTGGTGGTGGACGTGATGGGCCAGCTCATGGGATGCTATGGCCTGGCGCGGGCGGCCTTCCTGGGGGCCAGCCTGGTGAGGCTGGGCGGCCAGAACCCCATGGAGCCGGCGGCCTGGGGCCTGCCCATGGCCTATGGCCCCTCCATGGAGGACTTCGCCGACGCGGCCCAGGCCCTGGAGGCGGCGGGAGCCGGCCAAAGGGTGAAGGACGCCGCCGATCTGGCCGAATTTTGGATCGATTGCCTGGAGCGGCCCCAGGCGGCCCAAGCGGCGGGCCTGGCCGGCCGCCGGGTGGTGGCCGGCTGGTCCGGGGCGGCGCGCGTGGCCGCCCTGCTGATCGTGCGCGAGTTGGAGCGCGTGGGAGCCCTGGGGAAATGAAGCAGCCCGCCAAAACGCCCGTCCCGCCCAAGGTGAGCCAGGCCGCTTTGCAGCGCCTGGAGGCCGGCCTGTCCGCAGCGGCCCGCGCCGGGCTCAGGACCGCGGCCAAGCTGTGGATCAAGGTCAAGGAGCGCGGCGGGCGGGTGGTGGTGGCCACCGGCAGCGGCCCCAACCTGCACGAGGGCGTCACCACCCTCATCGCGGCCCTGGTGGGGGCCGGGCTGGTGGATGGCGTGCTGACCAGCGCGGCCGTGGTGGGGCACGAGATCGCCGGGGCCCTGGAGCTGGTCAAGCGCGTGGACGGCCGCCGCCTGGGCCTGGCCCCGGCCGCGCTGCCGGCCGACGGCAAGGTGGAGGCGGCGCTGCTGCCGCCGGAGCGCCTGGAGGCCATCGCCCGCGACACGGTGATCGACCGGGACTTCTACCGCAAGCTCCTGGCCGCGCCTGGCAACCAGATCGTCAAGGTCGCCGGCAACCTGGCCTACCCGACCGGGCTGTGGGCCGAACGCGTGGCCCGCCGCCTGGAGCCCATGGCCCGCGGCGCGGGTCTGCCCCTGGAGGCCGTGGCCGGCCTGGGCTGCGATCCCTTGACCCTGCTGGGGGCCTCTGCCCGGCGCGGCGCGCCCTGCCTGGTCAGCGTGCCCCAGTTGGTGGGCGGCGGCCAGGTGGGCCTGGCCCTGGGCGACAGCATCTCCATCAGCCAGCGCTCGGCCCGGGTGGCCGAGCTCCTGGCCGGGGCCGACCTCATCATCGAGAGCGGCCTGGCCTTGGCCCAGGAGATCCACGATGGACCCTTCGAGCTTTTCACCGGCCACGGCCTCTGGGCGCGCCACGAGGGCCTGGCCACCTTCAGCCTGCGCGACAAGGCGGTGGTGCGCATCGACCTGGACCCCAACCTGGAGCGGGCCTGGGCCGCCCAGCGCTCGGCCGGGGCGGTGGCCACGGCCATCGACAGGGGCTTGCCCAAGGCCACCCACCTGGGCCTGCCCTGGCGCATGGAGATGAGCGGCTTCGCGCGGCTGCCCGGCTCGCTGCCGGTGGTGGCCGACCTGGGCGCGGCCTGGCCGGTGCTGGCCGGGCGGGTGGCCAAAAGCCTGGGTGTCAAACCAGGCTTTATGTGCTACAAACAGGGGACGGAGCTGGGCGAGCGGCTGCGGCGCTTCATCGTCGATGAGGTGCGCCCCCTGGACCTATCCAGCGTGGTGCAGGCGCTTTTGGAGACCCAACCGGGCCGCTGACCGGGGAGCCGTGGCGCACGGTTTCCGGGTTTTGGTGTGCGTTCGCGGCGGCCTCGGCCATCTCCTCAGTCCAACCGATTGCCATCATTTACATTTTTGTAGGCGGCCCCGCCGCCGCCGCCGGGAAAACGAGCCCCATGCCCACCAAAGCCCTGCTGGCCCTGGAAGACGGGACCACCTTCCCCTGCCGCGCCTTCGCCGGCCGGGGCGAGGTCGCCGCCGAGGTCTGCTTCAACACCGCCATGACCGGCTATCAGGAAGTGCTCACCGACCCCTCCTACAAGGGCCAGATGGTGGCCATGACCTATCCGCTGATCGGCAACTACGGCACCAACCCGGAGGACGTGGAGAGCGCCGCGGTGCAGGTCAGCGCCTTTTTGGTCAAGGAATACCAGCCCCTGCCCAGCAACTTCCGCAGCACCCAGAGCCTGGGGGACTACCTGGAGGCGGCCGGCGTGCTGGGGGTGGAGGGCCTGGACACCCGCGCCCTGACCCGCCATCTGCGCATGAAGGGCGCCATGAGGGGCGTCTTATCCACCGAGGACCTGGACCCGGCCAGCCTGGTCAGGAAGGCCAACGACAGTCCCGGCCTGGTGGGCGTCGACCTGGTCAAGGAAGTGACCTGCCAGCGGGCCTACCGCTGGATAAACGGCAAGATAGATCGCGGCCTGGACCTCGATGGCGCCATGGACCCGGAGGCGGTCTGGGCCGGCGGGAAGGGCCGCTGGCGGGTGGTGGCCCTGGACTGCGGCATCAAATACAACATCCTGCGCCGCCTGGAGGCGCGGGACATGAAGGTCCTGGTGGTCCCGGCCTTCACCAGCGCCGAGACCATCGCCCGCACCGCCCCGGACGGCGTCTTCCTGAGCAACGGCCCCGGCGACCCGGCCGCGGTGACCTACGTGGTCCAGACCGTGCGCGAGCTGTTGGGCGTCAGGCCCATCTTCGGCATCTGCCTGGGCCACCAGATGCTGGGCCAGGCCCTGGGCGGCCAGACCTTCAAGCTGAAGTTCGGCCACCGGGGAGCCAACCAGCCGGTGATGGACCTAATCACCACCAAGGTCGAAATCACCAGCCAGAACCACGGGTTCTGTGTGGACGCCGATTCCATCCCCGACCCGGACGTGGTCATGACCCACCTTAACTTGAACGACCGCACCCTGGAGGGGCTAAGTCACAAGCGCATCCCCATGTTCTGCGTGCAATACCACCCGGAGGCCAGCCCCGGCCCCCACGATGCGGATTATCTCTTCGACCGCTTCGTGGAGATGATGACCACCGGAGCGCCCCCGGCGGCGGGGAAGTAGCGCGGAGGCGGGAGCAGCGGATTAAGAGTCCGTTGGTCAGGCCGGGCGGAAGCGAAAAGAGAAGACGGGCGGGGATAAACCCCGCCCCTACGAAGAAAATAACCAGAAGGAAAGATCACCATAAGGATCGGGGCGAGCCGCGTTGACAATGGGGGGATGCCGAAAGGCCGGATTGCACGTATTCGCTTTGATTTCGTAGGGGCGGGGTTTATCCCCGCCCGCACCCAGGCGGTATGAACAACGCACTGCCGCAACGGAAACGGATTAGGCTCCCGCAACGGGTTTATAGCCAAGGCCATGCTTTTTCAGTGACCTGTTGCACAGCAAATCGGGAACCATGGTTCGCTGAATCTACAAAGTTGACCGAAGGATGCTCACTTATTGCGGCTGACTTGGCCTTGGAAAGAGCTTCTCAACTTTACGCCTGGTGCTGGATGCCGGACCATGTTCATCTTCTCGTTCAAGACCGTAATTTGCCGGAGTTCATAAGGCTGTTCAAGGGAAGGACAGTCAAATTAGCGCGCGAATACCGGCCGGAAGGGCCGCTTTGGCAAAGAGGATATTACGACCATACCCTGCGCGGAGAAGAATTGTTGTTGGATGTCGCCCGTTACATCTGGGCCAACCCGGTGCGGGCGGGTCTTGTAAACAGCCCTATCGAATATGCCTGGTCGGGCTCCATGGTCTGGCCGGGTTGGCGGGAAGAATACAGGCGGGGATAAACCCCGCCCCTACGAAGAAACGGATTTTGCCGATACCAGGCGAAACAACCGAGCGCAAACCACGCGGACGTGACATGCCCAAGCGCAACGACCTCAAGAAGATCATGATAATCGGCTCCGGGCCCATCATCATCAGCCAGGCCTGCGAGTTCGACTATTCCGGCACCCAGGCCATCAAGGCCCTCAAGGAAGAGGGCATCGAGGTGGTGCTGATAAACAGCAACCCCGCCACCATCATGACCGACCCGGAGATGGCCGCCCGCACCTACGTGGAGCCCATCACCCCGGAGTACGTCTGCGAGGTGCTGGAAAAGGAGCGCCCCGACGCCATCCTGCCCACCCTGGGCGGCCAGACCGCCTTGAACACCGCCCTGATGGTGGCCGAGACCGGCATCCTGGAGCGCCTGGGCATCGAGATGATCGGGGCCACCCCGGCGGTCATCCGGAAGGCCGAGAGCCGCGAGCTTTTCCGGGCCGCCATGGCCAACATCGGCCTGAAGGTGCCCGAAAGCGCCATCTGCCGCACCCTGGCCGAGGTCATGGCCGCGGCCAAAAAGATCGGCTATCCCCTGGTGGTGCGCCCGGCCTTCACCCTGGGCGGCACCGGCGGCGGCGTGGCCTACAACCGCGAGGACCTGGAGGCCATCGCCAGCTATGGCCTGGCCGCCAGCCTGACCCACGAGGTGATGATCGAGGAGAGCGTCCTGGGTTGGAAGGAGTTCGAGCTGGAGGTGATGCGCGACCGCAAGGACAACGTGGTCATCATCTGCTCCATCGAGAACCTGGACCCCATGGGCGTGCACACCGGCGACTCCATCACCGTGGCCCCGGCCCAGACGCTGACCGACCGCGAATACCAGGTCATGCGCGACGCCTCCATCGCCATCATGCGCGAGATCGGGGTGGAGACCGGGGGCAGCAACGTGCAGTTCGCCATCAATCCCGCCAACGGCGAGATGGTGGTGGTGGAGATGAACCCCCGCGTCAGCCGGTCTTCCGCTCTGGCAAGCAAGGCCACCGGCTTCCCCATCGCGAAAATGGCCGCGAAACTCGCCATCGGCTACACCCTGGACGAGCTGCCCAACGACATCACCCAGGAGACCATGGCCAGCTTCGAGCCCACCATCGACTACTGCGTGGTCAAGATTCCGCGCTGGGCCTTCGAGAAGTTCCCCGGCTCGGTGGACGTGCTGACCACCAGCATGAAGAGCGTGGGCGAGACCATGGCCATCGGCCGCACCTTCAAGGAGGCCCTGCAAAAGGGCCTGCGCGGCCTGGAGATCGGCCGGGCCGGGCTCATCGGCGACGGCAAGGACCCGGCCCCGGCCCAGGTGACGCCGGAGACGCTGCGCGACAGGCTGCGCACCCCCAACAGCCTGCGCATCTTCTGGTTGGCCCAGGCCATGCGCGCCGGCATGAGCGACGCCGAGATCTTCGAGCACACCTGGATCGACCCCTGGTTTTTGGCCAACCTGCGCCAGTTGGTGGATTTCCAGGCCGAGCTGGCCAGCCGCCGGGCCTGGGGCGAGCTCAATGACCCCCTGGCCGAGCTGGACGCGGATTTCCTGCGCCGGGCCAAGGAGTGGGGCTTCAGCGACCGCCAGATCGCCGCGGCCCTGGGCTCCGACGAGCTGAAGGTGCGCGCCCGCAGGAAAGAGCTGGGCATCCGCCACACCTACAAGCTGGTGGACACCTGCGCGGCCGAGTTCGAGGCCTACACGCCGTATTTTTACAGCACCTACGAGACCGAGGACGAGTGCCGCGCGGCCGACCGGCGCAAGGTGGTCATCCTGGGCGGCGGCCCCAACCGCATCGGCCAAGGCATCGAGTTCGACTACTGCTGCGTGCACGCCAGCTTCGCCCTCAAGGAGCTGGGCATCGAGTCCATCATGGTCAACTCCAACCCGGAGACCGTGAGCACCGACTACGACACCAGCGACAAGCTCTACTTCGAGCCCCTGACCTTCGAGGACGTGCTCAACATCATCGAGAGCGAGAAGCCCTGGGGCGTCATCGTGCAGTTCGGCGGCCAGACGCCCCTGAACCTGGCCGTGCCGCTCTATAACGCCGGCGCGCCCATCCTGGGCACCAGCCCCGACGCCATCGACCGGGCCGAGGACCGCGACCGTTTCCGGGCGCTGCTGCAGAAGCTCGGCCTGCGCCAGCCGGCCAACGCCACCGCCTTGAGCGTGGACCAGGCGGTGGCCATCGCCGAGAAGATCGGCTACCCGGTGGTCGTGCGCCCGTCCTATGTGCTGGGCGGTCGGGCCATGGAGATCGTCTACGACCAGGCAGCGCTGATGCACTACATGGCCACGGCGGTGCAGGCCAGCCCCGACCACCCCATCCTGGTGGACAAGTTCCTGGAGGACGCCATCGAGGTGGACGTGGACGCGGTGAGCGACGGCGAGACTTGCGTGGTGGCCGGCATCATGGAGCACATCGAGCAGGCCGGGGTGCACAGTGGCGACAGCGCCTGCGTGCTGCCACCCCACACGCTAAAGCCCGCCATGATCGACGAAATCCGCCGCGCCACCCACGCCCTGGCCTTCGAGCTGGGGGTCAAGGGGCTCATGAACATCCAGTTCGCGGTCAAGGACGAGCTGCTCTACGTGCTGGAGGTCAACCCCCGCGCCAGCCGCACCGCGCCTTTCGTGAGCAAGGCCACCGGCGTGCCCTGGGCCAAGGTGGCCACCAAGGTCATGGTGGGCGTCAGCCTCGTTGAGCAGGGCATCACCCAGGAGTCCCACCCCAAGCACATCTCGGTCAAGGAGGCCGTCTTCCCCTTCGTGCGCTTCCCCGGCGTGGACCCGGTCTTGGGGCCGGAGATGCGCTCCACCGGCGAGGTCATGGGCATAGACAGCAACCTGGGCCTGGCGTTCGCCAAAAGCCAGATCGCCGCCGGCCAGGTGTTGCCCATCAGCGGCACCGTGTTCCTGAGCGCCAAGGACCAGGACAAGCCGGCCCTGGTGGAGGTGGCCCAAAAATTCTACCGCCTGGGGTTCGAGATCGTGGCCACCGCCGGCACCCACGCCGCCCTGGCCGGGCGCGGCATCCCCAGCCGCCGGGTGCAGAAGGTGAGCGAGGGACGGCCGCACGTGGTGGACGCCATGAAGAACGGCGAGGTGCATTTGGTCATCAACACCGCCGAGGGCAAGGACCCCATGAGCGACGCCTACCAGATCCGCCGCGCCGCCCTGGACCGCGGCCTGCCCTACATCACCACCGTGGCCGCGGCCAAGGCCACCGTGGACGCGGTCCAGGCGCTGATCAAGAGCGACCACCTGAGCGTGACCCCGCTGCAGGATTATTACCGGGCGTAGACGTCCCGGCTTGAAAAACCTAGACGGCTGCCTATCTTAGGGGTAGTGTTTGGACGACCGATGATCTAACCGGCGCGGCGCGGGGGCCAAAAGGCCCGCGGGCCGGCCGCCCTTTTTTGGCGGGGGCTGCCCCATGAGCGAGCTTCACGACGACCATCCCCGTGACTGCTGCGGGGTCTTCGGGGTCTTCGGACACCCGGAGGCCGCGCGGCTCACCTATTACGGGCTCTACGCCCTGCAACACCGCGGCCAGGAATCGGCCGGCATCGTGGTCAGCGACGGCAAGCGCCTGAAGGACAAGCGGGCCATGGGCCTGGTGCCGGACATTTTCGAGGAGGACGACTTCAGCCGGCTCACCGGCCACATGGCCTGCGGCCACGTGCGCTACTCCACCACCGGCTCGTCCATCTCGGCCAACGTCCAGCCCTTCATGATCAACTACGCCGGCCACAGCCTGTGCCTGGGCCACAACGGCAACCTGGTCAACGCCTTCGAACTCAGGCGCCGCCTGGAGCGCGAGGGGTCCATCTTCCAGACCACCATGGACTCCGAGATCGTCATGCATCTGTTGGCCCGCAACATCCACCTGGGCTTCGAGGAGGGCCTCATCGCGGCCCTGGGCGAACTCAAGGGGGCCTACAGCTTTTTGTTCATGACCGAGGACACCCTGGTGGCCGCCCGCGATCCGCAAGGGTTCCGGCCCCTGTGCCTGGGCAAGCTGGAGGAGGGCTACGTGGTGGCCAGCGAGACCTGCGCCCTGGATCTCATCGACGCCAGCTTTCTGCGTCAGGTGGAGCCGGGCGAGGTGGTCTTCATCGACAAAAAGGGCCTCCGAAGCGTCAAGCCCTTCAAGCGCCAGCGCCACGCCCACTGCATCTTCGAGTTCATCTATTTCGCCCGGCCCGACAGCAACATCTTCGGCCAGAACGTCTACCAGGTGCGCAAGCGCCAGGGCGCGCAACTGGCCAAGGAGAACGCGGACATAGAGGCCGACTTCGTGATGCCCTTCCCGGACAGCGGGGTCTACGCCGCCCTGGGCTACGCCGCCGCATCGGGCCTGCCCTTTGAGATGGGCATGATCCGCAACCACTACGTGGGGCGCACCTTCATCCAGCCCAGCCAGGACATGCGCTCCTTCGGGGTGCGGGTGAAGCTGAACCCGGTCAAGGAGCTGATCCAGGGCAAACGGGTGGTCATCGTGGAGGACTCCATCATCCGCGGCACCACCACCATGGCCCGCGTGAAGAACATCCGCGCCGCCGGGGCCTCCGAGGTCCACATGCTGGTCTCCTGCCCGCCCCACCGCTTTCCCTGCCACTACGGCATCGATTTCTCCACCAAGGGCGAGCTGATCGCCTGCGACCACCGGGTGGAGGAGATCAAGAACATGCTGGGGCTGGACACGCTGCGCTACCTGTCCATCGAGGGGCTACTCAAAAGCACCAAGACCAGCCGCGACGGCTTCTGCCTGGCCTGTTTCGACGGCAACTACCCGGTGGCCATCGGCGAGGGCGCGGGCAAGTTCTGTTTGGAAAGGTGAGGGGTAATCCGGGAATAGCCGTCATTGCGGGCGCAGCGAAGCAATCTTCCGTTGTTTCTTCAACGACCGGGATGGAAACGGGAGATTGCCGCGTCGCAACCCTGATGGGTTGCTCCTCGCAATGACAGCTTTTGGCAGGATGGCCGTTGTTAGCGAGGATGGCTTCTTGATGTAGGGGCGGGGTTCATCCCCGCCCGCGGCGGACGGGAAGAAAAGACGGGCGGGGATAAACCCCGCCCCTACGAAGAAGGACATACAACCAGGAATAGCCGTCATTGCGAGCGCAGCGAAGCAATCTCCCGCTGTCTCTTTCATAAGATGGAAACGGAGGATTGCCGCGTCGCAACCCAAATGGGTTGCTCCTCGCAATGACAGGCTAATGCAGGATATGAAGGATAATTCACGAGCCATGCCTTCTTCGGTTCTGAAAACCGCGCGCGAGGTTCTGGCCCTGGAGGCCGCGGCCCTGGGCCGCCTGGCCCAGCGCCTGGACCACAACTTCGAGCGGGCGGTGGAGATGATCCTGGCCAGCTCCGGCAAGGTCATCGCCACCGGCATCGGCAAGAGCGGCATCGTGGCCCGCAAGATCATGGCCACCATGAACTCCACCGGCACCAACGCCATCTACCTGCACCCGGTGGAGGCCATCCACGGCGACCTGGGCCTGGTCTATCCCGGCGACGTGGTGCTGGCGCTCTCCTACAGCGGCGAGACCCAGGAGCTGGTGGGGCTCATCCCCATGCTGCGCGAACACGGGGCCCAGATCGTGGCCCTGACCGGCGGGCTGAACTCCAGCCTGGCCCGGTCCGCCGACGTGGTCCTGGACTGCGCCGTGGAGCGCGAGGCCTGCCCCCTGGGCCTGGCCCCCACCACCAGCACCACGGCGGCCCTGGCCATGGGCGACGCCCTGGCCGTGGTGCTCATCGAGCGGCGCGGCTTCAAGGCCGAGGACTTCCGCCGCCACCACCCCGGCGGCAAGCTGGGCGAGCGGCTGAGCCTCCAGGTGCGCGAGGTGATGCTAACCGGCAAGGCCGTGCCCAGCATCGGCCAGAACGCCGGCGCGGCCAAGGCCATCGCGGTGATCCAAAAGGGCGACCTGGGCGTGGTGCTCATCACCGAGCGGGGCAAGCTCCTGGGCATCTTCACCGACGGCGATCTCAGGCGGGCGGTCATCAAGGGCGTGGACCTGGCGCGGGCCAAGGTGGGGCAGGTGATGACCAAAAACCCCCTGGCGGTGGGGCCGGAGGCCTTGGCCGCCGACGCCCTGCACCTGATGGAGCAGAAGCTCATCACGGCGCTGCCCATCGTGGACGCCCAGCGCCGGGTGCTGGGCATCGTGCACCTGCACGACCTCCTGGGCCGGGGCCAGGTCAGCTTCCGCAACGCCTGCGCCGGCAACGGGGATTAGCCGCCAGCTTGGCCATAATCGATAGTTCGGGTATGCTTTGTCGATAGTTCGCCCCGCCGGAGGGCCACCGGGCCGGCCCGGCGGGGATTTTGCCGCCCAACGATGACCCTGAAGCGGACGGACGCGTGAGCGACAAGGAAAAGGCCTCCCAGGGGGGCGGGCGCATCTGGGATTTCTTCGCCTCGGTCAGGCTCAGCTTCGTGCTGCTCATCGCCCTGGCCGTCTCCTCGGTGCTGGGCACCCTGCTGCCCCAGAAGGAGCACGCCAGCGTCTACGCCCAGCAGTTCGGCGAGGCCGGGGCGCGCATCATCCTGGGCCTGCGCCTCAACGACATGTATCACGCCCCCTGGTTCCTGCTGCTCTTGGCGCTCTTGGCGGTCAACCTGCTCATCTGCTCGCTCAACCGCCTGCCGGGCGTCCTCAAGCTCATGGCCAAGGACCCCCAGGCCGACCTGAAGCGCGCCGCCCCGGCCCAGGAGTCCTTCAGCCTGGCCGGCGCGCCGGAGGCCCACCTGGCCGCGGCCGAGGCGGCGCTGAGGGCCGCCATTGGCCCGGCGACCCAGGGCAAGGTCAAGGACGCCTTGGTGCTTTTCGCCCAAAAAGGCGCCTGGACCCGGCTGGGAGTCTACGTGGTGCACTCAAGCGTGCTGGTCATCATGGCCGGGGCCATCGTGGGCAACCTCTGGGGCTTCGCCGGGCAGATCAACATCAACCAGGGCGCCACGGTGGACCACGTGGACCTGGACACCGGCGAGGAGCGGCCCCTGGGCTTTTCCCTGCGCCTGGACAAGTTCACGGTCAGCTACTACCCCGACGGCATGCCCAGCGAGTACCGCTCCGACATCACCTTCATCGAGGACGGCCGGGAGGTGGACAAGGTGGTGCTGGTGGTCAACGACCCGGCCCAGCGCCACGGCATCGACTTCTACCAGGCCTCCTACGGCCAGAGCGTGAACAAGCTGGTGGTGCGGCTGACCCGCGAGGGCCAGGCCGAACAGGCCGAGCTGAAGCACGGGGCCTGGACCGAGCTGGCCGGCGGGGCCAAGGCCCTGCTCATCGAGGCCCGGCCGGAGATCAACATGGGCGGCATGTACAAGGGGCCGGTGGCCAGGGTGGGCTATCAGCCGCCCAGCGGCGAGCCCTTCGCCATAACGGCCTTCCAGGCCGGGGCCGACATACCCATGCGCATGGGCGGCGGACAGCCGCCGGTCAAGGCCGAGATCCTGGAGCTGGAGACGGCGCCCTACAGCGGGCTCCAGGTGAAGTACGACCCCGGCGTGTGGCTGATCTGGGTGGGCTGCACCCTGATGGTGGCCGGGTTCCTGATCGCCTTCTACGGCGCCCACCGCAAGGTCTGGATCCGCCTGGCCCCGGCCGGCAAGGGCCGCACCAAGGTGGAGATCGCCGGGTCCACCAACAAGCACCGGATGGGCCTGACCCGTCTCCTGGAGCGCCTGGCCGCCCGGCTCCAGGGCGGCGCCAAGCAGGGAGAGTAGCGCGTGGAAGCCCTGAGCAACAATCTGTTGGTCATCGTCACCTTCGCCTACCTCATCGCCTCGGCCCTCTACCTGGCCGGCTGGGTGATCAAGAGGGCCACCCGGCTGGGCCAGGCCGCCAGTTGGCTCACCTGGACCGCGCTTATCGTCCACACCGCGGCCATCATCATGCGCTGGGTGGCCTCCCACCAGATGGGCATCGGCCGGGCGCCCTTCAGCAATCTGTTCGAGTCCCTGGTCTTCTTCGGCTGGACCTTGGCGCTGCTCTACCTGATAATCGAGCTCAGGACCAAGCTGCGGCCCATGGGCGCCTTCGCGGTGCCCCTGGCCTTTTTCGCCATGCTCTACGCCCTCAAGCTGGACCCGGCCATCAGGCCGCTTTTGCCGGCGCTCAAATCCAACTGGCTCATCGCCCACGTGGTCACCTGTTTCCTGGGCTACGCCGGCTTCGGCGTCTCGGCCGCGCTGTCGGCGATGTATCTGGTGACCGGCCGGGGCCAGAGCCCCCAGGAGCGGCGCTTCCTGGTGCTGGACGACCTCATCTACCAGACGGTGGTGGTGGGCTTCGTGCTGCTCACCGCCGGCATCGTCACCGGCAGCATCTGGGCCAACAGCGCCTGGGGCACCTACTGGTCCTGGGACCCCAAGGAGACCTGGTCGCTCATCACCTGGCTGGTCTACGCGGCGCTGTTGCACAGCCGCTTCATGCGCGGCTGGGCCGGGGCGCGGGTGGCGGTCTTCTCCCTGGTGGGCTTCGTCTGCGTGCTGTTCACCTACTTCGGGGTCAACCTGCTGCTGAGCGGCCTGCACTCCTACGCCAAGTAGGCCGTCCGCCGTTCGTCCGTCCGGCGCTTTACCGCCGCCGGCCGGGTTGCTATATTGACGGCCATGATCGTCGACGCCCACACCCACGTCTTCCCGCCCCAGGTGGCGGCCGAGCGCGCCCGCTTCCTGGCCGGCGAGCCCTTCTTCAGCGCCATCTACGCCGACCCTAAAGCCCCCATGGTCACGGCCGAGGGGCTCATCGCGGCCATGGACCGGGACGGCGTGGACGTCTCCTGGGCCCTGGGCTTCCCCTGGGTGCGCGCCGAGAACGCCCGCCTGCACAACGACTACCTGGCCGCCGCCATCGCCGCCCACCCCACCCGCCTGCGCGGCCTGGCCTGCGTGCACCCCCCGGCCGACTGGGCGGCCGCCGAGGCCGAGCGCGCCCTGGGTCTGGGTTTGCACGGCCTGGGCGAGCTGGCCTTCTACGACCGCGACCTGGACCTCAATGCCCTGGCCCCGCTCTGCCGGCTCTGCGCCGAGGCCGGCCGGCCGCTGTTGTTGCACACCAACGAGCCGGTGGGCCACGTCTATCCCGGCAAGGCCCCCATGACTCTGAAGGCCCTCTACGACCTGCTCAAGGCCCACCCGGCCACCCGGTTCGTGCTGGCCCACATGGCCGGCGGCCTGTTCTTCTACGCCACGCTGAAGAAGGAGGCCCCGGCGGTCTTGGCCAACGCCTGGCTGGACACCGCCGCCGGCCCCTTCCTCTACCGCCCGCGGGCCTACGCCCTGGCCGTGGAGCTGATGGGCGCGGACAAGCTGGTCTATGGCAGCGACTTCCCCCTGCTGGCCCTGCCCCGCTACCAGAAGGAACTGGCCCAAGCCGGGCTGGCCGGGGCCGACCTGGACCGGGTGATGGGCGCCAACGCCCTGGCCCTCATCCCCTAGATTCGCGCCCGCGCCGCCCGCCGCCTGCGGAAGGGCAGGCGGGCGCAAAGGGCGCGAGAGAGCGAGACGCCCTTGCCGGTCGAGCAACTGCTCTACATCGTCGCCGGCCTGGCCGGCCTGGCCGTGGTCCTGCTGGTGGTCCTGCTGGTTCAACTGGGCCGGCTCAAGCGCGAAAACCCCCAGGAGGCGGTGCTGCGCGCCGAGCTGGCCGCCGGCCGCCAGGAGGCGGCCGAGCAGGCCCGCCTCTTGCGCGACGAGGTGGCCGAGAGCTTAAGGCGCCTGAGCGAGGGGTTCGTCCAGTCCGCCGACCGGGCCGGGGCCGCCCAGGAGGCCCAGTTGACCAAGCTGGGCGGCCAACTGGAGGTGCTGCGCAAGATCCTGGAGAGCCAGTTCCAGCAATTCCGCAATGAGTCCGGCGAGGCGGCCAAGGCCCAGCGCGAGGAGGTGGCCCAGGGGCTGGCCCGCCTGGGCCAGGCCCAGGCCGAGAACCTGCGGGAGCTTTCCGCCGCCCAGCAGGAGCGCCTGGACCGGGTGGCCGGCCAGACCGAGCGCCTGGTGGCGGCCACCGACCAGCGCCACGAGGCCCTGCGCGCCGGCCTGGAGCAGGGGCTCAGGAACGGCCGCGAGGAGCAGGCGGCGGGCTTGAAGGCGGTGGCCGATCTGGTGGGCCAGCGCCTGGGCGAGGTCAAGGCCGAGCTGACCGGCATCAGCCAGACCCTGGCCCAGGGCCTGGAGCGGCTGCGCCAGGATAACGAGGCCAAGCTGGAGCAGATGCGCCAGACCGTGGACGAGAAGCTCCAGGGCACCCTGGAAAAGCGCCTGGGCGAGAGCTTCGGCCTGGTCAGCCGCCAGTTGGAGCTGGTGCACAAGGGCGTGGGCGAGATGCAGTCCCTGGCCGCCGGGGTGGGCGATCTGAAGCGCGTCCTGACCAACGTCAAGGCCCGCGGCGTCTGGGGCGAGATACAGCTCGGCAGCCTCTTGGACGAGGTCTTCATCTCCGAACAGGTGGTCAAGAACGCCGAGATCAGGCCCGGCAGCGGCCTGCGGGTGGAGTTCGCCCTGCGCCTGCCCGGGCCGGAGGACGACAACGAGCTTTTGCTGCCCATCGACGCCAAGTTCCCCCAGGAGGACTACGAGCGGCTCTTGGACGCGGCCGAGCGGGCCGACCCCCTGGCCGAGGAGGCGGCGATCCGCGCCCTGGAGGTCCGCATCCGGGGCTTCGCCAAGGACATCTGCGAAAAGTACGTCTGCCCGCCCCACAGCACCGACTTCGCCATCATGTACCTGCCCACCGAGGGCCTCTACGCCGAGGTGCTGCGCCGGCCGGGCCTGGCCGAATCGCTCTGGCGCGACTGGCGGGTGCAGGTGGCCGGACCCACCACGCTGGCCTCCATCCTCAGCAGCTTCAAGATGGGCTTCCGCACCCTGGCCATCCAGAAGCGCTCCAGCGAGGTCTGGCAGGTGCTGGGCGCGGTCAAGACCGAGTTCGCCAAGTATGGCGAGGTGATGGCCAAGGTGCGCAAGAAGCTGCACGAGGCCGACCGCCACATCGACGAGGTGGCCAAGCGCCAGCGGGTGATGGGCCGCAGGCTCAAGGACGTGGAATCGCTGCCGGAGGCCGAGGCTTCGGGCATCCTGGGCCTGACGGCCGGCGACGGCGGCGTCTTGGAGGCGGAGGGAGAGGGCGAGGACGAGGCTTGATGCGGCCGGTCGTGGCCCTGGACCGCCCGGCCCCGGATTGGCTACAATCACCCGACGGCCCCCGAACCAGACCCCGCGCGGGAGTGAGAGCATGTTCGTAGACCAGCCCACCATGGTCCTGCGCATCCTGTTGGCCGCCTTCCTGGGCCTTTTGGTCGGCCTGGAGCGCGAGCGCCACGGCCGCGCCGCCGGCCTGCGCACCTGCCTGTTGGTCTGCATGGCCGGCGCGCTCATCATGAGCCTCTCCCTGCACCTGACCCAGATGTTCGAGCCCTTCGGCGCCGAGAGCAGCTTCCGGCTGGACCCCGGCCGCCTGCCCTCCTACGCCATGGCCGGCATGGGCTTTTTGGGCGCCGGGGCCATCATCCAGGGCGCGCTCAGCGCCCGCGGGGTCACCACCGCCGCGGCCATGTGGTGCTGCACCGGGGTGGGCCTGGCGGTGGGGGCCGGGCTCTACCTGCCGGCCTTCACGGCCGTGGCGCTGTTGCTCATCGCGCTCAACCTGCTGCGCCCCCTGGCCCGGCTGGTGCCCCACGAGCAGTACGTGAACCTGACCGTGGAAAGCGAGGACCGGGAGATCCGGGCCGAGGTGCGCCAGTTGCTGTCCGAATACAAGGTGCAGATACTTTTCGCCGGCCGCGAGCGCTGCGTCATCGGCGGCGGGGTGCGCTACACCTACTCCCTGGTCATCCCCTCCGGCAGCCAGTGGAACGAGATGCTCACCAGGCTGGAGCGTCTGCCCGGCCTGACCTGCTATTCCTGGCTGGAGAGCAAGGTGCCTTAGCAAGATGTTGAAAAGTCCATCCACGGCCCGCGGGGAGGCCCCGCCCCCGCGGTGAAGCGACCCGCGAAGCCCGACCGGCTCTGATCGGCCGGCCCTGATTTGACAGCCCGCCGGCGGCGTAATACGCTGCCGGCCAAGCGCCCCGATCCCTCAAGCAACGCTGCATGGCCGCATGGAACCCGAACGCCGCCAACACCTGGAGCAACTGGCCGCCAGACTGGGCCACGCCTTCGCCGACCTGGGCCTTTTGCACGCCGCCCTGTGCCACTCCTCCTATGTCCACGAGCACCCGGACGAGGCGGAAGGCTCCAACGAGCGCCTGGAATACCTGGGCGACGCCGTGCTGGAGCTGATCGTAACCGAGCTGCTCTTCCAGCGTTTCCCGGCCGCCAGCGAGGGCCAGCTCAGCAAGGCCCGCTCCGGGGTGGTCAATGAAAGCCGGCTGGCCGCCACCGCCCGCGACCTCAACCTGGGCGGCTGCCTGCTCCTGGGCCGGGGCGAAGAGGGCCAGCGCGGCCAGGACAAGCCCAGCATCCTGGCCGACGCCCTGGAGGCGGTGGTGGCGGCGGTCTACCTGGACGGCGGCCTGGAGGCGGCCCGCGGCGTGGTGTTGGGCCTGGTGGGGCCGGTGGCCGAGCAGGCCATCCTGCGCGCGCCAAAGAAGGACTACAAGACCCGCCTGCAGGAAAGGGTGCAGGAGGCCCTGCACATCACCCCCCGCTACCGCGTCCTGGGCGCCGAGGGTCCCGATCACCAGAAATACTTCTCGGTGGCCCTGGAGATCGCGGGCGAGCTCATCTGCACCGGCGGCGGCCGCAGCAAGAAGGAGGCCGAGCAGGAGGCCGCCCGCCTGGGCCTGGAGCTCTGGCCCGGACCAAAGCCGCTCCCTTGACTTGCGCCCCGCCTGTGGTAGAAACCGTTAGTTTGATGTGATTATTCGCGCTTGGCTCCGGCGTCGGGCCATGAGCTCCCGCTTGGCGCGCCCGAAAACCGATCCGCCCCGGCCAGGCCCGGCCAAGAAAACCAACTGCGGCCACCGGCGCAGCAGCACGCCCGCGAGGACATGGCATGGACTACAAGAGCACCCTGAACCTGCCCCAGACCGCTTTTCCCATGAAGGCCGACCTGCCCAGGCGCGAGCCGGAATTCCTGAAACGCTGGCAGGATAACGATCTTTACCGCCGCCTGCGCACCGAGGCCAAGGGCCGCACCCGCTACATTTTGCACGACGGGCCGCCCTATGCCAACGGCTACATCCACATGGGCACGGCGCTGAACAAGGTGCTGAAGGACATCATCGTCAAGTCGCGCCAGATGGACGGCTATGACGCGGTCTACGTTCCGGGCTGGGACTGCCACGGGCTGCCCATCGAGCACGAGGTGGACAAGAAGCTGGGGGCCAAAAAGCGCGAGCTGTCCAAGCTGGAGGTGCGCCGCGAGTGCCGGGCCTACGCCGAGAAGTTCATCGACATCCAGCGCAATGACTTCATCCGCCTGGGCGTCTTGGGCGACTGGTGCAACCCCTATCTGACCATGGCCCACGACTACGAGGCGACCATCGCCAAGGAGTTCGCGGCCTTCTACCACAACGGCGGCGTCTACCGCTCCAAGAAGCCCATCTACTGGTGCAACTCCTGCCGCACCGCCCTGGCCGAGGCCGAGGTGGAATACGCCGACCACGCCAGCCCCAGCATCTACGTGGCCTTCCCGCTGATTGACGATCTTTCGGCCAAGTACCCGGCCCTGAAGGGCCTCCAGACCTACCTGGTCATCTGGACCACCACGCCCTGGACCATCCCGGCCAACCTGGGCATCGCGCTGCACCCGGATTTCGACTACGCCGCCTACCAGGTGGGCGAGGCGGCCTACGTGCTGGCCCAGGCCCTGGCCCCCGGCTGCCTGGCCTCCTTCGGCTTCGGCGACTACGAGATGGTCACGGCCATCGACCCCCGCGACCTGGAGGGCGTCAAGGCCCGGCATCCGCTCTACGACCGGCCCAGCGTGGGCGTCTTGGCCGACTACGTGACCCTGGAGGCCGGCACCGGCCTGGTGCACACCGCGCCGGGCCACGGCCGCGAGGACTACGAGACCGGGCTCAAGTATGGCCTGGAGGTCTATTCGCCCCTGGACGACGCCGGCCGCTTCCTGCCGGAGGTCGGCCACTTCGCCGGCCAGGAGGTCTTCGCCGCCAATCCCTCGGTCATCGCCAAGCTGGAGGAAGCCGGCGCGCTGTTGGCCCAGGCCAGGATCACCCACTCCTACCCCCACTGCTGGCGCTGCAAGAAGCCGGTGATCTTCCGGGCCACCGACCAGTGGTTCATCTCCATGAGCGAGAACGACCTGCGCAAGAAGGCGCTGGACGCCATCATGAACGACGTGGCCTGGGTGCCCAAGTGGGGGCGCGAGCGCATCTACGGCATGATAGAGAACCGTCCCGACTGGTGCATCAGCCGCCAGCGGGCCTGGGGCGTGCCGATCATCGTCTTCAAGTGCCAAAAGTGCGGCGAGACGGTGCTCACCCCGGAGATGGCCGAGAAGGTGGTGGCGGCCTTCCGGGCCGAAGGCGCCGACGCCTGGTTCGCCCGCGAGCCCAGGGATCTCTTGGGCGAGCTCTGCGCCTGCCCCCTGTGCGGGGGCGACGAGCTGGCCAAGGAGAACGACATCCTGGACGTGTGGTTCGATTCCGGCGTCAGCCACGCCGCCTGCCTGGAGAACCGCCGGCAGTGGCCGGAATTGCGCTGGCCGGCCGACCTGTACCTGGAGGGCAGCGACCAGCACCGGGGCTGGTTCCACAGCTCGCTCTTGTGCGCCATCGGCACCCACGGCGCGCCGCCCTACCGCGGCGTGCTCACCCACGGCTACGTGGTGGACGCCCAGGGGCGCAAGATGAGCAAGAGCCTGGGCAACGTCATCCCGCCCCAGCAGGTCATCGACCGCTACGGGGCCGAGATCCTGCGCCTGTGGGTGGCGGCCGAGGACTACACCGACGACATCCGGGTCAGCGAGGACATCCTCAAGCAGATGGCCGAGGCCTATCGGCGCATCCGCAACACCATGCGCTTCATCCTGGGCAACCTCTACGATTTCAGCCCGGAGACCGACGCCGTGGCCGTGGCCGAGATGGGCGAGCTGGACCGGCTGATGCTGCACCGGCTGGAGGAGTTGGCCGCGCGGCTGAAGCGCGGCTACCGCGAGTTCAACTTCCACGTGGTCTACCACAGCCTGCACAATTTCTGCGCGGTGGATCTCTCCGGCTTCTACCTGGACGTGCTCAAGGACCGGCTCTACACCAGCGCGGCCGGGAGCCGGGAGCGCCGGGCGGCCCAGACCGTGCTGCACCGCCTGGCCCTGTCCCTGGTGCGACTCATGGCCCCGGTGCTCTCCTTCACCGCCGAGGAGGTCTGGGACCACCTGCCGGGGGCCAAGGCCATGGCCGAGAGCGTGCACCTGGCCAGCTTCCCGGAGCCCGACGAGACGGTCAAGAACCCGGCTTTGGCCGAGCGCTGGGAGCGGCTGGCGGCGGTGCGGGCGGTGGTGAACAAGGCCCTGGACCTGGCCCGCAAGGAAAAGGTCGTGGGCAACAGCCTGGAGGCCAGCCTGGCCATCGCCGGACCGGCCGAGACCATGGCCTTCCTGGCCGCCAACCGGGCCGCCTTGCTGGAAATCACCATGGTCAGCGAGCTGGAGCTGGCCGAGTCCATCGACCAGCCCACCCTGGCCGGCGAGGAGGCGGGCGGGCTGGTGGTGCGCATCAGTCCCAGCGCCCACGCCAAGTGCCCGCGCTGCTGGATGCGCTCCAATGGCATCGGCCAGAGCGCGGAGCACCCGGAGCTCTGCCCGCGCTGCGCCGCGGCCGTGGCCCAGGCCTAGGGGCCCGTGGCCTTCGGCCGGCGGCTCACCCTCTGGACGCTCATCGCCCTGGCGGTGGTGGTCCTGGACCAGGCCAGCAAGTGGCTGGCCGTGGCCGCGCTGGCCGATGGCGGCATGGTGCTGATCCCCGGCCTGGCCGATTTGGTGTTGGTCTACAACAAGGGCGCGGCCTTCGGCATCCTGGCCGACAGCCCCCACGGCCGCTGGCTCCTGGTGGGGCTGACCGTGGTCGCCCTGGCCCTGGCGGCCTGGCTGGCGGTGGGGGGCAGGTCCGGCGGCCGGCCGGGCATGCTGACCTGCATCAGCCTAATCAGCGGCGGCGCGGTGGGCAACCTCATCGACCGGGTGCGCATCGGCCAGGTGATCGACTTCCTCTACCTGCACGCCGGCCAATACTACTGGCCGGCCTTCAACCTGGCCGACGCCGCCATCACCTGCGGCGGGGCGGGCCTGGCCTGGCTGCTCTGGCGGGGCGAACGCCCCGGCCCGACGGGCTGAGGCCGGGCGGCAGGCTGGCGACCTGGACCAACGCCGGCCCGCAAAAGCAAATACGGGCGGGGATAAACCCCGCCCCTACGAAAGCCGGAGCAACGTTGCTTTTTCTTCGTAGCAACCGTGTTCATGTTCAAGCGGCTAAGGTGAGTGGTTGCCAAGTTTTTTTGTTTTTGACCATGGCGT
>JBMORH010000039.1:0-6827 GCA_049322275.1 Thermodesulfobacteriota bacterium
AAGTGGCGCTGACCGCCGTCATGAGAAAGATGATCGTCACCCTCAACGCCATGGTCAAAAACAAAAAAACTTGGCAACCACTCACCTTAGCCGCTTGAACATGAACACGGTTGCTACGAAGAAAAAAATCGATCCTTGCTCTGGTTTTCGTAGGGGCGGGGTTTATCCCCGCCCGCATTCGGCTTTCACGGGAGCTTTGTGGTCCGGCTCGCTTGGCGCGCGGTCAGGCCTGGCCCTTTGAACGGCGCGGGTGCGGATGGCCGCCTGTATTTCCCGCAACGTGACGGGCCGGCTGGGCCGGGACAGGCTGCCCTTCAATTCGGTCAACTCGATCTGTTTCATTCTTCAAGTCTCTTTCCTTGAAGGATAAGGTAGCAAATCGGTTCGGTGCCGTCACCATCCACCAGCCTGCTGCTCTGCTCCCCCGGCCGGGGGCTGAGCTGCTTCGCCTGCTGCCCGCCCATCCGGCCGGCCGGCTACGATCACATCGCCGACCGCTCCTCCTGGCGGCGGTTTTTCAGCGACAACCGCGCCGCCTTCCTGCGCGGGGAGCTGCCGGCCCGCCCCATCCTGGGCTTCTTCTGCCCCGGCCTGGGCTTCCTGGACTCCGCCGGCCGCGCGGTGGGCTGCCTGTACCACCCCGCCGGAAACGCCGGCCGGGACCTGCGCCAGGCCACCGGCTACCAGCAAAAATGCGCCCGCGAGTCCTGCCCCGAAGCCCGCGCCTTCGCCCGCCTGGCGCGGGAGGCGCAAGACCGGCTCTTGGACCTCTGCGCCGGCCTGGATGCCTTCGAGTTCGGCAGCCGCCGGGCCAACCCGGTGATGCGCCTGTTGGCTTATGGCCCGGAGACGGCCGCGGCCCTGGCCGGCTTGGGCCTCACGCGTGATGAGATCGCCGCCTTGGCCTGGCTGGCCGGGTCGCAGTCCGGGCCGGACGCCCTGCCGGTGGCCTGGGGCTGGCTGGCGGGCCGCCTGGCCGCGACGCAAGGGCCGGAGATGCTGCTGCGGCCGGACCTGGCGGCGGAGGCAACGGAAATAGTCGCGCGCCTGGGCCGGGCGCTGGGCCCTGCCCCGCCCCTGGCCGGCGGCCGGCCGGACTACAGCGCCTGCGACGAGTGGGAGGCGCGCTTCTGGCGCGGGCTCGCGGCGGCCACGGACCTGGAATCGGCCCGCGCGGCCCTGGCCGCCGCCCTTTCCCTCCGTAACTCTTAACCCTTCCCCGGCAGGTCATTCCGGTTTATCATGGCTGCGAAACCAGCCGCCAACTCCTTTCATCCGGTGGGAGATAACCATGGAAACCTGCTCCGTAGCCATCAAGCGCGTGATGGCCTGCCTGGATCTGTCGGCCTATGCCGAGGCCACCTTCGCCCACGCCCTGACCCTGGCCAAGGGCCTGGGGGCCGAGCTGGTGCTGTTGAACGTGGTCAACTCCCGCGGCCTGGACGCCCTGGACCAGTTGGCGGCCGAGGGCTTCGCGGTCAGCCGCGACAAGTACATCGACACCGTGGTGGCCGACCGCCGGGCCGAGTTCGAGCAGCAATACATCCCCCTGGCCCAGGGCGCGCCCACCACGCTGCTGTTCCGGGTGGGCCTGCCCTACGACGAGATCATCAAGGCCTGCCGCGAGGAGGGCGTGGACCTGCTGGTCATGGGCACCAAGGGCCGCACCAACCTGGTGGGCAGCCTGTTCGGCTCCACGGCCGAGAAGGTCTTCCGCCGCGCGCCCTGCACCGTGGTCTCGGTGCGCGGGCCGGAGCACTGCGCGCTGACCTAGGGGCTGGCTGCGGGGCCGGCGGCCCTTGACCGGGGCCGGTCCCGGCCGTAACCTTAGGCCCCATGTCCGCGCCCGCCGCCCAGAATCCCGGCCAGGCCCCGCCCTGGCGCGAGGCCGTCGCCCGCACCCGCCAGCGGACGCGGGCCTTCGTCTGGTTTCTGCTCAAGACCATCCTGCCGCTGTACCTGGCCACCGAGGTGCTCAAGCAGAGCGGGGCCCTGGCCTGGCTGGCCGGGTTCCTGGCCCCGCTGATGGGCATCTGGGGCCTGCCCGGCGAGGCGGCGGCGGTGCTCACGGCCGGCATCCTGGTGAACATGTACGCCGCCACGGCCGTGGCCGCGCCCCTGGGGCTCACCTGGCAGCAGGTCTCGGTGATCGGCCTGATCCTGGGCATCGCCCACAGCCTGGTGGTGGAGGCGGCGGTGGTGCGCCAGCTCACCCCCCACTACCACCGCCTCACCCTCCTGCGCCTGGGGCTGGGCTTCGCGTCCGGCTGGGTGCTCAAGCTCATCATCATGTGAGGCCGCCGTGAGCTTTTTCCTGGCCATGGGTCACGCGCTCAGCGACGGCCTCATCCTCTGCCTGGAGATCGTCCTGGTGGTGGCGCCGCTGATGCTGGGCTACGAGCTGGCCAAGGCCTACGGGGTCTTCGAACGCCCCTGGCCGGGGGTGGGGCCGGTGCTCAAGCGCCTGGGTCTCAGCCCCGGCGCCATGGTCCCGCTGCTGGCCGGCATCTTCCTGGGCCTCTTATACGGCGCGGGCATCCTGGTCAGCGTCAGCCGCGAGCAAGGCCTGCCCAAGAACGAACGCCTGGCCCTGGCCGTGTTCCTGGTCACCTGCCACGCGGTGGTGGAGGACACGGCCATCTTCATGCTCCTGGGCGGCAGCGCCTTCTGGATACTCCTGCCGCGCCTGGTGCTGGCGGTGGGGCTCACCGCCTGGCTGGCCCGGCGCGGCGGCCGCCGCGCGGCCGATCCGTCCCCGCGTTGACCCCCACTCCGGCCGGGGCTATACTGGCCCCGCCCCTCCGGGCGCCTTGCCCAAGCGCGCCATCCGGCGCGAGGCCCCCTTTCTCCCCACGGGAGGCTATCCGATGCCCCAGCACAAGCACGAGTTCGTGGAGCTCTACACCGGCCTGGTGGGCTATGGCCTGGACCGTGCCACCGACGAGGCCACGGTGCAGGTCTATCTGCAAAAGCTCAGCGACGACGACCTGATGGCCAAATTGCTGCCCCGCCTTAAATCCGAGGAGCTGGACGCCGTCTTCGAGCTGGTCAGCCGGCTTTTGCGCGACCATCTGAGCGAGGAGGAGTATCACCAGGCATTCCTCAAGGACCCCGGCCACCAGAGGTATTAACGAGGTGTCAGCCATGAGCGACGAAGGTCTCGAATCCCGCCTGGCCCTGGTGGATGGAGTCCTGGACGGGGCCTACTTTTCGCCCCTGCACCAGAACGACTGGCTGGCCTTCTGCCTGGGCGAGCCGGCCCTGATGGGCCTGGAGGACGAGGAGGCCTTCGACCTCTTCGCGCGGGCGGCCATCGTGGCCGAGACGGTCTATCCCGAACTGGCCGAGGGGCGCGCGCCCCTGGCCTGGCTCTGGGCAGCGCCCGACCCCCGGCCGGTGCTGGCCCACGCCCTGGCCAGCCTCAAGGACGACCGCCCCTACCTGTTCCACCGCGTGCTGTGGTCGCTGCCGGCGGTGAGCGAGAACCGGGTGGACCCCGACCAGCACGAGGTGATGGAGGACTTCATCGCCGCCGCCTTGGACGGCGACCAGGGCCTGCGCGAATCCATGGCCGAGGAGCTGGAGACCGTGCGCCGGCGGGGGCTGGGCGCCGCCGGCCAGGACCCCGACGCCCCCGACCCGCGCCTGGCGGACCTGGCCCGCCAGGCCCTGGCGGACGCCCCGGCCGAGAGCCTGGTCAGCGACGTGCAACTGCGGATGTGGATGGCCCTGGGCGGGGGGCTGGATTTCGCGCCGGAAAACCTGCGGCCGGCGGTGATGGTGGAGGCCTGGAGCGCCTGGGTGGGCGCGGTGACCGGCGCG
Source organism: Thermodesulfobacteriota bacterium (assembly GCA_049322275.1). Taxonomy (GTDB): domain Bacteria; phylum Desulfobacterota; class Desulfarculia; order Desulfarculales; family Desulfarculaceae; genus JACRDC01. The sequence goes on from JBMORH010000039.1 coordinate 3,823, forward strand.
GAGCCCGACCTGGAGCTCCTGGGCCGGCTGCTGCCCCGCCTGACCATGGACGCCCAGGAGCTGGCCCTCTACGCCCCGCCCGACCCGCACGCCGGCCACGTCATCAGCGCCGCCTGCCCCTTCTGCCGCAAGATCAACCGCCTGCGCCTGGGGCAGAAGGTCAAGGACCTGGCCCGCTGCCCCCACCTGGTCTACATGGGCAGCGACGACGAGCTGCACCTGTGGCAGGTGGTGCAGAACTTCAAGCTGGGGCGCGACTTCGTGGAGCTGATGGATTCCTACCTGCAATCGCGCGCCGACCTGGAGCTTTTCGCCACCATCGTCAACGACCTCTACGAGATGCTGACCCACCAGGGCCGGCTGGAGGCGCGGCCGGTGGAGTGCGAGAGCGCGCCGCGGGCCTTCCACTACCTGCGGGCCTATTTCGCCGGCAAGCCGCCGGATTCGGCCAGCCGGCACTGAGGGAACCGAGGGACGTTATGGACCTGCTGGCCATCCTGGAAAGATTGGTGGAGCCGGTGGCCCCGCCGGGGCGCGAGGACGAGGCCCGCCAGGCGGTGATCGACCTGGCCGGGGCCAAGGCCCACCGGGTGCGCGTGGACCCCCTGGGCAACCTCCAGCTCTGGCTGAACCCCGACGCCCGCCCGCGGGTGATGCTCGACGCCCACCTGGACGAGGTGGGCTTCATCGTGCAGCGGGTGGAGGACAACGGCGCGCTCCGGGTGGCCGGCCTGGGCGGCCTGGACCAGCGTCTCATGCCCGGCAGCCGGGTGATACTGCAACCCCGCCCCGGCCGCCATCTGCCGGCGGTGGTGGGGCTGACCCCGCCCCACGTGGAGAAGCCCGGCGAGGCCGACAAGTCCCTGCCCTGGGAGCGTATCTACGTGGACACCGGCCTGATGGACGCCGCCGCCGTGGCCGCGGCCGGGGTGGAGGTGGGCGCGCCGGGGGTGATCGACGCCGGCCATGGCCGCCTGGGGGCGCACGGCTATTACGCCCGCAACCTGGACGACCGCGCCGGCTGCGCGGTGCTGGTGAAGCTTTTCCTGGAGCTGGCCGAGTCCCCGCCGCCCCTGGCCCTGTGCTGCAACTTCTCCGTGGCCGAGGAGGTCGGCCTGCGCGGGGCGGCCACGGCGGCCTTCGGCGTGGCCCCGGACCTGGCCCTGTGCGTGGAGGCCACGGTGGGCGACACGCCGGGGGTGGAGCCGGCCCGCAATCCCAGCCGGCTGGGCGGCGGCCCGGCGGTGACCGTGGCCGACGGGCGGGTGGTGGTGCCCTGGCGGCTGGTGGAATCCCTGGAGCTGGCCGCCCAGCGGGCCGGCGTGGCCTGGCAGCGCAAGCTGCCGCCCTATGGCGGCACCGACGCCGGGGCCATCCACGTCAGCCGGGGAGGGGTGCCCACGGCCGTGGTCAGCACGCCCACCCGCTACATCCACAGCCCGGTCTCGCTCCTGGACCTGCGCGACCTGGCCGCCACCCTGGCCTTGACGCGGGCCTGGCTCGCGTTGGCCCCGGAGCTGGCCGGAGGCGGGGCGTGAAGTTCGATTTTCCCCCCGAATACCGCCTGGTGCCGGCCGAATTCATCGCCGCGCGGGTGGCCGGGCTGGCCCAGGCCTGCCGCGAGGCCGGCGCGGCGGCGCTCTTGCTCACGGCGGCCACCGACGTCTACTACGCCAGCGGCAGCATGCAGCAGGGCGCGGTGCTGGTCACGGCCGACGGCGAAGCGGTCTTCCACGCCCGCCGCCATCCCGGCCGGGCCGCGGCCGAGAGCGGCCTGCCGGTGGAGCCAATCAGCGGGCTGAGCCAGGTGGCCCAGGCGGTGGAGCGGGTGGCCCCGGCCGGGGCGCGGGTGGGGCTGTGCCTAGACCTGATGAGCGCGCGCGAGTATCTGGGCTGGCGGGGCCGCCTGCCCGGCCTGGAGCTCACCGACCTGACCAAGGCCGTCCTGGCGGTCAAGGGGGTCAAGGACGCCTTCGAGATCGAGGCCGTCAAGCGCTGCGGAGCCCTGGCGGCCGAGGTCTATGCCATGCTGCCGCAATGGATCCGGCCCGGAGTGAGCGAGGCGGCGGTGGCGGCCGAGATGCTGGCCATGGCGGTGAGACGGGGGCACATGGACCTGCTGCGCACCCGCGGGGCCTATATGGAGACCTACTCCTGGCACCTGGTCAGCGGCCCGGAGGGCTCCACCCCCAGCGCCATCGACGCGCCATTCGGCGGCATCGGGTTTTCGCCGGCCTTCCCCCAGGGAGCGAGCCTCAAGCCCCTCCGGCCCCACGAACCCATCCTGGTGGATTTCGGCGTCTGCCTGGAGGGCTACCAGACCGACCAGACCCGCACCTACTGCCTGGGCGAGGCCCCCGGCCAGGTGCGCCGCGCCCACGCCGCCCTGGAGGCGGTGGAGGCGGCCCTGCTGGACGCGTTGAGGCCCGGCGCGGTCAGCGGCGAGCTCTTCGACCTGGCCGTGGGCGTGGCCGAGGCCCACGGCATGGGCGACGTGTTCCTGGGCCGGCCCGAACAACGCATCAAGTTCGTGGGCCACGGCCTGGGCCTGGAGCTGGGCGCGCCGCCCTACCTGCTCAAGGGTTCGCCGGCCAGGGTCCGCGCCCACGAGGTCTACGCCCTGGAGCTCAAGATCGTGCTGGACGTGGGGCCGGTGGGACTGGAGAACACGGTGATCGTCAACCCCGACGGCCCGCCCACCCTGGTCTGCCCGCTGCCCTCGCGCCTGCTGGAGCTGCCGCTCTAAGGCCGAGCGGAGTCAAGGCCGAAAACGGGCCTGGAGCGTCCCGGCCCACGCGAAGAAAAATTGCGGGCGGGGATAAGCCCCGCCCCTTGTATGTTAAAGGCAGCTACGGGAGCGAGCAGGGCTCGTTCCGAACGCGGGGTCGCCCGACCCGATTCGCCAGTCGCGGCGCGCGACCCCGCCCCTTGTATGTTAGTAGTTATGTGTCTGAGTGCGTGTCAGACCGTCCGCCCCTTGGGTTCGAGCCCGTTTTGTAGCGTGA
>JBMORH010000040.1:0-6535 GCA_049322275.1 Thermodesulfobacteriota bacterium
TTCCCTTTGTCCAGACATTGAAGGCGTCCTGCCCAAATCCCACCACGTTCCCGTCTCCCACCCAGGCCGCATCAAGCCCTGCCGGGAGTGGCCGACCGCGCCGGTTTTAGGTTGGCTGCTGCGTCCTGGCCAGGCGGCGGCCAGGGTTAATGCAACGCCGTTACGACGGCGGGCGCGTCTTTGGGGTCGAGCGGAGCAAGGGCTTCTGGCACCGGCAGGCCCAGGCGGCGGGCCACGAGCGCCTTCGCCAGCAGCCGGGCTTTGTCGGGCTTCCAGCCGCCGGCCACCAGCCGGGCCATGGTGGCGTCAACTTCGGGCCGGGCCTCTGGCGGCAAGTAGGGCTCGGCCTGGTCGGCAAGCAACCGCACCGGCCCGCCGAAGCGCGCCATCAGGGCCTTGGTGGCCGCGTAGGCCCCGGTGGTTGCGGATTCATGGTCCCGGCCCTGGCCCTCCAGGTAGCGCATGATCGCCAGGAACACCCGGCCAGTCGGGGCCGGCCAAGACTCGGCCTCAGACCATTGGTCAGCGGTCAACCCCACCTCTGACGAACCATGGACAATATGGACAGAATTCGGCTCCAGGGGGTTTTTGTCCATTGTGTCCATTTTGTCCATGGGGGTCGGGGGTTCACTTTTTGGGTTGCCCCCCCCCTTCAACCGGGCGGCCCAGGACGCGGGCCAAGGTGCCTTGCCAAGCCATCACACCACCGCCAGGGCCTTGGGGTTGACGATGTAGCTGGGGCTGGCCGGCCTGCCAGGTGCGCTCGTCTTGGGGGCAGGCTCGGCCAGGACGTGGCCGCGCTCCTCCAGGATGGACAGGGCGGCCCGCACCTGTTCGGCTTTTTGAAGAAGGCCCCGCACCGCCCGATGGGCCTCCCGCATCGTGAACCGCTCGATGTGGTCTCGGCGAATCCAGGCTAGAACGCGCTTGGCGGCCTCAACATCATGGTCCGCGCCCATCATCCCGAAAGCGGCTAGCGCGTGGCCCGCCAGGGCGGCGGCCAGGTCTAACGCCCTGGCCATGGTGGACTCTGCCACGGCTAGGCCGGTGGCGCGCTCCAGGTGCTCCATGGCGTGCAGGTTGCCGGCCAGGCGGGCGGCCAGGCCGGGCAGCTTGCCGGCCCAGTCGCGGACACCCTCGAAGCTCCCGCCCTCGGCCAACTCCGGCTCAATGGCCTCGGCGAACTCGACCCAGGCCAGGTAGGCCCGGCGCTCCAGGTGCAGGACGTGAGCGGCGGGCTCCCCGTGCTCATCGCTGGTCCAGGGTAGGTCCAGCAGTCGGCGTAGGGCATCGTCGAAAGCCCGCCGGGTTGCCTGGGGTATGGGCGGTGCATCCACCATGCGGCGGCCAAGGCGGGTCTGGGGCAGGATGTAGGCGAAGCGCCCCAGCAAGCCCCGCCCTCGAAAGCCGGGCTTGCCCATCAGGCCAGACACAACCTCTGGCTGGGGGCTCAGGCAAAGCGTCAGGGCGGGGCTGTTCATTATGATCGGCGGCGCGTTCTTGCGGTCCACCCGCACCGGTTCGCCAGCATGAGCCTTGAGCACCAAATCCAGGTTGGGCACTCCGTTGGAGTAGCGTCCGGCCAGGGTGTCAAACAGCCCGCCCTCTGCCGAAGCGATGCCCAAGCACTGGTCATGATCGGCCATGAGGGCGGCCAGGGCCTCGGCGGTGATATCGTCGGCCAACAGGCGCGGAGCTTGGGGCACTTCCGGCAAGGTCATTTCCAATGAGGCAATCTCCCGCATGAGCCTTTCCCGCTCGTCTGGTTTGGCCTTGCCCAGCTTGGTCCGTAGTCCGGCTATCACCGCTTCCTGGGATTTGCGCCGGCTCCGGGCCTCGTTGATTTGCCCGGCCATGGCTTCGGACCGCTCACGTTCCCAGGCATACAACGGGGCCAAGCAAATTGCTTGGGTGCCGGTCTTGCGCTCGGCCGGCGGGGCGGGAGCAAGCAGGTAAAGGTTTAGGGGCTCCTGATAGCCAGGCCTCACCTCCATCCTGAACACGCGGGCCGTGATGGTGGCCACCGCCCCCAGGACATTGGCAAGCACCAGGCAAGACGCAACCTGAAGATGCTCAGCGGCGGCCAAGACGAAATCCCTGGCCCAGCCGGGCAACACGCCCACAGGGAGAGGCTGGGGCTCAAAACTATCAAAGGGCACCAATTCGGGCCAGGTCTGGAGCATCGCAATGGGCGCGGAATCCGTCGGCCCCCTGGGCTCACGCTGGCCAGCCTCCAGACCGCTGTTGATAGTGGCCTTGGCTTCTCTTTCCGATAAACCCAGGCTCCTTGCCGCGCCCAAGAGGGCGGCCTCGACCTGGGCGCGTTTAAGCTGCCCACCAGCCGCCAGTTGGCCCAAGCGGAACGCGGCGCGATTCAAGGAGTCGTTGCGCTGCCCTGCCCCAACACCGGCCAAGAGGGCCAGTTCTTCCGCCATGGCCTTTTGGCCATAAGCGGTCGCTCCACCAGGTTTGGCGGGCGGGCGGAAAGGCGCTGGGGTAGGAGCGTCGCCTCCGTCATTGACCAATGCCAGCAACCAACTCGGAGCCTCGGCAGGGGCTAATGCACCAGGGGATCGGCCAGGAACCCAAGCATAGCGATTGCCGCTGGGATGTAGGCTGGGGGGGAGAACCACATATCCCCCCTGGCCGCGCACGTCCAGGCCAGGGCCAATGCGGCTGGCGCTGTTCCTGACAGGAGGGCCTTCCTGGGGCCAGGCGAAAAACAATTGCCTGCCCCCACCGCCGGTCCTTTGTTCCACGGTGGCCGGCAAGGGACCATGCTGTCGCTCAAGTTCCGCCAAAGTGTCCCGGCCATCGGCTTCGCGGCCAGGCTTGGGGGCATCCACGTCCAGAACCCAAACGCCTGAACCCGGCCCCGTGGCCAGGCCCAGGGCTGCGGGCGCAAACCTTTCCCACCAGGTGAACACCTGGGCAGGGTCCACGCTGGCATCCTTGCAGCCGTGAGGTGTCAAAGGGCTCTTGTCGCCTCGACAAGGGAAGATCGGGAGCCCGGCCACGGCATAGGCCAAAGCGTCGCACACCCGCACAGGGGGGGAAACCTGAGCTGCCATGGTCAGCTCGCCTGGGGGCCGGGGTCGGATGTACTGGCGCGGCGGTTGGCCAAGGCCCAGGCGTCAAGGTCCGCTAGGCGGTATAAGCAGCGCCGGCCGGCTTTCACAAATGCCGGCCCGCCCCCACGGCAGCGGAATCCTTCCAAGGTGCGGCGTGAAAGACCAAGGTAGTTAGCAGCCTGAATCGTTGAAAAGTAGGCCTGGGATAACATGGCGTCCTCCAGTCTGTACGGCGTAATGCCGCGTTACTTGGAGGAAACCATAGCCAAAGATAGTGTGCCTGGCGATTGATTTAATTGCCAATTTTCTTGGGAAGAAACTTAGACAATAACCTGCACTTACTCATAATCAATTGTTGACTTGTTCAACATTTTGCAACGCTATGCACGAATTGAATATAATGAGTCATTATGTTAGGTAACGATATAATAATGATGAAATATCAGGCACATAATTTGCCATCCTCTTTTCCAAGAATTCTTGCTCTCTCTTTACTAAGACATCTTGGGTTACTTCTTGCCCATTCCAAATGGCTTCGCAAATAGTCGGCACGCAATAGGCAACAAGCTCCCAATCTTTGCCAGATTCCACAAGATGATTCACTATATTCTTGACCCTATTCGCCCAGGGGAACAATTCTTTTTCAAAGCGCTCATTATATACGTTTGCGTCCATATCGCTATCTTGCATTAATTGCACAGCCTTCATCTCAACTTCATTTGAAAACGCGAGATTCACAACTATTGGCAACTGAATAGCGCTATCTAAATAGAATTGCCTACGCTCCCGAAATTTTCTGTATAGACGTTTGGATGTGGCCTCCACCCCATGGCCAGGGTTCTTCTCGGCTATCAGAATTGCCGCTTCATGATCTGATTTGACCCGCTCACCTAAAATGAGCTTGGCCATCTCCATTAGGCTGTCGCGGTCATCAATATGCTTAGGTCCAGCCTTGGCCTTGATGTGCTTCTTCCCATCATCGGTGCCTGCTCGCCTAAGAACTTTAATAGGGCTTGTCCTGGCTTCAATGCGTTTATTCATCATAGCGGTCACCCCGCGTTTTGCTCCACCCCCTTCACCGGCTTGATCTTTTGCCAGTCGCCAGGCTCACGGGTGGCGTGCCATAAATCAAAATTGCGTTGCAGGTTCAACCACAGGTCGGGGGTGGTGTTGAAGGCCCTGGACAGACGCAAGGCCATTTCGGTGTTGATGCCGCCCCTCTCGTTGACGATCTTGGAGACGGTCTTGCGGGACACTCCCAGGGCCTCGGCCAAGGCGGTATTGCTCATGCCCAGGGGGGCAAGGTACATGCGCTTGATGATGCCTCCGGGATGGCTGGGGGCCACAGTTCTTTCCATCATGGCGATTCTCCCTCAGTGGGGCTGCACGTAGTCAACGTCAACCGCATGGCCGTCCTGGAATCGGAAGGTCAAGCGCCAGGGGCCGGACACGTCAACAGACCAGGTGCCTTTCCCCCTGCCGACCCACTCATGCAGGCGTGCGCCGGGAAAGGCCATATCCTCAACCGTGGTGGCCGCGTCCAACAGGTGCAGTATGTCCAGCAGCCGGCGGGCGTGGTTGGGTTTAATCCCCCGCTTGGTGCCGTTCCGCCAGTATTCTTCCAGCCCCTTGTGGGCGAAGCTCTTTATCATCAGCTCCCCTTGAGAGTATTCTAGCGTAACCTGGCTGGTTACGGCAAGGCAGGGTATCTATTTCTCCCTGTGCAGGGCCACCACCTTGGGGGCGGCAGGCCGGTTAAGGGCCTCTGCCACCTTGCCCGCCATAATGTCGGCTCCCGCCCGCAAGGGGTCATTGGCCAAATGGGCATATCTCGCCGTGGTTGCCGGTGCCCGGTGGCCAAGTATGCCGCCGATAATTGGAAGCGACAGGCCGGAAGCCGCCCCCATGCTGGCTGCCGTGTGCCTCAGGTCATGCAATCTGACGCCCTCTAGGCCGGCGGCCTTTCGCACCTTGTACCAGGTGGTGTTGACATCGGCCAAATGGCGGCCTAGCTGGTCGCCGGGCAAAACATGCGGGTTGCCGGCGACCCTGGGCAGGGATTGCAGAAGTTCCAGCGCAGCACCACCCAAGGGGATCGTCTTTTTCCCTGTCTTGCTGTCGGGCAGGAAAGCACAGCCCCGCTCGAAGTCAACCCATTCCCAGCGTAAGCCCAAAATCTCTCCCACCCTGGCCCCAGTAAGCAGGAGCAATCGAATAGCGGCTATCGCTGGCGGGAAGCCTGTGCCTTCAGCTTCGGCCTGGGCCAGCACCGCCCCCAGCCGGGCCAGTTCCTCTGCCGACAGGTAGCGCTCCCGCTTGTTTTCCTTGAAGCGCTCCACATACCGGCAGGGGTTGCCCTGGGCATCGCTTCTGAGGCCCCAGCGCACCCCCAGGGTCATCATTTTCGACAGCACGGCCAATATCCGGTTGGCTTGTATAGGGGTCGCCTGGCCGATTTTGTGATGCAGACGGGCCACGTCCGCACGGCTTACGGCGTCAATCTTCATGCTGCCCATGGCCGGCAGGATGAAGCGCTCAATCAAGCGCCGGTCCCTGATGATGCTGGCCGGCTTCTTCTTGGCTTCGGCGTGCTGGCTCAGATAGCGCTCGGCAAGCTCCCTAACCGTGCTGGCCTTGCGCCCCTGGTCGCGGGCTTCGGCCGGGTCATCACCTTTGGCCACCCCCGCCAAAACCTTCAAGGCTTCCTTGCGGGCCTGCTCAGGCGTCACCGCGCCATGGGTGCCCAGGCTCACCCGCCGGGTGCGGCCCTGTGCCCGGTATTGGGCCACATAGACCTTGCGCCCCGAAGGCCACACCCGGACCCCGAAGCCGGGAAGCTCGGCATCCCAATGCCAGTAGTCCTTGGCCGGGTCCGGCCTGAGACTGTCCACCAGCTTCTTGATGATTTTGCTCATGGGTCACCTACCGAGAAATTTACAGGAAGCACATAGGAAGCAGGAAACAGCGTAACTAGTGTGATTCTATGGCAACCGGTGTGACATTTTCAAGCTTATATTTGCAGGTCTAACGTGATGTAACGCAATCTGGCGTATCTACAGGAAGCAGCGCTAGTGAGACTCAAAATCCCCCGGTCCTCGTGGCCTTGCGAGTTCGAGTCTCGCCTCCGGCACCAATGATATCAGATGGTTATGTGGTTAGGGCTGGCGGTTCCGCCGGCCCTCTTTTTTGGCCACGCCGGTTCTGTGCCACACCTGTGCCACAAAAAATTTTCATGGACGGAATGAAGGAGCACTCTGGAAGGCGCGGGGGGCTTTGGCCTGCCAGGCGTTAGCATGACCGGCCCCGACCACGTTGGCAATGTGAACCAAGCATATCCCTGAACCGCCCCGGTTTTCCTGGAGACCATTTCAGTTGAGTCCGGCCACCCTGGCCGGGGCTTCCTGACTGCGATAATACGCCTGCTCGTACTCGACGGGTGGGATGTTCCCGATGGGCTCGAGCAG
>JBMORH010000041.1:0-26581 GCA_049322275.1 Thermodesulfobacteriota bacterium
ATTCCCCGGTGTGCTCCGACACCAGCCGAACCGCCCGCTCCCTTACCTCTGGTGAATATCTGCTTTGCTTGCCCATGACCCCATCCTCTCAAGAATCGGAGTCTCCGGCAATCCCGGGGCGGTTCAACGTGCCGCTTGGTTATCAGTTTGTGCTTTACCGCTATGGGCCATTTTCATTTGATTTACGCGATGAACTTACGGCTATGCGTGTCGATGAGATAATCCAGCTTGTACCACAGTCACCACCATATGGCCCTCGATACTCTGTAATGAAGCAAGCCGACTACATCCAAGGTTTGTTCCCCAAAACCCTTGGTAGGTTTGATGATAAAATCCAATACATAGCTGAAAAGTTGGGCGACAAGGGGGTGGCTATCCTGGAAAGGCAGGCAACCGCTTACTATGTAATGGCTAAACTGCCAGATGCATCAACTCAGGAACAGGCAAGGGAACTTGTCCGGCTAAAACCACATATTTCTATCCCGGAAGCTGAGCAAGCCATACAGACAATCCAGGCGATTACTCAAGATGCCGCCACCAAATTTGAGTTGAATTAACAATCCCTGCTGATTGCATTAAGCAAACGGCCCCTCCGGTATCCCGGAGGGGCCGTCGCCATTCATCGGGCCGCGGCCCGGCCCGGCGCCGGAGCGCCAGGCCAGGGCCGGGGTTTGGCTTAGTACATGCCGCCCATGCCGCCCATGCCGCCGCCGGGCATGGCCGGGGCGCCCTTGTCCTCCTTGGGCTTCTCGGCCACCATGCACTCGGTGGTCAGCAACAGGCCGGCCACGGAGGCGGCGTTCTGCAGGGCGAAGCGGGTCACCTTGGTGGGGTCGATGACGCCGGCCTTGAGCAGGTCCTCATAGACGTTGGTGTCGGCGTTGTAGCCGTCGGCGCCCTTCTGGTTGCGCACCTTCTCGACCACCACCGAGCCCTCCTCGCCGGCGTTGGCCGCGATCTGGCGCAGGGGCTCTTCCACCGCGCGGCGGATGATGGCGGCGCCGAAGCGCTCCTCGCCCTCCAGCTCCAGCTTGTCCACGGCCTTCTGGCAGCGCAAGAGGGCCACGCCGCCGCCGGGCACGATGCCCTCCTCGACCGCGGCGCGGGTGGCGTTCAGGGCGTCCTCGACGCGGGCCTTCTTCTCCTTCATCTCGGTCTCGGTGGCCGCGCCGACATTGATCACCGCCACGCCGCCGATCAGCTTGGCCAGGCGCTCCTGGAGCTTCTCGCGGTCGTAGTCGCTGGTGGTCTCCTCGATCTGGGCGCGGATGGTGCGCACGCGGGCTTCCAGGTCCTTGCGGGAGCCGGCGCCGTCGACGATGGTGGTGTTGTCCTTGTCGATGGTGACGCGCTTGGCCTGGCCCAGGTCGTTCAGGGTGGCGCTTTCCAGCTTGATGCCCAGGTCCTCGCTCAGCACGGTGCCGCCGGTCAGGATGGCGATGTCCTCCAGCATGGCCTTGCGGCGGTCGCCGAAGCCGGGGGCCTTGACCGCGGCGGCGCTCAAGGTGCCGCGCAGCTTGTTGACCACCAGGGTGGCCAGGGCCTCGCCCTCCACGTCCTCGGCCACGATCAGGAGCGGACGGCCCATCTTGGCCACCTGCTCCAGGATGGGCAGCATGTCCTTCATGGAGCTGATCTTCTTCTCGTGGATGAGGATCAGGGGGTTCTCCAGGTTGACGGTCATCTTCTCAGGGTCGGTGACGAAGTAGGGGGAGAGATAGCCGCGGTCGAACTGCATGCCCTCGACCACCTCCAGGGTGGTCTCCATGCTCTTGGCCTCCTCGACCGTGATGACGCCCTCCTTGCCGACCTTGTTCATGGCCTCGGCGATGATGTTGCCGATGGTGGCGTCGTTGTTGGCGCTGATGGTGCCGACCTGGGCGATCTCCTTCTGGTCCTTGGTGGCCTTGCTGATCTTCTTCAGCTCGGCGACCACGGTCTCCACGGCCTTGTCGATGCCGCGCTTGATGGCCATGGGGTTATGGCCGGCCGCCACCAGCTTGGAGCCCTCGCGGTAGATGGCCTGGGCCAAGATGGTGGCGGTGGTGGTGCCGTCGCCGGCCACGTCGGAAGTCTTGGAGGCGACCTCCTTGACCATCTGGGCGCCCATGTTCTCGAACTTGCACTCCAGCTCGATCTCCTTGGCCACCGTCACGCCGTCCTTGGTGATGGTGGGCGAGCCGAAGGTTTTCTCGATGATGACGTTGCGGCCCTTGGGGCCCAGGGTTACCTTGACGGCGTTGGCCAGGGTGTCCACGCCGCGCATGAGGGCCTCGCGGGCCTTGACATCGTATTTCAGCTCTTTGGCTGCCATGAGCTAGATCCTCCGTGAATTTTGAAACTTGTCAGAAATCCGGTCGGACGTGGGCGTTACTTGGCGATGATGCCCAGGATGTCGTCCTCGCGCATGATGAGGACCTCCTCGCCGTCGATCTTGACCTCGCTGCCGGCGTATTTGCCGAACAGGACCAGGTCGCCCGCCTTCACCGTCATGTCCACGCGGGTGCCGCCTTCCAGAACCTTGCCGGGGCCGACCGCCAGGATTTTGCCCTGCTGGGGCTTTTCCTTGGCGCTGTCGGGGATGATGATGCCGCCGGCGGTCTTCTGCTCCTCCTCGATCCGCTTGACGATGACGCGATCCTGCAGGGGTTTGATCTTCATGGTTCCCGATCTCCTTGCCATTTATGGTTGGAAGCTTGGGCCGTTACTTGTGCTGGGTTGCGCCGGCGACGGCCGGCCCGCTGCCCTGTTAGCACTCAAGCCGGTTGAGTGCTAACGACAGGCTTAGTCTAAGACGTGATCCGGGGCCGTGCAAGGGGCGGGGCAAAAAATTTTTTGCGGCGCGGGCGGAAAACCGGCCCGGGTTGGCCGAAATCACTGGTGGTTGCGGGCGAAGGCATGGGCGCTGGCCCGGTTCAGAACTGCCGGCTGGTCAGGCCCGGCTCGGCCCGCCAGAAAGCGCGGGTTAAGGTCACCGCCCGGCGGCGGTCGAAGGGCTTGCAGGAGTAGACCACCACCGAGACCAGGCGGGCCTGGGTCCAGACATAGCAGGCGATGCCCGAATCCACCAGGGGAACAAAGGCGTCGAAGCCCTGGTTGGCGGCGCTGCCCTGGCCGCCCGGGGAATGGATGACCGGCTCGCCATAGACCCGAAGCGCCAGGGCCTCGGCCAGGCCCAGCAGATAGGCTCGCACCGTCTCCCGGTCGGCGGCGATGGTGTAGATGGCCTCGATCAAGAGGCGCTGGCGATAGACCTGGGGCGCGAGTTTGACCATGGCGGACCTCCTGGGCCGGGGGCGCCAGGCATATTATTACTTATCCGCCGCCAGGGCCACCCCCGGCCGCCTTTCGCAAGCGCCTTGCCCCAAGGCCGCGCCTATGCTAGATTTTGGCCACCATGTCCCGCCCCGGCCAACTCGACGCCCGCTACCATCGGGCCAAGCAGGAAGGCTTCGCCGCCCGCTCGATCTACAAGCTTGAGGAGATCGACCGGCGCTACCAGCTTTTCCGGCCGGGTCAGAAGGTGCTGGACCTGGGGGCCCATCCCGGCTCCTGGCTCCAGTTCGCCTGCGCCCGGGTGGGGGCGGGCGGCCTGGTGGTGGGGGTGGACCTGCAACCGGCCGGGGTGGAGCTGCCCCGCCAAGCCCGCTGGCGGGTGGCCGACCTCATGGCGCTGACGCCGGAGGACCTGCGCGAATACGCCCCGGCCTTCGATCTGGTGTTGAGCGACGCCGCGCCGCGCACCACCGGGGTGGCCCACGCCGACATGGCCGCCAGCCTGGCGCTCACCGGCCGCGCCCTGGACCTGGCCCTCGCGCTGCTCAAGCCGGGCGGGTCCTTCGTGACCAAGGTGTATTTCGGCCCCGGCGTGGAGGAGCTTATCCGCCGGGTGAAGGCCGCCTTCGCCTTGGGCAAGGCCCACAAGCCGGAGGCCAGCCGGGCGGTCAGCAAGGAAATCTACCTCCTGGGCCGGGGCCGCAAGGACCAGCCCGCCGAGGGCAAATAGCTTATAAATACCTTTCGCGAGGATGCCACCATGTCCGGCCATTCCAAATGGAGCACCATCAAGCGCAAGAAGGGAGCCGCCGACGCCAAGCGCGGCCAGATCTTCACCCGTCTGATTCGCGAGATCGCGGTGGCGGCCAAGGCCGGCGGCGGCGATCCGGACGGCAACCCCCGCCTGCGCACCGCCATCGACGCGGCCAAGGCCCAGAACATGCCCAAGGACAACATCGAGCGGGCCATCAAAAAGGGCACCGGCGAGCTGGAGGGCGTGAACTACGAGGAGATACTCTACGAGGGCTACGGCCCCGGCGGAGTGGCCTTCCTCATCGAAGTCCTCACCGACAACAAGAACCGGGCCGCGGCCGACGTGCGCCACATCCTCAATAAGCGCGGCGGCGCCCTGGCCAAGTCCGGCGCGGTGGCCTATCAGTTTGAGGCCAAGGGCGTGTTCACCTTCGACAAGGCGGCCGTGGACGAGGAGCAGCTCATGGAGGCGGCCCTGGAAGCCGGGGCCGAGGACGTCAAGGACGATGGCGACTCCTTCGAGGTGCACTGCGCGCCCGGCGACTTTTACGCCGTCTCCCAGGCCCTCATGAAGGCCGGCCTGACCCCGGCCGAGGCCAAACTGACCAAGCTGCCCACCAACACGGTGGAGATCAAGGAGGCCAAGGAGGCCGGCCAGGTTCTGGCGTTGATGGAGGCCCTGGACGAGTGCGACGACGTGCAGGCGGTCTACGCCAACTTCGACCTCGACGACGACGTGCTGGCCCAATTGGACAATTGAGCCCTTGCCGGCCCGGATTCGACAGGTCGACCTGGACGAGCTCCTGGCCAAGGGCGCACGGATCGGCCTGACCGCTCCCGCCCCCCGGCCTCGACCGGCCGGCCCGGCCGAGGCCGCCGGCGCGGCGGCCCTCGCGGCCCGGGTGCTGGGCCTGGACCCCGGCTCGGTGCGCACCGGCTGGGGGGTGGTGGAGGTCATGGCCGGCGGGCGGTTGCGCCTGGTGGCCGGCGGCACCATCGCCAGCGGCGGCCGCCAGCCCATGCCGGAGCGCCTGCTCAAGATACACCGCGAGCTGGGCGAGATCATCGCCCGCCACAGGCCTGGCGAGGTGGCGGTGGAAGGCGTCTTCGCCAGCCTTAACCCCCGCACCGCCATCGTGCTGGGCCAGGCCCGGGGCGCGGCGCTCTTGGCCGGGGCCCTGGCCGGCCTGCCGGTCTATGAATACCCGCCGGCCAGCGTGAAGAAGGCCCTGGTGGGCACCGGCCGGGCCGAGAAACGCCAGGTGCGGGTCATGGTGGAGGCCCTGCTCAACGAGTCCCTGCCCCCGCCCAGCGAGTTCTCGCTGGACGCCAGCGACGCCCTGGCCATCGCCATGTGCCACCTGCAATCGCGCGCCCTGCGCGCACGAGGCCTGCGATGATCGCCCGTCTGCGCGGAACACTCGTCGAGCGCCGCCCCGACCACGCGGTCCTGGAAGCCGGCGGGGTGGGCTACCGGGTCTTCGTCAGCCTCAACACCTTCTACGAGCTGCCGGAGCCCGGCGGCGAGCTGACGCTCCTCATCCACACCGCCGTGCGCGAGGACGCCATCCATCTCTACGGCTTTTTGAAGGAGGCCGAGCGCCAGGCCTTCCACGCCCTGATCGGCGTCAGCGGGGTGGGCCCCAAGCTGGCGGTGGGCATCCTGAGCGGCATCAGCCCCGACGATCTCTGGCTGGCGGTGCAGTCCCGCGACGCCGCCCGGCTCACCCGCGTGCCCGGCGTGGGCAAAAAAACCGCCGGCCGGCTCATCGTGGAGCTGGAGGGCAAGCTGCCCGCCGCCGCGCCGGGCCTGGCCGCGGCCCCGGCCGCCCCGGCGGCGGCCAGCGCCGGGGCCGACGCGGTGAGCGCGCTCACCAACCTGGGCTATGCCGAGGCGGCGGCCATCAAGGCCGTGCAGACCGCTCTGGCCGAGCTGGGCGAGGACCCCACCATCGAGGCCATTCTGCGCCAAAGCCTGCGCCGCCTGCGCTAAACCCGCGCAATTATGAAATTAGTGTCAGAGCCAGCCCTGGGCGGCCAGGGCCTCCAGCAGGCCGGAGGCGTCGGGCAGGACCAGGTCGGCCCCGGCGGCCGCCAGGCCGGCCAGGTCCACCCGTCCGCTGGCCACCCCCACCGCCAGGCAGCCGGCGGCATGGGCGGTGGCCAGGTCCACGGGATGGTCGCCGATCAGGGCCGCCCGCCGCGAGGCCGCGCCCAGAACCTCCAGCGCGGCCAGGGCGTGGGCCGGATCGGGTTTGACGCGCTCCACCGCCTCGCGGGGCAGGAAGGCCCCCACGGCGCGGTCGATCTCCGGGAAGACCCGGCGGATGGCCGGGCCGCAGTTGCGGCTGATGACGGCCACGCCCAGGCCTCGCCGCCTGGCGGCCGTGAGCAGGGGCCGGGCGTGGGCGAAAAGCCGCCCCCGGCCGGCCGCCTCCAGCTCCCCGGCCTGGATGAGCGCCTGGGCCTCGGCGGCGAAGCCGTTGCCCAGGGCCGCGGCCACCGCCTCCACCTGCTCCAGCAGATAGCCGGCCGGCCACTCATCGGCATAGCCCCGCCGCCGGGCCAACGCGCGCACCTGGCGGCCCAGCGCTGCGAAATCGATGTTCAGCTCGGCCAGGGTGCCGTCGAAATCAAAGACCAGGGCCTGGAGCGCATCGGCGGGCATGGCCTATAGCCCTGGCAGGGCCTCGGCCCGGCCCTGGTCCAGGTAGGCCGCCCCGCGCACTCTCAGTTCGCGGTCCAGCTCGAAGACCAGGGGGTTGCCGGTGGGTATCTCCAGGGAGGTGATGAGCTGGTCGCCGACGCCCACCAGATGCTTGTAGAGGGCGCGCAGGCTGTTGCCGTGGGCGGCGATGAGCACCTGACGCTCCCGCATCAACCGGGGGGCGATCTCGTTGTGCCAATAGGGGGTCACCCGCTCCAGGGTGCTTTTCAGGGACTCGGCCGCCGGCAGCATGGCCGGGTCCAGGCTGAAGTAGCGCGGGTCGTGGCAGGGGTGGCGGGGGTCGTCGGGCTCCAGGGCCGGGGGGGCCACGTCGTAGCTGCGCCGCCAGACCTGCACCTGGTCCGCGCCGTGGCGCTGGGCGGTCTCGGCCTTGTCCAGCCCCTGCAAGGCCCCGTAGTGGCGCTCGTTGAGCCGCCAGGAGGCCCGCTGGGGCAGCCACATCAGGTCCATCTCCTCCAACACCAGCCACAGGGTGCGGATGGCCCTTTTCAGCACCGAGGTGTAGGCCTGGTCGAACCGGTAGCCGCCCTGGGCCAGCAGCCAGCCGGCCTTGCGGGCCTCCTCCACCCCGCGCTCGGATAGATCCACGTCGGTCCAGCCGGTGAAGCGGTTCTCCAGGTTCCATTGGCTCTGGCCATGGCGGATGAGCACCAGGGTGGGCATGGACGGCCTCCGCGATAGAGTGCCCGGAGCGCGGCGCGCGGACCCCGGCCACGCGCCGCCAAGGCCATTATACGATTTTTCGGCTGGCGGGGTCGGCGGAGCGTGGAAATGTAACAACCGCCCGGTCCGGCTCCCGGCGGGCCGCCCGCCCGCCGGGGTTTGGCGGGCTACAATCCGAACACCGCCGCCAGCTCGGCCACCGCCTCGCCGCGGTGGTTCTTGATTTGGGGGCGGGCCAAATCGGCCAAGGGGCCGGCCAGGCTGGCGTGGTCCAGGATGTCCAACTCGTGCAGGGCCTGGCAGGCGGCCGGGGCCAGGGCGCGGGGGTTGCCGTCCTCGATCTGGAAGGCCAGGCCCAGCTTGCGCGCCGGGATGGCGATGGCGTAGGAGCCCTCGCTGCCGGTCTTGGCCAGGATGCGCCCCGGGGCGGCCTGCATCAGGCGGGTGCAGAGGCGGTCCGTGCCGGCGATCATCTCCGGGTGGGCCAGGCAGGCGGCCATGAGCTGGGCCGCGGCCTCGGCCGTGGCGGGGGCCAGGCCGGCGCCGGGCTCGGCCGGGGCGGCCAGGCGGGCGTAGGCCCCGGCCAAGGCGATGAGCGGCGCCCTGAAGACCGGCACCCCGCAGCCGTCGACGCCGACGCCGATCTGCTCGGCCGGATAGGCGCACATCTCGGCCACCGCGGCCAGGATGAGCCGCTGCACCGGGTGGGCGGGGTCGGTGTAGCCGGCCGGATCCCAGCCGTGGTGGGCGCAGAGCGCCAGCATGGCCGCGTGCTTGCCGGCGCAGTTGTTGTGCACCGGCAGGGGTTTCTCGCCCCTGGCCTCCAGGGCCTTGGCCGTGGGGCGGTGGCTGGGCCGGTGCACCCCGCAGGCCAGAAGCTCCACCCCCAGCCCGGCCTTCTTCAGGATGCCGGTCACCGCCGCCACCTGGAAGTCCTCGCCGTTGAGGCTGCCGCACATGCAGGCCAGCTCGGCCGGGGTGAAGCCATAGCGCTTGGCCGCGCCGCTGGTGATGACCGGCAGGGCCTGCAGGGGCTTGGCCGCCGAGCGCAGGAAGGTGGGCATGGCCGGATGGCCCAGGCCGCCCAGGCGGCGGCCGTCGGCGGCGGCGGTGACCACCGCCCCCCGGTGGACCGACTCGGTGAGCCCGCCGCGCCTGAGCTCCACCAGGGGCGGGGCGTATTCGGGCGGCGCGCCGCCGCGCAGGTGGGGCGGGCTGTGGTCGTGGTGGTGGTGTCCACCGATATGGTTGGCATAATCAAATAGTTGCAACATATTTGCACCAATTCGCGTCTAAACGTTGACAGGTTCAGGAACCGATCCTATCTTTATCTTGTGGGGAAGGGCGGGCGCGAACGTCCCGGTTGCGTCCAGCCCTCCAAGCGCCGGTCAGACCCCCCCCTCTCCTGATCGGCGGCGCGAAGGGCGGCCTTTCCTCCCCTCCTCCCAGGGGGCCTCGGAGCGGGCAACTCCGGGGCCTCCGTTTTCTGCCTGCGGCTCCGGGCGTTGCCAGCCGGGGGGCTAGGATGTGGATTCGGGGCGCGGGGCCTCCTCGGCCGACACCCGCTCCACCACCACCACCCGGTTGCGGCCGGACTGCTTGGCCTCGTACAGGGCCAGGTCGGCCCGCTCCAGGAAATCCTCCAGGCCTTCGTCGGCCGGATGCAGCAGGGTTATGCCCAGGCTGAGGCTGATCTCGGCCGGGCCATGCTCCGGCAGCGGTCGCCACTCCTCGGCCGCCTGGCGCAGGCGCTCGGCCACCAGGCCGGCCCCCTTCAGGTCGGTCTCCGGCAACAGCACCGCGAACTCGTCCCCGCCCACCCGGCCCAGCAGGTCGCTGGCCCGCAGCTGCTCCCGGCAGCGCTGGGCCAACTCGGCCAGCAGGCGGTCGCCGCAGGCGTGGCCATGGGTGTCGTTGACCTGCTTGAAGCCGTCCAGGTCCAGCATCAGGGCGGCCAGGCAGTGGCCGTAGCGCCGGGCGCGGTCCACCTCCCGCGCGCCGCCCTGATAAAAGCTGCGCCGGTTCAGCGCCCCGGTAAGGGCGTCGGTGGCGGCCAGGCGGGCCAGCTCGGCCTGGACCTCGCGCAGCTCGGCGGCCAGGCGGCTGCTGTTCATCATGGCGAAGGCCATGTTCAGCACCACCTCCACCACCACCCCGGTGAGGAAGTAGCCGGTCTGCCATGGGGTCACCGTGAAAAGGTCGGCGTCGGGCGGCAGGGGCGCCACCACCAGGGCCCTGGCCATGAGCATGGCGCTGAACAGCAGGACGGCGGTGGCGGTGACCCGGTACAGGGGCCGGGCGTAGGAGGATTCTTGGTGCAGCAGCAGCCAGGCGGCCTGGGCGGCCAGGGCGGCCAGGGGCAGGGAGATGGCCATGGTGCGCCAGGGCCAACTGGGCTGGACAAGGGAGAACCAGGCCAGGCCGGCGGCCGCGGCCAGGGGGTGGAGCCAGTCCAAGCGGCCGGCGGCCGGTCGGCCCAGGAACAGCCGGATGCCCCTGAGGCGCAGCAGCCCCCCCACCGCGAACAGGGTGTTGCCGATCACCTCGGAGACGATCAGGGGCAGGTGCTCCCGCAGCCCCAACAGCAGGCAGCCCGCCAAGAGGAGCAGGTTGCAGATCGTCCAGTGGCCGAAGCCGGGGTAGGTGCGCTGGGTGCGCCAGAAGATGAGCATGGCCAGGAAGATGGCCAGCTCCAGCACGGTGATGGTGATGAGCAGGGTCAGGATGTCCAAGCTCGGCTCCCCGTCCGGCGCCCTGGCCGCAACCGGGCGCTTCGGTTGTGGCCGGCCGGACCCTGGCCTATAATTCCATAGTTGTCGGGCTCATGATGGCCGCAGCGCCCCCGGAGGTCAAGTCGCATGTCGGCAAAATCCCCCCGGCCGGTCCAGACCGGCCTCGCGCGGCTGGTCCAAAGCCCGCCGGCGGAGCTCAAGCGGGCCAACCTGGGCCTTTTGTGCAACCCCGCCTCGGTCCTGGCCGATCTCACCCCGGCCCCCACCGCGGTGGCCGGGGCCCTGCCAGACTGCCTCAAGGCCATCTTCGGCCCCCAGCACGGCTTTTTCGCCGACAAGCAGGACAACATGATCGAAAGCGGTCACGGCCGCCATCCCCGCCTGGGGGTTCCGGTCTGGTCGCTCTATGGCGAAACCCGCCGCCCCACCCCGGAGATGCTCGCCGGCCTGGACGTCCTGCTGGTGGACCTGGTGGACGTGGGCTGCCGGGTCTACACCTTCTTCAGCACCCTGGTGGCCTGCCTGGAGCAGTGCGCCCAGGCCGGGGTGGCGGTCTGGGTGCTGGATCGGCCCAACCCCATCGGCCGGGGCGAGGAAGGCCCCATCCTGCCGCCGGAGCTCATGAGCTTCGTGGGGCCGCACCCCATGCCACTGCGCCACGGGCTCAGCCTGGGCGAGCTTGCCCGCTTGGTGGCTTCCGAGCGCGGCCTGGGCGTGGAGCTGCGGGTGGTGGAGGCCCTGGGCTGGGAAGGCGGCGACTGGTCCGCCAGCGGCCTGCCCTGGATCATGCCCAGCCCCAACCTGCCCACCACCGACAGCGTCCGCGTCTACCCCGGCCAGGTGCTCCTGGAGGGCACCAGCCTGAGCGAGGGCCGGGGCGCCACCCGGCCGTTTGAGATCTGCGGCGCGCCGGGGATCGACCCCTGGGCGGTGGCCGAGGCGGTGGAGCCCTACGCCCTGGCCGGGGCCGCGCTGCGGCCCTTGTTTTTCGAGCCCACCTTCCACAAATACGCCGGCCAGACCTGCGGCGGCTGGCAGGTGCACGTCACCGATCCGGCCGTCTTCCGGCCCGTGCGCCTGAGCTGCGCCCTGATGGCGGCCATCAACCGGGTCCAGCCCGGCCTTTGGGATTTCCGCCCGCCGCCCTATGAATACGAGTATGACCGCCGGCCCCTGGATTTGCTCCTGGGCGATCCCGCCGCGGCCGACCGCATCCAAGCTGGCGGCATGTTTGAGGAAATAGAGCGAGGCTGGGAGCCGGGCCTGGCCAGGTGGCGGGAAAGAATGGTATCCTGTCTGCTATACCCCAATTAAGGGGTCCAGCCCGGCCACCGGGACGGGAGAACAGCCAACCCTCCACGCCCCGCCGCATAGCCCCCGGCGGCTCCCCCTCCCTGCGGCGAAAGGAGAGCCTGTAATGCCCTACAGCACCGCCCTGCGCGGCTACACCGCCAAACGCCTGGAGGAGATCGACCGCGCCGACATCCTGGTGGGCATCCCCTGCTTCAACAACGAGGCCACCATCGCCCACGTCATCCAGATGCTCAGCCACGGCCTGCACAAGCACTACGCCGACCGGCGCTGCGTAATCATGGTGGCCGACGGCGGCAGCACCGACGACACCCGCGAGACGGCCAAGGAGTTCCAGATCAAGCCCTGGCAGGAGAAGCTGGTGAGCATCTACCGCGGCCCGGGCGGCAAGGGCAGCGCCCTGCGCAGCATCTTCGAGGCCGGCGAGCGGCTGAAGGTGGGGGCCATGGCGGTGGTGGATTCCGACCTGCGCTCCATCACCAGCGACTGGGTGAAATACCTGCTGGACCCGGTGCTGGAAAAGGACTACCAGTACGTGGCCCCGGTCTACCTGCGCCACAAGTACGACGGCACCATCACCAACAACATCGTCTACAACCTCACCCGCGCCCTTTACGGCAAGCGCATCCGCCAGCCCATCGGCGGCGATTTCGCGCTCTCGCGCGATCTGGCCCGGCACTACGTGGCCCAGGACCTGTGGGAGACCGAGGTGGCCCGCTACGGCATCGACATCTGGATGACCACCGAGGCGGTGGCCGGCGGGTTCAAGATCTGCCAGTCCAACCTGGGGGTGAAAATCCACGACGCCAAGGACCCCAGCCAGCATCTGGGGCCCATGTTCCGCCAGGTTATCTGGACGCTGTTCACCCTGATGGAGCGCAACGAGGGCAAGTGGAAGGCGGTCAAGGGCAGCGTCACCGTGCCCACCTTCGAGCACGCCAGCCAGGTGGAGCCGGAGGAGGTGAAGGTCAACCTGGACAATCTCATCCGCCAGTTCAAGGTGGGCTACGGCCAGTTCAAGAGCCTGTGGCAGGACATCTTCTGCCCGGAATGCTTTGACGAGATCCGCCGGGTCGCCAAATTGGGCAAGAAGAGCTTCAACCTGCCCACCGAGGCCTGGGTGCAGATACTCTACGAGTTGGCCGCCACCTTCCACGCCTGGCCCCAGAACCGCATGAACCTGGTGGACCTGGTCACCCCGCTCTACTACGCGCGGGTGGCCAGCTTCGTGCGCGAAAGCTGGGAGATGACCAGCGCCGAGGCCGAGGGGCTGGTGGAGGAGCAGGCCCAGTTCTTCGAGGAGCGCAAGGACTACCTGATCCAGGTCTGGGAGGCCAAAGCCGGCCTGCCCTCCCACGCCCATTAGCCGACCCACGCAGCGCCGGATAAAATTCCAGCCCCGCCCGTAGGTTCGGGCGGGGCCGATCAATCGCGGAGCCCGAAAGCCATGGCCGAGCTTTTCCCGCCCGATTTGTTCAGCCTCCAGGCCCTCATCGCCCTGGTCACGCTCACCGCGCTGGAGATCGTGCTGGGCATCGACAACATCGTCTTCATCGCCATCCTGGCCGGCCGGCTGCCCCGGGCCGAGCAGCCCGCCGCCCGCCGCCTGGGGCTCATGCTGGCCATGGTCATGCGGGTGCTGCTGCTCATCGGCGTCACCTGGGTCATGCGGCTGACCACCCCGCTGTTTTCATTCTGGGAGCACCCCTTCAGCGGCCGCGACCTGATCCTGCTGGGCGGCGGGCTCTTCCTCATGGCCAAGGCCACCCACGAGATCCACGCCCAGATCGAGGGCGCGGGCGAATCCCAGGCGCAGGCCGGCCAGGGCGCCGCCCGCTTCTGGCCGGTGGTGGCCCAGATCGGGCTCATCGACATCATCTTCTCGCTGGATTCGGTCATCACCGCCGTGGGCATGGCCAACCAGCTCATCGTGATGATCCTGGCGGTGGTCATCGCGGTGGCCATCATGATCGTCTTCAGCGGCGCGGTCAGCCGCTTCGTGGAGCGCCACCCCACCATGCGCATGCTGGCGCTGGCCTTTTTGATCCTCATCGGCGTGATGCTCACCGCCGAAGGCCTGGGCCAGCACATCGACCGCGGCTACGTCTACTTCGCCATGGCCTTCAGCCTGGGCGTGGAGGTGCTGAACCTGCGCGCGCGCCGGAAGGCGGAGGGGGCGGCGGAAAAAGGGGGGGAATAGGGGTCTGGACTTACGGCTGCGTGGAGGGGTTGGCGGGTTGGGTTTGGGCGGGGGGCGCGGGCGGCGGGCTGGCCTTGGCTCCGTTGCCCAGGCCGATTTGGTAGCCTATCCAACCAATCACGACCGTTACTATGGCGGCTGCCACCGCAGCGATGACCTTGCTCTTGACATCCCACGCGCGCGCCGCGCGCTGGGCATTTTCCTGTTTCTGCTTATATTCCTGTAGCGCCTGAACCGCCAGGCTGACCTTTTCATATATATCCAGCAACTCGTTGATGGTCTGGCGATATCGTTCAACTTCCTCGATAATCTCTCCGTTTGTTTTGGCGATGTCCTTCTCGCTCCGCAACCGAGCTATTTTTTTCTCAATTTGCCTGATTTCCGGTTTGAACTTTGAATAATACTCGGGCAGCACCGCCAAAAGGCACTCGTTGTCATAATCCTTTGTGCTCTGGCCCACCTCTTGTCGCAGTTTGAGCGCCACCCAGTCAGCGGCGTCGAAAAAGCCTCTATAGAGGTGGCCAACCGCTTTATCCAGTTGGGTCACGCTGTATTCTTGAATCGCAGGGCTGTCTTTCTTGGGGTGGTTACGGCGCGCTTCTTCGGCGCGCATGATGTGGTCCAGGGCGTCCCGCATCTCCTTCATCGGATGGATGAAGGTCTTGAAATTGTCTCCAAGCTCCTCGCAAAGGGTCAGGAGCTGTTTGAGGTTCCCATAGAGGCTGAGGGCCTTGTCCCAAAGCAGATCATAGTCTTTCATCGGCCTGCCCCCCGACAGGATATGATTCGGCTACGTTGACGATTTTTGCAGAATGGTTGCCTACGGCAGGGGCATGGCCAGCACCTGCTGGCGCCAGGCCTCGTATTCCTCGTCGGTGTAGAACATGCCGTTGGACAGACGGACTCCCCCCCGGAAGCGAAGCGCGTTGTCCTTGGTGGTCTGGCGGGTCTTTTCAGTAATCCGCACCGGCGGTAGGTCGGCATCCATGACCTGGCGCCAAGCATCTGAGCCCGGCGTCAATTTTTCTAGTCTTCTCATTCAGTTCCCCCCTGCTGCCTTGATAAATCTTCGCCGTACTTTAACCAAGGCCGCGAGGCTCTGTCAAGACCTTCTACCGGTAACTATCGTCCTTGACTGCAAAATATTGTTGGGCCTCAGCGCGGTTTTGTCAACGGACCCCCCGCCAGGCGGGTGTTCCCCGACCCGCCGCCCTACTCTTTTTCCTTCTCCCCCGCGTCGTCCTTGAACCAGTGCTCCACCCGCCAGACGCCGGGCTCGATGACGGTCTTGGTGTAGGGGCCCAGCTTGGCGAAGACGGTGAGCATGCCCTTGTTGGAGCCGAAGCTCACCGCCCAGAACCCCGGCACCTTGCGGCGCTTGGCATAGGCGGTCAGGTGCTTTTGCAATATGGTGCCCAGGCCCAGGCCCTGGTAGGCGTCGCTGATGGTGTAGGCCACCTCGGCCAGGCCGCTGGGGTCGCCCAGGCTGTAGCGCCCCACTCCGATGATCTTCTCCTTGCCGATGGCCCCGGTGGTGGCCACCAGGGCCATGTTCTTCACGTAATCGACGTTGACCAGGCCCTGAGCGGTGGCGTGGGGCATGGCCCGCACCGGCCGGAAATAGCGGTTGTAGATGGTCTCGTCGGAGTGGCTGTAGAAAAACTCCTGGATCAGCACCTCGTCGGTGGGCTTGATGGGCCGGATCTGGATGGCCAGCCCGCCCTTGAGCGTCTCCTCGGCCTCGGCCCATTCGGGATACAAATCCTGGTCGGCGTGGATGAGTATCTGGTCGGGATAGACGTAGGCGTTGTCCTTGGCCTTGGCCAAAAGCTCCGGCCGGAAGCGGGGATGGGCGATGTTTATCAGCGCCATGGCCCGCTCGCGGATGCTCTTGCCGTGCAGGTAGGCGATGCCGTACTCGGTGACCACGTAGTCCACGTCGCCGCGGGTGGCGATGACGCCCGCGCCCTCGGCCAGGCGGTGGACGATGCGGGTTATCTGGCCGCTCTTGTCGGTGCTGGGCAGGCAGATGACGCTGCGCCCGCCCCGGCTCATGGCCGCGCCCCGGATGAAGTCCAGCCGGCCGCCGATGCCGGAATAGAAATGATAGCCGCCGCCCTCGGCCGAGACCTGGCCGGAGAGATCCACCTCCATGGCGCTGCCCACGCTGACCATGCGCTCGTTCTTGGCGATCTCCAGGGGGTTGTACACCTGCTCGCTGGGCAAAAACAGAAATATCGGGTTGCGGTCCACGTAGGCGTACATCCTGCGGCTGCCGATGCAGAACGAGCAGACGATGCGGCCGGGAAGGAGCGTCTTCTTGCCGCCGGTGATGACCCCGGCCTCCACCAGGTCGATGAAGGCGTCACTGACCACCTCGGTGTGGAAGCCCAGGTCGCGCTTGTCGCCCAGGTGGCCCAGCACCTGATAGGGGATGTGGCCGTAGCCGATGTGCACGGTGTCGCCGTCCTCGATCAGCCTGGCGGCGTGGCGGGCGATCTTCTCGCCCACCGCGTCGGCCGGGGGGTAGACGAACTCCAGCAGGTGCTCGTCGTGCTCCACGAAGGCGTGGATCTGGCGCACGTGCAGATAGGAGTTGCCCATGGTGGCCGGCATGTGGCGGTTGACCTGGGCGATGACCCGGCCGGCGTTCTCGGCCGCGGCGCGGGTGACGTCCACCCCGATGCCCAGGCTGACGTAGCCGTGCTCGTCGGGCGGGCTCACCTGGATCAGGGCCACGTCTAGGGCCAGCTCGCGGCTGGCGAAAAGCGGACCGATCTGGTGCATGAAGATGGGGGTGTAGTCGGCGCGGGCCTGGCGCACGGCCTCGCGGGTGGCCGGCCCCACGAAAAAGGCGTTGTGGCGGAACCGGCGGTCGAAGCGCTTGTCGGTGTAGTCGGCCTCGCCCAGGGTGACGAAGTGCAGTATCTCCACGTCGTGCAGGTCGTCGGCGCGTTTAAGCAGCGCCTTGACCAACGCCCGCGGCTCGGCGCAGGCGGTGCCCACAAAGACCCTGGCCCCCCGGCGCACGGCCTTCAAGGCCCTGGCCGCGGTGGTCTTGCGCGCCTCGTAGATGTCCTTCCAGGCCACTGGCCAGCCTCCGCTGCGGTGTCCGCGACCAACATACCCCAGCCGCCGCCGGATGAGAAGGCCCCAGGTCGTCCGGGCCGGGGTCTTGCCAGCCGGGCTCCGGCGGGGTATATGATTTCACCCACATCCCGAACCGTTGCCGCCACCGGGGGAAGCCAACCTTGACCAGCGCCGAACAACCGCCCCTCAAGCTGCCCGACCTGGGCGGAGCCCTGCCGGCCGATCCGGCCCAGCTAATGCGCCTGAGCCGCCTTTGCCTGCGCATCTACGGCCTGCTCACCCGCGACATCCCCGAACAGGCCGCGGGCCTGGCGGCCGCCGCGGCCGCCTACCTGGGCAAAAAGGAGCGCCAGCAGCTCGTCCAGGTGCTTTGCGACGAGTTGCCGGTCATCATGGCCCTGCACGCCCTGGAGCGCCTGGACCGCGAACCGGCCCTGGGCCGGGCCGATCTTTCCGAGCTGTTGCGCGGCCTGCTTTTGCCCTGCTTCAGCCTGGCCTACAGCCGGCTCTACGCCGAGCCCGCCGATCCCCTGCGCCAGTTCCTGGACCGGGTGGACTGGTACCTGGACGGCGACAAGGGCCAGCCCCTGGAGGCCCTGGCCCACCTGGCCTCCACCCTGCTGGGCGAGCAGCTCAAGGATCTGGAGCCCCTGACGGCCCATCTCAAGGAAAGCCTGCTGCCGGAGATGGACCGCCGCCTGGAGCTGGCCTTCCGCTACGAGTTCGGCCCGGCCGGCAACTCCGACTGATCCCCGCCGCCGTTCCGCCGGCCACCCCGCTTTGTGCTAAACTGGCCTGCGGCCCCGGCCGTCGCCGGGGCGGGGAGAGCGGCGGTGCCCGAAACCACGCAAAACCAGGCGACCTGGCCGCGCCCGGCGACGATCGGGCTGCACCTGGGCCTGGGGCTGCTGGCGGCCGCCGGGGCGGCGGCCCTGACCTGGCTGCTCTGGGACCAGGCCGGCCTGGGCGACCGCGCCCTGGCGGGCTCCCTGGCCGCCGCCGCCCGCCCCCGCGGCCTGCGCCTTTTCGCCTGCCTGGCCACGCCCCTGGCCGCCTGGCTGACCAGCCTGGCCCTGGGGCTCATCCTCTGGCTGGCCCCGCCCACGGCCCGCGCCCACCGGCCGGAGCTGCCCCGCCACCTGCTGCGCGCCGACGCCCTCATCTACCTGGCCCTGCCGGCCTGCGCGGCGCTGCCCATGGTCTGGAGCCAGCTCGGCAACGGCCTGGCCGCCCTGGGCCTGATCCACCTGGGTTTGGTGACCGCCAAGGCCGGGCTGCTGGCCTGGGCCTTGTGGGGGGCCGGGCTGGCCGCGGCGCCGGAGCCGGGGCGCGGCCTGGGCGTGAAGCGCCAGGCCGCCGTCTGCCTGGCGGCCTGGGTGGTGCTGGGCTCCCTGGCCGGCTGGGGCCACCAGGCGCTCTCCAGCGCCAGCGACGAGGTGGGCTACCTGCTCATCGCCCACAGCCTGGCCCGCCACCACACCAGCGACGTGCACCCGGCGGTGGCCGCCGGGGAGCAGGAGGCCTTCTACTGGGCGCGCTGGTCGCCGGAGCTGGCCTTCGGGGCCGATCAGGCGCGGGGGCTGTTCCCCTGGCTCATCACCCCGGCCTACTGGCTGGGCGGCCGGCTGGGGGTGCTGGTCTTTCTGGCCGGGCTGTTGGCGCTTACCCTGGGCCAGTTGCTCTCCTGGCTGGCCGAGTGCCGCATCCGCCCCGGCCCGGCCGCAGCCGCGGCGGCGCTGGCCTGCCTATCCGCGCCAGTGCTGCTCATCAGCCAGCAGGTCTTCCCCGACACCGCCGGCATGCTGCTTTTCGTGCTGGGCCTGCGCCTCTTGCTGCGCCTGGAAGACGCGCCCTGGCCGCGCGGCCTGGGGCTGGCGGCCTGCGCCCTGGCCATGGCCGCGCTGAAAAGCCGGCTGGCGCCCCTGGCCGGCGGGCTGGCGCTGGTGGGCGCGGCCCAGCTATTGGCCCGGCGGCTGGGCTGGCGGACGGCGGCGGCGCTCTTCGCGGCGGTGCTGGCCGTGGCCGGCCTCTTGGCCGCTTTCCTGCCCCAGGCCTGGTGGCCGGCCGGGGTCTGGCCCCAGGTGGACGTGGCGCGCTGGAACCTGGAGCGGGCCTATTACTTCCTGCAGCCGGTGGTGGTGCTGGTCCGCGGCCTGGCCCTGGACCAGACCTTCGGGCTGATGTTCACCGCTCCGATCTTCCTGCTGGCCCTGGCCGGCCTGCCGGCGGGGCTCAAGCACCACCGCCGGCCCGTGCTGCAACTGCTTATCCCGCTGGCCATCTACGTAATCATCCTGGCCTACACCCGCTGGTTCCAGTGGTACGGCGGCTTCGCCGGCCCGGCCCGCTTCCTGGCCGCCTGCCTGCCGGCCCTGGCCCTGCCCCTGGCCCTGGCGCTGGGGGCGCTCTGGCGGCCCTGGCGCCGGCTGGCGCTCTGGTTCGTGGCCGCCGCCGGGCTGATCTACGCCTTGCTGGCCAACCTGGTGGCCCAGTTCCGCTACGCCCGCCCCCTGGGCGTCAACCCCCTGGTGGCCGCGCTCCAGGACCACCTGGGCCTGGACCTGCACCACCTGCTGCCCAGCGCCTTCACCCTCTCCCCCACCCTGCGGCCCTGGGCGGCCTTGGCCCTGGCCCTGGCCGCCGTCCTGGCCTGGTTGACCTGGCGCGACCAGGCC
This sequence comes from Thermodesulfobacteriota bacterium, assembly GCA_049322275.1. Taxonomy (GTDB): domain Bacteria; phylum Desulfobacterota; class Desulfarculia; order Desulfarculales; family Desulfarculaceae; genus JACRDC01. The sequence continues at coordinate 19,429 of JBMORH010000041.1, forward strand.
GCCGCCTCGGCTCCGGAGCCGGCCGCCTCGCCCGACCAGACCGCCCTGGAGCTGACCCTGCTGCCGCTGACCCTGGCCCTGGCCCTCCTGGGCTTGCTGGCCGCCGGGCGGCTGATGCCGCCCTATTTCGCCGAGGCCGAGCAGATGCGCCGGAGCGAGGCGGCGCTCTGGGCCGAGTATGACTATCCCAACCAGATGCGCGGGGCGGTGCTCTTGGACGGCGGTAGGATCGAGGGCCGCGTCTTCCTGGCCGGCGGGGAGGCGGTGCTACGGGCGGTGGGCTGGCCGGAGGCCGACGGCGAGCTGGTGGTGCGCTTCAGGGACGCGGTGGTGCGCTGGCGCTGGCCGATGCACCACCGCCAGGTGGAGATGCCCCTGGGCCAGCGCCCGCGGGGCTATCAGGAAATTTCCATCTCGTGGTCATCCTGCCCCGGCCGCGCCTGCGCGCTGCTCGTGGACCGGGTGGAGGCCCTGCCGGTGAGTTCGCGGTAAAGCCCGGCGTAGGCCGCGGCCATGGCCGCCAGGCTGTAGCGCTCCACGATCCGCGCCCGCGCCCTGGCCCCCAGCTCCGTCCGCGCCGCCGCCGGCAGCCGCAGCAATGCCTCCATGGCCTCGGCCAGGGCGAAGGGCTGGCCGGGGGGCGCCAGGCGTCCGCAATCGCCCAGAAGCTCGGCGCTGTCGCCCACCGCCGTGGCCGCGCAGGCCACCCCGGCGCTCATGGCCTCGGCCAGGGCGTTGGGCAGGCCCTCGCTGACGGAGCTCTGCGCGAAGACATCCATGGCGGCCAGCCACTGCGGCACGTCGTCGCGCGGGCCCAGCAGGTGGCAGCGACCGATGAGCGGCGGGGCGGCGCAACCGGCCAGGGCGGGGTTGCCGGGCTCCACCCCCAGGCCCATCAGCACGAAGCGCGCGTTGTTCACACGCCCGGCCAGGATGCGGGCCGCGTCCAAAAAGCCGGCGTGGTCCTTGGCCGGGTCCAGCCGGGCCACGTGCCCCACCAGGAGATCGTCCTCGGCCAGGCCCAGCTCGGCCCTCCGAGCCGCGCGCGCGGCCGGGTCGGGGCGGAAAAGCTCTACGTCCACGCCGTTGGGGATGACGAGCATGCGCCGGGCGCTGTAGCCCCGGCGTTGGTGGTGGGCCGCGCCGGCCTGGCTGTTGGCCACGATGGCCGCCGGCCGCCGGGAGAGCCGGGCGCAGAGCCAGGCCACCAGGCCGGTGGAGGCGGAGAGCGCCAGGTCGGCGTTGCGCAGACCCCAGACCAGGGGCCGGCCCCCGGCGGCCAGCGCGCCCATCAGGTCGGCGTGGTAGAGCCAGGTCTGCACCAGATCGGGCGCGATATCTTCGATGAGCGCCCGCAGCCGGCGCGCCGCCCCCAAAAAGGCCCAGGGCCGGGGCGCGAGCCCCAGGGCGCTGACCGTGGCCCCGGCCGCGCGCATGTCCCCGGCCAGCTCGCCCTCCGGCCGCAGGCAGATCACGTGATGCTCCCACTCTGGCGGGGGCAGGGCCGCCGCCAGACGCAGAAGTTGGGTCTCGGCCCCGCCCCGGTCGGTGGTGGTGATGACGTGGCAGACGCGCACGCCCTGCCGGCCTGCGTCGGTCATCAGGGCAGCTCCCCCCGCTCGGCCAGGATGTCCTCCACCGCCTGGACCAGCCAGGGCAGGAGGGTCGAAGCCCCCAGGTGGAAGACGTGATCGCTCACCCGCTGGCTCAGGCTGGTGGGCTCCAGGTTGACCTCGATCACCTTGGCGTGGTTGCCCTTGGCCAGAAGCGGCAGATGGCTGGCCGGGGCCACCACCGCGCTGGTGCCCACCACCAGCATCACCTGGCAGGCGCTGGCCAGGGTGAAGGCGGTCATGGCCGCCCGCTCCGGGATGGGCTCGCCGAAGAAGACCACGTCGGGCTTGATCACCCCGCCGCAGGCGCAGCGCGGCGGCAGCGGGTCCATGACCAGCTCCAAACGGGCCACCTGGCGGCCGCAGGCCAGGCAGCGCAGGCGGCGGCCGGAGCCGTGAAACTCGATCACCGAGCGGTTGCCGGCGGCCTGGTGCAGGCCGTCTATGTTCTGGGTGATGACCGCGCTGAGCCGGCCCAGGGCCTCCAGCCGGGCCAGGGCGGCGTGGGCCGGGTTGGGGGCGGCCCCGCGCACCAGCTCGTCCAGCTCCAGGAGCATGCCCCAGACCCGGCCGGGATCGGCCCGGAACGCGTCGATGGAGGCGAACTCCATGGGGTCGTACTTGTCCCACAACCCCTGCGCCCCCCGGAAGGCCGGGATGCCGCTGTCCACGCTGATGCCGGCCCCGGTGAGCGCCACCACCGTCTCGGCCCCGGCGATGAGCTCCGCCGCCGCGCGAAGCTGTGACTGTATTTCGGCGCTGTTCATGCTATATACCTGGTGTTGGTTGATATAAAACATCCGCCCCCGGCCGGGCGCGACCGGCTCGCGGGCTTGGCGAAAGGAGCGACCATGAGCGTCAGCGACGCCCCCGTGCCCCTGTTGGATCTCAAGGCCCAGTTCGCCGGCGTCAAGGCCGAGGTCATGGCCGCGGTGGCGCGGGTCTTCGACGAGCAGGCCTTCATCCTGGGCCCCCACGTCACCGCCGCCGAACAGGCCCTGGCCGCCTATCTCAAGACGCCCCACGCCCTGGGCGTTTCGTCGGGCACCGACGCCATCCTGCTCTCGCTCATGGCCCTGGGCGTCGGCCCCGGCGACGGCGTTATCACCACGCCCTTCACTTTCTTCGCCACCGTGGGCTCCATCGTGCGCCTGGGGGCCACGCCGCTTTTCGCCGACATCGACCCGGTGAGCTACAACCTGGACCCGGCCAAGGTGGCGGCGCTCCTGGAGCGGACCGACCTGCCGGCCAGGCCCAAGGCCTTGGTTCCGGTGCACTTGTTCGGCCAGCCGGCCGACATGGACCCCCTGCTGGCGCTGGCCCGGGCCCACGGGCTTTTCGTGGTGGAGGACGCAGCCCAGGCCATAGGGGCAGCTTATCCCGACCAGGAGGGCGGATCAAGGATGATCGGCTCCCTGGGCCACACCGGCTGCTTCAGCTTTTTCCCCAGCAAGAACCTGGGCGGGGCCGGCGACGGCGGGCTCATCACCTGCACCGACGACGAGCTGGCCGCCCGGCTGCGCAGCATGCGCACCCACGGCAGCCACCCCAACGAGAAGTACCGCCACATCCATGTGGGCGGCAACTTCCGCCTGGACGCGGTGCAGGCCGCGGTGGTGGGGGCCAAGCTGCCCCACCTGGACGCCTGGGCCGAGGCCCGGCGCAAAAACGCCGCCGACTACGACCGTTTGTTCATGGACTCCGGCCTGGTGGACAAGGGCCTGGTCATCACCCCCCGGCGTTCATGGCCCTCCGCGCCCCGCGCCCATGTCTACAACCAGTACACCCTGCGGGTCACCAACCGCGACGGCCTGCTCAAGCACCTGGCGGCGGCCAAGATCGGCCACGCGGTCTATTACCCCATTCCCATGCACCTGCTGGAGTGCTTCGCCGGCCTGGGCGGCCGGCCCGGCGACCTGCCGGCGGCCGAGCGGGCCGCGGCCGAGGTGGTCTCCATCCCCATCTACCCCGAACTGACCATGGCCCAGAAGGAGCGCGTGGTCCAGGCGGTGGCCGACTTCTACGCCTAGCCGGGGGTGGCGGCGATGCGATCGGCGGCAGAGAAGGCAAGCGCCCCGCAAGGCCAGGCCGGCCGGCCTTGAGCCTGGTCAAGGCCCGGCTCCGGAACCTGCTGGTCAAGGCCCGCCACGCCCGCCGGGGCCTGGACCCGGCCGCGGCGGCCAACCTGGCCGCCCTGGACCGCCTGGACCCGGCCGCCCCGGCCGAGGCCCACTCCTATGTGGTCGTGGACCTGGAGACCACCGGCCTGGACCCCATGAGCGACCGGGTGGTGGCGGTGGGGGCGGTGCGCATGCGCGCGGGCCGGGTGCGCCTGGGCGAACACTTCGCCGAGTTGGTCAACCCCGGCCGGGCCATCCCGGCCGAGGCGGTCAAGGTCCACGGCATCACCCCGGACATGATCGCCGCCGCCCGGCCGGCGACCGAGGTCTTCAAGGACTTCCTGGCTTTCCTGGGCGGCGACATCCTGGTGGCCCACTACGCGGCCTTCGACCTGCACTTCATGAACCGCACCATGCGGGGCCTATACGGCTTCCCCATGCAAAACCTGGTGCTGGACACGGTGAAGATGTGCCGCGCCCTGGTGCTGCCCTCCGATCCCTACGGCATCGCGCGCCACCGCCAGCGGTGCAGCCTGGAGGCCCTGGCCGTCCGCTTCGGCCTGCCCCAACAAGGCCGCCACACCGCCCTGGGCGACGCCCTCATGACGGCCATGATTCTGCAGCGCATGCTGGGCCGCCTGGCCCAGGTGGGGCCGGGCACCCTGCGCGAGGCCATGCGGGTGGCCGCGCTCTGGTAAAGCAGCCGGCATTCAACTCTACGCATGGCGATTAAAAACCACTGTTTCCGCTGGACGGAGGCAAGGCGTTGGGGTAGCCTGGTAGCACTGATTTCCTTCCACGGGCGGGGTGGGCTTATGCGCGAGGCGCACGAGATGATCGCGCTGCGGGTGGGCGAGCGTCTCAAGCATCTGCGGGGGGGGCGGACCCAGAGCGAGTTCGCCGAGGTGCTGGGGATCGGCCAGGTGCAGTACAACCGTTACGAGACCGGCAAGCGCCTGGCCCCGGACCGGGTGCTGGAGCGGGCGGCCCAGGCCTGCGGCCTGACGCCGGAGGAGGTGGTCTGGGGGCCGCAGCCGCGCCCGGCCGAGGGGGGCGAGCCGGCCGACGTGGGCGCGGCGGTGGCGGCGCTAGTGCGCCTCTTGGACCAGGATAGCCTGACCGACCTTTATTTTTTCTTGCAGCGCAAGACCGAAGACCTGGCCCGCCGCCGCCACCAAGAGGTGCGCCAGGCCCTGGAGATCCTGCGCCAGGGCACCGCCTGAGGCCCTGATTCCGCGCCAGGCGCGCCGGCGCCGTGGCAATCTCTTGCCAAGCCAACATCACAGGCCAGCCCATCACGCTGGCCAGGCCTCGACTCGCCCGCCGCGCGCGGGGCGACAGGCCTTGCCGCTTCCCCATGCCAAGCGCGCATGAGCCAGATGAACCCTTTTCTCCGGCAGGCGCCTAGGCTCAGCGGTCCAAGCGGACGCACGGCGACACCGCCTCAGCGCACCGGAAAATCGAAATAGATGTCTGGATAGGGTTCGTCGCGCAGGGTGAAGTGCCACCATTCCTCGGCCAGGCCCTTGAAGCCGTAGCGGTCCATGAGGGTGGCCAACAGCGCCCGCCGGGCCCGCTGCTCCGGCCCCACCTGACGGCTGCGGGCGTGGCTCAGCTCGTGGAAGCAATCGAAGCCGGTGCCCATGTCCAGGCCGTTGTCGGCGAAACGCACGCCGGCCGGCTTGAAGCATTCCACCTGGCGGGCCGGGTCCCAGGCCGGCTGGGCCGGGGTGGGCAGGGGCGCGATGGTCAGATCAACCGTGGAGCCCCGGCTGTGGCCGGAGCGCTCGGCGATGTAGCCCTGGGGAAAAAGCACCCGCTTGTCCAGGGTGGGATAGAACTCGGTGCGGGCGGCCGTGTCGGCCGGGTCCTTGGCCCAGCGCACGAAATCATCCACCGCCCGCTGGGGCCGGTAGCAGTCGTAGATCTTCAGCGTCAGGCCAAAGGACGCCAGGTCGTTTTGCACCAGGGCCAGGGCCTGGGCGGCGCGGCGGGTGAGCAGGCACTTGGGGGCCTCGTAGCCCGCGATGGGCCGGCCGATGAAGTTGTGGGCGGTGTGATAACGGATGTCCAACTGCACGCCGGGGACGACCTCGGTCACGTCCACGAAATCGGCCGGGCGGACGCGGGGATCGGCCGGCGCGGCGAAAGCGGCGGCGGCGATCAGCGACAGCGACAGGCACAGCAACGCGCACAGGCGGGCGGGCATCGCGGGCTCCTCGGCTTGGGGGTGTGAACGATCCGATCATAGCCCACGCGACCGGAACGGAGAAGGGGAGTTTTCAGCGCACCCCGCGCACCAGACCGGCCGCCGTCAGGCAAAAAACCCCCAGATAGCCGAAGACCAGCGTGAAATTGCCGTTGGTGGCGTCCAGCAGCCAGCCGCCCAGGGCCGGGCCGATGGCCCCGGAGATGAAGCCGTAGCTGGTGAAGAGCAGGCCGAAGATCTCGCCGAAGTGGCGAGGGCCGAAAACGTCGGCGGCCAGGGGCGCGCCCACCGCGAACATGGCCCCGAAGGCCACCCCCACGCAGCCGGCCAGGGCCGCGGCCAGGCCCAGGCTCCCGGCCCAGGGCAGGGCCAGGTAGGCCGCCCCCGCCAGGAGGAAGGCCAGGGCCATGACCCCCGCGCGCTGGAGGTGGTCGGAAAGATAGCCCAGGACCAGGCGGCTGACGCCGGAGCCCAGGTTGAAGCCCAAGAGCACCCAGACCGCCCGCTGCAGCGGCAGGCCCAGGGAGAGCCCGAAGGCGGTGGACAAGGTGACCATGGCGATGCCGGCCGCGCCCACCAGGCAGGTGGTGGCCCACAGCCGCCAGAACTTGGCCGAACCCAGGGCCTGGCGGGCGGTCCAGGACCCGGCCAGGCCGGGGCCGGCCCCCGGCCGGACCGGACCGGCGGCCGGGGTCTCGTGGGGGCCGGGCGGGGCGCAGAAGGGCGCGGCGGCCAACATGACCGCGCAGCCGGCCGCCCCGACGGCCAGGTTCAGCCCGGCGTAGCCCAGTCCGCCCAGCAGCCCGGCCATGAACGGGGCGGTCAGGGCCGGGGCCAGGCCGAAGACCAGATTGACCAGCCCGGAGACCAGGCCGCGCCGGGCCGGAAACCATTGCTGCACGCTGTTCATGGCCGGGATGTAGATGAAGCACTGGCTGACGCCGTTGAGATAGGCCCAGGCGTAGACCATCCACAGGGAGGAGGCGAAGGCAAGGAGAACGGCGCTGGCCCCGGCCAGGAGCGCGCCCAGGGCCATGAGGCGCAACGTGCCCCAGCGGGCCTGCCAGCGTCCGGCCAGGAACATGAACGAACCCAGGGAGGCCAGCAGGAAGAACATGGCCGCCCCCACCGCCCCCCGGCCGGCGTCGAACATCTGGCCCCAGACCGGCCCCAGCACCCCCGGCAGGCCGAAGGCCTGCACGCCGGGAAAA
>JBMORH010000041.1:26591-54942 GCA_049322275.1 Thermodesulfobacteriota bacterium
GCGGCGCGGGGCCGGGGTCAAGGCCGGCCCCGCGCCGCCAGCCAGTCGGCCACGGCCTGGCCGGTGGCCCCGGGCCAGGGTCTCAAGCGCTCGATGGGAATGGGCTTGACCCCGTTGAGCTCCGGGCCGGGGGCGTAGGGACCGGAGGCCGCCAGGTGATAGGCGATGATGACCTGGTTCTGGCGGGCGAAGCCATAGGCCCCGATCAGGCCCCGGAGCTCGGCCTCCAGGTTCAGCTCCTCGCGCACCTCGCGCAGCACGCCCGCCTCCGGGCTCTCGCCGCGCTCCAGGAACCCGGTGACCAGGCCCCACCAATCCGGCGGCCAGCCCCGGTTCTGGATCAAGAGCACATGCCCCTGGTGCTCCACCAGGCCGGCCACCACCGGCAGGGGGTTGTCCCAGAAGACCCAGCCGCAGCCCGCGTCCGGGCAGGCCTGGCGATCGATGCCGTCCACCGGCCGAGCGACCAGCGGCCGGGCGCAGAGCGGACAGAAGCGCGCTTCCATGGCGGCAAGCATAGCACGCCCACGCGCGGGCGGCGGCGATTAATCCCCTGCCGCGCCCGGCGCGGCGGGTGCTAGAATTTTCACCAGACCGCCGCAGCGCCGGCCGGTCAAGCCGCAACCCCCACGGAGACACGCGCCATGAACGCGATCCGCGAGCTTTCCCTCACCTTCGCCGCCGGGGTCCTGGGCGGCCTGGTCAACAGCGCCGCCCTCTGGGCCGTCGGCCAACTGGGGCTGACCGCCGCCCTGGGGGTGAAGATCGCCCCGGCCTTCACTCTGGTCTGGCTCTATCCGCGCCTGGTATGGGGAGGCATCTGGGGCCTGTTGTTCCTGCTGCCTTTCCTGCGCCGGGGCTCGATCTTCTGGGCCGGGCTCCTGGCCAGCCTGGCCCCCAGCGCGGTGCAGCTCTTCTACATCTTTCCCCAGGTGGCCCATAAAGGCCCGGCCGGCCTGGAGCTGGGCCTGATGACCCCCTTGGTGGTGATCGCGGTCAACGCGGTCTGGGGCTGGGCGGCGGCCGCCTGGCTGCGCGCGGCGCGCTAGATGGGCGAGCCGCCCCAGCGGCAAGTCTCCCTGAGCCTGCCGCCCGGCCGGGAGCACCTGCCGGCGCTCCTGGCCCTGGCCGCCGAGTTGGCCGGGCTGGCCGGGCTGGACCAGGCCGGCCGCGAGGGCTTTTTGGCGGCTCTGGCCCGGGCCGGGGATTGGGCGCTGGCCATGGCCGCCCAGGGTGACGGCCAGCCGGTGCAGGTCAGCTTCATGGCCACCTCCCTGGGCCTGGATGTTCGCCTCATGGACCAAGGCCCGCCCTTGCACCGGGCCGAGGCCGGCTGAATCTGGACGGTGCGGGCCTCCAGGCCGGCTGGCGCAACCTGGGCCGGCCCGGCTTGGAGGAGATGATCGCCGCCGCGGCCGAGCTGGGCTTTTTCTTCGCCGGCCTGGGGCCGGAGCCCCGCCGTGGGGACCGCCTGGTCCTGCAATACCTGGACAACCTGGTGGTGGACTACGACCGCCTGGCCCTGGCCGGGGAACTGGGCCGGCGCATCGCCGGCTATGCCCGCGGCCAGGACCCCAACCAGCCCCAAGCCGCGCCCCCGGCCTGCGCACTGGACTGATGCCAGACAGCGTAAAAAGGGCGACCAGAGACTGTTGCGTGGGCGGGTAAGGGCAGGTCAGGCTGGGTGAGAGTCAATAGAGTTTAAGTGAGATTCTTCTGAAAATTATGGCTAAAACCTGCCAAAACTTACCATCACGCACAATGCTAACATTCTGTTATCAAAGCAACTTACAAAGCCTTGCGGAGGTCGGGAAGTCAAGGGGGCCGTTCTCCTAAGCCGTAGGTCGCGCGTTCGAATCGCGCCGGGGGCGCCATCATCGCTGATGCTGCGAACAGGGGGCCTGGCCCTGACCGCGGTCGTGGCCGGCGGCCAGGGGATGTCTTGCGCCTCAGCCCGCGCAGGTCATGATGAAGGACTTGGCCGATTCCTCGCCGCGCTCCTGCCGGCCCAGGAAGTCCTGCACCAGCCGCAGGTATTCCTGGGGCTTCTGCTCATAGGTGTTGTGGCCGCATTTGGGCATCACGGCCAGCTCGGCGTTGGGCAGGCCGCGGTAGAAGTCCACCGCCTGCTCCACCTCGAACAAGGCGCTGCGGTCGGGATAGATGATCAGGGTGGGCTGGCCTATGCCCGGCAGCATGGGGCGAAGGTCGAATTGGCCGGTGCCGTAGGCCCCGCCCATGTAGCGGAAAAGCTCGAAGCGCCGCTCCGCGTTGGCCTCGCCGTGCCAGGCGATCATCTTGCGCCTGATCTTCTCATCCAGGTCGGCGAAGGCCACCGGGAACTTTTGCAGGTTGAAGGCGCGGATATCGCCGTTGTGATGACACAGGGTGGAGGCCACCACCAGGCTTTTGACTTGGCCGGGGAAGCGAGCGGCGTAATCCAGGGCCAGGACCCCGCCCTCGCATTGGCCCACCAGGTGAAATTCCGGCAGGTCCAGGGCCGCGGCCAGGGCGGCCAGTTCGTCCACCATGGCCGGCCGGAAGCCCTCGGACAGGTAGAAATCGCGGTAGTCCCCGCCTTCGTGGCTGCGGCCATAGCCGCGGCGGTCGTACATCACCACTCTATAGCCCGCAGTCGCCAGGTGGGGCAGGATGCCGCGCCACATCTCGCAACTGCCGAAGCCGTGGTGCAGCAGGATCACCAGCGGACCTTGGCCGTAGTCCTCATAGTAGGCTTGCTGGCCACGCAGTGCGATGAAAGGCACGGCTCCTCTCGCCGGGAGAAGGCGCCAGGTGGCTCCGCCCCCATCCCCTGGTTGGCGCGGCCTACAGGCCGGGCGACTTCTTGGGAATGACCCGCTGGGGCTTCAAAGTGAAGGCCACCACGTGGCTGGTGCCCTTGGAAAGCACGCCATCCAGCTCGCGCTGGCCCACGGCCATCACCAGGGCCGAACGCCCCACGTTGCCCACGTCGGCCAGCGTGTAGTCGGGCAGATAGCCGCTGATGTTGGGCGTGCGCCAATACTCGATCAGGCTCAGGCCGTTCCAGTACAGGCCGTAGATGGTGCCCTGGTAGAACATGCGCATCTTTTCCAGGATGCCGTCGGCGCGGTCGCGGTTGCGCACCAGCACCACCTCCTGGCGGCCGTCGCCGTCCAGGTCGGTCAGCACCAGGCGGGCCGGCACGTACCACCAGTCCTCCTCCCAGCCCGAACCGGCGATGTTCTGGAAGGGGATGAACTTGCCGGTGGCGCCGTAGGCCTCGGCGCTCATCCACACCTGCTCCTGGCGCTCGTTGAAGATGCGGATGGAGTAGCTGGGGCCCACGCAGACCGTGTAGGGCCGGCCCGACCCGTTCAGGTCGGCCAGGGCGAAGTTGAAGATGTAGGTGAACTTGTTGTAGGGCAGCTCTTTGTCGGGCACGAAGGCCTTGCCGTCCCACTTCATGTAGAAGATGGGGCCGGCGAAGGGGGTGTCGATGGCGGTGCGCTGGCCGAAGAGTATCTGGCCCTTGCCGCTGGGGTCCGGCTGCACCCGGTAGAAGATGTTCTGGGGCGGGCTGACCATCTTGAGACCGCCCTCGGCCCATTCCAGCACGAAGCTCGACGCGAGCTTGTTGTTGAAGTTGCTGACGAAAATCTGGGGGCGCCCGCGATGGGCGATGTCGGCCACGTCCACGAAGAGGTATTCGCCGGCCGGTCCGTTCTTGAATTCGGTGATCATGGCGAAGTGTTCGCCGGCCAGGCGGTAGACCCTGAGGGTGTTGGTGGTGAGCATGAGAAGCTCGTTCTTGCCGTCGCCGTCGATGTCGGCCACGGCGATGGACTCCACCGGCTGGTTGATGCGGGGGCTGCGCCAGTAGCGGTCGGAGTCGATGCCCGAAAGGGTGCGCAGGAACATCGGGTTCAGGGGGCTGATGTTCTCCGGCAGGGCGTCCAGGGAGCTGGGGTCGGTGGCGGTGTTGATCGGCCGCTCTTCCCCGGTCTTCTCGCCCATCAGGCGCTTGGCCTGGTCCTGGGCCTTCTTCTGGGCGGCCACGGCCTCCGGGCGCTCGAATATCTCGGCGTTGATGCGCTGGGCGAAGTCGTTGATGCGCGGGATGACCGAATCCTGGTCGGTGGTCTGCACGAAGGCGGTCAGGGGTTCGCCGCCCTCGCTTTTCACCACGCGGGCGTCCACGCTCACCGCCTGGCCCAGCACGGTGATGGAGCCGAAGACCACCACCTGGGCCGAGAGCTCCTTGCCCAGTTGGCGGGCCTTGTCCTCGTTGAAGGGCGGTTTGAACTTGGCCGCGGCCGGGGCCACCAGGTCCGGTTCGATGACGATCACCCGGTCGGCCCAGGCCAGGCGGCTGGCCAGCATGTCGCGCACGCCCTTGACCAGGAAGGAGATGTCGTCCTTGGCGTTGGCGGTGAAGGGCAGGATGATCACCCGGCTGACGCCGGCGGCGGCCTGGGCCGGGGCGGCGGGGGCCAGGATCGGGCCGGCCAGCAGGACCAGGCAGGCCAGACCAAAAACGGCCCGCCGGACAAGGCTGATGCGCATGGATCTCCTCCGGCTCCGTCCGCGCCATCGTCGCGGGGGGCGGGTTGGCTATTTGGTTTTGGAGGCTAACACGCACCCCCAGGGCTGTCAAGGAGGCCCCGGCTGGGCTTGCCTTGACAAAACCGCGGGTTGACCCGCAAAATTGCCTGGAGCGCCGGGATCGTCCCGGTCGCCGCCAAGCTTTTCCAGCCCTTGCTCCGGAGACGTCATGGACTGTCCCCACTGCCAACAGGCCCTGCCCAGCCAACCCTGCCCGGCCTGCGAGCGCCCGGCGCTCACCGGCGCCGGCTATTGCCACCACTGCGGCCACCAACTTCCGGCCCCGGACGCCGAACCGCCCAAGCAGCTAACCTGCGCCTCCTGCGGCCAGAAGGCCCTGCCCCCGGCCAACTACTGCCCCGGCTGCGGCCACGAGCTGGCGGCCGGTCCGGCCGCGGCCGAAGGCGAAGCCCCGGAGCCGGGCGAGCGCGTCGCCTGCTCCGACGGGCTGTGCATCGGCATCATTGGCCCCGACGGCCGCTGCACCGAGTGCGGCAAGCCCTACCAGCCCGCGGGCGGGGAGTAGCGGCGTGTACGAACTCATGGTGACCGGCCGGTTCGCCGCGGCCCACTCCCTGCGCAACTTCAAGGGCCGCTGCGAGGCCCTGCACGGGCACAACTGGCGGGTGGAGGTGGTGGTCAAGGGCTCCGAGCTGGACCAGGCCGATCTGCTCATGGACTTCGGCGAGCTCAAGAAGCTGATGCGCGCCGCCCTGGAGGAGCTGGACCACCGCCACCTGAACGAGGTGGCCCCCTTCGACCGCGTCAACCCCTCCAGCGAGATGATCGCCAAGCACCTTTACGAGCGCATCGCGGCCGGCCTGCCGCCCCAGGTGACCATGGCCAGGGTCTCGGCCTGGGAATCCGACGACAGCCGGGCCACCTACCTGGGGCCGGCCTGAGCCCGGCGGCCGCCCGCCCGCTTTGACAAGCCCCTGGGGCCGGCGCTATCATTGGCGGCGTGCGGCCCTGGGACAATCGGGAGGAGGAACCCCCATGTGCGATTGCTGCGGCCAGAAGGGCCAGCATCTCCATCACGGCCACGACCACGATCATGACCACGAGCATGGCCATGACCACGGCCACGACCACGGGCATCACCACCACGACCACCCCCACGAGCACTGCCACGGCCCGGTCATCACGGTGATTGAGCCCATGCCCATCGCCGGCAAGAAGGCCGACGCCTAGGGAGCCCGGCGGCGGGGGGGGCCTCTTGCACCCGCCCGTGAGGCCATGCCCAACCCCATCTCCCGGCTGAGCCCCGCCCAGATACTGGTGGGCTCCTTCGCCGTCCTGATCCTCCTGGGCGCGGCGGCGCTCTGGCTGCCGGTCATGCAGGGCCAGGGGCCGGTTTCGTTCCTGGATTGCCTGTTCACCTCCACCAGCGCCGTCTGCGTCACCGGGCTCATCACCGTGGACACCGCCACCGCCTGGAGCGGCTGGGGGCAGGCCCTCATCGCGCTGTTGATCCAGGCCGGCGGCCTGGGGATCATGACCTTCTCTATGGCCATGGTCTACCTGGCCGGCAAGAAGCCCAGCGTGCGCAGCCACCTGGCCCTGCGGGGCGCCCTGGGGCCGGTGCCGGCCCCGGAGATCGGGGCCCTGGCCCGCGACGTGGTGCTCTACACCCTGGTCATCGAGGCCGCCGCCTTCGCGGCTCTTTGGGCGCGCTTCGGCCAGGACATGGCCTGGGGCGCGGCGGCCGGGGTGGCGGCCTTCCACGCCGTCAGCGCCTTTTGCAACGCCGGTTTTTCCACCTTCGGCAACAATCTGGAAAACTATCCGGCCGACGCGGCCGTGAACCTGGTCATCATGGCCCTGATCGTGCTGGGCGGCCTGGGCTTCGTGGTGCTGCGCGAAAGCCGGGCCTGGCTGGCCGCCGTCCTGGCCCGGCGGCCGCGCCGGCCCCGCCTCAGCCTGCACACCCGCACCGTGCTCATCACCACCGCCGCGCTCATCCTGGCCGGCATCCTGCTCCTGTTCACGCTGGAGTGGCTGAGCAACGGCGGCGCGGCCTGGCGGGGCAGCCTCTGGCCGCTGTTGTTCGCCGCCGTCACCCCCCGCACCGCCGGTTTCAACACCATCCCGGTGGCCGACCTCAGCAACGGCTCGCTGCTCATCACCATCCTGCTGATGTTCGTGGGCGGCAGCCCCGGCTCCACGGCCGGGGGCATCAAGACCACCACCCTGGCCACCCTGGCCGCCCTGGCCCGCAGCCGCCTGCACGGCCACGCCACGGTTAGCCTGGGCCGGCGCGACCTGCCGGCCGCCCAGGTGGGCGAGGCCACCACCCTGGTGCTGGGCTCTTCCTTGGTGGTCTGCCTGGCGGTGCTGTTTTTGGTCGGCCTGGGCGGGGACCTGCTGGGCCACGACCGGGGCGAGGTGCTCAGCTACGCCTTCGAGGCGGTCAGCGCCTTCGGCACCGTGGGGCTCAGCATGGGCATCACCTATGACCTGCGTCCCCAGGCCAAGGTCATCCTGATCCTCTTGATGTTCATCGGCCGCCTGGGGCCGCTGACCCTGATCTACCTGTTGGCCGAGCGCTACAGCCCCCGGCGCTACCAGCAGGCGGAGGAGCGCATCATGCTGGGCTAGGCCCCAGGCCGGGCCCGGCGGGAAAGGAGCGCGCCATGCACGTGGCGGTGATCGGACTGGGCAACTTCGGGGCCTCCCTGGCCCGGCGGCTGACCGAGCTGGGCCACCACGTCAGCGTGGTGGACGCCGACCCCAAGGCGGTCAACCGCATCGCCGACGCGGCCGAGCAGGCGGTGGTGGCCGACGCCACCGACCGTCTGACCCTGGAGGAGATCGGCGTCAACCTGATGGACGCGGCGGTGGTGAGCCTGGGCGACAACCTGGGCGCCAGCATCATGGCCACCCTGCACCTGAAGGAAATGAAGATCAAGCGCATCGTGGCCAAGGCCATCAGCCCGGACCACGAGAAGATACTGAAAAGGGTGGGGGCCACCGATGTGGTTTTCCCGGAGCGCGACGTGGCCCTGCGCCTGGCCGACACCCTGAGCCACCCCAACCTATTGGATTACCTGCCCCTCGGCCATGATTTCAGCGTGGCCGAGCTGGCCCCGCCCCCGGAGTTTGTGGGCAAGACCATCATGCAGCTCGACCTGCGCCGCAGCCACCACCTCAACGTCATCGCGGTGCGCGAGTTGGTGCCGGAGCGCATCTCGGTCATCATCGCCCCGGACTACGTGGTCAAGGACTCCGACATCCTGGTGGTGGTGGGCCGGCGCGAGGACATCGAGAAGCTGCACAAATCCCGTTCATAGGCTACATTTAGGCCAGCGCCCCGGTGGCCGCCGGCCAAGCCCGGCGGCCGCCGGCGTTTTACCCTCACACCAAGGCGACCGACCATGGCACCCCCCTCCCCGCGCGCCCAGTTGCTGGCCCTGGGCGCGGCCACCTTCATCTCCATGCTGGGCGTGGGGGTGATCGTGCCCATCCTGCCCGACTACGCCAAGGGTCTGGGGGCCTCGGCGCTGACCATCGGCCTGATCTTCAGCGCCTTCTCGGCCACCCGCGCCCTCACGGTGCCCTACATCGGCGCGCTGAGCGACCGCACCGGCCGCAAGCGCTTCCTGCTCATCGGGCTCATCGGCTACGCCGCGCTGGCCGTGGCCCTGGTCTGGACCCACACCCCCGCCGGCCTGGTGGTCAACCGGGCGGTGCAGGGAATCTTCGCGGCCATGGTGCTGCCGGTGGCCCTGGCGCTCACCGCCGACCTGGCCCCCGGCGGCTACGAGGGCCGCATGTTCGGCAACTTCAACACCTGGTTCCTGCTGGGCTTCGGCCTGGGGCCGCTCCTTGGCGGCTGGGCCTACGACTTGGCCGGCATCGAGGCCAACTTCCTGCTCATGGCCGTTCTGAGCCTCATCGGCGCGGCCCTGGTCTGGCGGTTGGTCCACGAAGTCCCGGCCCACGCCCGCCCCAGGGCCGCCGCCGGCTGGGCCGAGCAGTTGGCCCTGGCCAAGGACCCGGTGATGCTGGGGGCCTTCCTCTGCCGGGCCTTCACCGCCATGGGCATGGGCTGCTACGTGGCCTTTTTGCCGGTGCTGGCCCCGGCCCAGGCGGTGAGCAAGTCCGAGGTGGGGCTCCTCTTGGCGGTCAACGTGCTGGTGATGACCGCATTGCAGTGGCCGGCCGGCCAACTGGCCGACCGCTGGGCGCGCCTGCCCCTGGCGGTCATGGGCATGGCGCTCTCCGGCCTGGCCAAGGCGGCCATGCCGCTGGCCGGCGGCTTTTTCTGGCTGTTGGTGTGGAACATCGTGGAGGGCGTGGGCTCCGGCTTCGCCCTGCCGCCGCTCATTGCCCTGGCCAGCGTCCGCGGCAAGGCCCTGGGCGCGGGCATGGGGCTGACCATGGGCTTCTTCACCCTGGCGCTATCGGCCGGCGTCTTCTTCGGCCCCATCCTGGGCGGCTGGCTGGCCGACCTGTCCGACATGTCCGCGCCGTTTTACCTCTCCGGCGCGGTGAGCGTGATCGGGGCCGCGGTGCTGGGGCTCCTGGCCCGCAATGCGACCGAGCCGCCGCCCGCCGAGCCTGGGTCCAAGGAGGCCCCAGGCCTTTCTTGACTTCTCCCCGCGCCCTGGGTACATTCGGTATCTGTCCCTATTTCGGCCTTTTCTGGGGTGGTCCGGCATGCAGTACGAAGCCGTCATCGGTCTGGAGGTGCACGCCCAGCTCCTGACCGAGTCCAAGATATTCTGCGGGTGCAGCACCAAGTTCGGCCAGCCGCCCAACACCAACGTCTGCCCGGTGTGTCTGGGCATGCCCGGCGTGCTGCCGGTGCTCAACCGCAAGGTGGTGGAGTTCACCATCCGGGCCGGCCTGGCCACCCACTGCGCCATCGCCGAGCGCAGCATCTGGGCGCGCAAGAATTATTTCTACCCGGACCTGCCCAAGAACTACCAGGTGAGCCAGTACGAGCTGCCGCTGTGCACCGGCGGTCATCTCGACATCACGGTGGACGGCCAGGCCAAGCGCATCGGCATCACCCGCATCCACATGGAGGAGGACGCCGGCAAGCTGGTCCACGACCCGACCCAGCCACTGAGCTACGTGGACTTCAACCGCACCGGCACCCCGCTGATGGAGATCGTCAGCGAGCCGGATTTGCGCACGCCGGAGGAGGCGGCGGCCTACCTGAAGGCCCTGCGCGACATCCTGGTCTATCTGGGCATCTGCGACGGCAACATGGAGGAGGGCTCCTTCCGCTGCGACGCCAACGTGAGCATCCGGCCGGTGGGCCAGGACGCGTTCGGCACCCGGGCGGAGCTCAAGAACATGAACTCCTTCCGCAACGTGCAGAAGGCCATCGAGTACGAGATTCGCCGCCAGCGCGCGGTGATAGATGACGGCGGCAGCGTAATCCAGGAGACCCGGCTCTGGGACGCGGGCGCCAACAAGACCGTGAGCATGCGCGGCAAGGAAGAAGCCCACGACTACCGCTACTTCCCGGACCCGGACCTGCTGCCGCTCATCGTGGACCAAGCCTGGGTGGAGCGGGTGCGCGGCGAATTGCCGGAGCTGCCAGACCAAAAACGGGCGCGCTTCGTGGCCATGTACGGCCTGCCGCACTATGACGCCGGGGTGCTGACCATGAGCCGGCCCCTGGCCGACTACTTCGAGGCGGTGGTTCAGGCAGGGGCAGGGCCTAAAGCGGCGGCCAATTGGATCATGAGCGAGCTCCTGGGCGCGCTCAACGCCGAAGGCAAGGAGATCACCGCCAGCCCCATCGCCGCCGGCCAGCTGGCCGCGCTCATAAGTATGGTGGAGAGCGGCGAGCTTTCGGGCAAGCTGGCCAAGCAGGTCTTTGGCGAGATGATGCAAAGCGGCCAGGACCCGGCCGCGGTGGTGGCCGAAAAGGGCCTGAAGCAGGTGAGCGACGAGGGGCCGTTGCGCCAGGCGCTGCAAAAGATTTTCGCCGCCAACCCCGGCCAGGTGGCCGACTACAAGGCCGGCAAGGACAAGCTCTTGGGCTTTTTTGTGGGCCAGGCCATGAAGGCCACCAAGGGCCAGGCCAACCCCCAGGTGCTCAACGACCTGGTAAAGAAGATGCTGGGCGAGTAGGCCGAGGCTGCACCTGCCCTTGGTTGCCGCGGGGCAGGAGCCCCGCCGGCGAGCGAAGCCGGAGGCGGGAGCGAGCCGAAGGCCGGGACGAATTCACTTCGGCCCGGCCGTGCGCGCAGCAGGCCAGGACGGCCTGATGCGCGGGAAATAGAAACCAAGGGCCAGGCCAACCCCCAGGTGCTCAACGACCTGGTGAAGAAGATGCTGGGCGAGTAACGGGGCTGGCAAGAAAAGAGATTGCTTCGTCGCCAAGGCTCCTCGCAATGACACAATACGGGTACTAGATTAGCAAGAGCAGCCTTCTTCGTAGGGGCGGGGATAAACCCCGCCCCTACGAAGAACAAAAATTATTAACTGTCATTGCGAGCGCAGCGAAGCAATCTCTTGGGTCTTTATCCCTAGAAGACCGGCGACGGGAGATTGCCGCGTCGCAACCCTGCCGGGTTGCTCCTCGCAATGACAGATTTCGCTTGGATGGGTTGGCCGTGGGATGAGGGCCGGGCGACTGCGGGCAAGCGGACGCCATGACGATGGCAAACGCGGTCGCCTTCTTCGTAGGGGCGGGGTTTACCCCCGCCCGTGGCGGCCGGCAAAACCAAGACGGGCGGGGATAAACCCCGCCCCTACGAAGAGTGACAGCGGATGGCAGGGCGAGGCCGGAAATCCCTCACCCTGACCCTCTCCCCTTGGCAAGGGGAGGGGGAACCGGAATGAAGAGGCCTGTGTGACCGACGACCCCAGCCATAAACCCGCCGCCGGCATGGAAGGCCTTCCCTTCCCGCGCACCCTTTACTGGGACGGCGACGCGGTGATGATCCTGGACCAGCGCGCGCTGCCGGGGCGGATGACCTACATCGCCTGCCGCGACATGCGCGGGGTGATCTACTGTATAAAAACGCTGGCCGTGCGCGGGGCGCCGGCCATCGGCGTGGCCGCGGCCATGGGGCTCGCCCTGGCCGCCCGGGCCATCAAGGTCAAGGATCCCCTGGCCTGGCGCAAGCGCTTCGCCGCGTCCGTGGAGCAGATGCGCGCCGCCCGGCCCACGGCGGTGAACCTGGGCTGGGCCTGCGACCGCGTCCTGGCCCTGGTGGCGGTGGCCCCGCCGGACCCGGCCACGGTGACGGCCATGATCCGGCGCGAGAGCCAGATCATGCTGGACGAGGACATCGCGGTGAACCTGGCCATCGGCCGGCACGGGGCCAAGCTGATCCGCAAGAAGCGGGCCACGGTGCTGACCCATTGCAACGCCGGCAGCCTGGCCACCGGCGGCTATGGCACCGCCCTGGCCCCGGTCTGGGCGGCCAAGGCAAGGGGACGCGAAATCAGCGTCATCGCCGACGAGACCCGGCCGCTCTTGCAGGGCGCGCGGCTCACCGCCTGGGAGTGCGTGCAGATGGGAGTGCCGGTAAAAGTCGCCGTAGACGGCGCGGTGGGCGTGATCATGATGAAGGGCCTGGTGGATCTCGTCATCGTGGGCGCTGACCGCATCGCCATGAACGGGGACGTGGCCAACAAGGTGGGCACCTTCAACGCCGCCCTGCAGGCCAAATACCACGGCGTGCCCTTCTATGTGGCCGCGCCGCTATCGACCATCGACCCCGACGCGCACAGCGGCAGGGACATACCAATCGAGGAGCGAGACCCCGGCGAGGTGACCGCGTGCGGCGCCTGCCGGGTGGCGGCTAAGGGGGCGGGGGCGCTGAACTTCGCGTTCGACGTCACCCCCGCCGAGCTGGTGAGCGCCATCATAACCGAAAAGGGCGTGCTCAGGCCGCCCTACGAGCAATCGCTGGCCCAGGCCAAGGGCCTCAAATAAATCGCGCGAGGAATCCGCCATGAAACTGATCAAAAAACTGCGTGCGCCCCATGAGTGCAAGCCCAAACCCAGCGACGAGTACGCGCTGGGCTTCGGCCGATTTTTCAGCGACCACATCTACAAGCTGAACTATGACAAGGAGCGCGGCTGGCACGACAGCCGCATCGAGCCCTACGGCCCGCTGCTGCTGGACCCGGCCGCCCTGGTGCTCCACTATGGCCAGGAGGTCTTCGAGGGCCTCAAGGCCTATCGCGGCCAGGACGGCGGCATCTACATGTTCCGCCCACGGGCCAACATCGAGCGCATGAACCGCTCCGCCGCCCGGCTTTGCATCCCGCAGTTGCCCGTGGACGAGGTGCTGGAGCACATGTTCGAGTTCGTGCGGGTGGAGATGGAATGGATTCCCCGCGCCGGCGGCACCAGCCTCTACGTGCGGCCCAACCTCATCGCCACCGAGGCCTGCCTGGGGGTCAAGGTCAGCCAGGAATACCTGTTCTACATCATCGTGGGGCCGGTGGGGGCCTACTACGCCGAGGGCTTCAACCCGGTGAAGATCTACGTGGAGGAAAAGTACGTGCGGGCCGCGCCCGGCGGCACCGGCGAGGCCAAGACCATGGGCAACTACGCGGCCAGCCTGCTGCCGGCCGAGGAGGCCCACGCCAAGGGCTTCACCCAGGTGCTCTGGCTGGACGCCTGCGACCGCAAGACCATCGAGGAGGTGAGCACCTCCAACATCTGCTTCGTGATCGACGGCGAGGTGGTCACCGCGCCCCTGGGCGGCACCATCCTGCCCGGCATCACCCGCGACTCGGCCCTGGCCATCTGCCGGCACTGGGGCGTGAAGGTGAGCGAGCGCCGGCTGACCATCGACGAGGTGATCGCCGCCCAGAAAGAGGGCCGGCTCCAGGAGGCCTTCGGCACCGGCACCGCCGCGGTCATCAGCCCGGTGGGCTCCATCACCTATAGGGGCGAGACCTTCCCGGTGGGCGACGGCAAGACCGGCAAGCTGTCGCTGAAGCTCTACGAGGAGCTGACCGGCATCCAGATGGGCACCCGGCCCGATCCCTTCGGCTGGGTGGTGAAACTGGCCTAAACCCGGCGCGGCCGGGGGTGCGCCCCCGGCCGCGTCGCCTCAAGGCGGTCCATGTCCGACCAGGCCCCCGACAACCACCTGGACGCGGTCGACAAGGCCATCCTGCGCGCGGTGCAGTCGCGCCTGCCCATCAGTGAGCGGCCCTGGCTGGAGCTGGGGCGCGAGCTGAAGCTCAGCGAGGACGAGGTGCTCTCGCGCCTGGCCGCGCTCAAGGCAAAGGGTGTCATCCGCCGCATCGGCGGCAACTTCAACAGCTCATCGCTGGGTTTCGCCAGCACGCTCTGCGCGGCCAAGGTGCCCGACGACAAGCTGGCCGCCTTCGTGGCCGCGGTCAACGCCTTCCCCGGCGTCACCCACAACTACCGCCGCCAGCACGAGTACAACGTCTGGTTCACCTTCATCGCCGAGACCATGGACGAGATCGACGACCACCTGGCCCGCCTGGCCGCCGCCACCGGCGTGAGCGACATCTGCTCCATGCCCTCGCTCAGGATGTTCAAAATCAAGGTGGACTTCCCGCTCTAGGCCCCGCCCCAAGGCCCTTCCATCCAGCGCGCGCCACCGGTCGTGACCGGGGCGCGGCGGCCTGGCGCGGGCGGCGGCGCGCCTCAGACCAGGTCGCCGGCCAGCCAGAGGGGCAGGTACCATTTCAGGGCGAAATAGAGCCACAGCCACAGCCAGGCCGCCTTGAGCCACGGGCTGCGGGGCGAGCTGGCGATGAGCATGAACAGCGGCCAGGTGATGACGTTCTGGCGGTAGGTGGATTCCAGCGGCCCGGTGCTGGGCCCGATCAGCCACACCGCCAGCAGCAGACCCCAGAGGCCGGGATGGAAGCGGTGGCCGAAGATGAGCAGGCTGAAGACGATCAGCAGGGTGACGATCACCTCGTTGTAAATCGGCGGGTCGGCCAGCACGCCCTCGATGACGCTGACCCAGGGCCACATGGCCTGGCGGCCCCAGTTGGCGTGGCCGCTGATGGGCAGCCAAAAATCGTTGAATAGCCACCAGTGGTGCAGGCAGAAGGTGATGAGCCCCAGGGCCGGGCCGGCGCCGGCGACGAGCAGGCGCGCCAGCTCCGGCCAGGGGTCGGGCGCGCGGCCGATGCGCGGCAGCAGCAGCATCACCGGCAGGGTGCCGATGGCGATGCCGGTGGGATAGGTCATGCCCAGCAGATAGCCCAGGAGGAAGACCAGCCACCAGCGCTCGGCCCGAAGCGCCAGGAAATAGCCCGCGCCCAGGGCCAGGGCGGCGCCGTAGGGATAGCCGATGAGCAGGTACCAGGCGCAGGGATGGCAGGCCAGGGCCAGAAGCGTCCAGCGCGCCGCCGCCGCGCCCCACAGGTCCCTGGCGATGCGAAAGAGCAGATAACAGCCGATGATGGCCAGGGGCCAGGCCACCAGGAGCATGGCCCAGGCCGGATCGACGCCCAGCAGAATGAGGCCGCGGGCCAGCAGGGGGTAGAAGGGATGCCAGGGGAAGTTTCCCCAGACCCCGCCCAGCTCGTTGCGGCGCAGCCAATACCAGTTCTCGGCGATGTCCTGGTAGTGCCGGGCGTCCCAGGGGGCCTGGAGCCAGACGTGGGGCGCCACCCCGCCCAGGCTGGTGACGGCCCAGGCATAGAACCCGGCCAGGCCCAGGAAGGCCAGGCCGGGTAAAAGCCAATTCTCGTGGGCCAGATACCAGCGGCGCAGGCGCTCCAGGCGCGCCCGCTGGCGGCGCCCCAGGCCGGCGGCCAAACCGGCCTGGACCAGGGCGCCCGCCAGGCCGGCGGCCAGGGGGACCAGGAGCATCAGGGTCAGGTCGTCGCCCTCGTCCGAGGCCAGGTAGGCGATCATCTGGCGCAGCATGGCCAGCCAGAAGCCCAGCCAGAAGCCGGGGGCCACCCCGGCCGCCAGCGCCCGCAGCCGGGCCGGGTCCGGGGGGTGGCGCAGGATCTGGTAGGTGACTGGCAGCAGGAAAAGCAGCAGGGCCAGCACCAGGCTGACGCACTGGCGTTTTCGCCAGGAGTCCCGGCGCTGGCGCAGATTGAGCCAGGCCTCGGCGTCCACTTCGGGCTTGAGCGGGAAAACCTCCAACTGGCGGCCGGCCTCGTCGCGCACCTCCACCCTCAGCCCGCCGTGGTCCTTGACCCGCACGTAGTCGATTTCCAAGAGCAGGCGGCCGGAGACGGCCTCGGTGGTGAACCTGGCGTCGATCTTGCCCGGCCAGGGCCGCCACTGGTCGAAGATCAGATCGCCGTTGAGGAACATGGAGACGCCGTCGTTGGCCTCCACCCTGAAATGCAGCTTCTGGGTGGTCTCCAACTCCAGGCCGGCCAGGGCTTTTATCTTGTAGTTGTTCTGGCCGGGCAGGGGACCGTCGGGCCAATCCAAACCGCCTTCGAAGCGCTCTATCCAGCGGTAATGGGGCCAGGCCCCCTCCGGCAGGCGCAGGCGATGATAGGTGGCTCCGCGCTGCTCGGTGTCCAGGGCGTCCTGCCAGATGGCCCGATAGGCGCTCTCGGCCAAATTGGCGCGTTGACCGCAATACAGCCCCGCCAACAACCCCAGGGCCAGCCCGGCCAGGCCGATCAGCCACAGCAGACGGCCCAGGCTCCGCCCGGCCGGGGTGTCGCCGGGCCTGCGCCATTGCGGCAGCCAGCGGGGCCGCGGCCGGGGCGAGGCGTGATGGCCGGGATGACGTTTCCGGGGATGGATCCGCTGCTGCAAGGCCATGCCTCCCCAGAGGCCGGGTTGCCGGTTTCATGTTCACAAAAGCGTGGCGCTAGACTAATGCACCGGAGGCGGTTTTGCAAGCGCCCAGGCCGGGTTGGGCTGGGTGGGGCCGGGTGGCCCCCCCGCGCATTGACACCCGCCGGAGGGGCCGCTACCATGACCGCACCCCGCCAACGCGGCGGGGGATGCGCCGAACCCGCGGGCATGACAACCGGCCGCCGGGCCGCCACACAGGGGAACCGCCATGATCGCACGCTACACGCTCAAACCCATGGGCGACATCTGGACCGACCAGAACAAATACGCCACCTGGCTCATGGTGGAGCTGGCCGCCTGCCGGGCCTGGGCCAGGCTGGGGCGCATCCCGGCCGACGCGCTGGCCGAGATCGAAGCGAAGGCCGCCTTCACGGTGGAGCGCATCGACGAGATCGAGCTGGCCACCAAGCACGACGTCATCGCGTTTCTGACCAACGTGGCCGAGCACGTGGGTCCGGCCAGCCGCTACATCCACCTGGGCCTGACCAGTTCCGACGTGCTGGACACCGCCTACGCCATCCAGTTGCGCGATTCGGCCGACCTGATCCTGGCCGCCCTGGACCGGCTGTTGGCCGCGCTTCAGAAACGGGCCATCGAGCACAAGCGCACCCCCCAGATGGGGCGCAGCCACGGCATCCACGCCGAGCCGGTCACCTTCGGGCTCAAGCTGCTGGGCTTTTACGCCGAGTTCGCCCGCGACCGCCAGCGCATGGAGCGGGCCAGGGCGGCGGTGAGCCGGGGCAAGATCAGCGGCGCGGTGGGCACCTACGCCCATGTGCCGCCGGAGCTGGAGCGGCTGGTCATGGCCGAACTGGGGCTGACCCCGGCGGTGGCCTCCACCCAGGTGGTGGCCCGCGACGGCTACGCCGAGTATTTCTGCACCTTGGCCGTCATCGCCGGGTCCATCGAGCGCCTGGCGGTGGAGATCCGCCATCTCCAGCGCACCGAGGTGCTGGAGGTCGAGGAGGCCTTCAGCCCCGGCCAGAAGGGCAGCAGCGCCATGCCCCACAAGCGCAACCCGGTGGGCAGCGAGAATCTGACCGGACAGGCCCGCCTGCTCCGGGCCTTCGCCATGGCCGCTCTGGAGGACATGGCGCTGTGGCACGAGCGCGACATCAGCCACTCCTCGGTGGAGCGCACCATCGGCCCGGACGCCAACGTGGCCGCCCACTACGCCCTGCACCGCCTGGCCGGGTTGATCGAGAACCTCACCGTATATCCGGAGCGCATGCTGAACAACCTCAACCTGACCGGCGGGCTCATCCATTCCCAGCAGGTGCTGCTGGCCCTGGCCGAGGCCGGGCTGACCCGCGAGCAGGCCTACGCCATCGTGCAAAGAAACGCCATGGCCACCTGGCAGCAGGGCGGCAGCTTCAAGGACCGGCTGTTGGCCGACGCCGAACTGACCGCGGCCCTGGGCGCGCGGGCCACGGAGCTTATCGAGGGGCTGTTCAACCTCGACGCCCATCTGCAGAACGTGGACTACGTCTTCGACCAGATTCTGGGCCGGTAGGCCCGGCGACGGGTGCTATACTGGAAGCCGTCGCAGGCCATTGATCGCCCATGAGGAGAAGCCAGCCATGACCCGCGCGGGCAAGAACCTGATGCTCATCGCCCTGGCCCTGGCCCTGGCGGCCCTGGCCGGATGCGGCACCGCCGCCTGGCTCAAGGACAAGTTCGACCCTCGCCAGCCCGGTCCGGACCAGGATTACCAGGCCGCCATCGCCCCCTACCTGGCCACGGCCGAGGTCTACTCCGGGCCGGCCACCGAGCTGAAGGCCGCCATCCTGCCGCTGACCGGGCCGGTGCGCCGGGCCATGGTGGAGCGCAGCGCCTTGGCCCTGGGGCTGACGCCGGAGGAAAAGGCCCGCCGCCTGGACGAACAGGCCCGCGACGCGGCCACGGACCTGGAGATCGTGGTTTCCGTCTACGTGCCGGAGCGCAAGTGGAACGACCTGACCGCGGCCAAGCCCGACTGGCGGGTGTATCTGCTGGACGCGGCCGGCGCGCGCCAGGCCCCGCTGGACGCGCGGGTGATAAAGGAGCGCACGGCCCTGAACGAGGCGCTCTATTATTTCTGGGGGCCCTGGGACAAGCTCTACCGGCTGCGCTTCAAGCCGGTGAGCGGACCGGCCCGGCTTCTCATCACCGGCGCGCCCGGCTCCGACGCCCCGGCGCTGAAGCTGGATTGAAACCAGGCGGCGCCAGGCCCTTGGCCGGCCTCGCCTCTTCCATGGTGGCCAGCATCAAAAACCGGGCGGGGATAAACCCCGCCCGCGTATTTTTGCATGGTGGTGGAAGAAACCGTTTCCGCCGGCCAGCCGGCCGCTGGCGTTGGCAGGCTCTAGGCCGCGGCCGGAGCCGGGGCGCCGTTCCTGCGGCGGCGCCGGCGGCGGCGGCGGGGGCGGCGGGGCTGGCCTTCGGGGGCCTTGGCCTGGCCCAGGGCGGCCACGAGGTCCAGGCCCAACAGCTCGGCCAGGGCCTGGGCGTCGCTGAAGTAGCCCTTTTGGGTGATCTTCTTGGGCAGGCGCAGGCCCGGCTCGGCCAGGGTGACGAAGCCCATCAGGCCGGCGGCCTGGCAGGCCCGCTCCAGCACGCGCTTGGCGAAGGCCACCGGCCCCGCGATCCGGGGCAGCTCCTCGCGCACCCACATCTGCCAGCGCACCCGGCCCAGGCGGCCGGAGGGCGGATCCAGCCCGGCCGCGGCGGCGGTGAGCGCCGGCCAGAGCAGCGCGGCCAGGATGACCGGGTCTTCCGGGGGCCTGCCGGCGGCCACCAGGCGGTCCACCCGGTCCAGGTTCTCCCGCGCCGCCGCCCGCTCCGGGCTTCCCGCCGGGCCGTAGACCGGCTCCAGGGTGGGCAGCAGGCTGTAGAGCACCTGGGTCCGGTGGGCCAGCTCCAGCCAGGCCGAGGCCGCTCCGCCCTTGAGGTCGCGCATCAGCTCGTCGCGGATGCGGCTGTCCGGGCACAGGGCCAGCTCGCCGCGGTGGTGCTCCACCGCGGCCAGGGTCTCCGGGGTGAGCGCGAAGCCGGTGCGGGCGGCGTGGCGTATGGCCCTGAGCACCCGCACCGGGTCGCGGTGGAAGCGCATTTCGGCCTCGCCCACCGCCCGGATCAGGCCCGCCTTCAGATCCTCGATGCCGCCCACGTAGTCCACCACCGAAAAGTCGGCGATGTTGTAGAACAGGGCGTTGATGGTCAGATCGCGGCGCAGGGCGTCCTCGGCCGGGCTGCCGAAGGTGTTGTTGGCCAAGAGCACGCCGTCGTCGCTGGGGTCGGCCAGCTTGCGGAAGGTGCTGACCTCGATCAGCTTGTCGCGGGAGAAAAATACCTGGACCAGGCGGAAGCGGCGGCCGATGATGCGGCTGTTGCGGAACAGGCGCTGCACCTGGTTGGGGTGGGCGTCGGTGCCCACGTCGAAGTCCTTGGGCCGCTTGCCCAGCAGGAGATCGCGCACGCTGCCGCCCACCAGGTAGGCCAGGTAGCCGTGGCGCTGCAGGCGGTAGAGCACCTTGAGCGCCTCCGGATCGATGTTCTTGCGGCTGATGCTGTGCTCGGACCGGGGAACGATCCTCGGCTGGGGCTGGCCGGCGGCTGCGCTTTGCTGCTCTTGCGGTTGTTTCACGGGCTTTTCGCCGGCTCCCAGGTGTCGCGGGCGTGGTTTTTATGGGCTATCTTATAGCAAAGGTTGGCGGAAAAAACAAAGCCCCCTGGCGGGAGTCGGACATGGAGCGTGAATTGACGGCCACGGCCAGGGCCGCGGCCGCGGCCGGGGCCGGGGTCCTGCGCGGCCTGTGGGGCCGCGAGCTGACCGTGGAGAGCAAGTCCAGCTTCGATTTCGTCACCAACGCCGACCGCCTGAGCCAGGCGGCGGTGCTGGCGACCATCCGCGCCCGCCACCCGGACCACGCCGTCCTGGCCGAGGAGGACGCCGGGGACCAGCCCCCGCCGGAGGCGCGCGCAGGGGTGCTGTGGGTGGTGGACCCCCTGGACGGCACCACCAACTTCATCCATGGCTTTCCCCACGTGGCGGTGAGCGTGGCCGCGCTCCTGGACGGCCGGCCGGTGGTCGGGGTGGTGGCGGACGTGACCAAGGCCGAGGAGTTCTGGGCCGTGGCCGGCGGCGGGGCCTGGCTGGGAGAAAAGCGCCTGCGGGTGAGCCCCCAGGCCGACCCGGCCCTCTGCCTGCTGCACACCGGCTTCCCCTTCCGCGACAAGGCCCGCCTGGAGACCTACCTGGCGCTTTTCGCCGAGCTTTTTGGCCAGGTTTCCGGCGTGCGCCGGGCCGGGGCGGCGGCGCTGGACCTGGCCTACGTGGCGGCCGGGCGCGGCGAGGGATTCTGGGAGATGGGGCTCCAGCCCTGGGACCTGGCGGCGGGAATCCTGCTGGTGGCCGAGGCCGGGGGGGTGGTCAGCGATTTCGACGGCGGCGGCCGGAGCCTGTGGCGGGGGGACGTGGTGGCGGCGAACCCGGCCCTGCACGGCCTGATCCAGGCCGCCTGCGGGCGTTGGTTTCCGGGGGGCTAGAAGCCAGGGCGCGGCCTAGCCGCTGCCGCCCCAGATGTCCTCCCAACCCGGCGCGCACAGGTCCAGCTCCTCGATGTTGGTCGCCTGCTTGGACTTGCGGTAGTAGCAAAGATCGCACGAGAAATCGGCCCACATGTTGGCCGCGGCGATGTCCAGGCAGAAGACGTAGTAAGGACACTGGAGATTGCGGTGACCCGGCCGGCTCGCCGGGTTGGCGTCCTGGGGCAAAACCAAGGTCGGCCTCGCAAAGATGGTGGGTGCGGGGTGAACGGCTGGGAAGCTAGCACGTTTTTCGCAAAGGCGCAAGCCAGTTTATGGCCCTGTTTCGACCAACGGGCCGGGTCGCCCCGTGGGGGCTCGCTCCGGCCGGGAGATAGCCAGCATGCTGGCTCACGTGGACATGGACGCCTTCTACGCGGCGGTGGAGGTGCTGGACCGTCCCTCCCTGGCCGGGCGTCCGGTCATCGTGGGCGGCGGCGCGCGGGGGGTGGTCTCGGCCGCCTCCTACGAGGCCCGCCGCTACGGGGTGCGCTCGGCCATGCCCATGTACGAGGCCCGCCGCCGCTGCCCCATCGGCGTGTTCCTGCCGGTGCGCATGGAGCGCTACCGCCAGGTGAGCCGCCAGGTGATGAAGGCCCTGGCCGCCTTCACCCCGGTGGTCGAGCAGGTCAGCGTGGACGAAGCCTACCTGGACCTGAAGGGCGCTCCGGTGCTGCGCCCCGGCCCCCGCCCGGCCGGCATCGCCATCAAGGCCGCCGTGGCCCAGGCCACCGGGCTCACCTGCTCGGTGGGCCTGGCCCCGGTGCGCTTCCTGGCCAAGATCGCCAGCGACCGCGACAAGCCCGACGGCCTGACCGTGGTGGAGGACGTGGAGGCGTTCCTGGCCACGGTGAGTCTCAAGGAGGTCCCCGGCGTGGGGGCCAAATCCCTGAGCCGGCTCAACGGCATGGGCCTGACCCGGCTGGTGGACGCGCGCGCCCTGGGCGCGGAGCGCCTGGAGCTGGCCATGGGCCTTTTCGGCCGCCGGCTGTGGGAGCTGGCCCACGGCCGCGACGCCAGCCATCTGCGCCCGGAGCGCGAGGTGAAGTCGGTCAGCCACGAGCTGACCTTCGCCGCCGACATCTCCGACCGGGGCGAGCTGGCCAGCCTGCTCCTGGGCCTGTGCGAGAAGGTCGGCCGGCGCATGCGGCGCCACGGACTGTCCGGCCGGGTGGTGGTGCTCAAGCTGCGCCACGCCGACTTCCGCCTGGCCACCCGGCGCGCGGCCCTGGCCCGGGCCAGCGACGACACCATGGTCATCTTCGCCGCCGCCCGGCGCATGCTCGACCGCTACGCCCCGGCCGGCCCTTTTCGCCTGATCGGGGTGGGCGTGGCCGGGCTTATGCCGTCCGGGCGCGGCCAGCCGGGGCTCTTCGACCAGGAGGAGGCCCGCAAGTCCCAGGCCCTCAGCGCGGCCACCGACGCGGTCTGCGCCCGCTTCGGCGGCCGGGCCCTAGTGCGCGCCGCCACCCTGCCCGCCGGGTCCGCCGGGCAGGGTTTGGCAAACCCCGCCGCCAAGGGGCATAATGAGAACAGCCGGGACTAACCCCGCGCCCGCCGCACCCAGAGCGTGACATTGCTAAGCCGACCCGCGCCGCGCGGCCCTGGGGCCTGCGCGCCCGCGCCAAGGAGAGCGACCCATGCCAAGCTTCGCCCAGACCCATTCCCGCGTCACCACCTACTACCTGCTGGAGGAGCGCCAGGACCTGCTGGGCCGGCTGACCCACGCCGCCCGCTGGAAAAAGCCGGTTTTGATCGTGCCCGCCCTGGCCAGCGAGTTCACCCACCCCGAAAGCCGGCCGGTCTTCGAAAACATCGTGGCCGAGCTGGCCGGGGCAGACTACCTGGCCCACGTCATCTTCGGCCTGGACGCGGCCAGCGAGGAGGACGTGCGCCTGTGCCGGCGCATCCTGGAGGCGGCCGGGCTGAAGAACTACGTGATCCAGTGGAACGACGGCCCGGCCATGAGCGCCATCTACGAGCAACTGGGCGGCGCGGGCTTCGACCTGAGCCGGCGGGGCAAGGGGCGCAACGTCTTCCTGGGCTTCGGGGTGGCCATCGCCCTGGGGGCCACGGCGGTGGGTCTCTTGGACGCCGACATCAAGACCTTCGAGCGCCGCCAACTGGACCGGCTCTTCTTCCCGGTGCTGGTGCACAACCACCCCTTCGCCAAGGCCTACTACGCCCGCTGGGACGGCAACCGCATGTTCGGCCGGGTCAAGCGCCTGTTGCTGGACCCGCTCTTGATCTCGCTCAAGCGCAAGTTCACCGACAGCCAGAACGAGAAGATGCTGCGCCTGGTGGACTTTTTGCTCAGCTTCGACTACCAGCTTTCGGGCGAGGTGGTCATGGACATGTGGCTTTTGAAGAAGATGCGCTACGCCCTGGACTGGGGCGTGGAGATATTCACCCTGATCGAGGTCTTCCGCAAGTCGCCCCAGGTGGCCCAGGTGGAGTTCACCCGCCAGGGCTTCGACCACAAGCACCAGCGGGTTTCGGCCCAGGACCCCGGCGCGGGCCTGCACCGCATGAGCCTGGACATCATCACCACCCTGTTGCACGCCCTGATCGTGGAGGAGGGCCTGGAGGTGGGCGAGGAGTTCTTCCGCGACCTGGCCCTGACCTACGAGTCCATCGCCGAGGACACCATCAAGCGCTACAGCGACATCGCCGAGTTCAACGGCCTTGGCTATGACCGCGACTCCGAGGAGCACATGGTCTACGAGGTGCTGAGCAAGGCCATCGTGCAGACCGCCGACCACCTGACCAGCCCGGCCCACATGGCCGAGAAGATGCTGCGTTTCACGGCCAGCTTCCCGGAGTTCAAGCCCTACGTGGACCAGGGTCTGCAACAGACCATCCTGGACCTCGAAAACCGCCTGCGCGACCAGTCCCTCCAGGTGCGCCACCTGCCCTCCTGGGAGCGCATCCTCTGGAAGCTGCCGGAGATCAACCTCAGCATCGTCGAAGCCCTGGAGGCGGACAAGCAGCGCTTCAGCCGCCCACCGGCCAAGGCCCGCCGCCCGCGCAGGCCCAAGGCCTAGTGCCCCCTCACCCTCCCCTCTCCCCCGCCGGGCGGGGGCGAGGATCAAGGCGAAACCGGCACGGAGGCCAACCGCTTATTTCCTTCCTTGCCCGCTCACGCCGCCTGGTCTATCCTTCCTGGCCATGCAGGATCTTCTGGCCAACCTCTGCGTGGTGCTGGTGCGCACCAAGTTCCCGGAGAACATCGGCTCCGCCGCCCGCGCCATGGCCAACATGGGCGTCAATGACCTGCGCCTGGCCGCGCCGGAGCGGCTGTGGCCGGAGCCCATGGCCCGCCTGGCCAGCAGCGGCGGCGCGCCGGTGCTGGCGGGCCTGCGGGTCTATGAGGACCTGGCCGCCGCCACGGCCGACTGCGCCCTGGCCGTGGCCACCACCGCCCGCGTGGGCCGGCGGCGCGGCCGCCTGACCAGCCCCCGCCAGGCCGCCCCGGCCATCCTGGACTGGGCGGCGCGGGGCCGGGTGGCCATCGTCTTCGGGCCGGAGGACAAGGGCCTGGACACCGCCGAGGTGGACGCCTGCGGGCTCACGGTCTGCATCCCCACCGCCGCGGCCTACTCGCTCAACCTGGCCCAGGCGGTGCTGGTGCTGGCCTACGAGGTTTTCATGGCCGCCCTGGAGGGCCGCCGGGGCGATGAGGCCGCCGCGCCGGCCAGCCCCCGGCCGGCCAGCCTGGCCGAGTTGGACGGGCTCAAGGCGCATCTGAAGGAGGCCCTGGTGGCCCTGGGGGCCATCCCGGCCGACAACCCCGACCACTTCTTCCGCCCTTTCAAGGCCACCCTGGAGCGGGCCGGCGTCACCAGCCGCGAGGCGCGGGCCTGGCGCGGCCTGGCCCGCCAGGCCCTCTGGCTGGCCGGCCAGATCAAGGACCGGCCCTAGCCCGGCCGCGCGAATGGGGGCGGAAAAAAAGGGCGGGGTTCATCCCCGCCCGTGCGTTTCAACCCAAAACAATGTGACTGAAATGAACCGGCCTCAGTCCAGCTTGTCCATGAGCTTCTCGGCGGTCTTGGCCTCGCTGCTCTTGGGATAGGCCTTGACGAGCTTGCCCAGGACGATCTTGGCGGTGCGCTTGTCGCCCAGCTCCTTGAAGGCCATGCCCTGCTTCAACAGCGCGCCGGGGGCCTTGTCGCTTTGGGGCCAGCGCTTGACGAGCTGATTGTAGGCCAGGATGGCCTCCTCCCAGCGCTTCTGGTTGTAATAGGTCTCGCCGATCCAGAATTGGGCGTTGACGGCCAGCTTGTCCTTGGGGTGCTTTTTGAGCAGGTCCTCGAAACGGTCGCGGGCGGCGTCGTAGGATTTTTGCTTGTAGAGGCGCTGGCCCAGGTCGTACATGCCCTGGGCGCTGGCGGCGTCGGGCTGGTCGTCGTCGCGGGCGGCGGGCCTGGGCGGGGCCGGGGGCTGGGCCGCCGCGGCCGTCGGGGCTGGTCCGCCGGCCGCTGGGGTCGGCGCGCCGGCAACGGCCGGGGCCATGCCCAGATAGGCCTCGATGCGGGCCAGGCGCTGGCCCAGGTCGTCCTCGCCGCGCAGTTGGCCCATCTGGCGGTCGCTCTCGTCGATGCGGCCGTTCAAGCGGGCCAGCTCCTGGCGCACGAAGGCCATGTCGGCCACCAGGTTGGCCTGGGGCGCGCGGCTGGTCTCCACGGTCTGCTGCATCACGTCCACCCGGCGGGTCAGGTCGCGCAGGCGCTGCTGATCGCGCGCCACCTGGGCCTGGAGGGCGTTGAAGTCCTGCGGGTCCACCGTGGCGCAGCCGGCCGCGAGGGCCAAAAGCGCCGTCAGGATGATCAGCGGCCAGGCTCTGGTCATGCTCTCCCCCTCGTTGGCCGGACCTCCGGCGGCGCGGTCGCTCCGGCTGGTGACGGCCGGGCCGGGGCGGACCCCGGCCCGGAGGTTTCCAGCGATTACTTTATCACGAAGTGGGCGCGGCGGTTGGCCGCGTAGGCCTCCTCGGTGGCGCCGGGCACCAGGGGCCGCTCCTTGCCGTAGCTCACCGTCTCGATGCGCATGGCGTCGATGCCCATGGCGGTGAGGTAGGCGGCGGCGGCCTTGGCGCGTTTTTCGCCCAGGGCCAGGTTGTAGGAGGCCGAGCCGCGCTCGTCGCAGTGGCCTTCGATGATCACGTTGACGTTGGGGTGCTGCTGCATGAAGGCCGACTTGTCGTTGAGTATCTGCTTGGCGTCGGTGCGCAGGTCGTAGCGGTCGTAGTCGAAGTGGATGTCCTGGTTCGTGAACAGGTCGCGCAACTGGGCCTCGGTGCCGCGGGCCTGGCCCTCGGCCAACTGGGCCTCGCGCAGGCGCTGCTCGCGCAGGCGGCGCTCCTCCTCGGCCTTCAGGCGGGCCTGCTCCTCGGCGCTCAGTTCGCCGGGGCCGCCCACCGACTTTTTGGAGCAGCCCAGGCTGCCGGCCACCACCAGGCCCAGGATCAGGGCCAGGATCAGGGTGTAGATCGTATTGCGCTTCACTTTCTCGCCTCCTGAATGCAAAAACGTTAACCAGCTTTTCAACCCTTGGCTTACTTGACTCCGGCCACCCCACGGGGCGACCAGGCGGGGTTGGCGTTCTCCCCGGCCAGGTCGGTCAGCCGCTTGATGGGCTGCCCGTTGGCGGTCATTACATATATCTGATACCGCCCCGTCGCACGGCTGGCGTAGGCGATCAACCGCCCGTCTGGCGACCAGGTGGGCTCCTCGCCCCCGCCGTAGCCGTGGGTGAGGATCTGCTGGTCGCTGCCGTCTGGGCGGATGGTGGCCACCTGGAAAACCCCGTTAGTCATCACCTGGAAGGCGATGCGGTCGCCCCTGGGCGACCAGGCCGGGGCGGCGGCGTACTTGTGGCCGTAGGTGATGCGCCGGATGGTCCCGCTGTCCATGTCGCGTATGTAGATCTGGGGCTGGCCGGCCCGGTCGGAGCAGAAGGCCATCTGGCGGCCGTCGGGGCTGAAGCTGGGGGCCACGTCGATGCCCCAGCCGTCGGTGAGGTTGGCCCCCAGGTTGCCCACCTGGTCGGACAGAAAGATGTTGGTCTTGCCGGTGTGGCTGGTGGCCGCGGCCAGTTGGCCGTTGGGCCGGAAGGTCGGGGTCAGGTTGACGCCGGGCTTGTTGATGACCACCTGGCCGCTGCCGCCGGCCAGGGCGTGCAGGATCACGGCCGGGCGGCGGTTGACGTAGCAGGAGTAGGCCAGCAGACGGCCGTCGGGCGACCAGGCCGGAAAGAGGCAGATGTCGCCGCGCTGGGTGAGCTGGCGGGCGCCGGAGCCGTCGAAGTTCATCAGCCAGATCTCCTTGATCCCGCCCACGGAGTGGGTGAAGGCGATCTGGGTGGAGAAGACGCTCTTTTCGCCGGTGAGCGCCTCCATGACCTCGTCGGCGAAGCGGTGCATGATGGCCGGCATGTCGGTGGGCAGCCCGTCGTAGCGCCGCCCCACCAGGAGCTTGCCCTCGGTGACGTCAAAAAGGCGCATCTCCACGCTGAGCGTGGTGGGGGTGGATTCGTAGTTGCCGGTGATGAGCAGATCGGCCCCGATGCGCTTCCACTGGCGGGGGTTGACCTCGCCCTGGCCGGTGCCCAGGTAGGTCTTGGGGTCCAGGATGTCAAACAGGCCGGTGTAGGTCAGGTCGCCGATCAGCACCTGGCGGCCCAGCCCGCCCAGCTCGGCCGCGCCCCCGGCCGGCAGCAGGCCGTATTCGGGCATGGCCAGCGGTATCTTGCGCGAGCTGGGCTTGGTGATGTCGATGTACACCCGCGCCTGGGCCGGCTCCGGGGCCAGGAGGCCCAGGATGGCCAGGGCCGCGAGCAGGATGGCGATGAACTTAGGCATGTCGTCCCAATCTTCCGGTTTGGGGTGGCCCGGCCGGGCCGGCTTGTCAACCGCCCAGGTCCTCCACCCGGAAACGGACCCCGACCTCGTAGTAGGACTCGCGCATGCCCGCCGGCGGCGGCGGGTAGGGCGCGGCCTTCTCGGTGGCGCGCAGAGCCGACTGATCGTAGCGGGCGTTGCCCGATCCCTGCTCCAGCCAGGCCTTGTCCAGGCTGCCGTCCTTGCGGATGCGCAAGCCCACGATGGCCACCAGGCCCTTGGGCTTCTGCACCAGGGCCTCGGAGAGCACCCAGGCGGCCTGGATGCGCGACCAGAGCTCGGTGAGATAGACCTGGTCGCGCAAGGAGCCCGGCGAGCCGCCGCCGGCCCCGGAGGCGAAGGCCCCGCCCACCGTGTTGGAGCGGCTGGCCGCCTTTTTCTCCAGCCGGTCCATGACGTTTTCCAGCCGGCGCTGGTCCTCGACCTTGTCGCGCAGGTTGGCCAGGCGCTTGTCCAACTCCTTGGCCGCGTCCGGGGTCTCCTCCGGCTTGGGCGCCGGCTTGGGCGGCGGCCGCTTGGGAGCCTCGTCCTGCTTGGTGGCGATGGCCTCCTTG
>JBMORH010000042.1:0-53905 GCA_049322275.1 Thermodesulfobacteriota bacterium
GAGCAGCGCCAGCCAGGCCAGGGCGAACCAGGCGTCCTCGCGCCCCAGGCGGGGCAGGCCGGTCAGCGGCCACAGCCACCAGACGGCCAGGGCCACCAGCGGCCCCCAGAGGGCCTCCAGGGCGAAGGCCGTCCGGGCCATGGCCTCAGTGCGCATGGCCGGCCTCCCGGTAGACGGCCAGCGTGGCCTCGGCCGTGCGCCGCCAGGAGAAGCGCGCCGCCTGCTCCCGGCCCTGGTGGCGCAGCTCCTGGGCCAGCTCCGGCGTCCCGGCCAGGGCGGCCAGGGCCTGGGCCAGGCCGGGGGCGTCGCCCGGCTCCACCAGAATCCCGGCCTCGCCCACCACCTCCGGCACCGCCCCGGCCTTGGCCGCCACCACCGGCGCGCCGCAGGCCATGGCCTCCAGGGGCGGCAGGCCGAACCCCTCGTACAGGCTGGGGAAGACGAAGCCCAGGCAGGACCCGAAAAGCGCCGGCAGATCGGCGTCGGCCACGAAGCCCAGGCGCACCACCCGCTCAGTCAGGCCCAGCTTGTCGATCAGGGCCATCAGCGCCGGGAACTGGCGGTCGTTCTCGATGCGCCCGGCCATGACCAGCCGCTCCGTCCGGCCCTGGCCGGCCAGGGCGGCTAGGGCGGCCAGCAGCACCTTCACGCCTTTGCGCGGGTCGATGCCGCCCACGTAGAGGAAAAACGGCTGGGCCGGGTCCAGGCCCAGACGCGCGAGCACCGCCGCGCGTCGGGCCGGGTCGTCCATGGGCGCAAGGCCCGGATCGGCCGCCTCCGGTATCACCCGGACCGCTTCTTGCGGGATGCCGTAAACCTCACCCAGGTCGCGGCGGGTGCACTGGCTGACCGCGATCAGCCCGGCCGCCTGGAACAGGCAGCGGGTCTCCAGCCAGCGCTCCAGGCGGAACCGGGCGCTGGTGCGCCGGCCCTGGTAGAGGTCCGCGAACTTCTGCGCGATGAGGTCGTGCACCGTGAGCACCGCGCCGGGGCCGGGGCGGCTGGGGGCGTCCAGGTGGCAGAGAAAATGCGTCACCCGGCCGCCCCGCCATCCCTTGCCCAGCCAGAGCGGAGCCAGCAGATGGTAGCTGACGAGCTTCTTGCCCACCGGAAAGATTTTGGGCAGAAACGGCAGCCGCCGCCGGGGCGACTGAATGGGCAGGTCGGGCATGGGCAGGTTGGACTGGACCAAAAAGGCCACCTGGGCCGGGTCCATCAGCTCCATGAGGGCCTGGATCAGATTCTTGGCGTAGCGGCCGATGCCCCGCTCGGCGTGGGCCTTGAACCCCGGCTGCAAGGGCCGGGCGTCCAGGATCAGGCCCTTCACCGGCCCGGCTCCGGCGGGAGCTTCAGGCCCAGGCGGTCGGCCAGCGCCCGCTTGAGGTCGGCGGCCACCACCGCCGGCCGGAAACGCTCCAGCCGGGCGCGGGCGGCTTGCTTGAGCGCCTGGCTCAGGGCCGGGTCCGCGAGCACCCGCGCGACCAGCTCGGCCACCAGGAGCGGGTCCTTGCGGGGCAAGAGCACCCCGCCCTCGGCCAGGGTGCCGCTCACCCCGGTGGAGTCGAAGGCCACGATGGGCAGGCCGAAGTGCATGGACTCCACCAGGGGCACGCAGAAGCCCTCGTGCTCGCTGAGGCAGAGGTACAGCGAGGCCGCGCGGTAGTAGGCCATGAGCTGGGCCTGGGTGACGTGGCCGGAAAAATGCACCCCGCTCGCGCCCAACTCGCGCGCCAGCTCCCTGAGGCCGGCGGCGTAGGGCGCCCAGCCGCCCTCGGAGCCCACCAGCAAGAGGCGCGCGCCGGGCGCCAGGCGCGAAAGCCAGTACTGGGTCTTGATGAGGTCCTCGATCTTCTTGTTGGGGGCGATGCGCCCCACGTGCAGCACGCAGGGCGAGCCGCTGAAGCGGTCCTGGGTGTTGAGGTCCGGCGGGGTCTCCAGGGCGGCCAGGTCCAGGAAGATCGGCACCTCCGCCACCGCCGGACAGCCGGCGGCGGTCAGCTCGGCGCAGTTGAAGGCCGAGCAGCCCAGGCCCAGCTCCAGGCGCGGGGCCAGCTCGGCCAGTTGGCGGCGGCCCTGGCGGCTGCGCTCGGCCGAGGTCGGGTTGACCGCCGCCAGGAACTCGGCCGGGGTGATGTTGTGGTAGCGCATCACCTTGCGGCCGGGCAGCTCCGGCAGGCGGTCGGCCAGCTCGTGGCCGATGGAGAAATGGAAGAGCACCACGTCCTCGGCCCCCGCCTCGGCCGCATAATCGGAGATGGAGCGCGCCCGGCCGCGCAGGCGGGGGTCCTGGTTGACGGCGTAGATCTCCGATTCCAGGCCCCAGGAGCGCAGGAGCTTCTGATAGGCCAGCACCTCGTTGCCGATGGCGTCGCCAAAGGCGAAATCGGCCAGGAGCTGGTGCACGGCCGGACCCTTGCCCCGGCGGGCGGCCTGGCGCAGCGGGGCCTGCCAGTCGGGCTTGGCCGGCGGGGTGGGCTCGGCGCACAAGCGCTCGATCAGGCCGTGATAGCGCTGGGTGACTTCGGGCCAGGAATAGTTTTTCAGCACGTACTCGCGGCCCTGGGCGGCCATGCGCGCCATCAGGGCCGGGTCGCCCAGCATCAGGTCCAGGCCCTCGGCGAAGCGGGGGTAGTCGCCGAAGTGCAGGCCGCCGCCGCTGGTCTCGACATGCTGGCGGGTCACGGCGCAGCCGCTGTGGACCATCACCGGGGTGCCGGCCAGCCAGGCCTCCATGATGACGATGGAGAAGCTTTCCATCAGCGAGGGCTGGGCCAGGACGGCCGCGGCCGCGTAGGCGTCGTACTTGTCCTGGAGCGGCACGAAGCCCAGGTCGATGACGTGCTTTTCGCCGCCGGGGGGGATGGGGGCCTTGAGGTTGCCGATCAAGACCAGCTTCAGGCCCTCCGGGCCGCGCCCCTCCTGCTGGTAGCGCAGGAAGTATTGGATCAAGAGCGGCACGTTCTTGCCGGCGTCCTTGCGCCCGGCGTATAGCAAAAACGGCGCCGTGAGGCCGTATTTTTGGCGGAAGCGGTCCGCGTCGAAGCTCCAGCCGGTGTCGATGCCCTCGCCCAAGAGGAGCGGCTCGGTGCGGCCCAGGTCATAGAGGCCGGCGGCCAGGTCGCGTTCGGCCGGGACATGGAAGACCACCGCGCGGGCGGCCTCGAAGGCCCGGCGCACCGCGGCCAGGCGGGCGTAGCCCTCGTCGTGCAGGCAGGGGATGATGACGCTCTTTTCGGGGTGGATCAGCGGCCCCAGCACCGAGGGGGTGAACAGGTAGGGGATGAAGAAGAAAGGCCCCTGCTCCGGGTGGCGGGCGATGTGCTGGAAAAGGCCGGGGCTGTG
The DNA here is from genome assembly GCA_049322275.1 of Thermodesulfobacteriota bacterium. Classification (GTDB taxonomy): domain Bacteria; phylum Desulfobacterota; class Desulfarculia; order Desulfarculales; family Desulfarculaceae; genus JACRDC01. The sequence goes on from JBMORH010000042.1 coordinate 3,343, forward strand.
GACCATGTTGTGCAGAAAATCGCGCTCCTCGGCCTCCGAGAGGGGCTCGCCGGCCATGACGCGGGCGTTCAGGGCGTTGAAGCGGGCGCCGTCGCGCTTGGCGGTGGCGTAGCGGATCACCGGCAGGCCGGCCTCCACCCCCCGCCCCTCCGGGTAGGCCTGCACGTCCCAGTCGGCGCCCAGCCCGCCCAGGCAGGTGGTGAGCACCTGGACCTGGACCCCGGCCTCGGCCAGGTTCTGGGCCGTGCGCCGGGCCTCGGCCTCGGCCCCGCCGGGCACCTCGGCCCCGAACCAGCTCACCACGAAGGTGCAGCGCGGTTTGCTTTGCCCGCCCATGGCCTACTTGCGCCCCACCACCGCGTAGTCCAGGTGGCTGTAGAGCAGGTCGTTCAGGCGCTGCACGTTGCGGTTGAAGGCCCCGGCCAGGCCGGAATCGCCGCCTTCGGCCAGCTCCAGGCGGACCTGGGGCGGCAGGGGCGATAGATAGAGTATCTCCACGTCGGTCAATCCGGCCCAACCCCACAGGAAGCGGGCCGCCTCCGGGTGGATGGGCTTGTGGTGGGTCAGGTCCAGGTAGAAGGCCCCGGCGAAGGTGAACAGGCACTGGGGGTTTATGGTCTCGGCGATGAGCGCCCCGCCGGGCCTGAGCTTGGCCGCGCACAGGCCGACCAGCTCGGTGAGCTGGTCGGTGGTCAGATGCTCGATGACCTGGGCCATGAGGATGCCGCCCAGGCTGGCGTCCTTTAGCCCCCGCAGGTGCTCGATGCCATCGCCCTCGGCCACCTCCAGGCCCAGGCCGCGGCAGAGCTCCACCATGGCCGGATTGATGTCCACGCCCCGTGCGGGGATGCCGGCCTCGCGGCAGGCCTCGATGAACTCGCCCCGGCCGCAGCCCAGGTCCAGCACCGGGGTCTCGGCCGTGGCCGCGTCCCGGAAATAGGGCAGGTAGATCGCCTGGCGGGCCTTGATCTCCTCCCGGCTGCCCCGGTGCAGGTCCTCGAAGTCCAGGTAGGCCTGGCCCCGGCTGGCGGTCCGGGTCTCGGCCACCGCCGCCGCCGCCCCGGCCCCCACCAGCCCGGCCGCCGCCTGCTTTTCCACGATGGTCTGGAGCCGGGCCAAGAGGCGCTCGGTCTCGGCGCGGCGCTGGCCGGCGTCCTTTTCCAGCCGGGCCAGACGCTCGCCCTGGCGGGCGTCCAGGTCCTGGAGGCGCTGGTTTAGGGCGCGCAGGCGCTCGCCGTGGCCGCGCCCCAGGTCCTCCAGGGCGTCCAGGCGGGGATCGGTCTGGGGTATCCAGCGCTGGAAGGCGAGATGCTGGGGCACCATGATGTTCAATAGCTTCATCAGCTCGTCGTTGAAACGCACCTGGCGGGCCAGCCACACGCTCATGGGGAAGCGCGACAGCTTGTAGATGAGCTTCTTGAGCCCCAGCACCAGGCGGCCCTTGAGGCCGGTCCGGTGGGTGCTCACCCCCCATTCCAAGGGGTTCCACAGGCTGTTGAGCCCGTCGCGCAGGGTCTCCAACTGGGCCGCGCCCATGTCCTGCACCGCCTGGGCGAAACTGACCGCGGCCTCTTCCACCCGTCGGATTTCGGCCGGGTCGTAGAGGCCCTGGTCTTTCTTGGCCTGCACCTGGCGCTCCACCTCCTGGAGCAGAGCGGCCACGTCCACCTTGGCGCCGATTTCCATCAGGCCCCTCCCCGCGGGGTGAGCGACCAGGCGTGGGGCGGGCGGAATATCCCGTCGTCGCCCACCGGGCTGCGCACCGCGAAGCTGGCGATGTGCTTGATGTAGTCGTAGGCGCGCCCGTCCACGGCGTGGGCGGCCGCGTCCACGAGATAAGTCCCCTGCACCAGGTCCAGCCGGTCGATCGAAAAGCGCACCGTGCCCCGTTCCGGGGCCGGCCCCAGCTCCACCCGGTCGATGTGGGTGTTGGTGCCATAGCAAAGCACGCCGGCGGCGTTGTGCATGGCCACGCCGAAAACCAGGTCGTCCATCGGCCGCACCTGACGGTAGTCCATCTCGATGGCCAGGCCGTCGCCGTGGCCGAAAACCGCCCGCTCCGCCCCGGCGGCGTCCACCACCCGCACCGCCTCGATCAACACCTCGCCGTCGCCCCAGCGCTCCTGCCTGAGCTCGCCCCCGGTCTGGCACTCGTCCCGGCGGATGGCGTCCTCCTGCACGGCCACCTTCTGGCGGTAGGCGTCGATGACCTGCCGGGCCTCGCCCCGGGCCGCCACGCAGCCGCCGTCCAGCCAGATGACCTCGTCGGCGTATTTTTCCACCGCCCCCAGGTCGTGGGTGACCAGCACGATGGTCTTGTTGGTGCGCCTGAACTCGTTGATCTTGTCCTCGCACTTGTGGGCGAAGGCCTCGTCGCCCACCGCCAGCACCTCGTCCACCAAGAGCACGTCCGGGTCTACGTTGACCGCCACCGAGAAGCCCAGGCGCACGTACATGCCGGAGCTGTAGGTGCGCACCGGCGCGTCGATGTAATCGCCCAGGCCGGAGTAGGCCACGATGTGGTCGAAGCGCTCGGCGATCTCCTTCTTGCTGAGCCCCAGGATGGCCCCGTTCAGGTATACGTTCTCCCGGCCGCTGAACTCCGGGTGGAAGCCCGCGCCCAGCTCGATGAGGCTCGACACCCGGCCGCGCACGCTGACCGCGCCGGCGTCTGGCTTGTAGATGCCGGCCATGATCTTGAGCAAGGTGGACTTGCCCGATCCGTTCTGGCCGATCACGGCCAGGGTGCGGCCGCGCCCCACGCTGAAGCCCACCCCGTCCAGCACCGTGACGTAGTCGCGCTTGCGCTTTTTGGCGAAGGGGCGCAACAAAAGCGTCTTCCAGGTGCCGTAGTCGCGCACCAGCATCTCGCGCCGGAAGCGCTTGACCAGGTCGGTGACTTCTATGGCCGGGCCGGGTTCCATCTTTCCTCTGCGCGCATGGGCCGCTGGGGCCTCAAATCTTCTCGGCGAAGTACTCCTTGTAGTGCTCGAAAATCCTCACCGCCAGCAGCAGGATGACCAGGGCCAGCAGCGCCATGGCCCCCAGCAGATCCCAGCGCGGCCAGCGGCCCCAGAACAGCGCGTCGTGATAGGCCAGGGTGAAGACCGCCGCCGGGTTCAGGTAGATCAGCCATTGCCAGCGCTCCGGCACCTGGCTCAGGGGGTAGAGCACCGGGGTCAGGAAGAACCACAGGGTGAGCAGGTTGCCCAGGATGTGGCGGGTGTCGCGCATGAAGACCGTGGCCGTGGCCAGGGCCAGGGCGCAGGCGAAGGTGAACCCCAGGTGGACGCAGGCCACCAACGGGAAGGCCAGCGCCGGCCAGGCCAGCCGCAGGCCGTCGGCGTGGAGGAACAGCAGCAGGATCGGCAGGCTCAGCAGGTAGTTGACGAAGTTGGCCAGCACCCGCACCGCTATGAGCACCTGCTGCGGGAAAAGCACCTTGGTCACCAGGCTGCCGCCGTCCACGATGGCCCCGGCCCCCTCGTTCAGCGCCTGGGAGAAAAATATCCAGGGTAACAGGCCGGTGAACATGAAGACCGCGTAGTGCTCCATCTGCACCCGGAAATACACGCTGAAGACCAGGGCGTAGACCAACAGCAGCAAAAGCGGGTTTAGGAAGGTCCACAAGAAGCCCAGCACCGAGCCGCGGTAGCGCCCCTTGAGCTCGCGGCCGGCCAGGGCCGCCACCAGGGCGCGATAGCGGAAAAGCTCGCTAAGGTGTTGGGCCACAAGCATGGACAGCCCTGCCTCCCAATCGGCGCGGCGAAGCGCCCGCCAAGACAGGTCAATTTACCACGGGCCGGGTTGGGGGTCGAGTGCGGCGCTGGGGCCTAGCCCCGCCGGTGCGCCTTTTCCCGCCGGGCCAGGCCCTCCAGCAGGCGCTGGTGCAGGTTGTCGAAGCCGCCGTTGCTCATCACCAGGCACAGATCGCCGGGTTTGAGCTCAGTGAGCAGCGCGGCCAAGAGCGCGTCGCTGTCGGGATGGGCCTGGGCCGGCGCGCCCAGGGCGCGGATGTCGGCGGCCAGGCGGGCGCTGCTCAGGCGTTCGTTCTCGGCCACCGCCGCCATGCCCGGCGGCTCGCGCAAAAAGACCAAATCCGCGCCCAGGAAGGCCGCCGGGTAGTCGGCCTGGAAATGATTGGCCCGGCTGGTGTTGCTGCGCGGCTCGAAGACCGCCGCCAACCGGCCGGAGCCGGCCCGCCAGCCGGGCAGGCCGAAGCGCGCCACGGCGTTGATGGTCTCGCGCACCGCCGTGGGGTGGTGGGCGAAATCGTCAACCACCGTCACCCCGCCGGCCGCGCCGCGCACCTCCTGCCGCCGCCGCACGCCCATGAACCCGGCCTGGGCCGCCGCCGCCTCGGCCGGGCCAATCCCGGCCGCCACCAGGGCCGCCAGGGCGGCGGTGACGTTCAGGGCGTTGTGCTCCCCGGCCAGGGGGGTGGTGAACTCCAGCCGCTCGCCGTCCGGCGCGCGCAGGGTCAGGCGCGCCCCGCCGTCGCCGGCCGGGGCGACGGCCATGAGCCGCCAGGCGTTGTCGTCGCCCTGGCCGTAGGTCTGCACCGGACAGGGGGCCGCCGCGGCCTGGGCCAGCACCTCGGCGCTGTCGCCCCAGGCGATGAGCCGGCCGTCGGCCGGCAGGGCGGCCACGAACAGGGCGAAGGCCCGGCGCACGGCATCGAGGTCGGCGTAGATGTCGGCGTGGTCGAACTCCAGCGAGGTGAGCAGGCCGATGCGCGGCTGATAGTGCACGAACTTGGGGCGCTTGTCGAAAAACGCGGTGTCGTACTCGTCGCCCTCCACCACGAAGCACTCGCCGGCTCCGTCGCGGAAGTTCTGACCGCCCTCGATCATGATGCCGCCCACCAGGAAGCCGGGGTCGCGGCCGGCCCGCATGAGCCCGCTGGCGATCAGCGCGGTGGTGGTGGTCTTGCCGTGGGTGCCGGCCACCACGATGGAGGTCTTGCCCTGGATGAAGAACCGGGCCAGGGCCTGGGGCAGCGAGAGATAGGGGATGCCCAGGGCGGCCAGGGCCAGGGCCTCCGGGTTGTCGCGGCGGATGACGTTGCCCACGATGACCAGGTCCGGCCGGGGCGAGAGGTTCTCGGCCCGGTAGCCGCTGGCCACCGGTATGCCCAGCCCGGCCAGGAAGGTGCTCATGGGCGGGTAGAGCGGGTTGTCCGAGCCGCGCACGATGAGCCCGCGCCCGGCCAGCGCGCCGGCCAGGGCACCCATGGCCACCCCGCCGATCCCCATGAGGTGCACGCAGGCGATGTCGTCCGGGGCGTGGTTCAGGCCGGGGTCGAGGGTTGGCGCGGTCATGCGGCTAATATCCCAATAGCGGCCAGGCCGCCGCGTGAATCTGGCGGCGCAAGGCCTTGATCTTGTCGTTGTCACGGCCCAGGGCCACGCGGTTGGTGAGGAGCGCCAGGCCGGAGTTGTCCTGGGGGCGCCACCACAGGCTGACCCCGGTGAAGCCCAGATGGCCCACCACGCCCGGCGGCGGGTTGGGGCCGGCGGCGCTCTCCGGGCCGCTGGGGGTGTCGAAGCCCGGCGTGCGGGGCGAGCCCGGCGTGGCCGCGTCCAGCGCGAACAGCCGCGCCACGGCATCGGCCGGCCAGGGGCCGCGGCCGGCCAGGCTACGGCACAGGGCGTCCATCACCGCCGCCACCTGGTCGACGTTGCCGAAAAGCCCGGCGTGGCCGGCGGCCCCGCCCAGGGCGAAGGCGTTCTCGTCCTCCACCTGGCCGTGGATGGCGGGCCGGCCGGGCAGCGCCCCACAGGGCGCGATGTCGGCCAGGTCCGGGGCGTCCTGGCCCAGGGGCCGGAAGCCTGGGCCGTCGGCCACGCCCAGGGAGGCGTAGGTCCTGGCCAGGAGGCGGGGCAGGTCCAGGTCGGCGGCCCGGACCAGGACGAGGCCCAGGAGCAGGTAGCCCAGGTCGCTGTACAGGGCCTGGCTGCCGGGGGCGTGGGCCAGGGGCTCGTTCATGAGCATGGCCATGAGCAGGCCGGCCCGACCGGGGCGGGGCTGGCGCTCCAGGGCCTGGTGATAGGGCTGGTAGGCCGGATAGCCGGCGGCGTGGCTGAGCAGTTGGGCGATGGTGATGCCGGCCTTGTCGGCCGGCACCGGCGGCGAGCCCATGATCTCGCCCAGGCTGGCGGACCAGGGCAGGCGGCCGTCCAGGTCCAGGGCCAGGGCGATGAGCGCCGTGGCCAGGGGCTTGGTCAGCGAGGCCAGGTCGAAGACCGTCTCCGGTTTGGCCCGGCCGGCGGCCAGCCGGGCGGCGGGCGCGCCGGAGCGCCAGGCCAGGAAAGCCAGGTGCGGGGCCGCGCCCTCGGCCGCGCCGGCGTCCAGCATGGCCTGGATGCGGCCCCAGTCAGACAATGCCCAGCCCCACGCTGAGCAGGCCGGCCGCGCCGTCCAGCTCGGCCAAGGCCCCCACCGGCAAGAGGCGGTTCCTGGGGCCGTGGCCAAAGGGCAGGCCCATGACCACCGGCGCGTCCAGCCCGGCCAGACGGCGGGCCACGGCCTCGCCCAGCTCCGGGGGGTCGGCCTCGGCGTCGCTCAGCGAACCCACCGCCACCCCGGCCACCTGGCCCAGCACCCCGGCCAGTTCAAGCTGGGTGAGCAGCCGGTCCAGGCGGTAGGCGGCCTCGCCCACGTCCTCGATGAAGAGTATGCAACCCGTGAGCGGCGGGAAGTGGGGCGTGCCCAGCAGGTGGCAGAGCAGGGTCAGGTTGCCGCCCATGAGCACTCCCCTGGCCCGGCCCGGACGCAGGGGCCGGCCGGTGAGCGCCGCCGGCCAGGCCGGGCGGCCGGCCAAAAGCGCGGCCAGGTCATCCCGGCTGGCCTGGTCCAGGCGCGATAGCTGGGTGAGCATGGGGCCGTGCAGGGCCAGCCGGCCGCGCATGGCCAGGGCGTTGAGCAGGCAGGTGAGGTCCGAGCAGCCCAGCAGGGCCTTGCCGGCGGCGGCCAGGGCCGCCAGGTCCATGAGCGGCAGCAGCCGGCTGCACCCGAAGCCGCCGCGGGCGGCCATGACCAGGCCCACGGCCGGGTCGGCCATGAGCCGGGCCAGATCGGCGGCCCGGTCGAAGTCCGCGCCGGCGAAATAGCCCTCGCGCCGGGTGAGCTCCGGGCCGCTCATGAGCCTCTGGGCGGGGGCCAGCTCGGCCAGGACGGCCAGGCCCTGGGCCAGGGCGGCGGGGTCCAGGGCCCCGCCCGGCGCGGTCAGGCCCACGGCCTGGCCGGGCCGGGGCCAGTCTGGGGCGCGGGCCGGGATCATTGGTTGCGCTGGTAGAGCAGGTGCAGGCCGCGCAGGGTCAGCAGGTCGTCCACCTCCTCGATGTATCTGGAATGGGCGGCGATGATGCCGGCCAGGCCGCCGGTGGCCACCACCTTGCATTTGACCCCGCGCTCGGCGTTGATGGCCGCCACGATGCCGTCCACCAGGCCGGCGTAGCCGTAGATGATGCCGGCGTTCATGGAGCTGATGGTGTCCTTGGCCACCACCGACTTGGGCCGGCCGAAGATCTCGACCCTGGGCAGCTTGCTGGCTTTTTGGAACAGGGCCTCGCAGGAGATGACGATGCCCGGCGCGATGGCCCCGCCCAGGTATTTGCCGTCGGCGCTGATGCAGTCGAAGGTGGTGGCGGTGCCGAAATCCACCACCACCAGGTCGCCGGGAAAGCGCTCATAGGCCGCCACGGCGTTGACGATGCGGTCCGCGCCCACCTCGCGGGGGTTGTCGTAGAGTATGGGCATGCCGGTCTTGATGCCCGGCCCCACAAAGAACGGGGTCTGGTTGAAATAGCGTCGGCAGAAATCGCTCAGGGTGGCGTTCATGGGCGGCACGACGCTGCTGATGATGACCCCGCTGATGGCGCCCATGGGCACCGGGCTGCCGGCGAAAAGCGCCTTGAGCAGCACCCCCAGCTCGTCGCGGGTGCGCTCGCGCTCGGTGCGCACCCGCCAGTCGGCCACCAGCCGGTCTTCCGAGAAAACGCCCAGGACGGTGTTGGTGTTGCCCACGTCGATGGCCAAGAGCATGACGCCTACTCCTTGCCCGCCGCGCTCAGCTCCTTGAGCGCGGTCTCCTTGAGCGATTCGGCCACGTCGTTCATCAGGGCCTGGTCCTGGGCCTCCACCATGATGCGCAGCACCGGTTCGGTGCCGGAATAGCGCAGCAGGATGCGGCCGGTCTCGCCCAGGCGCTCCTCCTGCTTGCGCATGGCCTTGACCAGGCCCGGCGACTCGCTGATGGGCGTGCGTTTGCCCACCCGCAGGTTGATCAGCACCTGGGGCAGCTTGGTCATGATGCGCTTGAGCTCGCTCAGGGGCTTGCCGGTCATGACCATGACCGTGAGCACCTGCAAGGCCGAGAGGATGCCGTCGCCGGTGGTGTTGTGGTCCAAAAACACGATGTGCCCGCTCTGTTCGCCGCCCAGGTTGTAGCCGCCGGCGCGCATGGCCTCCACCACGTAGCGGTCGCCCACCTTGGTGCGCAGCATGCGGATGCCCCGGTCGCGCAGGCACAGCTCCAGGCCCAGGTTGCTCATCACCGTGGCCACCAGGGTGGCCTGCTTCAGGCCGCCGCGGTCGATGAGATAGTCGGCGCAGATGGCCATGATCTCGTCGCCGTCGACTATCTCGCCGTCCTCGTCCACCATGATGATGCGGTCGCCGTCGCCGTCGAAGGCCAGGCCCATGTCGGCGTCGGTCTCCTTGACCATCTGGCCCAGGCGCTCTGGGTGCAGCGCCCCCACTCCGGCGTTGATGTTGGTGCCGTTGGGCTCCACGCCCACCAGTTTCAGCTCGGCCCCCAGCTCCGAGAGCACGGCCGGGGCGACCTTGTAGGTGGCCCCGTGGGCGCAGTCCACCGCGATGGTCAGCCCGTCCAGCGTGTAGTCGGCCGGGAAGGTGTTCTTGAGAAAGACGATGTAGCGGCCGATGGCGTCGTCGATGCGCCGGGCGCGCCCCACCTCGTCGGCGGTGGGGCGGGGGGCCTTGCTGTCCTTGTCCGCAAGGCTGAAGACGTAATCCTCGATCTCGGCCTCCTGGGCGTCGGGCAGCTTGAACCCGTTCTTGCCGAAGATCTTGATGCCGTTGTCCTCGTAGGGGTTGTGGCTGGCGCTGATGACGATGCCGGCGTCGGCGCGCATGTTGCGGGTCAAGAAGGCGATGGCCGGGGTGGGCAGCGGCCCCACCAGGAGGGTGTCCACGCCCATGGAGCAGATGCCGGCCACCAGGGCGTTCTCCAGCATGTAGCCGGAGAGCCGGGTGTCCTTGCCGATGATGATCTTGCGTCGCTCGGAATGGGTCTTGAGCACGCTGGCCACGCCTTGGCCGATGCCCATGGCCATCTCCACCGTCATGGGGTGGACGTTGGCCACCCCGCGAACGCCGTCGGTGCCGAAGAGCTTGCGCTGCGCTTCCATTGCTTTTCCTTGGCTGGTCCTGGCTTGACTCTGGGTTGCGATGATCGACCTTCGACTCCCCCGCGCGTCGGTTTAGCCGGAGCCCTGGGGCTTGCCCTCCGGCGCGGGGGCCGGGGCGCGCCCCTTTTCCGGCCGCAGCCTCACCTGGGCCTCCACCTCCATGGCGTTGACCCTCACCGTGCGCCCCGGCGGCAGCCTCAGGCGCACCGAAAGGCTGAAATTGTCCTTGCGTCCGCTCAGGTCGATGGGCGCGGTCCAGATCCAGTCCAGGTCGCCCAGGTCCTCCTGGCGTCCGGTGACCGCGACCTTTTCCGGCTTGAAGACCACCTCGGCCACCTCCAGGCCGTCCGCCGGCCGGTTGGTGAAGACCGGACGCACCTGCACCTCGCGGGTGACCCGCTTGGCCAGGGTGATGGTGAAGCGGCTGGGGGTGAGCCGCACCACCGTCACGCCGGGCGGCAGCTTGAGATCCTCCGGCAGCACCTGCACCACGTGCTCGCCCGGCCCCAGCCCGGCCAGGTTCACCGGCTTGACCAGGCGTTCGGCGGCCAGCCGGCGCACCAGGCTGCGGGGGCCGAACAGGCGCACATCCACGTCGCCCACCACGGCGTCGACCACCAGCAGCTCGGCCGGGATGTTGGTGATCTCCACCGGCACCCGGACGCTGATCTCGCTTTTTTCCTGGCCGGCCACATACAGCCACATGGCCACCGCGATGGCCAGGGCCAGCAGCTTCAGCGACCAGTTCTTGGCGATGAGCTCAAGCATCGCGCCGGCTCCAGGCGAAAAGGCGGCCGCGCCGCCGCGCGCCCACCTCGAACAGCTCGAACAGGAGGTTGCGCAGGGCCACCGCGTCCAGGTCCGGGGTGAGCTTGCCGCCCACCGCCACGCTGACCCGGCCCCGCTCCTCGCTGACGATGACGCAAACCGCGTCGGTCTCCTCGCTCAGCCCCAGGCCGGCGCGGTGGCGGGTGCCCAGGTGGCGGGCCAGGGCGGGGTTGGCCGAAAGCGGCAGCAGGCAGCGGGCGGCCACGATCCGCTCGCCGCTGACCACCACCGCGCCGTCGTGCAGCGGCCCGCTGGTTTGGAATATCTGGATCAGAAGCTCGCGGGTCACCTTGGCGTCCACGTGCACGCCCGACTCGATGTAGTCGTTGAGCCCGATGTGGCGCTCCAGCACGATAAGGCCGCCGGTCATGCGGGTGGCCAGGCTGACCGCCGTGCGCACGACCTCCTCCAGGGTGGAGCCGGTCTCGGATTCGGCCGCGGCGAAGGGGCCCTTGCCCAGGCGGGCCAGGGCGCGGCGGATGTCGGCCTGGAACAGGATGATGATGACCAGGATCAGGCTGGTGAGGAAGGAGTTGATGATCCAGTTGATGGTTTGCAGGCCCAGGCGCTGGCTGACCACCAGGGCCACGAAGACCACCCCCAGGCCCAGGAGCATGTGCATGGCCCTGGTGCCCTTGACCAGCAGGATGCCTTGGTAGACCACGAAGGTGACCAGCGCGACGTCCAGGACGTCGCGCCAGCCGAGCTGGCTCAAAAGCGCCAGGACCTCGCTCATGGGGCCACCCTGGCCGCCATCACGGCGTCGGCGACCGCCAGCGCCTCCTTGAGCGGGGCCACGTCGTGCACCCGCACCAGGTCCGCGCCCAGGGCCGCGCCCAGGACATGCACCCCCACCGAGCCCCAGAGTCGCTCCAGGGGGTCGGGCCGGTTGGTGAGCGCGCCGATGAAGGCCTTGCGGCTGGCGCCCAGGAGCACCGGATGGCCCAGGGCCTTCAGGGCGCCCAGGTTGCGGATGAGTTCGAGATTGTGTTCGATGGTCTTGCCGAAGCCGATGCCGGGGTCGACCACGATGCACTCCGGGTCCACCCCGGCGGCGACGGCGGCCGTCGCCCGGCCGGCCAGGAAGTCGCGCACCTCGGCCACCACGTCGGCGTAACGCGGGTTTTGCTGCATGGTGCGCGGGGTGCCCAGCATGTGCATCAGCACCAGTCCGGCCCCGCTTTTGGCGGCCAGCCCGGCCATGTCCGCGTCGCCCCTGAGGGCGGTGACGTCGTTGATCATCACCGCGCCGGCCTCCAGGGCGGCGGCGGCCACCTCGGCCTTGGCGGTGTCGATGCTGATGGGCGCGCCGGAGCGTCGGGCCAGCTCGCGGATCACCGGCAGCACGCGGTCGATCTCAAGGGCGGCCGGGGTGGGCTGGCTGCCCGGCCGGGTGGATTCGCCGCCCACGTCCAGGAGGTCGGCGCCTTCGGCCACCAGGCGCAGGCCCTGGTCCACCGCGGCGCGCTGATCCAGGAAGCGGCCGCCGTCGCTGAAGGAGTCGGGGGTGACGTTCACCACCCCCATGACCAGGGTGCCCCGGTCCAGGGCCAGCTCGCCCCGGGCCAGGCGGATGCGCCGGCGCCTGTCAGGCACGGGGCTCCCCGCCCGGCTCCTGCGGCCCGCCCTGCTCCCCTGGTTCGCCTCCGGACGGGGGCGGGGTGGGGCCCTTGTAGAGTTTCTCCTCCTGGTCGTAGCGCCGGGGGAGTTGGATCTCGGCCTTGCCCCGGTGGGGGCGCGGCCGGCCGGCCACGATGGCGTCCACCGCCTCGCCGTCCAGGGTTTCCTCCACCAACAGCGCCTCGGCCATGGCGTGCAGCTTGTCGATGTTGTCCCGGATCAGGCTCAGGGCCTTTTCGTGGGCCTCGGTCACCAGCCGGCGGACCTCCTCGTCGATGGCCCTGGCGGTCTGCTCGGAGAAATCGCGGTGGGTGGCCAGCTCGCGGCCCAGGAATATCTGCTCCTCCTTCTTGCCGAAGGTCAGCGGACCCATGACCTCGCTCATGCCCCATTCGCAGACCATCTTGCGGGCCAGGCCGGTGGCGCGTTCGATGTCGTTGCCGGCCCCGGTGGTGACGATGCCCAGGGCCAGCTCCTCGGCCGCCCGCCCGCCCAAGAGCACCGCCAAGTTGCCGATGAGGTAGGGCCGGGGGTAGGTGTGGCGGTCGTCGGTGGGCAGTTGCTGGGTCAGCCCCAGGGCGCGGCCGCGGGGGATGATGGTCACCTTGTGCACCGGGTCGGCGCCGGGCATCAGCTTGGCGATGAGCGCGTGGCCGGCCTCGTGGTAGGCGGTGGTCTTCTTCTCCTCGTCGCTCAGGATCAGGCTGCGGCGCTCGGTGCCCATGAGCACCTTGTCCTTGGCCTTCTCGAAGTCTTCCATCTCCAGGCGGTCCTTGTTGGTGCGCGCGGCCAACAGCGCCGCCTCGTTGACCATGTTCTCCAGGTCCGCGCCGGAGAAGCCGGGGGTGCCGCGGGCGATGACGGAGAGATCCACGTCCGGCCCCACCGGGGTGCGCCGGGTGTGCACCAGGAGAATCTGCTCGCGGCCCTTGACGTCGGGCACCGGCACCACCACCTGGCGGTCGAAGCGGCCGGGCCTCAAGAGCGCCGGATCCAGCACGTCGGGCCGGTTGGTGGCCGAGATCAGGATCACGCCCTCGTTGGACTCGAAGCCGTCCATCTCCACCAAAAGCTGGTTCAGGGTCTGCTCGCGCTCGTCGTGGCCGCCGCCCAGGCCGGCCCCGCGGTGGCGGCCCACGGCGTCGATCTCGTCGATGAAGATGATGCAGGGCGCGTGCTTCTTGCCCTGCATGAACAAATCGCGCACCCGGCTGGCGCCCACACCCACGAACATCTCCACGAAGTCCGAGCCGCTGATGGAGAAAAACGGCACCCCGGCCTCGCCGGCGATGGCCCGGGCCAGGAGCGTCTTGCCGGTGCCGGGGCTGCCCACCAGCAGCACGCCCTTGGGGATGCGCCCGCCCAGGCGGGTGAACTTCTTGGGATCGCGCAAGAACTCGACGATCTCCGCCAGCTCCTCCTTGGCCTCCTCCACCCCGGCCACGTCCTCGAAGGTGATGCGCTTGCCGCCGGGCTCGGTCTGCAAGCGCGCCCGGCTCTTGCCGAAGCTCATGGCCTTGCCGCCGCCCATCTGCATCTGACGCATGAAGAATATCCACACGCCGATGAGCAGGAGCATGGGGAACCAGGAGACCAGCATGGTCATGTACCAGGGCGAGTCCTCGGCCGACTTGGCGGTGATGGCGACGTTCTTGGCCCTGAGCATGCGCACCAGGTCGGGGTCCTCCGGGGAGACGGTGCGGAAGGTCGCGTTGTCGGTGCGGCCCTGGATCTCGCGCCCCTGGATGACCACGCTCTTGACCTGGCCGCGCTCCACGGCGGTCAGGAACTCGCTGTAGGGCCAGGCCTCGGCCGAAGTGCCAGGACTTTTGACGAAATTAAACACCATGACCATCAGCAGGCTGATGACCAGCCACAGGGCCAGGTTCTTATACAGGGGGTTCAAATGTCGTCTCCCAGTTCCCGCTGTCCGGCCGCAGCGCCGGCGGTCCGGCCGGGGTTAAAGAGGGCTAATATCAAATAAAATAGTATATGGGGGGGGCGTGGCGGTGTCAACGAGCGCCAGGCGCAGCCAGGGGCCGTCGGCCCCGGTCTGGCGCGCCCGCTCGTGCAGGCACCAGGGGCCGGCCCACCAGGGGCCGCCGGCGTCGGCCACCACGAGCGTGCGCCGCCGGTGCCAGGACGGCAGCTTGCGGTCGCTCAGGATGCGGCTCAGGCGCTTGCCGCCCGGCGCGCCCAGGGGTTGGAAGCGCTCGCCGCGCCGGGGCGGGCGCACGATCAGCGGCCAGCGCACGTCGTCCAGCGGCAGCCAGGCCTCTGGGCCGCGGGCGGCCACCAGCGGCGGCCCCTGGACCACCTCGGCCTTCAGCCAGCCCGGCCAGTGCCCCAGCCAGAGCCAGCCGGGGCCATCCAGGCGATAGGCGAACTCCGGCGGAGACGCGGCGGCGTCCAGGCGCAGGCCCTCGGCTTCGCGGCCGGCCCACAGCCCGCCCGGCAGGCTTAGCTCCCGGCCGGGCGCTCCCAGGGCCAGGTCAAGCAATTGCTCGACATGCAAGGATAAAATAGCCTGGCTCGCGCCGGCGATCCGTTCGGCCAGCGCCCGCAGCACCCGCCGGGCCGGGGCTGGATGCAGCCCGGCCAGGGCCTCGGCCGCCACCAGCCAACCATGGCCCTCGCGCCGGGCGTGGGCGGCCAGGAAATCCGCGCACCAGCCCCGCCAGTAGTCTTCCTCGGCCGCGCACAGACCGGCCAGCCGGCCCAGGGCCTCCACCGCGCGGGGGTTGACCTGGTCCGCCAGGGCGGGCAGCAGGGCGCGCACCCGGTTGCGCAGGGGGGCGTTCGAGGCATTGCTGGGGTCCTCGCGCCAGCCCTGGCCCAGGCCGGCCAGATAAGCGCGCAGCTCCGCCCGCCGGGCGGCCAGCAGCGGCCGCCACCAGGGGCCGTCCCAGGCGCGCATGCCGGCCAGGCCGGTGGGGCCGCTGCCGCAGAGCATGCGCATGACGAGGGTCTCGGCCTGGTCGTCGGCGCTGTGGGCCAGGGCCACGGCCGCCGCCCCGGCCTGGGCGGCCATCTCCATGAGCGCCTGCCGGCGGGCCTGGCGGGCGGCGTCCTCCAGGCCGCGGCCTTGGCGCGCCACCCGCACCCGGCGCATGGCGAAGTCCAAGCCCAGGGACCGGGCCAGCTCGGCCACCCAGGCCGCGTCGGCGGCGGAATCCGGGCGCAGGCCGTGGTCCACGTGGGCCAGGGTCAGCCGCCAGCCCCGCGCCGGGGCCAGCCCGGCCAGCAGCCGGGCCAGGGCCACCGAATCCGCGCCGCCGCTCACCGCGGCCAGCAGCGGGCCGGGGCCGGGGGCCTGGGCCAGCGCCAGATCGGCCAGGCCGGCGGCCAGGGCGGGCTTGACGCCCCTGGGCCGGGGTAATAAGCTCGTAGGAGGCGAGCCTCTTTGGAGATGGGTGCCCATGTCAGCCTCGATCGTATCCATAAACATCAGCGACAGCAAGGGAGTGCGCAAGACGCCCATCCCGGAGGGCGAGCTGCGGCCGGAGGTCGGGCTGGTGGGCGACGCCCACAGCGGACCCTGGCACCGCATGCTCTCGCTGCTGGCCCTGGAATCCATCCAGCAGATGCGCGACATGGGCCTGGAGGTCAATCCCGGCGATTTCGCCGAGAACGTCACCATCCAGGGCCTGGTCCTGCACACCCTGCCGGTGGGGACCCGCCTGCGCCTGGGCGCGGTGGAGGTGGAGGTCACCCAGATCGGCAAGACCTGCCACACCGGCTGCGCCATCCGCCAGCAGACCGGCGACTGCGTGATGCCCCGCCAGGGCGTCTTCGTCAAGATTCTCAATCCCGGCCGGGTGCGCCCCGGCGATCCGGTGGAGGTGGTGGGGGCGGCCGGGGGCGGAGGCAGCTAGTCCATGGCCGAGGTGCAACGGCTGGGCGGGCAGGGCTGCGCCTATTTCCAGCGCGACCGCTGCACCCGGACCCAGAACCCCGACGCCTCGGCCTTGGCCAAGTGCGACCTGCTGGAGGCCCGCCGCAAGGTGGGGGCCGACACCCTGGACCGGCTGGAGCGCCTCAAGCGCCTGGCCGACCCCGGCGACCGCGAGGTGGCCCGCCGCCACGTGATCCAGAAAAACCTCCAGGCCATCAGCCGCATCACCTGCGCCGGCTATGTGCCCGCCAAGGGCGACGGCCCCCTGTGCCTCCATCAGCACCTCTCTTTCTGCCTGCTGCGCCTGCCCCGCTGCGAGGGGCGCTGCGACCATTTCCTGCGCCGGCGTCAGGTTTCCGAGGCCGGCTGGGTGGGGCGGCGGTGAAGGCCGGTCTGGTTTGCCCGGCCTGCGGCGCGGACGTGGCCGCCTGGCGCAATCCCTTCCCCACCGTGGACGTGGTCATCGAGCTGGCCGGCCGGGGCGATCCGCCGCCCATCGTGCTGATCCAGCGCAAGAACCCGCCCCTGGGCTGGGCCCTGCCCGGCGGCTTCGTGGATTATGGCGAGACGGTGGAGGCGGCCGCCGCGCGCGAGATGGCCGAGGAGACCGGCCTGGCGGTGGAGCTCCTGGGCGTCTTGGGGGTCTATTCCGACCCGGCCCGCGACCGCCGCCAGCACAACCTTTCGGTGGTCTTCGTGGGCCGCGCCCAGGGCGAGTCCCAGCCCGGCGACGACGCCGCCGGGCTGGCCGTCTGCGACCCGGCCGAGCCGCCGGGGCCGCTGTGCTTCGACCACGCCCGCATCCTGGAACACTACCGCGCCTGGCGGCGGGGGGAGCGCCACCTGGCCCCCGTCCAACCCACGCCGGCGCAGGGGGAGTAGAGCATGGACACCGGCCGCGAGTTGAACCGCGAGGAAATGCGGCGTCTGTTGGCGGTGGCGCGGGAGACGATCAGTCAACTGGTCCAGGGCCGGCCTCCGGCCGCCCAGCCCGCCGACCTGGAGGGGCTCCAGTTCCGGCGCGGAGCCTTCGTCACCCTGCACCGCCGGGGCCAGCTCCGGGGCTGCATCGGCAACTTCGTCTCCGACGAGCCCCTGGTGTGCACGGTGCAGTCCATGGCCGTGGCCGCCGCCAGCCAGGACCCGCGCTTCCCTCCGGTCCGGGCCATGGAGATGGACGAAATCGACCTGGAGATCAGCGTGCTCAGCCCGCTCAAGCCCATCCAGGACGTGGACGAGATCGAGGTGGGCCGCCACGGCATCTACATCGTCAGTCCGCGTGGACGGGGGGTGCTGCTGCCCCAGGTGGCCACCGAATACGGCTGGGACCGCGACACCTTCCTGGACCACACCTGCATGAAGGCCGGGCTGAGGCCTGGCTGCTGGCGCGAACCCGACGTGAAGATATTGATCTTCTCGGCCCAGGTTTTTGGCGAAAAGGATCTTTTGACGCGGGATTGATGCCGATTCGGGTTCAAATCCGGCCGGGGCCGATCAGAAGCGCAGGATGGGCCAGCCCCGGCGGCGAGCGTGCAGGCGCAGCCGGGCGTCGGGGTTCACCGCCACCGGGTTGCCCACCGCCATCAGCACCGCCAGGTCGGAGTGGTGGTCGCCATAGGCCCACGAGCCGCCCAGGTCCAGGCCGCGCTCATGGGCCAGCGCACGCGCCAGGCGGGCCTTCTCCGCGCCATAGGGGCGGGTGTTGCCCAGGGTGCCGGCCAGCACCCCCCGCTCCTGCTTGAGCCGGGCGGCCAGGCAGAGGCCCACCCCCAGGTCGCGGGCCAACAGATCGGCCAGGGGTTGCAGCGAGCCGGTGAGCAGCACCACCAGGTGCCCCCGGCGCTGGTGGGCTTCCACCGCCCGCCGGCCGGCCGGCCGGACCAGAGGCCGGATTTCGCGCTCATAGCATTCCTGGGCCAGCCCCCGGAGCTCGGCCGCGTCCTTGTCCTTGAAATGATATTTGTTCTCCCGCACCAGCCCGGCGCCCAGCCGGTCCAGGTTGCGGGCCAGGTAGACCAGGTAGCGGCCCAGCTCGCCGGGGCCCAGATAGCCCACCCGGATCAGGTAGCGGGCGAAGGCCTTTTCCATGGACGGCGGCCCCACCAGGGTGCGGTCCACGTCGAAGAAGGCGGCCAGGCGGGGGGTGTTTTCCACGCGCTCCTTCCGGGGAGGGGGCGGATTCAGGCCTGGGGCGGCGGCGGGGCGGGAGCGCCCAGCAGGCCGCGGATGTCGAAAAGCACCGGCGCCCCGCGCGCCAGGCAGAGCGCCACCGACGCATACACCAGTATTCCGGCGGCCGGCCGCAGCCAGGCCGGGTCGGCCAGCCAGGCCGCCCCGCGCTCCACCGCCAGCAGTGCGGCCAGGGCGCCGAAGGCCAGGCCCTTGGCCAGGCCGTAGAGCCCGCGCATGAAGCGCCCCGCCACCAAAAAGCGCCCCCAGCGCGAGCGCATCATGCCAAAGGCGCTGTAGCCCTTGGCCAGGGCGTAGCCCCGCAGGCCGTCCACCACGAACGAGCGCACGATGAACAGGATCGGCACCCAGACCGGCGCCCGTTCCAGTTGGGCGAAGACCAGCCAGAGCACGTTCTCCACCACCCGGTCGATGGCGATGTCCAGCACGCCGCCCAGGTCGCTGACCTGGTTGTTGCTGCGCGCCCAATAGCCGTCGAACCAATCCATCAGGTAGAGGACCGGCAACAAGGCCAAGGCCGCCAGGGTGGTGAACCCCCAGGGCAGGTAGAGCAGACCCACCACCGCCAACAACAGCGGCAGGCGGGAAAGGGTTATAATATTGGCGGTGGAGATGGACAAGCAAACATCCTCGCCCGGTTGTGGCGGTTGAAAAGGGGCTAGGGGCAGTCTAGGAAAGGGTTCGGCCGCTGTCAACCAAGGGCGGGACAGAGGAGGCGGGATATGCGGCGATGGTTGCTGGCGATGGCGGTGGCGCTGCTCGCGGCCGGTTCGGCCGGGCCGGCCGGGGCGCTTTCGGCCGACGAGGTGCTCAAGCTCAAGCAGGCCGGGGTGAGCGACGCCACCATCCAGAAGATGCTGGAGCAGGAGCGCCGGGGCGGGGCCGGGGCCGGCCAGGCCGGGCCGGTGCGGGAGACCCAGGACGCGGTCAGCTATGGGGCCGGGCAGAACGTGCCGGAAAAAGCGCGCCAGCATGAGCAGCGCGAACGCATGAAGGAGGAAAAGAGCCTGGAGATGCTCAAGGGCGTGATCGTGGACCAGCGCCAGCCCGCGCCGGCGGGCAAGTAGGGCCTAGGCGGTCTCGACCAAGGCGGTGGGGACGTAGTCGCCTCGGTTGAACTTCACGCTCTCCACCATGGCCGTGACGGCCACCTCGCTCAAGAGGCCGTAAAGGTCGTGTTCAGGCGTCATGCGCTCCAGGACCTTGGTCAGCTCCGCCACCTCGTCGTCCATGGCCTTGACCAGCCCGCCCAGCTCCTTGAGCGACTTTTTCTTGTCGGCCAGGCCCTGCTGATAGGCCTCCAGGATGTCCAGGGCGCGTTCGGCCCGCAGCATGCCCTCGGTCTGCAAGGGATCGAGCTTGCGCGGGGCCTGGGCGGGGGCGGCGGGGGCGGAAGCCTTGGCCGGGGCCGGCTGGGCGGCCGGCGCGGCGGCGGACTCCGGGCGGCTGGCCTCTTCCAGCGCCTGCTGGAAAGACGGGCCGCCGTCGGGCCTCGCGGTTGGCTTTGGCGCGCCCGGCGGGGCGGTCTGGCCCGGCTGAAACTGGTCGATCCTGGTCATGGCCTATCCAAACTCCCGATCTTCACCGCATTCCTATCACAAAACCGCCTTCGGCGACAGCCCCGCGTTTATGCCGGACTTATCGGCCGGCCCCGGCCGGGGCTGAAGCGAAAAATTCACAGCCCGGCCGGTGCTTCATTCCGCCTTTTCTCAGCCCCCGCGCACGAAATGCTCGATCACCAGCCGCCCCTCCCAGGCCTGGTGCAGGGCCAGGCCCAGCACCGCCAGGTTGTTGAGGGCGTGGAGCAGGGGCAGCGCCTTGCGCGGCCGGGGCGAGCGGGCCAGATGCAGGCCGCTGGCCAGCCCGAAGAGCATCAGGGGCAGCATCAACAGGCCGTGGAGGCCGTGCTCGCCGGTCAGCAGCCAGCCGCCCCAGTAGAGGCGCACCATCACCAGGCCGCCCAGGGCGCCCAGGGTCATCAGGCCCAGGGCCAGGGCGCCCACCCGGACGTGGCGCTCGCGGGCGAAGCGGCGCTTTTGGCCCAGGTGCAGGCTGACGAAGCGGGGCAGGCCCAGGAGCAGGGCGTAGAAGGCCAGCAAGCTGGCGATGACCTGCACCGCCGGGTGGATGTAGAGCATGGCCGCGCCTCCGGGGCCGGGAGTCTAGCGGTACTGGTGGGCGATGACGTAGTCGTTGGCCGCGCCGGCCGAATGGCAGCCGATGCAGCCCTGGGGGCGGCCTTCGGGGCCGGCCTGGCCGGTGGGCGAATAGCGCGCCCAATACCAGTCGCCGGCCGCGGGGTTGTAGCCCGCCACCTTGTACATCACCGTGATGCTCTTGAGCTTCTTGCCGCCGTCATAGCCCTCCTTGACGATGAGCGCCCCGGCCTTGAGCGGCGGCTTGGCCGGCCCCAGGGCCTCCGGGCTCACGAATATGGTCACGAACTCGCCGTGGGGTGACTTGCCGGCCTGCATGCCCTTGAAGTCCTCCCACTGCGCCCATTTCTGATAGGGCGACTCCTGGGTGATGTATTTCCACAGGGCCGCGGCGTCGGGGCCGGGCGGGCCGGCCGCGGCCGGGGCGGCCAGGGCGGCCAGGGCGGCCAGCGAAAGGATGGCGAAAAACCGCATGTCACACCCCCGTTCAAGGTTCGCTCCGCCCATGATCGAGCGGCCATAGCCTCAGGATGCGCCCGGCCGGGGCGGCGGTCAAGACCGGGGCCGGCCCATCTCCGGCCTTGCCCACCGCCCGCGCGGGTTTATAATTTTAAAAATGAACCCGCGCGCCGGCCCGGCGTTCCGGGGCCGCGGCCGGCGTCTCGCCAATCCCCTCCCGGTGCAGAGAGGCGGCCATGTCCAAGAAGAAGCGCTTTGAAGTCAGGGCCGAATGTCCGGCCTGCGCCTGCGGCGACGTCAGCTTCCTGGGGCCGGAAAAGCTCCGGGAGAAATTCATCGGCGACGAGAAGGAGATCGACATCCTCTGCCCCATGTGCGGCACCAAGCACAAGGGCACGGTGGTGGAGAAGGACGAGTAGGGCCATGGCGGCGGGCCCCCGCCCAGGGTCCGCCGCGCTGGCGCGGCTGACGGCGGAGGGGGAAGGCCGGCGGGCCTTTCCCCCCGTTTTTTGGCGGCCCCCAAGCCGAGGAGGATCGCGGTGAGCAATCGCCTGGCCCAGGAAAAGAGCCCCTACCTGCTTCAGCACGCGGACAACCCCGTCCACTGGCAGCCCTGGGACGAGGCGGCGCTGGCCCAGGCCCGGGCCGAGGACAAGCCCATCCTGCTCTCCATCGGCTACGCCACCTGCCACTGGTGCCACGTCATGGCCCACGAGTGCTTCGAGGACGCCGAGGTGGCGGCGGCGGTCAACCGCGATTTCGTGGCCATCAAGGTGGACCGCGAGGAGCGTCCGGACCTGGACGGGGTGTACATGGCCGTCTGCCAGGCGTTGACCGGCGGCGGCGGCTGGCCGCTGACCGTCTTCCTGACCCCGGAGGCCAAGCCGTTCTTCGCCGGCACCTATTTCCCCAAAACCAGCCAGTACGGCCGGCCGGGGTTCCTGGACCTGCTGGGCCAGATCGCCCGCCTGTGGCGCGAGGACCGCGGCCGGGTGCTGGGCTCCGGCGAGGAGGTGACCCGCGCCCTGCAACCCGGTCCGGCCCAGGCCGGGCCAGAGCCGGACCAGAAGACCCTGGAGAAGGCCTACTGGCAGTTGCAGCGCAGCCACGACGCCAAGCGCGGCGGCTTCGGCCAGGCGCCCAAGTTCCCCACCCCGCACCACCTGAACTTCCTGCTGCGCTGGCATCGCCGCCAGCCGGGCTCTCAGGCCCTGGCCATGGTGGAGACCACCCTCAAGGCCATGCGCCAGGGCGGCATCTTCGACCACCTGGGCCTGGGGTTCGCCCGCTACAGCGTGGACCAGCGCTGGCTGGTGCCGCACTTCGAGAAGATGCTCTACGACCAGGCGCTGTTGGCCCTGGCCTACGCCGAGGCCTTCCAGGCCACCGGCGACGCCTTCCACGCCCAGGTGACGCGGGAGATATTCGCCTACGTGCTGCGCGACCTGACCCATCCCCTGGGCGGGTTCATGAGCGCCGAGGACGCCGACAGCGAGGGCCAGGAGGGGCGCTTCTACGTCTGGAGCCCGGCCGAGGTGGCCGACGCGCTGGGGCCGGAGCTGGCCGATCTGTTCTGCCGCCACTACGACGTGGGCGAGCCGGGCAATTTCGAGCACGGCCAGAGCGTGCTGCACGTCAGCCGCTCCGAGAAGGACTACGCCCTGGCCCGCGGCCTGGAGCCGGAGTTCGTGGCCGCCGAGCTGGCCCGCGCCCGCGCGCTGCTCTACGCCGCCCGCGAGAGGCGGCCCAAGCCCTTGAAGGACGACAAGGTGCTCACGGCCTGGAACGGCCTGATGATCGCCGCCCTGGCCAAGGGTCATCAGGCCCTGGGCGAGGCCCTGCCCCTGGCCGCCGCGCAAAAGGCCGCCCGCTTCGTCCTGGAGCGCCTGTCCGACTCCGACGGCCGCCTCTTGCGGCGCTGGCGCCAGGGCCACACCAGCGGGCCGGGTTTTTTGGAAGACTACGCCTTCTTGGCCTGGGGGCTGATCGAGCTGCATCAGGCCGACCTGGACCCGGCTTGGCTCATGGAGGCCCTGCGCCTGACCGGCCTGGCCTGCGCGCTGTTCGAAGACGAGCTGCACGGCGGCTTCTTCTTCACCCCCCACGACGGCGAGAGGCTCATCATCCGCGACAAGGAGTTCTATGACGGGGCCTTGCCCAGCGGCAACTCGGTCATGGCCATGAACCTCGTCCGCCTGGCCCGCCTGACCGGCCGGGCCGAGCTGGAGCGCAAGGCGCATAAGGTCTTCCGGGCCTGCGGCGAAAGCCTCGGCCGCCAGCCCATGGCCCACACCCAGCTCCTGGTGGCCCTGGACCACGCCCTGGGGCCGGCCCACGAGGTGGTGGTGGCCGGCGACCCGGCCGACCCGGCCACCCGCGAGCTGCTCCAGGCCGCCCAGCGCGCCTTCAGCCCCGGCCTGAGCCTGCTCCTGGCCCCGCCCGGACCGGCGGGCGATCCGGTGCGCGAGCTGGCCCCCTTCTGCGCCGGCATGTCCCCGGTGGACGGCCGGCCGGCGGCCTACGTCTGCACCGGCCAAGCCTGCCAGGCCCCGCTGACCGACCCGGCGGCCCTGGCGGCGGCGCTGGCGTGAATCTCGACGACGCCTTGGGCCGGGTGGTCTGGCGCCACCCGGCCCCGCTCGTCCCCGGCCGCCTGATCCGGCGCTACAAGCGTTTCCTGGCCGAGGTGGAGCTGGAAGACGGCCGGGTGGTGACGGCCCACTGCCCCAACTCCGGCGCCATGCTGGGCTGCCAGGAGCCCGGCGCGGCGGTGCGGCTCAGCCATCACCCCCAACCCGGCCGGCGCACGGCCCACACCTGGGAGATGATCCGAGTGGCCCAGGGCTGGGTGGGGATCAACACCGGCCTGCCCAACCGCCTGGTGGCCGAGGCCGCCCGGATGCGGGCCCTGCCGCTCTTCGCCGACGCCCTGGCGGTGCGCCCGGAGGTGCGCCTGGGCCCCGGCGTCCGCTTGGATCTGCTGGTGGAGCGCGTGAGCGGACCGCTCTACGTGGAGGTCAAGAACGTCACCCTGGTCCGGGACGGGCTGGCGCTGTTTCCCGACGCCGTCACCGCCCGCGGGGCCAAGCACCTGCTGGAGCTCACCGCCCTGGCCGGCCGGGGCATGGGCGCGGCCATGGTCTACCTGGTGCAGCACCCGGCCGCCCGCGCCCTGGCCCCGGCCCGGGCCATCGACCCCCGCTACGCCGACCTTCTGGCCGCCGCCCTGGCCGCCGGGGTCCAGGCCTGGGTGGTGCAGGCGACGGTGAGCCCGACCGGGGTGCGCCTGCGGCGGCTGCTGCCGCTGGTGGTTTAGGGCGTGAGCCCGGCCGGCCGATTGTGATACAGTTGGGCGCACCCAAGCGAACCCGGAGGCGGACCGGGGCCGCCGCCGGGTTCAGGCCCTCACCCAGGAACTAGGCCATGGCCTGGACCCTGCCCATAGTCATAGCTCTGGCGGTGCTGGCCCTGTTGGCCCTGCCTCCCTGGCTGGTCGGCCTGCACAAGCGCGGCCAACTGCGCCGGGCCGATGAGAGAATCTTGCAGGCCCGCCAGGAGGCCCAGGACCTCCGCCGCGAGCTCGACGAGCTGCAAGAGGGCATGGTGGACGGCCTGTTGGTGGCCGACGTGGCCAGCCTGCGTTTTCTGCGCGTCAACTCCGCCGCCTGCGCCATGTTGGGCTATGACCGCGCCGAACTGCTCCAGATGGGCGTGGACCGCATCCATCCCCCCGACTGCCTGTCCCAGGTGAGGGACCTTTTCCAACAGCAGGCGCGGGGGCTTCTCACCACCGCCATGGACGTGCCCTGCCAGCGCAAGGACGGCAGCGTCTTCTACGCCGACATCGCCGCCCGCCAGGCCCGGATCGACGGCCGCCGCTGCCTGGTGGGCGTGTTCCGCGATGTCAGTCAGCGCCGGGCCATGCAGGAGGAGCTTAAGCAGAGCCAGTTGCGCTACGCCTCGCTGGTGGAGCACACCGCCGACGGCTATTTCGTCGCCGATTTCCCCGACGGGCGCTTCGTGTTTCTCAACCGCCGCATCCGCGAGATCTTCGGCTACGGCCAGGACGAGGGCCTTGGCCTGACCCTGTGGGACGTGCTGCCCCCGGAGGACCACCGGCGCGCCGCCGAGCGCTTCGCCCGGCTGGACGGCGGGGGGCGGGAGCAGGATATGGCGGGGCCGGGCGTCTACACCGGGGTGCGCAAGGACGGTTCGCGCTTCCTGCTGGAGGTGACCTCGACCCTGGTCAGCTTTGAGGGCCGGCCGGCGGTGCGGGGGCTGGTGCGCGACGTGACCGAGCGCGAGGCCGTGCAGCGCCAGTTGGTGCACGCCCAGAAGATGCAGGCCATCGGCACCCTGGCCGGCGGGGTGGCGCACGAGTTCAACAACATCCTGATGGCCCTGCGCGGCTACCTGCAACTGCTCCGGATGCGGCTGGCCGGCCAGGGCGAGGCCCTGGGCTACGTGGACAAGATGGACCAGGGCTGCCAGCGCGCGGCGGCCTTGACCAACAAGATGCTCACCCTCACCCGCCTGGAGAGCGGCCGCCGCCAGGCGGTCAATGTGAACCAGGTGGTGGAGGAGGTGCAGCGCCTGCTGACCCAGACCCTCCCGCCCGGAATCGAAGTGGCCGCCGAATTGGAGATGGGCCTGCCCGCCGTCCAGTCCGATCCCGGCCAACTGGAGCAGGTGCTCATCAATCTTTGCCTCAACGCCCGCGACGCCTTGCCCCAGGGCGGGCGCATCACCCTGCGCACCCGGCTGGTCCGCCCCGCCGGCGCGCCCGGCGACCGGGGCCATCTGGCCCTGGAGGTGCAGGACAATGGCGCCGGCATGCCCTCGGAGGTGCTGGAGCGCGTCTTCGAGCCCTTTTTCACCACCAAGGACCCCGGCCAGGGCACCGGACTGGGCCTGTCCATCGCCTATTCGCTCATCAAGGCCCAGGGGGGCGAGATCGCGGCCAGCTCCCAGCCGGGCCAAGGCAGCGTCTTCACCATCCGGCTGCCCCTGGCCGACGCCCCGGCCCCGGCCCAGCGCCCCGCCGGCCGGCGCGACGGCGAGACTCCCCTCGGCCATGGCCAGCGGGTGCTGGTGGTGGACGACGAACCCGACGTGCGCGAGGTCATCCGCACCGGCCTGGAGGCCAACGGCTACCAGGTGAGCGAGGCCGGGGACGGGGCCCAGGGCTTGGCCGCCATCGCGCGGGCCGACGCCGATGGCCGGCCGGTGGACCTGGTGCTGCTGGACCTGGCCATGCCGGTGCTGGACGGCCAGGGCCTGCTGCGCCGTCTGGCGGCCGCCCGGCCCCATTCGCGGGTGCTGGTGGTCACCGGCCAGGCCGCCCAAGTGCCCGCCGAGGCCCAGGACATGGTGGCGGGCGTGCTCAACAAGCCCTTCTCGCTGGAGGCCCTCCTGCGGCGGGTGGCCGAGGCCCTGAATCTGACCCCGCCCGCCCCCCGGCCGACCCAAAACGGCTCCCCCTCCGGCCGCTGAGCCCAATTCAGCGCTCCGACATTGGTCAGGCCAATCTGGGCCATCGCGCCGGGTTATCTTTGCCTGGGCTTGACTTGCGCCCGGCGGCCCAATTAGAATGGGCCAGCCGTGGGGGCCGCGTTCAGGCATGAACGCTTCGGGCAAAAAAACCAAGCCTACAAAGACTACCTGCCTAGTAGTGTCCACTTGGGAGGGCGAGAACAGCCATGCACCAGCTCTATGAGTTCTTGAGCGGGCCGGGGGTTTGGATAGCTTTCGTCATCTTCGCCGCCGGCCTGCTGGCGCGCCTGGCCTTTTTGGCCGGGCTGAGCAGGGAGCGCGACAAGGTGTTCTATAACCACTTCGACGGGGGCTGGGCCTGGCGCTCGATCCTGCACTGGCTGGTTCCCCTGGGCAGCGTCAGCCTGCGCCAGCAGCCGCTCTTCGGCGTCGTCTTCTGGGTCTTCCACGTCTGCCTGTTGGTCTCGCCCATTTTCCTGTCGGCCCACAACATGCTTTTCGAGGAGGCCTTCGGCTGGAGCCTGCCCACCCTGCCCGACGTCGTGGCCGACTGGATGACGATCCTGGTCATCGCCTCGGTGGTGTTTCTGCTCATCCGCCGGCTGGCCAGGCCGGAGGTGCGCATCCTCTCCACCGGCTGGGACTACCTTTTGCTCCTCATCGTGCTGGCCCCCTTCCTCACCGGCTTCTTGGCCTACCGCCAGATCGGCCCCTATGAGCTGATGCTCAATCTGCACCTGTTCACCGGCGAGCTAATGCTCATCGTCATCCCTTTCAGCAAGCTGGGGCACCTGATCCTGTTCTTCTTCACCAGGGCCTTCATCGCTTCCGAGATGGGCGCGCGCCGCGAGATCGAAGGCCGCCTGGGCTCCCCGACCTGGTAGACGCCGAAGACGCCAAACTCCCTACCGGAGAGAGCAGACATGTCCGAGATGGAAAACAACCTCGAAGCCCCGGAGGAGGCTCAGGCCCCGGCCGCCAAGCCCGCCCCGGCGGATGACGACAACCAGCCGGTGGACGTGCAGAAGATACGGACCATCCTGGAAACCAACCTGGGCGCGCGCATGCGCACCTGGCTGTCCATCTGCGCCCGCTGCGGGCTCTGCGCCGATAGCTGCTTTTTCTACCTGGCCCACGACAAGGACCCCAAGCTGAGCCCGGCCTACAAGGTCAGGATCAGCCTGGGCGAGCTGTACAAGCGCAAGGGCCAGGTGGACCGCAAGTTTTTGCGGGAGATGAAGGAGGTGGTCTGGGGCCAGTGCACGGCCTGCCGGCGCTGCTCCATGTTCTGCCCCTTCGGCATCGACATGGCGGTGATGATCTCCACCGCGCGGGCGGTCTGCAACTCCCAGGGCGTCCTGCCCGCCGGCCTGGCCCGCACCAAGCAGAACATCATCGAGACCGGCAACCAGATGGGCATGGCCAACGAGGACTGGATCGAGACCTGCGAGTGGATGGCCGAGGAGTGGGGCGAGGAGGTGGCCGGGCTTGAGGTGCCGGTGGACGTGCAGGGGGCCAAGTACATGTACACCGTCAACCCCCGCGAGCCCATGTACTATCCCCAGGACGTGGGCATGATGGCCAAGATCATGCACTGCGCCGGCGAGAGCTGGTGCGTGCCCACCGAGGGCTGGGACTGCACCAACCTGGCCATGTTCTGCGGCGACAAGGCCGCGGCCGCCATCCCGGTGCGCAAGATGTATGAATCGGCCCAGAAGCTGGGCGTGGACTACATCCTGATGACCGAGTGCGGCCACGCCTACCGCTCCGGGGCCTTCGAGGGCCCCTACTTCCTGGACATCCCCGGCGGCAAGCCGCCGGTGCCCATCAAGCACTCGGTGCAGCTCTTCCTGGAGCTGATCAAGTCGGGCAAGATCAAGATCGACCCGGCCAAGCGGCTCAAGGAGCCGGTGACGGTGCAGGACCCCTGCAACGTCAGCCGCAACGGCGGGCTGTGGGTCATGCTGCGCGAGCTGACCAACCTGCTCTGCGAGGACTTCCGCGACATGAGCCCCAACGGGGCCTACAACCACTGCTGCGGCGGCGGCGGCGGCTTCATCCCCATGGGGCCGGAGTACAAGCGCCGGCGCATGCAGAGCGGCAAGGTCAAGGCCGAGCAGATCAAGGCCACCGGGGCCAAGGTGGTCATCAGCCCCTGCCACAACTGCTTCGACCAGTTGAACGACCTGAACAAGGAATACAAGCTGGGCTACAAGGTGCTCTCGTTCAAGGAGCTCATCACCGAGATGATGATCGTGCCGGAGCACCTGATCCCCCAGGAAGAGGACGAGGCGGATGCCGAGGGCGGCGAGGAGTAGAGGAGGCCGGTGATGAAGCGCATGAAGCTAGCAGCCATCCTGATCCTGGTCCTGGCCTTCGGCGCCAGCCTGGCCCTGGCCCAGGACGATGTCATGACCATCAACAGCCAGGCCCTGGGCGAGCACACCCGGCCGCTGGTGAAGTTCACCCACGCCAAGCACAGCGAGAAGATCCCCGACTGCACCACTTGCCACCATGATTTTTCGCCCACCGGCAACCGGGGCGGCAGCGAGGGGCAGTTCTGCTCCGACTGCCACAGCGCCAAGCCCACGGCCAAGAACTCGGTGCCCCTGAACCTGGCCTTCCACAAGCAGTGCAAGGACTGCCACCGTTTCGCGGCCGGCAAGGGCCAGCCCACCGGTCCGGTGATGTGCGGCGGCTGCCACGTGGCCGGGGCCGAGGTCGCGCCGGCCAAGAAGTAGCGCCAGCCCAGCCCGACAACCCACGCGCCGCCGGGGGCCCCCCGGCGGCGCGTCTTTTCGCGGGCGGCCGTGGCCCGGCCCGGTTGCCAACCGCCGCGCGCGGCCGCATACTGGCCCCATGCCGCCCGCGCCCGCCAGCCGCGTCCGCGCGCTGAACCCGGCCCCGGAAAACCCCGGCGGGGCCTACGTGCTCTATTGGATGACCATGAACCGGCGGCCGGGGTTCAATTTCGCCCTGGAGCACGCGGCCGCGGCCGCCGCCCGCCTGGGCAAGCCCCTCTTGATCCTGGAGGCCCTGCGCCTGGGCTACGCCTGGGCCAGCGAGCGGACCCACGCCTTCATCCTGCAGGGCATGGCCGCCAACGCCGCCGCCTTCGCCGCCGGTCCGGCCCGCTATTTCCCGTACGTGGAGACCGCGCCCGACGCCGGCAAGGGCCTGCTGGCCGCGCTGGCCGGGCGGGCCTGCCTGGTGGTGGCCGACGACTGGCCCTGCTTTTTCCTGCCCCGCATGCTGGCCGCCGCCGCCCGTCAGGTTCCGGCGGCCTTGCTGGCGGTGGATTCCTGCGGGCTCTCGCCCCTGGCCGCGACGGACCGGGCCTATCCCAGCGCCTTCGCCTTCCGGCGCTTTTTGCAAAAAACCCTGCCCGGCCACCTGGCCGCCCAGCCCGCCGCCGATCCCCTGGCCGGCCTGCGGCTCCCCCGCCTGGCCGGCCTGCCGGCCGACATCGCCCAACGCTGGCCGGCCGCGCCGGCGGCGGCCCTGGCCGCCGAGGCCGGCTTCCTGGCCGGGCTGCCCATCGACCACGCGGTTTCCCCGGCCCCGATCCGGGGCGGGTTCGCGGACGGCCGGGCGGCGCTGGACCGCTTCATCGCCGCAAGACTGCCCCACTACCTGGAGCGCGACCACCCCGACGCGGCGGCCTCCAGCGGCCTGAGCCCCTGGCTGCACTTCGGCCATGTCTCGGCCCACGAGGTCTTCGCGGCCGTGAGCGCGGCCGAGGGCTGGTCCCCGGCCCGCCTGGGCGTGAAGGCCGCCGGCAAGCGCGAGGGCTGGTGGGGCCTGAGCCCGGCGGCCGAGGCCTTCCTGGACCAAGTGGTCACCTGGCGCGAGCTGGGGTTCAATTTCTGCGCCCGCCGGACGGACCATGACCAATACGCCTCCCTGCCCGACTGGGCGCGCGCCACCCTGGCGGCGGCCGCCGGCGACCGCCGGCCCTATCTCTACCGGCTGGACGAACTGGAGCGGGCCGCCACCCACGACCCCCTGTGGAACGCGGCCCAGCGCGAGCTCGTGGCCACGGGCGTGATGCAGGGCTACCTGCGCATGCTCTGGGGCAAGAAGATCCTGGAGTGGTCGCCCACGCCGCGCGCGGCCCTGGCGGCCATGATCGAGCTTAACAACCGTTACGCCCTGGACGGGCGCGACCCCAACTCCTACAGCGGCATCTTCTGGGTGCTGGGGCGCTACGACCGGCCCTTCGCCCGGCGGCCGGTCTTCGGCCAGGTGCGCTGCATGACCAGCGACAGCGCCCGGCGCAAGCTCAAACTAAGGGCTTATCTGGCCCGCTGGGGGCCGGGCGGGGCCGGGGTCTGATCCGCCGCCCCGGGCCGCCCGCGCGCGAGCTTAGCCGCCCAGCCCCTGGGCCGCGTCCGCGTCCAGGAACCAGAACAGCTCCTCCTGGGCGCGGACCAGGTTGGCCGGGTGCTGGCCGTTGTTTTGCGCCTGTGGGCCGATGAGCCGACGCACGATGCCGGCCTTGTGCGCGCCGGTGACGGCGATGACCACGTGGCGGGCCGCGCGCAGCACCGGCGGGGTCAGGGTGACGCGGGGGGCCTGGGGCTGGGCGTCGGGCGGGGGCATCACCGCCTGGGCATAGGTCCGGGCGTCGCAGCCGGCGAGCAGGGGGTGGCCGGGGAACAGGCTGGCCACGTGGCCGTCGGTCCCCACGCCCAGCAGCATGAAGTCGAATTCCGGGGGCAGGCCGCCGAAATGGGTGTGGATGTCGGCCGCGTAGCGGGCGGCCGCCTCCTCCGGCCCGTACTGGTCCACCGGGATGGGGTGCAGGTGGTGGGGCCGCAGCGGCGTCCGGTCGAAAAGCACTCGCCTGGCCTGGCCGAAGTTGCTCTCCGGGTGGTCGAAGGGCAGGCAGCGCTCGTCGCTCAGGAAAAAGTGCATGGCCTGCCAGGGCGTGATCTCGCAAAGCGGCGGGGCGGCCAGGGCGGCCAGGATGGGCAGCGGGGTGGCCCCGCCCGGAATCACCACCGCGGCCTGCCCCCTTTCGGTGATGGCCCGGGCCGCGCGCACCGTCATGAGGGTGGCCGTGGCCCGCGCCAGTTCGTCGCTGGTTTCAAATACGCGAATACGCATGCTTGTCTCATCCTTGCTCGCGGTTGGGATCGCTCTTAAGGCCCCGATCCCCCCTCTCAGCCTATAAATCTAATGCCTGCCGCCCCGATTGCCCGCCCGCCGCGCGTTTTTCCCACCGCGCCCGCCTCTGGCCCGCGCATAGCGGTTGCATTGCCCCCGGCCGCCTGGCAGCATGGAGCCAGCGGGCCGGCGGCGGGGCCGGCCCGCTCCCCAAACCCAGGCGAAGAGGTGCCACATGAGCGGGCAGGCGATGGCGCGCCGGACTTGGCCGGCGCGGGGCGGTCTGGCGGCGGTTTTGGCCGCGATGCTGGCGGGGATGTCGCTCCTGGCCGGCTGCGCGGCGGGCTATCTGGACCCCGGCCCCAACCCGGCCAAGGTGCGGGTCAAGCTGGACCTGAGCGCCGACCCGGACGGCATCCCACCCGGCGCCGCCGACGTCAACCGCACCGTGCGCTGGGACTGGGGGCTCTATCTGGAAGGGCGGGACGGCCAGTTGTTGCCGCTGGCCCCGGCTTCGGGCGAGGGGCTCAAGCTCATCGCCGCCCCGCGCCTGACGCGCGAGACGGTCTTCCTGGCCCCGGCCGGCCGGCAGAAGCTGCGCCTGATCGTCGAGGGCTACGTAAGCCTGCGCTACGGCGTGAGCTATTCGCCCTACAACCTGACCTACGTGCAGGAGGACTTCAGCCTGGACTTGCAGCCCGGCCAGGAGGCGACCATCAGCCCCAAGACGCCCAGGTAGGAAGCCTCAGGCCCAGGGCGCGGGCAGGCCGGCCAGCACCCGCGCCGTCTCCGGCGGACCCCAGGAGCCGGCCGGGTAGGCCTTGAGCCGCCCCGCCCGGTTGTTGCAGGTCTCGCACTGGTGGATCAGCTCGTCCAGCCAGGCCCAGGTCAGCTCGATGCCGTCCTGGCGCCAGAAGAGCATCTGGTCGCCCAGCATGCAGTCGATGAGCGCCTTTTCGTAGGCCTCCAGGCGGGGGCCGGCGTAGTCGCGGTTGAAATCGAAAAACATGTTGACCGAGCGCAGGCAGAGTCGGGCGCCGGGGTTCTTGCTCTGGAAGGTCAGGCTGATGGACTCGTCCGGGTGCACGCCCAGGATGAGGCGGTTGGCGCTGATGTGCGGCCCCAGCACCTGGCGGAACAGCGAGTGGGGCACCTCCTTGAAATGGATCACCATGCGGGTGAGCTTTTTGGCCAGGCGCTTGCCGGAAACCAGCACGAAGGGCACCCCCTGCCAGCGCCAGTTGTCCAGATAGACCCGCATGAGCGCGAAGGTGGGGGTCAGCGACCCAGGGTCCACGCCGGGCTCGTCCCGGTAGGCGGCCGCCGGCCTGCCGTCTATGGCTCCGGCCCCGTACTGGCCCAGCACCAGGTGATCGTCCATCTCCTCCAGCGGGAATGGCCGCAGGCTGCGGAAACTCTTGGTTTTCTCGTCGCGCACCCGGTCGGCGAAAAACAACGACGGCGGCTCCATGGCCACCATGGACATGAGCTGCAGCATGTGGTTCTGGAACATGTCGCGCAGGACGCCGGCCCGCTCGTAATAGCCCGCGCGGTGCTCCACCCCCAGGGTCTCGGTGCTCACGATGCTCACGTGGTCGATGTAGTTGCGGTTCCAGAGCGGCTCGAAGATGGCGTTGGCGAACCTGAGCATCAGGACGTTCTGCACCGTCTCCTTGGCCAGGTAGTGGTCGATGCGGTAGACCTGATGCTCGCGGAAAAATCGGCCCACGGCGGTCTGGAGCTGGCGGGCGCTGGCCAGGTCGTGGCCGAAGGGCTTTTCCACCACCAGCCGCACCCAGTTTTTGCCCACCTGGCCCTCGGCGGCCAGGCCGGCCCGGCCCAGGTGCAGGGCCACCTGGGCGTAGAGGGTGGGCGGGATGGCCAGGTTGAAGATGCGGTTGCCCCTGGTCCCCAGACGGCGGTCCAGCTTGTCCAGGCGCTGGGCCAGTTGGTGATAGCTGTGGGGATCGTCGTAGGTCAGGGGCTGGTAATACAGGCGGGCGGCGAACTGGTCCCAGCGGGCCATGTCCAGCCCGCCTTTTTCGGCCACGGCCGCGCGCATCTGGCCGCGGAAGGCGTCGTCGTCCCACTCGGTGCGGGCCGCGCCCACGATGGCGCCGGGTTCGGGCAGGCCGCCGTGCAGGAAAAGATTATAGAGGGCGGGGATGAGCTTGCGGCCGGTGAGGTCGCCGGAGGCCCCCACGATGACCAGCAGGCAGGGCTCCAAGGCCCCCGGCAGCAGGCAGGAAGCCCCCGCCCAGTCGGCGTCCAGGGCCTGGCCCTGCACGGTGGCCGGCGTCGCGTTGCCCTGCTCCTCGGCCATGCATCAGCCTCCCGCAGGACGGCCTAGTCCGAATCTCGCCGATCTTTGGCCAGGGCCTCGGTCAGGTTGGCCTGGGCCAGACCCTCGCTCAGGCCCTCGCACGAGCCATCCGTCACCAGGTCCGCGCCCACCTCGGCCGCGATTTCGCCCAGAGGGTCGGCGGCCAGTTGACAGAGGGTGGGGCCGCCGGCCGGGGCGGCCGCCTGGCCGCGCCGCCGCCTGGCCTGGGCCATCTTCGCCCGCCCGGCTCAGCCGGCCAGCAGGGCCTGGGCCTGGGCCACCACGTTGTCCACGCTGAAGCCGTACTCGGCCATGACCTTGCCGCCGGGGGCCGAGGCCCCGAAGCGGTCCACGCCGATGATGGCCCCGGAATCGCCCACCCAGCGCTCCCAGCCCAGGCTGGCCCCGGCCTCGATGGCCAGCCGGGCTTTCACCGCCGGCGGCAGCACCTGATCGCGGTAGGCCTTGGGCTGCTCGGCGAAGACCTCCCAGCAGGGCAGGGAGACCACCCGCGCGCCCACGCCCAGGGCGGCCAGCCGGGCCTGGGCGGAGAGCGCCAGGCTGACCTCCGAGCCGGTGGCGATGAGGACGAGCTTGAGCGCGCCGGATTCTTCGGAAAGCACATAGCCGCCCCTGGCCACGCCCTGGGCGATGGGGTAGGCGCGGGGGTCCAGGATGGGCAGGTTCTGGCGGCTCAGCACCAGGGCGGTGGGTCCTTTGCGGGCGAGCGCCAGGGCCCAGGCCGCCGCGGTCTCGTTGGCGTCGGCCGGGCGCACCACGGCCAGGTTGGGCATGAGCCTGAGCGACATGAGCTGCTCCACCGGCTGGTGGGTGGGGCCGTCCTCGCCCACGCCCAGGCTGTCGTGGGTGAAGACGAAGATGGCCTTGGTTTGCATCAGGGCGGCCAGGCGCAGGGCCGGGCGCATGAAATCGCTGAAGACGAAGAAGGTGGCCCCGTAGGGGATGAGCCCGCCGTGCAGGGCCATGCCGTTGACCACCGCGCCCATGGCGTGTTCGCGCACCCCGAAATGCGCGTTGCGGCCGCAGTCGGGGCCGAGCCCGCGCAAATCGCCGGAGCCTTTGATGACGGTCTTGGTGCTGGGGGCCAGGTCGGCCGAGCCGCCGACCAGGTTCTGGACCACCGGGGCCAGGGCGTTGAGCACCTGGCCGCTGGCGGCGCGGGTGGCCACCGGCTTGTCGGCCGCGCTGAAGACCGGCAGGGCGTCCTGCCAGCCGGCTGGGAGCTGCCCCTTGAGCCACTGGGCGTAGGTCCGGCCGTCCTCGGCGTGGGTCTCCATGTAGCGGGCCAGCAGGGCCTGCCACTCGTCCTCGGCCGCGCGGCCGTTCTCCCGCGCCCGGCGCAGATGGGCCAGGGCCGCCGGCGGCACGTGGAAGGCCTCGGCGGGCCAGTTGAAGCACTGGCGGGTGGCGGCGGCGGCGTCGGGGCCCAGGGGCTCGCCGTGGGCGGCGGCGCTGTCCTGCTTGGGGCTGCCGCAGCCGATGTGGGTGCGCACCATGATCAGGCTGGGCCGGGCGGCGTCGGCCTTGGCCGCGTCGATGGCGGTGGCGATGGCCTCCAGGTCGTCGCCGTCGGCCACCCTGAGCACCTGCCAGCCGTAGGCCTCAAAGCGCAGCCCCACGTCCTCGGTGAAGGCCAGGTCGGTTTCGCCCTCGATGGTGATCTTGTTGTCGTCGTAGAGATAGACCAGTTTGCCCAGCCCCAGGGTGGCGGCCAGGCTGGCGGCCTCGCTGGCCACGCCCTCCATCAGGTCGCCGTCGCTGACGATGGCGTAGGTGTGGTGGTCGACGATGTTCAGACCGTCCCGGTTGAAGCGGCCGGCCAGGAATTTCTCGGCCGCGGCCATGCCCACGCCCATGGCGAAGCCCTGGCCCAGGGGGCCGGTGGTGGCCTCCACGCCGGGGCAGAGGCCGTGTTCGGGGTGGCCGGCGGTCTTGGACTCCCACTGGCGGAAGGCCTTCAAGTCGTCCAGGCTCAGGGCGTAGCCGGTCAGGTGCAGCAGGGCGTAGAGCAGGGCCGAGCCGTGGCCGGCCGAGAGCACGAAGCGGTCGCGGTTGGCCCAGCCGGGGTTGGCCGGATTGTGCCGCAGATAGCGGTCCCAGAGCACGTAGGCCATGCTGGCCGCGCCCAGGGGCATGCCGGGATGGCCGCTCTTGGCCGTCTCGACCATGTCCACCGCCAGCATGCGGATGGTGTTGATGCAAAGCTGGTCCAATTCGCGTTGCTCCTCGCCCATCGAAACTCTCCGCGCTCTGGAATGACGCCAAGGGGGGATGCGCCACCGGCCGGGGCGGCGGCACGTTCCAACTATCGGCCATACGGCCGAATTTGGCAAGCCATACCTGGCCCGGCCCGGCCCCGTCGGGCTTTGCATTTTCCCCGGCCCGACCCCGGCCGCCTTGCAAGATGCAAACGCCTTGGGCCAGCGGCCAGCCGCCGGGCCTAGCCTGTAATGGTCAACCAATGCGGCGCGTTAGCCCGCGGAGTCCCGCCTCCGGCCCGTCCGCGCCGCCCCTGGCACGGCTTTCGCTCCATTGTCTTACAGGGATCGGCCCCAACCGGATACGACCCGCACGGCGGTGCGAGGCCCGCCGCACGCAGCCGCGAAGCAACCATCAGGGAAAGGCAAGCCCATCCATGCCGGTGAACAAGAAAGAGCTGACCGAGTTGATTGAAAAGCTGGCCTCCGGCCAGGAGCTGGTTTACAAGCTGGCCCAGACCTTTGGCGGCAACTACTGCGTGATCGCTCTGAATCCTCCGGGCGCCAAGAAAAAGTACGTCATGCGCTGGGGCAAGAGCGTGGAGGTGGCCAGGGCCAGCGAGCCCTTCCTCCAGGCCGACAAGGCCAAGAAGATCGCCGAGTGGGTGGCCGAGCGCCACGGCGAGGCGGTGACCGCCGAGGCCCTCAAGCAGGCCCTCTAAACCCGCCGCAATCCCGCCCCCCACGGCGGCGGCCGCGCTGGACTCCACGCAAAGGAGCGGCGGGGTCGCCGCCGCTCATTTCAGCCCGGAAGCCAGCCTCTAGCGGGTCGGATCCAGGTTCCATTCCATCTCGTGCTGCGCCCGCTGCTCCTCGGCCGCGGTGGGGTTGTAATAGCCCGGCCAGGTGGCGCAGCCAATGGCCAGGCCCAGCGTCACCAGCAGCAAGCAAAGCCAACCAAGCTTGGCCGCCATTTCTCCGTTCCTCCCCGTTAGCATGATCGCCGGTTGCGTCCCGGCCCGGGCCGGGGCCGCGCCGGCCGCCCGCTGGCGGCCCACACCCGATTGTTACACCGGACCGGGCCGGAAATAAAGGACAACCTGCCTGGCTGCTCCCCGATTATCCTCACCAGCACCCGTTTGCGGCGCCCGCCGTCGAACTCGCGCTTGCGCCTCGCGGTCAATCCATCCAGAAATAGGCTGTCATTGCGAGGATCAACCCCTTGGGTTGCGACGCGGCAATCTTCCGTTGCCTGCCTGAAAATAAAGCGATAACTGAAATTGCTTCTCCGCGCTCGCACTGACGACGGTCGTTAACGGTTTGCCAGGCCGCGGGTCAGTCCCGCGCCGGCCTAGAAATACTTCTCCAGCGCGTGCTCCAGGGCCGCTCGGTCCACGCCCTGGGCGTAGAGCGGGCCGGCATTGAGGGCCTTGAAGTGCTTGCTGTAGCCGCCCCGGTCCCCGCGCCAGATCACGCCGATGGGAATTTTATCGCCGAACTCCTGGGCCTTGGTCAGGGCGGCGGCGAAATCGGCCGGGTCGTGCTCCGCGCCCAGTTGGTAGACCCGCTCCTGGTACCACTTGTGGGTGTTGACCTTGTTGAACGAGACGCAGGGTTGCAGCACGTCCACCAGGGCCAGGCCGTCCACCGCTAGCGCCTGCTGGATCAACCCGGCCAGGTGCTCCACCTGGCCGGTGAAGCCGCGGGCCGCGAAGCTGACGCGGTGCAGCACCGCCACCGCCAGGGGCTGGAATGGCGCGGACCAGACGCCGTCGGGCTGGGTCTTGGTGACGAAGCCCATCAGGCTGGTGGGGCTGGCCTGGCCCTTGGTCAGGCCGTAGACCTGGTTGTCGTGCACGATCAGGGTCAGGTCGATGTTGCGGCGCAGGGCGGCCAGGAAGTGGTTGCCGCCCTCGCCGTAGTTGCAGCCGTCGCCGCTGGTGCAGACGATTTTCAGCTCCGGGTTGGCCAGGCGCGCGCCGGTGGCCGCCGGCGCCCCCCGGCCGTGCAGCCCGCAAAAGGCGTTGGCCCGCAGATATTGCGGGGTCTTGGCCGCCTGGCCGATGCCGCCGACCATCAGGAGCTTCTCCGGGGCGATGTCGCTCCGGGCCAGGGCCAGCTTCAAGGCCTTGAGCAGGTTGTGGTTGCCGCAGCCGGGGCACCAGGCGTTGTCGAACTCGCCGTAGGTCTCCACGTCCAGCATGGTTGTCTCCTCCCCAAGGGCGCGGGCGGGCCTATTGGGCCAGGGCGCGCAGGATGTATTCCGGGGTCAGCGGCCGGCCGTCGTAGCGCAGCACCAGGCGCGGGGTCTCGAAGCCGGTCTCGCGGCGGATGAGCCGGGCCATCTGGCCGGTGGCGTTGGACTCCACCATAACCACCTGGCGGGCCTTGTTCAGACGGGGCAGGAACTGGTCGGCCCGAAGCGGCCAGAGCTGGCGGAAGTGACAGGTGGCCACGGAGCGGCCCTCGGCCGTCAGCAGGGCCGCCGCCTCGGCGATGGCCCCCCGGCTGGAGCCCCAGCCCAGGAGCAGCAGCTCGGCGTCCTCCGGACCCTCGAAGACCGGGGGCAGGGTTTTTTCCACCAAAAGCCCCAGCTTGGCCAGGCGCTTTTCGTGCTGCTCCACGCGCACGGCCGCGTCCTCGGTGATGTGGCCTTGGGCGGTGTGCTCGTCGCTGTCGCTGACCACCAGGGCCGCCGACTGGCCGGGCAGGGCGCGCGGGGATAGGCCGTGCTCCCCGCCGGGGGCGTAGCGCCGGTAGGCGGCCGGGTCGGGGAGGTCGCGCGCGCCGGCCTTGACCGGGGTGACCGCGTCCAGGTCGAAGGGCTCCAGCGCACGGTAGGAGTCGGCCAGGAACTGGTCGGTGAGCAGGATGACCGGCCCCTGGCTGGCCTCGGCCAGGGCCAGGGCCTGGGCGGCCAGGACGAAGCAGTCCTGAACGCTGCCGGGGGCCAGGATGGCGCGGGGGAACTCGCCGTGGCCGGCGTGCAGGGCGAACTCCAGGTCGCCCTGCTCGGTGCGGGTGGGCAGGCCGGTGGCCGGGCCGGGTCGCTGGGCCAGGGCGACGACGATGGGCGTCTCGCTGATGCCGGCTAGGCTCAGGCCCTCCACCATCAGGGCGAAGCCGCCGCCGCTGGTGGTGACCAACGCCGGCGCGCCGGCATAGGACGCGCCCAGGGCCATGTTGATGGCCGCGATCTCGTCCTCGGCCTGCTCGCAGACCACGCCCAGGTCGTGGGCGTGGGCGATGACGGTCTGGGCGATGGAGGTGGAGGGGGTCATGGGGTAGAAGGCCAGGAATTTCAGCCCCCCGGCCAAAAAGCCCAGGCCCAGGGCCTCGTTGCCGTTGATTATCATGCGGCGGGGGCCGGGCCGGGCCGGGGCCAGGGGCGCGAAGGCCGGGCGGTGCTCGCCCGCGAACCGGTAGGCGTTTTCCAGGGCCTCGCGGTTCTTGTCCAGCACCTCCTGGGGCTTTTTCTTGCCCAGAAACTCCTTGAGCCCGGCGTCCACCAGCTCCAGGTCCAGGCCGATCAGGGCCGCCGCCAGGCCCAGGGCCACGCTGTTGAGGTAGCGGGGCTGGGTCAGCTCGGCGTAGGGGGCGTTGAAGCAGGCGGCCTCGCTGCAGGCCAGGCCGGTGTCGGCGACCACCTGGGCGCCGGGCCTGAGCTCGCCGCGGTGCAGCTCCAGGGTCTCGCGGTCCAGGGCCACCAAGAGGTCCACGCCCTCGCGGGGGGCGGCGATGGGCTCCGGGCCCACCCGGATCATGAAGGTGTTGTGCCCGCCGCGCACCCGCGACATGTAGTCCTGGGTGACCACGATGAAGTAGCCGGCGCGCACCAGGCACTTGGCCAGCACCTGGCCGATGGTGGCCAGCCCCTGGCCGGCCTCGCCGCCGATGAGGATGTTGAGCGCCTGGGTCGTCATGCGCCTGGCCTTTCCTGGGCTGGGAGGTAGGATGATGCCCGCGGCGCGCTGGTCGGACGCGGGCGTCATGCATTTCATGGTAGCAGAGCCCTTCCCGCCCGGCCAAGCCGATAAGCCCGGCGGCGCTCCGCCATTCATTTGGCCCATGGCCGAGGCGTCTCGGCATCGTCAATACCGATAACATCAATTAAAATCAACGGTTAAGTTGATTTATCCGCGAAAGGGGTCATATTTGACGGCAGTTTCGGACCATGAGCGGAGGCGGGGCGTGCGCCAAGTTGGCCAGGCAGGGGCGGCGTGAGCCAGGAGCTCGGCGATCTGGCCCGCGGGCTGCGCGCGGCCTGCGTGGACTGCGGCCGGTGCGTGGAGCGCTGCGCCTTCCTGGGCCGCCAGGCGACCCCCGGCCAGATCGCCCAGGCCTGGCTGGATGGCCGGGGCGCGGCCGCCACGCCCTTCCTGTGCAGCCTGTGCGGGCTTTGCCAGGCCGTCTGCCCGGCCGGGGCCGCGCCGGCGGAGTTTTTCCAGGCCTGGCGCGAGGCGGCCGCGCCGGGCCGGGACTGGCGTCCCTATCGGGGCCTGTTGGCCTATCAGGCCCGCGGCGCGCGCCCGGCCTTCAGCCACCACCACCTCCCTCCCGGTTGCGACACGGCGTTTTTCCCCGGCTGCGCCCTGCCCGGCCAGCGGCCGGATCTGGTCTGGCGGACCTGGCGAAGGCTGGCGGCGGCCCGGCCCGGCCTGGGCCTGGTGCTGGATTGCTGCTGGCGGCCCTCGCGGCTTTTGGGGCGCCTGGCCGAGCACCGGGCCGGCCTGGACCGGCTGGTGGAGCGGCTAAAAGCCGCCGGGGTGCGCGAGGTCTGGGCCGCCTGCCCCAACTGCCTGCGCTCGCTGCGCGAGGCCGCCACCGGTCTGACGGTGCGCGACGTCTACGGCGCGCTGCTGGAGCTGGCCCCGCCGGCCGGCGGCGGCCTGGGCGCGCTCTGCCTGCACGATCCCTGCGCCAGCCGCTTCGACCCGCTCATCCAGGCGGCGGCGCGGGGGCTGGCGGCGGCCGCGGGCCGGGGGGTGGTGGAGCTGGCGGCGGCCGGGCGCGAGACCCTGTGCTGCGGCGAGGGCGGGGCGGTGGCGGCCCTGGCCCCGGAGCTGGCGCGCGCCTGGCTGGAGCGGCGCCTGGCCGGGGTGGACGGCCTGCCGGTGGTCACCTACTGCGCCGGCTGCCTGGCCCGCTACCGCCGGGCCGGGGTGGATTGCCGCCATTTGCTGGAGCTGGCCCTGGAGCCGGCCGCCGGGGCGCGCCCGCCGGCCTGGCCGCCGCTGGCCTATCTGCACCGCCACCGCCTGGTGCGCCGCCTGCGCCGGCTGGAGGCTTAGCGGTCGTACTGGCGGATCTGGCGCATGGCCGGCAGCTGGGCCAGGAAGACGTCCAGCAGGCGGGGGTCCAGGTGGCTGCCCCGGCCCTGGCGCATGATCGCCAGCGCCTCCTCCTCCGGCATGGCCCCCCGGTAGACCCGGTCGCTGGTCATGGCGTCGAAGGAATCCACCACCGCCACGATGCGGGCCGCCTCCGGGATGTCCTCTCCGGCCAGGCCGCGGGGATAGCCGCCGCCGTCCCAATGTTCGTGATGGCAGAAGGCGATGTCGTCGGCCATGCGCAGCATGGTCAGTTGCGAGCCGCCCAGGATGCCGTGGCCCACCGCGCAATGGGTCTTGATGGCCGCGAACTCCTCGGCGTCGAGCCGGCCCGGCTTGCGCAGCACCCGGTCGGGCACCCCGATCTTGCCGATGTCGTGCATGGGCGCGGCCACCCGGATGTTCTCCACCGCCTCGGCCGGCCAGCCCAGGGCCTCGGCCATGGCCGCGCTCATCAGGCCGATGCGGCGCACGTGGTCGCCGGTCTCCACGTCGCGGTGCTGCAGGGCCATGAGCAGGCGGTGGATGGTCTCCTCCTGGGAGCGCCGGATGACGCGGGTCTGCCGGCGGACCTTCTGCTCCAGGGTGCGGTTGATCTCGCTGAGCTGGCGCTCCAGGCGCACGGTGCGCTCGCCCACCAGCAGCCGGGCCTTGAGCTCGGCCGGCTCGAAGGGCTTGACCACGTAGTCGTCCGCCGCGCCCTGTTCCAGCCCCCGCACCCGGTCCTCCAGGCGGTCGCGGCCGGTGAGCATGATGATGTAGACGAAGGGCCAGCCCTCGCGCCCCAGGTCGCGGATGCGCCCGGCCA
Organism: Thermodesulfobacteriota bacterium; assembly: GCA_049322275.1. GTDB lineage: Bacteria > Desulfobacterota > Desulfarculia > Desulfarculales > Desulfarculaceae > JACRDC01. The sequence goes on from JBMORH010000042.1 coordinate 45,207, forward strand.
GCTCCAGGCCGTCCATGCGGGGCATGATCCAGTCGGTGACCACGATCTCAACCGGCTGGGACAGGAAGGCCTCCAGGGCCTGGGCGCCGTCGGTGACGCTTATCACCTCGTGCCCCCAGCGCTGGAGATAGTGCCCCAGCAGGTTGCGGCTGACGGCCTCGTCCTCGGCCACGAGCACTCTCATGCCCCGTTCTCCCGCGTCAGGTCGTCCAGATCCGAGCGCACCCGCATGAGCTCGCGCTTCAGCTCCGCCAGCTTGCGCCGGGCCTCGTCCAGGCCGCCCAAGCGCGCCCGTCGCTCCAGCTCGGCGGCGGCGGCCAGGGCGGCGGCGGCCTCGAAATAGCCCAGCGAGCCCTTGAGGCTGTGGGCGGCGGTGGCCAGGGCGGCGGCGTCGCCCTGGTCCAGGGCGGTTTCGGCCGCCTCCAGCAGCCGGGGATACTCATCCAGGAATATCCTGATCAGTTGGCCGGTCAATTCACGCTCGCCCTCGAAGCGCTCCGCCAGGCGGCGGCGGTCCACCGCCGCCGGCGAGGCGGCGCGAAGCTCGCCCTCCTGGACCAGTTTCAGATCCGCCATGGCCTGCCACAGGGTCTGGGGGTCGATGGGCTTGGACACATAGGCGTCCATGCCCGCGGCCAGGCAGCGTTCGCGGGCCCCGCTCATGGCGTGTGCGGTCATGGCGATCACCGGCAGGCGCCGCTCGCCGGCCTTTGCCTCGCGCCGGCGCAGTTCGGCGGTGGCGCTCAGGCCGTCCATCTCCGGCATCTGCACGTCCATCAGCACCAGGTCGAACTCCTGGCCGGCGATGGCCTCCAGGGCCTCGCGGCCGTTGCCCACCACCGTCACTCGGTGGCCCCAGCGCTCCAGCAGCAGGGTGGCCAGGCGCTGGTTGACCTGGTTGTCCTCGGCCAAGAGCACCCGCAGTCCGGCCCCGGCCGGCCGGGAGCCAGGTTCGGCCACGGCCGGCGCTTCCCCGCTGGGCTCCTCGCCCAGGAGCAGCCCCAGCACGGCCCGCCACAGGGCGCTCAGGCGCACGGGCTGGGCCAGCCAGGCCTGGGCTCCCAGCTCGCGGCTGGCCGCGGCCAGGGCGATGCGGTTGCCAAAGGGCAGCAAGGTTATCACCTTGGTGGGCCCGGCGGGGTCGGCCAAGACGGAGCGGACCAGGTCCAGGCCCTGTTCGCCGGGCAGGCCCAGGTCCACCAGGACCAGGTCATAGGGCGCTCCCTCGGCCAGGGCCTGGCGCAGGCATCGACCGGCCTGCTCGGCCTGGGTCTCGCATTGGGCCATGAGGCCCCAGCCCCGCAGGGCCTCGGCCAGGGCCTGGCCCTGGCATTCATAGGCCGCCGCCACCAGGACCCGCCGGCCCTGGAGCAGGGGCAGGCGGGACTGCCTGGCCCGGCGCGCCGGTTGGTCGGGTTGCAGGCCAAAGAGCGCGTTGAAGGAGAAGGTGCTGCCTTGGCCGGGCTGGCTCTCCACGCTGATTTTCCCGCCCATAAGCCCCACCAGTTGGGCGCTGATGGCCAGCCCCAGGCCGGTCCCGCCGAACTGGCGGGTGATGGTCATGTCGGCCTGCTCGAAGGCCTTGAAAACGTCCATCTGCTTCTCCGGGGCGATGCCCACCCCGGTGTCCCTGACCTCGAAATGCAGACGGGCGGCGCTCTCGCCCACCTCCAGGGCCTGCACCCGCAGCGTCACCTCGCCCTGACTGGTGAACTTCACCGCGTTGCCGGCCAGGTTCACCAGCACCTGGCGCAGCCGGCCGGGGTCGCCCACCAGGTCCTCCGGCAGGCCGGGCTCCACCACCAGGCACAGGCCCAGGTGCTTTTCCTCGGCCGCCTGGCCCAGGATGGACAGGGCGTCCTCCAGCACCTCCAGCAGGTTGAACTCCCGCGCGTCCAGGCTTAGCTTGCCGGCCTCGATCTTGGAGAAATCCAGGATGTCGTTGATGACGGTGAGCAGGGCGTGGCTGGAGGAGCGGATCATCAGCACCCCCTCGCGCTGCTCCGGGTCCAGGTCCGAGCCCAGCAAGAGCTCGGCCATGCCCAGGATGCCGTTCATGGGGGTGCGTATCTCGTGGCTCATGTTGGCCAGGAACTCGCTCTTGGCCTGGTTGGCCGCATCGGCCCCGCGCCGGGCGTGGACCAGCTCGGTGACGTTGACCACGTTGAGCAGCACGCCGTCGTAAACCCCGTCGCGGTAGATCGGCTGCACCCGCATGATGACCTCCTGGTCGGCCAGGGGGCGTTGCAACACCAGCGGAGGGCTGCCGGGATGGGCGCGGAACTCGGCGATCAGCGCCTCGACCCTGCGCGCCAACTCCGGCGAGTGCATGGCGTGCACGTGCTTGCCGAGCAGGTCTTCCCGGCGCACCCCGACCAGGCGGCAGAGGTATTCGTTGACCTCGATGATCATCCCATCGGCGTCGGCGAAGGCCACGCCTTCGTCCATGCCGGAGATCATGGCCGAGAGCTTGGCGTATTCGCGCCGGGCCGCCTCCTCGGCCTTCTTGCGTTGGGTCATGTCCTCCTTGACCGCCAGGAAGTGGGTTGTCTCGCCCTGCAGGTTCTTGATGGCCGAGATGGAGGCGTACTCCCAGTAGAGCTCGCCGTCGCGCCGGCGGTTCAAGAGCTCTCCGCGCCACTCCCCGCCCCCGGCCAGCGCCGCCCACATCTGCTGATAGACGGCGGGATCCATCTGGCCCGATTTGAGGATGCGCGGGTTTTGACCCAGGGCCTCGGCCTGGGAATAGCCGGTCACCTCGCTGAACTTGGGGTTGACGTACTCGATGTCGCCGTCGAGATTGGTGATGACCACCGAGGCCGGACTCTGCTCCACCGCCTGGGAAAGCTTGCGCAGCTCCTCCTCGGCCCGCTTGCGTCCGGTGATGTCTGTGACGGTGCAGCGCAGGCCGGCCACCCGGCCCTGGTGGTGCATGGGGGCCGATTTGACCAGCCCCACCCGGACGCTGCCGTCGCGGACCAGGATGCGGTATTCCTGCTGGGCCAGCCGCTCGCCGGCCAGGATGCGCCGGGCGCGCTGGCGGGCCAACTCGCGGTCGTCGGGGTGGATGAAGTCGATGACCGGCAGGCCCTCTATGCGCTCGTCCGGCCCCAGGCCCAGCAGGTCGCGCCCGGCCTGGTTGATGTAGGCGAAGCAGAGGCCGTCGTCCACCTCGAAGATGGTGGTGGGCAGCAGGTCGGCCATCTCGCGGAAGCGCTCCTCGCTCTCGCGCAGGGCGCGTTCGGCCCGCTTGGCCTGGGTGACGTCGGTGACGAAGGCGAATGATGCCTTGGCGTTGTGGCGGTCGTCGCCCCACAGGGTGGTGGCCGAGAAGACGGTGTGCACCTCGCGGCCGTCCTTGGCCCTTAGCACCACCTCGTAGGAGCGGTGGGTGGTGGCGCCGATGGTCGCGGTGTGGCGGCGGTAGGCCTCCAGGTGGCGTGGGCTGACGAACTCCAGGGTGCGCCGGCCCAGCATCTCCCGGCGGGAGTAGCCCAGCATGTCGGTCAGCGCCTGGTTGACGTCCAGGGTGACCAGGTCGCGGTCCACCAGCCAGAAGCCCTCGGCGGTGGTGGAGATGATCCGGCGCAGGATGTCCTCGCTGCTCTTCAGCTCGCGCAGCGCGTGTTTGTGGGCGGTGATGTCCTGCATCACCTCCAGGGAGCCGACCACCCGACCCTGGGCGTCGCGCATAAGCGCCGTGTTTTTCACCACCTCCAGCCGCCGGCCGTCCTTGGCGCGCACCTGGCATTCGACCCCATCCCCGCCCGCGCCCTCGGCCGCGCCATCCGGCTTAAGCATGCCGCAGCCGGGGCAGGCCTCGTCCGTGAACAGGGAGCAGGGCTTTCCCAGAACCTCGTGCTCGGCGTAGCCGGTCAGCTCCAGGAAGCGCCGGTTGACGCTGGTCACCCGGCGTTCGAGATCCACCGCGAAGATGGGGGTGGGCACCATGCGATAGAGCAGCTCGGCCTGTTCGCGGGCCTGCCGGGCCTCCTGGGCGCGGCGACCGGCCAGAACCTCGCCCCGCCGGGCCCGCCGGCGGATGGCTCCCAGGTAGATCGCCGACAGGACAAAGGCCCCCAGCACCGCGGCGGCCACGGCCCAGGCCAGCCAGGCCAGGTTCTCCCGCCCCCAGTCCGGCCCCGGCTTCACCACCACCTCCCAGGCGCGGCCTCCGGCCCTGAACAGGCTCCGCCAGGCCGATGCGGCCGGGGGGTCGAAAGCCTGGGGCGGCGAGGCAGGGGCCTCCAGCGCCGGGCGCAGCCGCAGGCTCAGGCCCCTGGCCGGGGCGCGCTGGAGCGCGCCGCGCTCCACCTGTTCCAGGTCCAGGCCGCCGGCCACATAGCCCAGCAGGTGCCGCTGGCGGCCGGCGGGCTCGGAGGCCATGCTGGCCGGCTGATAGAGCGGCAGCACCGCCAGCAGCCAGCCGCCGGCCGGCTGAGGCGCGTCGGCGATCTCCATGGCGTCTTTTTCGGCCGAGCGCGCCAGCGCCGGGGCCAGGCCTGGCAGGGAGGCCAGGTCCAGGCCCATGAGCCCGCCGGCCTGGTCGCCGTCACTGGAATGCAGGAAAAAAACCGGGAAGTAGACCGGCCGCCGATCCACCGGCTCCAGTCCGCCGTCCGCGCCCGGCTGGCGCAGCCGGTAATCGGGATAGCCGTCGGCGGCGGCCTCCGCCTCGCGCTGGGCCAGCTCGTCCGGGCCGACACGCGGGGCGAAGGCCAGGAACCTGAGCCCGCGGCTGCGCGCCAGGTTGAAATCGGCGAAGCGGCGGAACTCGGCTCGGTCCACCTCGCGGCTGGCGGCGAAGAAGACGGCCGTGTAACTCAGGGCCGCCAGGTTGTCCGCCAACTCCCCCTGGACCGCCAGGGCCAGCGCCCCGGCCTGGCGGCCGAGCTCCAGCCGGGCCTGGCGGTCGAGATCACACCTTACCAGCCACCAGGCCAGCGCGGCCAGCGCCGCGCCCAGCAGCAGGGTGGACCAGACGGCCAGGTCGGCGCGCCGCAAGGGGGCTGGCGGGCTGGGCGGAGGGGCGGGAGGGGGTGGAAGGGAGGCCGTGGTCATCAAGGTTCGCCAGTCAAGGTTGCCCGCCGGGAATACACCTTAACAATACCTTTTAATGGCGCATTCGGCCAACCCCCGGCGCCGGCGACGGGTCCGTCCCCGTGAGGCGGTGGATCCCGCCCGCGCTGGACGAACTCCCGCGGGTGTTGGCGTCCGCCGGTTTGGCCAGGCGGCGCCGGCGGGGGCCGGGCCGCGCCCCGGTCCGGGTCCGGCTCCATGGTGAACATTGTGCCATGTCAGGGCCGTGCTTGACAGCCCCCCGGCCGGCGGCGTATGCAGAGGAATGCCCGCCGAATGAGCCCTCAGCCAGGGAGGCCCGCCATGGAGCACTTCTCGCTTTTCATCGACGGCCAGTTCGTGGACGCCGCCGACGGCCGCGTCTTCGAGACCAGCGACCCCGGCACCGGCCAGCCCTTCGCCAGCGTGGCCATGGCCGGGCCGGCCGAGGCCGAGGCGGCCATAAGCGCCGCCCGCCGGGCCTTCGACGCCGGCCCCTGGCCGGGCATGAGCCCGGAGGAGCGCGGCCGGGTGATGATGGATTTCTCCGACCGGCTGATGCAGCACGCGGTGCGCCTGGCCATGTTCGAATCCATGGATTCGGGCGGCATCATCAACCGCACCAAGACCGAGGTCTTCTTGGGCGCGATGCTGGTGCGCAACCTGGCCCACCACGCCATGACCGCCTTTCCCTGGCGCGAGGAGATACCCGTCTCCGGCAATCCGTTCTTTCCGGCCCGCAACTACGCCCGCCGCGAGCCCCTGGGGGTGTGCGTGGGCATCATCCCCTGGAACTTCCCCCTGTCCATGGCCCTGTGGAAGATCACCATGGCCACGGTCATGGGCAACTCCATCGTGCTGAAACCGGCCAGCAACACCCCCATCTCGGCCCTGATCGTGGCCGAGGCCGTGGCCCAGAGCGCCATCCCGCCCGGCGTGGTCAACATCATCGCCGGGCCGGGGGCCGAGCTGGGCGAAGTCCTTTGCACCGACCCCAGGGTGGACAAGATCGCCTTCACCGGCTCCACCGAGGTGGGCCGGCGCATCATGAAGCTGGCCGCCGACACGGTGAAGAAGGTCACCCTGGAGCTGGGCGGCAAGAGCGCCAACATCATCCTGGACGACGCCGACCTGGAGCTGGCCATCGACGGCGGGCTTTTCGCCACCTTCTTCCACTGCGGCCAGGTCTGCGAATCCGGCACCCGGCTGTTGGTCCACGAGCGCATCCACGACCAGTTCGTGGAGCGCCTGGCCAAGCGGGTGAAGGACATCCACATCGCCTACCAGCTAGACCCCACGAGCCAGATGGGCCCCCTGGTCAGCGAGACCCAGCGCCAGACGGTGGAATACTACGTGGACCTTGGGAAAAAGGAGGGGGCCGAGGTGGTGGCCGGCGGCCGCAGGCCGGAGGACTTCGCCCTGGAGGACGGCTTCTACTACGAGCCCACCATCCTGGCCGGGGTGAACAACTCCATGCGCGTGGCCCGCGAGGAGATCTTCGGCCCGGTGGTCAGCGTCATCAAGTTCGGCGACGACCAGGAGGCCATCGCCATCGCCAACGACTCGCCCTACGGCCTGGCCGGCGGGGTGTGGAGCCGCGACATCGCCCGGGCCGAGCGCATCGCCCACCGGGTGGCCACCGGCACCATGTGGATCAACGACTACCACGCCTTCGGCGACTACTGCCCCTTCGGCGGCTACAAGCAGTCGGGCGTGGGGCGCGAGCTGGGCCACTGGGGCCTAGCCGAGTACACCCAGGTCAAGAGAGTGCACGTGGCGGCCGAGTCCGACCCGGCCAACAAGCTGGCCTTCCAGATGATGTTCGCCTACCCCAAGTCGGCCAGCTTCTCCTACCTGGGGCCGACCAAGCTCACCGCCGGGGCCGGTTCCGTGGCCAGCCTGGGGGCCGAGCTCCAGGCCCTGGGGGTTGAACGGGCCATCCTGCTCAGCGACCGGGGCGTGGCCGCCGCCGGCCTGAAGGACCGCGCCCTGGACGCCCTGGGCGGCTACTGCGCCGGGGTCTTCGAGGACATCGGCCAGGATTCCAGCTTCGCCACCATCGACGCGGCCTACGCGGCGGCCAAGGAGGTGAAGGCCCAGGCGGTGGTCAGCGTGGGCGGCGGCAGCGTCATCGACACCGGCAAGGCCCTGGCGGCGCTCATCGCCCTGGGCGGCAAGGCCATGGACCACGTGGCGGTGCTCAGGCTCAACCGACCGGTGGCTCCCCATCTGGTGGTGCCCACCACCGCCGGCACCGGCAGCGAGGTGACCAACGTGGCGGTGATCAAGAACCAGGCCGTGGGGCGCAAGGTCTACATCCTGGAGAACGCCGTCTTCCCCAACGTGGCCATCCTGGACCCGCACTTCGTGCAAAGCCTGCCGCCGCTGTTGACCGCCGGCACCGGCCTGGACGCCCTGACCCACGCCCTGGAGGCGCTGATGAGCGTGCGCTCCAACCCGGTCTGCGACGCCCAGGCCCTGCACGCCCTGCGCCTCATCGCCGCCAACCTGCCCCGCTGCGTGGAGGCGGGCCACGACCTCAAGGCCCGGCTTAACATGCAGGTGGCCGCCAGCCTGGCCGGCTGGGCCTTCTGCGTGGCCCAGGTGGGCCTGGCCCACGCCATGGCCCACAGCCTGGGGGCCCTCTACGGCCTGCCCCACGGCAGCGCCTGCGGCCTGGTGCTGCCCCACGTCATGCGCTTCAACGCCGAATACTGCACCGAGGCCCTGGTGGGCGCCGCCCAGGCCCTGGGGGCGCAGACGGCCGGGCTCGACCCCCTGGAGGCCGCCCTGGCCGCCGCCGACAGGGTGGCCGCGCTCATCACCGGCTGCGGGCACCCCGCCCGCCTGCGCGAGATGGGGGTGCCGGAGGAGGCGGTCTTCGAGGCCGCGACCCACGCCGTGGCCGATCCGGCCTGCATCTTCAACGCCCGGCCGGTGACCGACCCCGGCCAGGTGGCGGAAATCATGGAATTGGCCTGGTAGCCGATCCACCACCCCGCACACGCTGAGTTCAACCCTCTCGATACAGGAGTTGCCCATGGGTTTCAAGAGCTTCCCCGACGCAGCCACCGCCCTGACGGTATTCGTGGAGACCTTCCGCCGCGCGTCTGACGACGCCCAGATCCGCGCCGCGGTGCTGGACCTGAATCAGGTGGTCTTTTTCGACTACAGCCAGGACGACCCGGCGGTGGCCTTTTACGTGGACGCCCGCGGCGGCGAGCTTAAGGTGGGCGAGGGCCAGCCGGAGGAGAAGCCGGCGGTGACCATCCTGACCAGCATCGACACCGGCCACAAGGCCTGGTCCAACCAGCTCAACCCCATGATGGCCATGGCCCTGGGCCAGATCAAGGCCAAGGGCTCGGCCACCAGCCTCTTGAAGCTGGCCCCGGTGCTCAAGCTGATCGAGCCCATCTACAAACAGGTGCGGGCCGACAACGGCCTGAGCTGAGCGCCGCCCGGCCGGCGGAGCCAGTCAAGGCCAAGCCCTGCTACCAAGCCGAACCCTTGTATCGAGAGTGCTGCACGGGGCGTCCTGCCCCGTGCAGCTTCGGCTTGGCAAAAGTGTGATTTTGCCAAGCCTCTCAAATTGCTCGCCTAGTGTGGCTCGCAATTTGGCGGGCCATCCTTGGGGGTCCCCA
>JBMORH010000043.1:0-5698 GCA_049322275.1 Thermodesulfobacteriota bacterium
GTGATTGAACTCGAAACCAAAACTCATCAGAGACTTCCCACGAGCGAACTTTGGCCATGGCGCACCTCCCACTCCACCTTAGGGAAGTGCCGATTAAAAGTCAACTTATTTACGGATAAGTTCTTAGACACTTGGCCTCTAAAGCAAAATTCCCCTCGGATTTACTGGATAACGCTGAACTGTTACCTGCCTTGGTTGCTGCGGCTGGTGTTTCTGACAAAGCTGCCAAGCACTTGACTACTGTACATAAACGAGAAGCAATATTGGGATTGTTGCGTGAATATCTTGAGCCAGCCGGGCCTGATTTCGTTGAAGAGCTTGTATTTAGATTTCTACTTAACAGAGGGGATACTCTGGGCGGGTCGATGCGTAATGTTGGTGGTTTCATGGCCCAATGCAAATTGAGCAGATGCTTACTCTCCCATCTGACCCTTGCTAAACACGATCCACTATGGCTAAATACTTCCAACGGCAATTGGCAACATCTTCCGGCTGATAACGCAGGTATTGAACATTATTTAAAAGGCCTTCATTGGAAAATCGGCAAAAAGAATCGGACGCTAATTTATAATCTTACGGTTCCTATGGTTAAGAATAATATAGACTTGTGTTTAATTGGCATTCATCCAGATAGCCTGGCCAAAAGTATTTTGGCAGATGCTAATGCGTACCTCGCATTTGGCGAACTAAAAGGTGGCATTGATCCGGCTGGCGCTGATGAGCACTGGAAAACGGCAACAACCGCTCTGAAACGTATTCATGACGCCTTCAACCTGCAAGGCTTTCGGCCGAAGAAATTTTTTATTGGCGCTGCTATCGAAGAAAAAATGGCCACCGAAATTTGGTCCATGCTGGAAACTGGTTATCTGGATAATGCCGCAAACCTTACCAACGATGCTCAGATGAATTCAATCGCTTCTTGGCTTTGTGCGCTCTGACCATGCCTTAGCTCCTTCCCCCGCGCCCGGCCGGTGCGCGGCCCGGTGCTGAAACCTCTAGCTGCCGCCCAGCCCGGACAACGCGTTGTCCGGGCCACCCGGAAGAAGCAAAAAACAGAAGAGATTGCCGCGTCGCTGACGCTCCTCGCAATGACAGAATGAGGCAGCGTGCACTCGGCTCGCCGCGATTGCTTCGTCGCCTTTCGGCTTCTCGCAATGACCGATGGGAACGGGCGGGTATAGGTCCTCCCGCCGTCTTTTCCCGTCTTGCCCCTTGCGCTCGGCGGCCCGGTCTTCCACAATGGGGGCCACGCGGGGCGCGCCCCCGCGCGTGAGCTTTGCGCCCGGCGGCCGCCGGCCGGGCGGCCAGCCGGGAGGGATTGCCATGACCGACAACGCCAGCGACGCCCGCAAGGTCTGCGTGATCGGAGCCGGGAGCTGGGGCACGGCCATCGCCCAGCACCTGGCCGGGGCCGGGCACTCGGTGCGGCTGTGGGCCTACGAGCCGGAGGTGGCGGCGGCCATCAATGAGCGCCACGAGAACACCCGCTTTCTCTCCGGGGTGGCGCTGAACCCCGGCCTGACCGCCAGCGCGGACATGGCCCAGGCCTTGGACGGGGCCGAGATGGCGGCCCTGGTCATGCCCACCCACGTGTTCCGCGCGGTGCTGACCCAGGCCGCGCCCCACCTGCCGGAGCGGGCGGTGCTGGTTTCGTGCAGCAAGGGCATCGAGCAGTCCACCGGCTACACCATGCTGGAGGTGGCCGAGGAGGTGCTGCCGAAAAACTTCCACCGCCGCCTGGCCTGCCTCTCCGGCCCCAGTTTCGCCCGCGAGGTGGCCAAGGGCGTGCCCACGGCGGTGACCGTGGCCAGCCGCAGCGACGAGATCGCGCGCTACGTGCAGACGGCCTTCGCCACCGCCCGTTTCCGGGTCTACACCAGCTTCGACCTGGCCGGGGTGGAGATCGGCGGGGCGGTCAAGAACCCGCTGGCCATCGCGGCCGGCATGGTGGCCGGGCTGAAGCTGGGCCACAACACCCTGGCCGCGCTCATCACCCGCGGCCTGGCCGAGATGACCCGCCTGGCCATGGCCCGCGGCGCGCAGATGGCCACCCTTGCCGGCCTGGCCGGCCTGGGCGACCTGGTCCTGACCTGCACCAGCCCCCAGAGCCGCAACTACCTGGTGGGCCAGCGCCTGGGCCTGGGCGAGAAGATCGGGGCCATCACCGCCAGCCTGGCCGGGGCGGTGGCCGAGGGCGTGCACAACACCCGCACCGTGCTGGAGCTGGCCAAGAGCAGCGGGGTGGAGATGCCCATCATCGCCGCCGTGCACGCGGTCATCTATGAGGACCAGCCCCCCCACCAGGCCCTGGACGCCCTCATGACCCGCAGCCTCAAGAGCGAACTGCCCTTCCCCAGCGCCATCGCCCGCGACTGACCCGCCCCCAGTCCCCATGCCACTATATCTAATATATTTAATATATTATTGCGTTCTCGGCGATCGTGCTTATTATTCGAACTAGCGACAAACCTGTTGCCGCCGGGGCGTGAACTATGTTCAACTTGCACCAGCCCGCCCTCTGGTTGATGCGCACCGGGCCGCGCAAACCCCCGCTTTTCCGCGCCCGCCGCCATGCGCGCCACATCCGTTTGGCGCTGCCATCTCCGCCCCGCGGCGAGGCACAGGTGCACTCTTGAGCACGACCAGCCACCGCAGCCAGGACTTCGCGGGTCTCTACCGCGCGGAAACCCTGCGCACCCATCGGCGCGACCTGCGCATCCGCTGGGCCTTCCTGGCCCTGATGCTGTTCTTCCTGCTGCTCACCCTGGTGGAGCCCAAGCTGGGGCGTTATTTCTGGCTGGTGCTGGCCGCCTGCGCCTACGTGACGCTCTACAATCTCTGGTACCACCACATGCTGCGCCAGGGCCTGCCCCCGCCCTGGTTCAACTACGTCACCACCACCCTGGACATGCTGGGCCTACTGGGCTATCAACTGGGCGCGGCCTACGCCTACTCGCCGCTCTACCTGGCCAGCACCCCCAGCACCCTGGTTTACCCCTTTCTGCTGTTCCACACCGCCCACCGCCTGGACTACCGCCTGCTCACCTACGCCCTGATCCTGGCCCTGGTCTGCTTCAACCTGCCCTACCTGTTGACCCAGCACGCCCTCAGTCCGGCGGAGCTGGCCACCATCCCCACCGCCGGCCCGGTGGGCCAACTGGTCAAGTCGCTGCTGCTGCTGGGCCTGGGGCTGCACTACCTGCTCATCCCCATCGACACCATCGAGCTGCTGGAAAAACAGGAGCTGGAGTTCCAGTCCCGGCGCATCCTGGCCGACAACTACCAGCGCGAGCTGGAGCGGGAGGTGGAGAGCAAGACCCAGATCCTGACCCTGGCCAACCGCGAGCTGCAAAAGGCCCTGGACGACGTGAAGACCCTGCGGGGGCTTTTGCCCATCTGCGCCCGCTGCAAGAAGATCCGCGACGAGGCCGGCCAGTGGCAGAGCATGGAGGCCTATATCTCCAGCCGCACCCCGGCCAGCATCACCCACGGCCTGTGCCGCGACTGCCTCAAGGCGCTGTATCCGGAAATCTCCGCCGAGGTCATGGCCGACCTGGGGGAAGCCGACCCCAAGACCTGAACCGCAGCGGCCGCGCGCCCGCGCTTGACCCAGGCCCCGCCGGGATGATACCTATGCCCCAGCCATCCCGGAGGGCATGGCCGTTCACGCAACTTTGACCCCGTCTTTGCTGGTGGAGCGACATGGACAGTCCGCCCGGCCAGTCTCCGGCGAGCGCCGATCCGACCACCCTGGTGGAGGCCGAGGCCCGTGTGGCCCTGGGCCGGCTGGTCATGGCGCGCTGGGCCTTCCTGGGGGTCTGCCTGGTCATGCTGGGGATCTGGGCCGGACCCGGCCAAGGGCCGGGCGTGCTGCTGGCCATGGTCAGCCTGCTCATCCCCTTCGGGGCCTACAACTACTGGCTTTCCCGGCGGCTCAAGGCCGGGCGGGTCGCGCCCTGGCTCAACTACCTCAACACCGCCAGCGACCTGCTTCTGATCAGCCTCTACCTGCTGATGCTCTCCTACCGCAACTCCCCCCTGGACATGGTCACCTCCTCGGTGAACCTGGTCTACCTGCTCATCATGCTCTACGCCGCCTTCCGCCTGGACAAGCGGCTGCTGACCTTCACCCTGGTCCTGGCCCTGGTTTGCAGCAACACCCTGTATTTCACCCGCATCGGCGATCTGCCCCCGGAGATTTTCGCCCAGGCCCCCACCCTGGGCCCCTGGGGCCAGGTGGCCCGCAGCCTGATCCTGCTCATCTTCGGCCTGGCCCTGTGGATCATCCCCCAGACCGTGCGCGCCCTGCTGGACCGCCAGGCCGAGCTTTTCAACGCCCACCAGGACCTGGAGTCGCGCTACCGCATGGACCTGGAGCGGGAGGTGAGCGAAAAGACGGCCGAGCTGAGCCAGGCCAACCGCGAGCTGCAAAAGGCCCTGGCCGAGGTCAAGACCCTGCGGGGGCTTTTGCCCATCTGCTCGCGCTGCAAGAAGATACGCGACGAGGCCGGCCACTGGCAGGCCATGGAGACCTATCTGGCCGCGCGCACCCCGGTCAGCATCACCCACGGCCTGTGCCAGGATTGCTTCACGGCCATCTATCCGGACATAAGCCAGGAAGTGATGGCCCACCTCAAGGAGCTGGAGAAGAACAAGTGAGCCTGTTTCGCGTGGACCCCGCCAAGTGCCGCCGGGACGGCATCTGCGCCAGCGTCTGCCCCGCCGGGCTGATCGCCCCCCCGGCCGGGGACGGCCTGCCCCAGGCCCTGCCCGAAGCCGCCGCGCTGTGCATCAACTGCGGGCACTGCGCGGCCGCCTGCCCCCACGCCGCCCTGGAGCTGGCGGCCATGCCCCTGGTCGGCATGGCGGAGTTGAAGCGCGAGCTCAAAGTTTCGCCGGAGCAGGCGGCCCAGTTCCTGGCCTCGCGCCGCTCCATCCGCAACTTCAAGCCCGACCCGCTGGACCGCGAAACATTGCAGCAAATGCTGGAAGTGGTCGCCTACGCCCCCAGCGGCCACAACACCCAGCCGGTGGCCTGGCTGGTGATCCAGGGCCGGGAGCGGCTCGATCCCCTGGCCGGGCTGGTCATCGCCTGGATGAAGGCCCTGGTGGCCGCCGGCAACCCCCTGGCCGAGCAACTGCACATGGACCGGGTGGTGCGGCGCTGGGGCGAGGGGCGGGACGTGATCCTGCGCGGCGCGCCGGTGGTGGCCGTGGCCCACGCGGCCAAGGACGACCGCACCGCCCCGGCGGCCTGCACCATCGCGCTGGCCTATCTGGAGCTGATCGCCCACGGCCGGGGCCTGGGGGCCTGCTGGGCCGGGTTTTTCAACGCGGCGGCCAACTTTTATCCGCCCATGCAGGCCGCCCTGGAGCTTCCGGCCGGCCACGCCGCCTTCGGGGCCATGATGCTGGGCCAGACCGGCGAGCGCTACTGGCGGCTGCCCGCGCGCAAGGCCCCGGCGGTCACCTGGCGCTAGGCCCGCGCCGGAGGCGCGGCCGCCCGGCTCGATCCGCCCGTCGCGGCGCACGACCCCGCCCCTGCGAAAAAAGAAAGCCTTTTGTCTTTGATTTCGTAGCAACCGTGTTCATGTTCAAGCGGCTAAGGTGAGTGGTTGCCAAGTTTTTTTGTTTTTGACCATGGCGTTGAGGGTGACGATCATCTTTCTCATGACGGCGGTCAGCGCCACTTTGTAGG
>JBMORH010000044.1:0-5514 GCA_049322275.1 Thermodesulfobacteriota bacterium
GCGGCAAGCGCTTTTTCCAGCTCGCTGCGGCCAGCCTCGTAGCGGGCCTTCTTGCGCCAGTCGTACAGCTGCGATTCGTGCAGCCCCAATTGTGTGGCCGCGCTGGCTACGCCCACGCGCTCGGCCAGGCCCAGGGCTTCGACCTTGAACTCGGCCGAGTGCCGCCGACGGGATACTGCCTGACCATTGCTCTGTTTGCTCATGGATCACCTCTCCAGCGAAATTTACTCGCTTACCAAGGTGTCCGCAAAACCTGGGCAGGATCAAACAAACGGGGGCCACCTCTGCCATAATACTTTGAATTAAACCCCTCCCCTGGCGCAACCCCTGCCCAGGCACTATCCTATAAACCAGCCGGGGCGCGGGGCCGGCGGCGGCGGACTGCCGACCGCTTGCCCGCGCCTCAACCACCTTCACCCGCAAGCCAAGAGTCAGCCCGCATGCTCACCCAGATTACCGTCCGGGGCGCCCGGCAGCACAACCTGAAGAACATCGACGTAGACATCCCCCGCGATCAACTGGTCGTCATCACCGGCCTTTCCGGTTCTGGCAAGTCCACCCTGGCCTTCGACACCATCTACGCCGAGGGCCAACGCCGCTACGTGGAGTCGCTGTCGTCCTACGCCCGCCAATTCCTGGAGCGCATGGACAAGCCGGACGTGGAGGCCATCGAGGGCCTCTCGCCGGCCATCGCCATCGAGCAGAAGACCACCAGCAAGAACCCGCGCTCCACCGTGGCCACCGTCACCGAGATCTACGACTACCTGCGCCTGCTCTTTGCCCGCGCCGGCACCCCCCACTGCCCCCAGTGCGGCCGGGCCATCCGCGCCCGCTCGCCCCAGGAGATCGTGGACCAGCTCAGCGGCCTGGGCGAGGGCGCGCGCCTGACGCTCCTGGCCCCGGTGGTGGCCCAGCGCAAGGGCGAGCACAAGTCGGTCTTCGCGCGCCTGGCCAAGGACGGCTTCGTGCGCGCGCGGGTGGATGGCGAGCTGATCGAGCTGGCCGAGCCGCCGGAGCTGGAAAAAAACAAGAAGCACACCATCGAGGTGGTCATCGACCGCGTGAAGGTGAAGGAGGGCGTGGCCCGGCGGCTCACCGACAGCGTGGAGCTGGCGCTGCGCCTGGGCGAGGGCGCGCTGCTGGCCTGGCTGCACGGCGCGGACGGCGCGGCCGACCGCGAGGAGCTTTTCAGCGAGCGCCTGGCCTGCGACATCTGCGGCGTCAGCCTGCCGGAGCTCACCCCGGCGATGTTCTCCTTCAACTCGCCCCAGGGGGCCTGCCCCACCTGCGACGGCCTGGGTGTGAAGACCTTTTTCGACCCCGACCTGGTGGTGCCCGACCCGCGGCTCAGTCTGCGGGCCGGGGCGCTCAAGCCCTGGGAGTCCACCGACAGCGCCTACTTCCGCCAAACCCTGGACGCCCTGGCCCGGCACCTGAAGTTCGACGCCTTCACCCCCTGGCGCGAGCTGGCCGAGGAGACCCGCCACAAGCTGCTCTATGGCACCGAGGATGAGATCGACTTCCGCCTGGAGCGCGAGAACCGCCAGCACATCTTCCGCCGGCCCTGGGAGGGCTTCATCAGCCAGCTGGAGCGCCGCTACCGCGAGACCACCAGCCAGTACATGCGCGAGGAGTACGAGCGCTTCATGAACTCCCAGCCCTGCCCGGAGTGCGGCGGCGCGCGGCTCAAGACCACCTCGCTGGCGGTCAAGGTGGGCGGGCTCAACGTCTGGGAGCTGACCCGGCTGCCGGTGCGCGAGACGCTGGCCTTTTTCGCCGGCCTGAAGCTGGCCGCGCGCGAGGCCATGATCGCCGAGAAGGTGCTGAAGGAGATCAACCAGCGCCTGGGCTTCATGGTGGACGTGGGCCTGGATTACCTGACCCTGGACCGCACCGCCGGCACCCTCTCCGGCGGCGAGGGCCAGCGCATCCGCCTGGCCACCCAGATCGGCTCGGCCCTGGTGGGCGTGCTCTATGTTTTGGACGAGCCCAGCATCGGCCTGCACCAGCGCGACAACCGCCGGCTCCTGGACACGCTCAAAAAAATGCGCGACCTGGGCAACACCGTCCTGGTGGTGGAGCACGACGAGGAGACCATCCGCGAGGCCGACTGGGTGATCGACATGGGCCCCGGCGCCGGCCGCCACGGCGGCCAGGTGGTCTTCGCCGGCACGCCCAGGAATCTGCTCAAGGCCAAGGACAGCCTGACCGGCCAGTATCTCTCCGGCGCGCGCCGGATACCCACCCCCAAAGCGCGCCGCCGGCCCGAACGCGGCTGGGTGGAGCTCATCAACTGCACCGAACACAACCTGCAAGGCGTGGACGCCCGCTTCCCGGTGGGGCTGATGACCTGCGTCACCGGCGTGAGCGGCTCCGGCAAGTCCAGCCTGGTGCTGGACACCCTGCACCAGGCCTTGGCCCAGCGGCTTTACAAAAGCCGCCAGCGCGCCGGCGCGGTGGATGAAGTCCGCGGCCTGGAGCTCTTGGACAAGGTGATCGACATCGACCAGTCGCCCATCGGCCGCACCCCGCGCAGCAACCCGGCCACCTACACCGGCGTGTTCACGCCCATCCGCGAGCTCTTCAGCCAGGTGCCGGAGGCCCGCGCGCGGGGCTACAAGCCCGGCCGCTTCTCCTTCAACGTGCGCGGCGGACGCTGCCCGGCCTGCGACGGCGACGGCATCATCAAGATCGAGATGCACTTTCTGCCCGACGTCTACGTGCGCTGCGAGGTCTGCCACGGCCGGCGCTACAACCGCGACACGCTCGAAATCGCCTATCGCGGCAGCAACATCGCCCAGGTGCTGGACATGACCTGCAACCAGGCCCTGGAGTTCTTCGACGCCGTGCCGGCCATCCGCCAGAAGCTCGAAACCATCGTGGACGTGGGGTTGGGCTACATCAAGCTGGGCCAGAGCGCCACCACCCTAAGCGGCGGCGAGGCCCAGCGCGTGAAGCTAAGCCGCGAGCTGGGCAAGCGCGCCACCGGCCGCACCCTCTACATACTTGATGAACCAACCACCGGTCTGCACTTCGCGGACGTGGAGCGGCTGCTCGAAGTCCTGGCGCGTTTGGTGGAGATGGGCAACACCGTGGTGGTGATCGAGCACAACCTTGAAGTTATTAAGACGGCAGACTGGGTGATCGACCTGGGCCCGGAGGGCGGCGACAAGGGCGGCCAGATCGTGGCCTTCGGCCCGCCGGAGGACGTGGCCAAGGTCAAGGCCAGCTACACCGGGCAGTATTTGAAAGCGGTGCTGGCGCGCAAGTAAGGCCCGCACTGGGGGTGCGACCCGCACGGGGGGTGCAATTTTATTCCGGCTTGTGCCAGAATATGGCCATGGACGAGCAGGCGAGACAACTTCCGGAAGCGTTGCGCGAGCTGGCGGACAAGCTGGTGCCGGTGCTCAAGCGCTATGGCGTCGTGCGGGCGGGCGTCTTTGGCTCGGTGGCCCGCGGCGAGGCCGGCCCGGAGAGCGACCTTGACCTTCTGGTGGAGTACCGCCAAGCGCCGCGCATGACCCTGCACGATCTGGTGGACCTTTACGAGGAGCTATCAGGGTTGGCCGGGCGCAAGGTGGAGCTTTGCGAATATCACCTCCTGCGCGAGATCATCCGCGACAACGTCATGGCCGACCACGTGGGCATACTATGAGCAAGGGACACAAGCTTTATCTGCAAGCCATCCTGGAATGCCTGGAGTTGATACCTGGCTTCATCGAGGGCTATGACGAGGAGCGCTTCCTTTCTGACGTCAAGGCTCAGTTCGCGGTCATCCGCGCCATGGGCATCATCGGCGACGCGGTGAAGAAGCTGCCCGCCGAGTTACGCGCCCAGCATCCCGAAATTCCCTGGAAGGACCTGACGGGGACCCGCGACGTGCTGATTCACGACTACCTCAATATCAACCTGCACACCTTGTGGGAGATAGTCACCCGCGACGTGCCGCCCCTGGCCGCCAAGCTCCGCCCGCTGCTGGATTGATCATTCGGCCAGACGGATGGGCAAAGACGACCAGATCATTAGCCCGCAATACGCTGAATTATTCAGGTCTAAGCTGGCGGAGGTGATTTGTCTAGGTCTCCCCGTGCAAATACTAAATAAAAATTTGTGACATTTCTGATGTTCAACAAAACTACATGAACCACCAACCAAACATTAAGGCCAAACACTATATGTTGCAATATCGATGGAGTACCGCATCTTTTAAACGCATATAGTAAAGATACAAATACTAGCGATGCTATCTCTCCAAATAAAGCAAACGTGAAATTAACCAACATCCAACGATATACTGTAATATACTTATTTCCTATCGCTCTTTTAGAAATTTGTTTTTTTAAGAGCGCGATAGTTTTTCCGGAAGCCGTGGATAGAATAGTTACACTCGCCATTGAAAATCCAATTAAGATTGCCATTATGCCGGCTATATATTTTGAGAATGAAATGTAGTTAATACTAATTTCAAATTTATAAAATAATATATATGTTAAGCAAGTAACTATAAGAGGCGTGCCCCATTCGTATATGTATTCATTGAGCTTAGTTGTCTCAAGATAGTCTCGAATTGGAAACAAGAATTCTAAGTAACAGATTTTACTCATCGTTCACCCCGCGCTAATTCCCGGAGCAAGGATAACATCTGGGAGCTATCAATCATGCCTGTTTCATCGCTGGCTCGCACTGATACATCTTCATTTTTTTTCAATAACTTTGAATCGATTGTAAGCTGGACACCTTCGGCAGTCCTTCCATGAACACGGATTCTGCTGATCTCAGTGCTCTCTGCAACAAACTTATTAAAGACGTCACGAACAAAATCAGCGATAGAGTGCCGTATTATTGGTTTAACAATAATTCCTATTTGATCTCTTACTAATTCGTAGCGATCGGATAGATCAAGACACTCTGACCCAAGCACTCTTTTCTCTATAAAAATTTCCCCAAGATCGGCTCTCGCCAGTCGATTGATTTCTGCTAGGAAATCGTTTTTAGGAATTATTTGGACATCAACCCTATAGGGCAACCGTCTCCTAGTAATCCCTTGACTAGCGTAATAACTTTCAATAAAATTTTTTATGTAGGCTACGAGAGTACCAATATGTATTCCAGGCTTCCGATCCTCCATTACGACAATAATTTCATCTGCCCTAACACTTAAGCAAACGTGAGTACGTTCTCCTTCACCTTCTGATAATGTCTTGGGATTATCTCGTTCGGAAGCAGTGTTTTTATCTACTAGTGGCGGGCGGTGATGGTATTTTGCCGACTTAATTATAATGGGATAAATAGGGTGTTCGTCATTTAAATATTCAAGAAAATGCATTTTTCTTTGATCGGTCAGGTCGACAATGCGGGTCGGTGTCGGGAGTTGCCAAATATATTTAATGCGCCTATCCTTATAAGCCATGACAGCCCGTAGAATCTATGCTATATTAATGTATAGCCCTAGCTCTTTCCGGGGGTACGTGATGGCCAAGAGAAGCAAGGGATCGTCGCTCATCAGTTTCCAAC
>JBMORH010000045.1:0-13303 GCA_049322275.1 Thermodesulfobacteriota bacterium
CGGACTACGAATCCGTAGGCCGGGTGTTCGAATCACCCCGGGCGCACCAATAAAAACGCGGGGTTAGGTGGTAAAGCCTAACCCCGCGTCTTCCTTTTGTGGGCAACGTGTGGAACGTAAGTGGGCAACGTCGGCTCTGCGGTCAGGTCGGGGAGCAATTCGGCGGCCTCGCGGCTGCGATAATCCAGCGCGTGGCTGTAGACGCTGGCGGTCACGGCCGGGGTGCTGTGGCCGAGCCTTCCTGCCACCACCGGCAGGGGCACGCCCTCATCCAGCAGGTGCGTGGCCACGCAATGGCGCAGGTCATACATGCGGATGCCCTTGCCCGCCAGGCCCGCCCGCTTCACGGCCGTGTGCCAGCACGTCCGCATGGACTTGACCCTCTGGCCGTCGCCGCGGTGGATGATGTAGAGGAAGCCATGGGACCGGTCATGGGCGAAGCGCCGCGCCGCCTCCTCCAGGAAAGACGCGGCCAGCGGCACGGTCTTGAGGCGGCCGGACTTGCCCTGGGCCAGGGTGATGGTCCCGAGTCGCCAGTCGATGGCCACCCACTCCAGGCTGAACAGTTCCACCTGGCCAGGCCGGTTGCCGGTTGCCCAGGCCACGGCCAGGGCCCAGCGCAGGTAATCCGGCGCCACGGCGATGATGCGGCGGAAGTCATCCAAAGTGGCGGTGAAGGGGCGCTTTTCGGCCTTGGGCTTCTTGTAGCCGGCCCATGGGTGGATGGCGATGAAGCCGCGCTCAAGGCCCCAGGCCAGGGCGGCGCTCAGGTAGGCCTGGGCCTTGCCGATGGTGTTGGGGCCCCGTCCGGCGCGGGCCAGGTTGATGCGCAGGATTTCAAGGTCGGCCCGGGTCAGTGAGTCGGCCGGCTTTTCGGCCAGATCGGCCGCCGGCTCGCGCAGGAGATAGGCGATGGTCAGGCGGGTGTGGCGGTGGAGGTCCTGGGCCTGGCCGTACATCAGCACCAGGTCGCGCAGGGTGGGGACGCCCTGCATGGTCGGCATGACGGCCCGGCGGCCGGCCTCCCACTCGCGGGCGGCCTGTTCCGCGCCTTTGCCGTACTTTCGGACCCCGAAGTATTTTTTTACGTGGCGGCCGTCTTCCCAATAGATAACGACCCAGCTATCGCCGCGGCGATGAACCGACATAGGCACCGTCCAATGTAACTGAAGTCCGATGCCCTATCTTGGTCCACCCCGAGCCCAGGCGTCAAGGTCGGCCTGGGAGGTGCGCGAGCGGGTCTTCTTCTTGTCCCCCAGCCCCACCAGCAGCTTGAGCCGCCGCTGAATGGCCGTGCGCCTAGTTTCGAGCTGGTCAAGCTCCAGGAGGAGCCGCCGTAGCTCGTCGTCGCGCTCGGCTATGGTGGCGGGGAGGGGCATGGCTACTTCCCGGCGTCGGCCGGCGGCTCGGGGATGGGGCCGTACCAGCGCATGTCTTTTATCTTCGCGGCCCGATCCACCGCGTCAGCATGGCCCAACAGGATGGGCTTTGGGTTGGGGGTCATGGACAGCCAAACCAGGTCCAGCATCCACCACCACCCCGGCCCCGTTGGTGCGCCCAACCACTTAGCCTTGTCGCAGCCCATGGTTACTCCCCCTTGCTGGCATAGGTTAGGGTGGCGCGATCCTCCGGGGAGATGGAAAACCAGCGCACACCGCGAAGGGGTATGTGGCGATTGCCCCCGCTTGCTAGCCGGAGCCAAAGCAGGTCGCACCCGAACCTTACCTCCGACGCATTGAACTCCTCCCTGTAGCCATCCCACCAACGAACCTGCACCAATATCTCCTTGTCTTGCTCCATTGCCCTACTCCCCCTTGCGCCCGGCCAGGGCGGCGCGGATGGCTTCCATGGGGCAATCCGACCGATGCGGATTGCCCACGTCTTGGTTGGTGTCACAGCCCGGGCAGAACGTCCATCCCCGTAGGCTGGACATGATGGCCAGCGCCTCGCCCAGCGCCGCCCTCAGCGCGTCGCGCTCGGCCCGCGCCTCATCCCTGGCCGTATTGGCGTCGGCCAGGGCTTGGGCCAGGTCGGAAACCTCTGCCCGCGCCGCGTCCAGGTCGGACACTAGTTGGCGTAGGCTGTCTTGATTAACGGAAACGAATGGTTCACCGTTGATGTAAGACACCCCAGTTAACGCCCCTGGTGTGTAGCGACATTCGGCCGACTTTCTAAGTTCTTCGTACTCACCCATCTTCACCCCTCCAGCGCCGCGCGCAGGCCCTCGCCGGCCGCCGCGCCCGGCGCAATGTGGCCCTCGCCGGCCCACTCGTGATGCTCCAGCAGATCGACCAGGCCGGCGGCGATGCCCGCCCAAAGCGCCTTGCGGCCGTCGTCCGGGGCCTGGCGGGTCATCTCCTCCACCACCAACAGCGCCGCATTGCATAGGGCCGGTGCCTGGATCAGATCGCCCGGCCAGATGGCGCGCACGGCCTTCATCACCCGGCTCACCTGGCGGGCGTAGGTGCGCTGGGCCGCGGGGTTGCGGCCCAGCACTTCCTTCTCGGTGCCGATGCGCTGCCAGAGCAGGAGCCCGCGGCGGGCGATCCGCTCCAGGGTCTGGTTAACCTCGGCCGGCATGGATTGGCCGGCCCGCTCATAGGCCGGCGGCACCTGCTCGGTTACGGTGGCCACCAGTCGCAGGGCGATGGCCTGCGCGCGCCAAGCGCGGGACGGGGCGAAGTGAGGCATGGCTACACGGCCTCCCTGAAAAGCGGCAGGGCGTCCCCGCCGTCATCCGCGAAAACCTCACGGGCCTTGACCACGTTCGCCAGGGCCATGCGGTGATAGCTTTCCTTGAGCTCGAAGCCCACGCAATCGCGACCCTGCTCCACGGCCACGTAGGCGGTGGAGCCGATGCCCATGAAGGGGTCTAAGATCAGATCGCCCGGGGCGGAGTAGAGCTTCATGCAGCGGCGGATAACCTCAAGCTGCAAAGGGCAGACGTGCTTCTCTTCCTGGCTGTCCCTGGCGCAGCGCCAGCCGTCCAGGGTGTCTATCTCCAGAATGTCATCCCAGCAGCCCCGCGCCCACCGGATCCAGTCATCCTTGGTGAACCAGCCATCGGGGTTGATGCCCTTGCCGCCGGTGGCGGTGGCTTCGCGCACCTCCCCGGTGGTTTCGTTCCAGGTGGTGATGCGGTAGGGGGTTGTCTTGAAGTCAGGGGCCACCCGCTTCACCGCCCCGTTGTGCAGGTAGCGGATGATGGGCGACGGCTCCACCAGCTTCACGGAACGGTCGGCCTCGATGATGCCCTTGACCGCCTGGCCGTCGCCCGGCTTGCGGAAAAAGAGCACGTAGTCATTCATGGCCGGGGCCAGGGCCCGGCTGTCCCGGTAGGCGGTGGCGAACATGAGGCTGTGCAGGTTCAGCCGGCGGGCCACCGCCTGGGGGTTCTTGGGGATGGCCACCTCGCCGTGGGGCTGGAACCCGTGGGCCTCGAAAAGCAGGTAGCAAGAGCCCCGGAAGTCACGCATGCCCATATAGCCGTGCTGCACCTTGTAGCGCAGGAGCTGTTGAATGTGGATGCAGGCGATTCCGCCGGGGGCCATGACCCGGTAAAGCTGCTCAATGAAGAAGCGCATGTGCAGGCCGAACTGACCGGCGTGCAGGTGCGCCCCGTCCTGGTTGTTGCCTATGTCGTCGGTCTTGTGGCTGTACGAGAAAAGAGAGCCGAAAGGGATGCTGGTGATGCAGCAGTTGACGGAACCCTCGGCCAGGCGCTCGGCCATGCCTGGTATGCAATCCTGATTGAAAATCGAGACTTCGGGATGGTTCACAGTAGGTCCTCCATGGTCTGACGGTAGTTGGCCTCCTGAATGGCCACGTCATGCTCGAATCGCGCTTGCTTCTCCTTCACGTTCTCCCAGATCACCCCTTCCAGTTCCGAGATGATGGGCACGTGGATCCTGACGGCCTTGGTCTGGCCGTAGCGGTAGGCCCGGCGCACCGCCTGGTAAAACCGCTCGAAGCTGTCGTCCAGGCCGGAGAAGACCATGGCCCCGCAGTTCTGGAAGTTGAGGCCATAGCCCAGGAGCGATGCCTTGGAAATCAACACCCGGCTTTGCCCGCGGCGGAAGCGCTCTATCACCGCCGGCCGCGCGGCCTTGGGGGTGGATCCGCCCATGGCCTCCACCCCTTCCAGGTCGGACAGGGCATCCTGCAGGATGACCGTCTCTTCGTCGAAGATGGTCCACACCAAGACCTGGAGCCCGACCGCAACCTCCTGGCGCACCAGATCGGCCACGAAGGCGGGCTTGCGCGAGTCCACCCGCTCTGCCCCGCCGTCGGCGTAGATGAAGCCCTTGGCGAGCTGGCTGTGCTTGCTGCGGTCGGTGATGCCCAGGCTGGGGCGGGTGGGCAGCAGGGAAAGCTGGCCGGCCCGGTCCGGCGCGGCGGTCAACGCCCGGTGCTGATCCTCGGTGAGAGGTATGGCGTGCTCGATCATCACCGGTTTGGGCAGACCCTTGAGGTTGTCCTCAAAGCCGTAGGCGGCGGGGCTGCGCAGGTAGATTGACCAACCGGCCATGAAGCGATAGAACGCCGCGCGAGCGTGGTCCTTCACCTTCCAGTTGCCTTCCTTGTCGCGGGTGAAGAAGGTCCACAGGATTTCGCCCTCGGAGCGGAGCTTCTCAAGGAAACTTCCCTGGCTGGCGTACTCCATCGCGTCGTTGGGGGCCGGGGTGGCCGTGCAGGAGAGCTTATACTCGATGCCTCGGCAGGACTTGATCAGCGCCCACTTGATGACCCCACCGCCTGTCTTAAGGATGGAAGATTCGTCCAGCACCACCCCGCGCAGGTGTTGCAGCTCTGAGACAATCTCCGGCTCCCCGGCGCGGGGGATGAACTTCTCATAGTTGGTGATGGCCAGGCGGCCGGGGCCGGATTTGCACCACTGGCGGAGCTGGTCTTTGGTTTCCAGGTAGACCACCCCGGCCAGGTCATAGCCATAGAAGATGCCGGCTTCCTCGATGGTCTGAGGGATGATGTTCAGGGGAGCCACCAGCAGCACCCGGCCGCCGGTGCGGTGGGCGACCTGGATGGCCCATTCAAGCTGCATGAAGGTCTTGCCCAGGCCGGTGTCAGCCCAGATGGCGAAACGCTTGGCCTTCAGGGCGGTGCTGACTATCCAAGCCTGATAGTCGAAAAGGTCGGCGTGCAGGGGCAAAAAGCCGTGGTCAGTCTCCCGCTCCGGCAGGCCGAAGACGCGGGCAAAGCGGGCCGGGGTTTCCAGCTCGTAGCGGTCATCCTCCCAGCGGTAGGCCAGGTTGTATTCCGGCAGGGCCTTGGATTGCAGGAACACCTTGTAGGCGTCCAGGCCCCATCTGGAGAAGTTGACCGTCAGGGTGTCGCCGGCTTGCTGGAACATCATGACCAACTCCACACTCCCCATCCGCTGATGGCCAGGAACACGCCGAACTGCACCGCCAGCGGACGCTGCCCGGTGCGCAGGCCATAGGCCAGCCACAGGGCGTTGCCCCAGGCCCACACCCATTGGGACGCCGCCACGGCGGCATCCTTGGCCAGGCCCAGGGTCGGCGCGTGGGGCGCGCTGGCGTTGAGCACGGCCCCGGCGATGCCCAGGCCGGCGGCGATAGTGGGCAGGATGGTCATTTGACCTCCCCGGCCGCAAGGCCTGTGTCGGCAACCGCATATGCGCGGCACCATAGTGATTCTCTGCCCTTGGCATTACAGAGCGCGGTCAAGTCAATATCGCCGCTTGCCAGCATCCCTGTCAGCGCTGCCAGGGCAAAGCGGTCGCGGATGGTCAGCGCCTCGCCCTGGAGGGAAACCAGTGATTCGTTGATGTGCATGAGCCTCTGCTCAATAAAGCCCAATGCTTGCAAAAGCGCGCGGTCATCGCTCATTTGGCTACTTCCTCCTGTTGCTGCGCCGGCTGGCCCTGGCATGGCGGCGGTCGGTCTGGCGCTTGGCAGTATGGGCGCGGGCCGAAGATCCACGGCGCCGGGCGGGAGTCGCACCCTCGCGCGTTTGTAGGCCGGTAAGGGCCGCGCTTATGTCATCAAGGTCCACCCGTGGCCGCGGCAACTCAATGCTCGCCCCATAGCCTCCGGTTGCGACGGCGATGGCCGCGGTAATAGCGGCCCATCTGCCAACCGGCGTGGGACGGTGCCCACGGCCAGCGCGCAGGGCCTCCTGATCCATATCGCTCATCACGCGCCTTCCCTCAGTGTTCTTTCCGCCCGGCAGGCCAGGGCCGCCAGGCTGTCGCGGCTGATGCGCGGGGCCTTGAGCGCCCGGCGCACGCCGCGGGTCAGGGCCTCCAACTCCCGCTCCAGCAACTCCAGGCGGGCACGCTGGGGCTCGGCCAGGGTAAGCTGGCTGGCCATGGTCAGGCAGCCTCGGCCGTCGGGTCGGGCTCGGGCACCCGCACCGGCTGCAAGATGCTGGCTTTCACTTGGGCCGGGGGCGCGACCATCCCGGAACCCAAGTCAAAATGGATTTCGCGGCTCACCATGACCTCAACTTGCAGGCCGGCGTTGGCCGCTGCCTTGAGCGCCTGGTTCAACTCGCCCAGGGCGCAACCCAGGCGGCCGATGGTCTCCATTTGGTCATTCATGACCTATCTCCCCTGCATTGGCGTGAATAGAACGGGCTGCCACCGGGGCAGCCGCAGGTCTTGATCAGGCGCCCCTCCACCACGGCCCGGACGCACCCGCACAGCGTGCAGGGCTCCGGGCGCGGCTTGGCCAGGGCGGCGGGGCCAGCGCCCTCGGCCGGGATGGCGGCGCGGTCAAGCGCGGCCTGCACATCGACGGGGCGCGGGCGGTGGCGGTGACGGCGCGGCATGGCTCACACGCTCCAATAGCGCCAGCGGATGGGCGCGGGGGCTGGCGCGGGGCGGGCCTTGGCCTTGCGCACGCGCTTGGCGATGTGGTTGGCCGTGGCCTTGGCGGCGGCCAGGAATCGCTTGTCAGGGAAGGGAAGCAGGGGCGCGCGGGTCAGGCGGCCGGCGCAGACCGGCCCAATGCCCTGGGCGATGCTGGCCGGGTCCGACAACCGGCGGTTGCAGACCCCGCAGCGGGATATGAGGGGTAGGCCGGCCACTGGCTACTTCGCCCCCAGCTCGGAAAGCTGGGCGCGCACGGCATCGAGGCCCCGGCAGCGGACGCACCGGTAGCCAGGCCGGCAGAGGCCCCGGCTGAAGCGCAGGCCACGATCAGCCACGCGCAGGGCCGCCACCAGGGCGTTGCAGCGCGGGCAGCCGGCGGGGATAGCTTCGGGTGCGGGCTCGGTGGGACTAGAAGAACGATGCCCCAGCATGGACTTTCATCCTTGCTAGGGCCATCGGCGGTGCTGGTTGGATCGGCAGTTACAAAGCTAGCAGGTCAGGGCGCGGGCGTCAAGGGGTATTTAGCGGCCCGGCTTCCAAGTGTGGCCGCAGGCATGGCAGGTCAGCTTGACCTTGCCCGCCCCGACGGCCCCGCCCACCAGGCCCAGCGGGCCCAGGGCCACGAAGCCAAGGGCGGCCTTGCCCACCCCAAATCCTTTCTTGTGGGCGGAATACTCGCGCGAGCCGCAGCGCGGGCACACCACCGGCGGCGGCCCGGCCGGCATGGGCTCGGCCGGCAGGACCTCCACCGCCGGCAGCCCGGCCTGGCCGCGCAACTCGGCCGCGGCCCGGCGGGCGGCCTCGGCCTGGGCCGGCAAGAGCGAGGCGTCGGCGGCCAGGCTGTCCAACTCGGCCACGGCCTGGGCATAGTCGCCCTGCTGGGCGTAGAGGCGGACCAGGGCCGCGCGGATTTCAAAGTCGTTGGGCATGTTCGCCACCTATGGCCAGTTTACCTTGCCCATCTCCCGGCAGACCGTGGCGCAGGAGTCGGGCGAGCGGCCATCGGCCTGGGCCTTGGCCGCGTTGTACATGCCGGTGGTCAGGATTCGCATATAAAAGCCCTTTTCCTGGCCCGAGAACGACCTGTCAAGCCACCCGCCCACCCTGGACGTGGCGCGGTCAGTGTCGCAGCCACAGGCGGATGCGCGGCCAATCATGGTGGCGTAACTGGTGACTTGATCGATGACAGCCGGGTCTGCGGCAAACGCGGTGGAGCCGGCCAAGAGCGACAAAAAACAAGCAATCGCTGTGAGGATGCGCATAAAATTCCCCCCCAATCGCCCGGCAGGCTGGGCGTCAATTTCGCCATTGTTCTCTGGCCCGCTCACGGGCCGCCCTCCACAACCCCAAATCTACCACGCCAGGCGGCAAATCAGCGCCCAAGGCATCATCTAGCCCCAGTTGACCGTCGCTTGCCGCCTTGTTGCCCGCCCCCCGATGCCAAGTTTTGGCCCCCCGATTTGTGTGAAGGCGGCTCGTGGCAGCGCGGGCGGTCGGCTTCTATCGCCACGCCAGAACGGAAAGACCGGATATTTCGCTTTAAGGATTCGTCCCACTCGCCCGGCAGGCCCGGCGATCGCAGCACGTCCAGGGTTTCTTGAAGAAGGGTGCGCTCCTCGTCCTCTAGCGGGCGCTGATCCCAGGGGGGCAGGGCGATGGATGCGGTGCCAGATGGCCCGATGTGGCCCGTTGCTTCCCTTCCAGTCAGCAGCCAATCGAGCGACACATTAAACCTATTAGAAAACCAAACCAAATAGGCAATCGGCGGCTCGACCTTGCCGCTCTCATAGTGCTGGATATACGCCTGCGACAACCCAACGGCAGCCCCGACTGCGGCCTGTGTCTCGCCAGCGGCCTTTCTTACCTTTTTGAGGCGGCGCGCAAGCTCAGCCAGGTTTTCTAGGGATATCGCCTTCTTGCCCAATAAATACAAACCCCGTTATTTTCAGCTTGCAAAAACAAAACAGGTTTGTAATACTCTACCCACAACAGCTTAGGCCGATGGAATTACAAATTCGCCGAGGTGACCAAATGCCCAAGTCGATTCAGCCCATAGAAGATGGAAAGATGGTGACCTTCCGCGTCACGCAGGAGGAGCGCGAACTCCTGAAGCGGGCCGCCATCCAGGAGGAGCGCACCTTGAGCGCCTTCCTGCGCTTCTGGAGCCTGGGCCGCGCCCGCAAGTCCTTGGGTTTGTCCCAATCAAGTAATACAGCGCAACAGGCTGCCTAGGCAAGCACTTTTGCCCAGGCTGTCACGAGTTTGCCTGCCCTAAACACGCAAATGGAACCCTGGGAGTAGCGCGCAAATGAGCAGGAAAAGGAACGACCTATCAGAAATCCTCTATGACGTGCTGATCGGCACGCACCGGGGCAGCGTTGACCATGTGGCGGCCATGCTGGGCCTGCACCCGCGCACGGTCAACGACTACTGCACCGACGGCCGGCTGAACCCGCCCGTGACGGTGTTCGTGGCCGGCTTCCTGGCCACAAAGGACCCCCGCCTTGAGGCCCTTATCACTCCGGCCGGCTACAAGCTCATCCCGGCCGACCAGGTGACGCCGCCCACCCGCGACTTTGAGCGCGAGATCGGCGACGTGGACTTGGCCGCCTCCGCCCTGCGGCGCGAGGTTCGCCAGGCGCGGGACAACGACGGCGTGATCGACCAGCGCGAACTGGTGGAAATCAAGAACCGCTGCACCGAGTTGCGGCGGCAGGTGGACGAAGTGGAGGCCCTGGCCGTTGGCGAAGCCAAGGGCAACATCAGGGCCGTGAAGTAGGCATTAACCAAAGGAGAGGGGCCGTCGGCGGCGCTGGTTGGATCGGCAATCTACCAGCCCCGACCGCCCCGGGGAGTAAAAGCATGCGCATCACCACCACCAATTTGCCCAGCGACGGCCACCAGTGCGAGCCCGGCGCTTGGGGCGACGCCCACGGCTGCTGCTATCGGGTCTGCGCCCGCTGCGGGCGGGTGCTGTCCGTGGTCAGCAACCGCGCCCTGGGCCGGCACCTGGCCGGCCTGGCGGCGGCGGGCCTCAAGGCCAAGCCCTTGGCCACCGGCGAAAGCTACGCCAAGGGACTGCCCAGGGTGAACATCGAGCCCATGCCCAGGGAGGGCTGAGCCATGCTGCGCACAGTCATCATGCTCGCAATCCTGGCCGCCACGCTGGCCGGCGGCGTGGCCCTGGCGGTGTCCTTCTTCCGCGCCGCCCTGGGCCTGGTGCCCGAGCGGCCCTAGTGGGAGGCGTGAGCGTGGACCGGCCCGGTGTGGACTGCAAGCACTTCGAGATCATCGGCAGCGTGACTCAATACGGGGCCTGCCGGGTGCGTCGAAGCGGGTGCGTCTCCTGCTGCATCCTCTGCGGCCTGCGCCTGCCCGAGGAGCGCGTGGGCGGCAGCGGTCAGAAATACATGACCCTGGGCTGCAAGCGGGCCTGCTTTGGACCGGAGAAGGAGTAGGAAATGTCTGGCGAGGTCGCCACAAGAGAAGAAGTCAACGCCCAGGCCCCCGTTGCGTACCAGGGCACAATGCCCGCGCTGGCCATAGAGCAAGTGGTGGGGCAGGTGTCTTTGGTCCAGAAGGTAATGCGTTCGGTCATGAAGGACGGCGAGCACTTCGGCGTCATCCCGGGCACCGGCAACAAGCCGAGCTTGCTGAAGTCGGGCGCGGAAAAGCTGGCCCACACCTTCATGCTTGCCCCCCGCTACACCATCCAAAGGCATGAGCTTGTCCGCGACCACCGCGAATATGAGGTGGTCTGCGAAATCATCAGCGTGGCCACTGGCCATTTTCTGGGTTCCGGCGTGGGGACGGCCTCCACCATGGAGACAAAGTACCGCTTCCGGCGTGCCGAGATCGTCTGTCCCAAATGCGGCAAGGCGGCGATCATTAAGGGCAAGAAGGAGTATGGCGGCGGCTGGGTTTGCTTCAACAAGAAGGGCGGTTGCGGAGCCAAGTTCAAGGATGGCGACCAGGCCATCACCAGTCAACAGACCGGGCGGATCGAACACGACAACCCGGCCGATTTCTACAACACCGTAAAGAAGATGGCCAAGAAAAGGGCCTTTGTGGATGCGGTGTTGACCGTGACCGCCGCCAGCGACATTTTTACTCAAGACGTTGATGACCTGGGCGAAGAGCCGCCCATTGAGGCCGAATACTACGAAGCTTCCCAAGGCGCGCCGGCCGGTGCCGGCCAGGGCCCCGCAACTCCCCCTGCCGGGGCCGGCGCGCCACCCCAAAGCCAGGAAAAGCCGCCGGCCGGGGGTCAGGTTCCGCCTCCCAGCGGCCCGCCCGCGCCCGATTTCTCCAAGCCGCCCAAGACCGTCAAGGAGGCCCAGGAACGCATTTGGGCCGCCCTGCTTTATGAGCAGGATGGCGACAAGGAACGGGCGTCCGTGCGCCTGGCGGAGCTTACCCAGGGCGTCACGCGGGCCGAGGACCTTACCCAGGATCTGGCCCGCCAGGTGTGGCAGGCCCTCAAGAAGCAAAAGGAGCAAAGCGCATGATCGTCAAGAGCCTGGTGGTGTCCCATTTCAAGGGCGCCCGCGACGTGGAGATCCTGGACCCCTCCCCGGTATGCGTGGAGGTGGCCGGAAAAAACGCGGCCGGAAAAAGCTCGGTCCTGGAGTCCATCGTGGTGGCCCTGGGCGGCAAGCGCATGGCCCCGGCCGAACCCATCACCCACGGCGAGGACCGGGCTGAGATCGTGCTGAGCACCGACGATTTCACCGTCAACCGCACCTTCCGGCGGGTGGGCGATGAGATCAAGACCGGCCTCAAGATCATCCCCAACACGGCCAACGGCGACTTGAAGCAGCGGGACCTGGACGTGCTGTTGAGCAACTTCGCCTTCGACCCCCTGCGCTTTGCCTCTCTTAAGCCGGCCGAGCAGATCGACCAGCTCAAGCGCCTGGCCGGCGACGAGACGTGCAAGGCCCTGGCCCAGATCGAGGCCGACATTTCCGGCCTGGAGCAGGAGCGCCTGGAGATCGGCCAGGCGCTCAAGGTCATGGGCGACGTGCGCGACGTGGACCCGGCCGAGCCGGTGGACGTGGCCGCCCTGGTGGCCGAGCGCGACGAGATCGAGGCCTTCAACCGCGAGCAGGTGCGCCTGGGCGAGAACATCGAGGCGGCCGAGGAGGCGGTCAAGCAGGCGCGGGAGAAGGTGGAGGGGTTGCGCCGGGACCTGGAGGCGGCCGAGGCGGATTTGGCCGCCAAGCAGGCCACCCTTGACGGCCTGCCCTTTGCCGAGGAGCCCAAGCCCCTGGACGAAATCAACGCCAGGCTGGCCCAGGTCAACGAGATCAACGCCAAGGCCCAGGCCTACCAGGAATACCTGAAGAAGGCGCGCAGGCACAAGGAATACGCCGACAAGTACGACACGGCCACCGACGAAATCAAGGCCCTGCGCAAGCAGCGGGCCGAGACCTTCGCCGCGGCCGAACTGCCCTTGCCCGGCCTGAAGTTCTCCGCCGATGGCGGCGAGCTGATTTACAACGGCACGCCCTTCAGCCAGCTCAGCAGCGCGGAGCGCTACCGGGTGAGCGCGGCCATCGGCATGGCCAGCCTGCCGCCGGTGACCAGTGACCGCCCGGCCTTGCGCCTCATGATGATCAAGGATGGCTCCCTGCTGGACGGCGACAGCTTCCAGGCCCTCACGGCCCTGGCCCAGGAATACGGCTGCCAGCTCCTGGTGGAGACGGTGGGTGAGGGCCACGGCGACGCCATCATGATCGAGGAGGGCGAGGTGGTCAGCCTGGCCGAGTGGCGGGCTAAGCACCGGCCCGAGCTGGCCGGCGCGGCCTCGCCCGCCCCGACGGCACCCGACGGCGGCGACGAACCCTTCAGCTTGGAGTAAGGCCATGGCCCGCGGTCTGAACAACTGCCAGTTCATCGGGAACCTTGGTTCCGATCCTGAGATGAAGTACACGCCCAGCGGCACGGCCGTCTGCAACTTTCGCATCGCCGTGAGCGAATCCTTTAAGGACCGCGACGGCAACCAGCAGGAAAGGACCGAATGGGTTCGCATCGTGGCCTGGTCCAAGTTGGCTGAAATCTGCGGCCAGTACCTCACCAAGGGGCGCCAGGTTTTTGTACTTGGCAAGTACACGACTCGCACCTGGGACGATCAGGACGGCAACAAGCGTTACATGACCGAGATCGTGGCCCGCGAGGTCCTGATGCTGGGCGGCAACCCAGACGGTGGCGGCCAGGGCGGCGGCGGAAGCCAGGGCGGCGCGCCTGGCTACGGCGACGATGACATTCCCTTCTAGTAGTTTAAACAAGGGGATAGACATGAAGATTAAAATATCCGCGTTGGAAATCTGGTATGACGAGAATCACTGCACCGAGGCGGTGAAGCGCAACGGCGACGCCCTCCGGTACGTGCCCGATGCGGTGATGCAGGCCCACCCCGAGGTCTGCACCGAGGCGGTGAAGGAAGACGGC
>JBMORH010000045.1:13403-51349 GCA_049322275.1 Thermodesulfobacteriota bacterium
CGAGGCGGTGATGCAGGCCCACCCCGAGGTCTGCACCGAGGCGGTGAAGCGCAACGGCGACGCCCTCCAGTACGTGCCCGATGCGGTGATGCAGGCCCACCCCGAGGTCTGCACCGAGGCGGTGAAGCGCAACGGCTACGCCCTCCAGTTCGTGCCCGATGCGGTGATGCAGGCCCACCCCGAGGTCTGCACCGAGGCGGTGAAGGAAGACGGCTACGCCCTCCAGTACGTCATCCGCAGCCTGTGGCACCTGTTCGCCAACATGATTGACGGCATCTAACCCATGCCCAACGCCCTCCTCCATGCCTCCCCGGCCCCGCCCCAGACTACCGGGGCCGGGGAGGTTTCCCCCAAGAAGCCGCGCGCCAAATCGCGCGAGTTGGAGCGCAAGGAACAGGTGGCCGTGGTCACGTGGGCGAAGGGCGCGGCCGCGCTCAAGTGGCCCGAGCTGGCCTTGCTTCACGCCATCCCCAACGGCGGCGACCGGCACATGCTAGTGGCGGCCAAGTTGCAGGGCGAGGGCGTCAGGCGCGGCGTGCCCGATCTCTGCCTGCCCGTGGCGCGTGGCGGCTATCACGGCCTTTACATCGAAATGAAGGCCGACAAGGGCAGGCCCAGCGAGCATCAACGCTGGTGGATATCCCGCCTGCGTGAGCAGGGCTATCGCGTGGCGGTCTGCTGGGGCCGCCATGAGGCAATAAACACCATCATGGATTACCTGGAAGGCAAGTTAACGATAACCAAGGGAGCGCAAGGAAAATGAGCAAGAAAAAGCCCGAGAGCGAAGCCGCCGCGGCCGAGACCGTCGAGACCGCCCAGGAGACCACCGCCGAGACCGCCGCCGAGCCGGCCGCCCACCAGGCCCCCCCTCCCGACCCGGCCCCGGCCGAGCCCCCCACCGGCGGCCTCTGGCGGGAGGCGTTCGACCTGATGATGGCCGGCGAGCCGGTGCTCATCCGCTCGGCCATCGCCAACGGCCGGCTCAAGAGCATCGCCGCCGGCGGCGTGGTGACCGTCGAGTTGCCCGACGGCCAGGACGGCCTGCTGCCCACGGTGCTGGGCGACCAGGCGGCTTATGAGCTAGTGCAGGACCTGGAGGGCGCGTACATCCTGCGCGACCTTGGCCGGGGCCGAGAGACGGTGGGCACCTCTTCCGAGTCCACCAAGCACTTCTTCTCCGCCGCGGAGATGGCCGAGCTGGCGCGCGAGATGGACGACGCCCACCAGGCGGCCCAGACCGAGGCCCTGGTGCTGGCCGGCCTACAGGTCAAGGTGAAGGCATCCAAGGGCGCCATGGAGGGCCACCTGGAGCGGGCGGCCGAGGTCAGCCAGCGCCGGCGCCAGGGCTGGGAGATGCGCGAGTATCCCTGCCTCATCGTCAAAGACTACGTGCGCGGCGTGAAGGAGATCGTGCGCGAAGACACCGGAGATCTGATCAAGGACATGGCCCTGGCCGATTCCGAGCGCCAGGGCTCCCTGCCCCTTGCCGACCAGCCCGAGAGCGAGGCGGCCGGCGCCGGCGAGACCTGCTGCCACCGCTGCGGCACGGTGACCGCTCTGGACGGCGAGGGCTTCGCGCCCGAGGGCTGGAAGCGCACCCCCGGCAGCGACCCGGCCGAGTGGACCTGTCCCGACTGCCTGGGCGTCAAGCCCGACCCCCAGGAGGGCGAAGAGCAGGCGGCCGAGCCGGGAGAAGCGGCCGAGATCGCGGCCCAGGCCGAGATGGTCGAAGGCGACGGCAGCCCGCTGCCCTGCGAGAACCTGGAGGCCCGCGCGGCCGACTGCCATCCCTGCGCCGACGCGGGCGCCTGTCCGTCGTGCTGCGCCGCCTGCCTCATGCGGGCCAACGCGGATGCGGTGCCGGCGGATCAGTTCCAGCGCCCCGACGCCTGCCAGCCCCAGGAGGCTGCGGCCTAAACCCATGCCGCCCGGGGCCGGCTTGCCTGCCCTGGCCCCGGGCAAAGGAGCCCAGCATGAGGAAACGTATCGGCCCCTGGGTTCAGACCCGCAGCGGCAGGGCGTTCTATCCTTTGGACGCCCGGCCCGACGATATTGACATTTTGGACATTTCCCATGCCCTGGGCTTCCAGTGCAGGTTCAATGGGCACACGCGCCACTTCTACTCTGTGGCCGAGCATAGCGTCTTACTGAGCCTGGCCGTCGCCCCTGATCTGGCCCGCTGGGCGTTAATGCACGACGCGGCCGAGGCCTACGTGGGCGACATAATTCGCCCCATCAAGCAGGCCCTGCCTGTGTTCAAGGCAGCAGAGGAAATCACCCTACAGGCCATCGCCCAGGCTTTTGGCCTTTCCTGGCCCATCCCGGAGGAAATCAACGGCGCCGACTTGGCCCTACTGGCGGCCGAGCGCTTACCGATCATGGGGCCATCGGAGTCGGAATGGGACTTGCGGTGCTTGCCCCTGGACGACGTACGTTTTCGGTTTTGGGGCCCCGAACGGGCGGCGCGGGAGTTCCTGGCCCGGTTCTATGAGCTTTGGCCCGAGCGCCACCCGGCGGCCGAAGCGGCGGAAAGGAGCGCGGCGTGAGTGGACCAACCACCTATCCCCTGACTTGGCCCGCCGGCTGGCCCAGGACGGAACCCGGCAACCGTCGCGCGGGCACCTTCCGGGTGAAGCAGGAAGATGCCTTTCGCGGCCTGTACGACGAGCTGCGGCGCATGGGCGTGGAGAATTATGAGGTGATCATATCCACCGACCTGCCCGTGCGCAACGCCGATGGGATGCCCTACGCCAAGGCGAGGGCAGTTGACCCAGGCACAGCCGTCTACTTTCGGCTGAAAGGCTTGCCTCACGTCCTGGCCTGTGACTCCTACGATTCCGTGCGCGCTAACGTGCGGGCCATCTGCTTGACCATCGGGGCAACGCGGGCCCTGGGGCGCTATGGCGTGGTCAGCCTTGAGCAGGCGTTCAGCGGCTACCGTCTTTTGCCGGCCCCCGGCGGAGACTGGCGCGCGGTCCTAGGCCTACTTTCTTCCGATAATCTGGCCGCGGCCGAGGCGGCTTTCCGGCGGTTATCCATGCAGGCCCATCCAGACCGTGGCGGCAGCCAGGAACGGCAGGCCCAGCTCAACGCGGCCATCGCCGCGGCTCGGAAGGAGTTGGGCCAGTGAGCATCATCTACATCCCGGCCGGCCGGGCACTGGAATATGCCCAGCTCGCGGCCAACCTTTGGGACGGCTGTGTGCACGGCTGTCTGTACTGCTGGTCTGTTCTGTTGGCCATGCGGCAGGGCCGCAAGCGGGAGGATTTTTTTGGCTCGGCCAACCCCCGCAAGGACGTGCTGAGGAAGCTGGAGTCCGACGCCAGGCGCCTGGCCGGCGACCCACGCCCGGTGCACCTTTGCTTCACCTGCGACCCCTACCCGCCGGCCGAGTCCGAGCTTGGCATCACGCAGCAAGCCATCGAAATCCTGATGGCCCACGGCCTGCGGGTTGAGATTCTGACCAAGGCCGGGCACCTGCCCATACGCGACCTGGGCCTGTTGGCGAGCAAGCCCGGCAACCGCTGCGGAGCCACGCTGACGGGCATCAGCGTGACCGAGGCTTTGAGATGGGAACCAGGTGCGGCGTCGCCCTGGGCGCGTCTTGATTACCTCTATGCCGCCCACCAGCGCGGCATCAGCACCAAGATCAGCCTGGAGCCGGTGGTGGACCCGGCCGCCAGCCTGGCGGTTATCGTCGCGGCCAACTCCTTTATTGACCACTTCGCGGTGGGCAAACTTAACTATCACCCCAAGGCCAAGGAGATCGACTGGCCGGCCTTCCGGGCCGCGTCCATTGAGCGCCTGGAGGCCCTGGGCTTCCGCCGGCTGAAGGACCCGCACGGCGACCGGGCGGGGAAAACGTACTACGTGAAGAAGGACCTGGAGGCGGCGTAGATGAGCCTGCGCTTTGGCAGCCTGTTCTCCGGCATCGAGGCTGCGTCCGTCGCCTGGCTTCCCCTGGGCTGGGAGTGCGCCTGGCTGGCTGAGATAGAGCCCTTTCCCTGCGCCGTGTTGGCCCACCACTATCCCGAGGTGGTCAACCTGGGAGATGTGACGGCCAAGAGCTTTTTTTTCAGCCCCCGCAACCGGGCTTGGTGCGACGATTACGATTTCGAGGAAAAGGCCAAGTGCCTCGGCCCCGTGGACCTGGTTTGCGGCGGCTCGCCCTGCCAGGCGTTCAGCGTGGCCGGACTGCGCCGCAGCCTGGCCGACGACCGCGGCAACCTGACCTTGCGCTTTGTGGAGATCGTCAATGCAATTGACCCTCGCTTTGTCCTCTGGGAAAACGTGCCCGGAGTTTTCAGCACCCGTGACAACGCCTTCGGATGCCTGCTCGCCGGCCTGGTGGGCGAGGATGCCCCCATCGTCCCGACAGGGGGCCGATGGACGGACGCGGGTGTGGTTGATGGACCCCGGCGCACCGTTGCGTGGCGAGTTCTCGACGCTCAGTATTTCGGCCTGGCCCAGCGTCGGCGGCGGGTGTTCCTACTTGCGGGACGTGCTGGAGACCGGCCCCATCCCGGAGAGGTACTTTTTGAGCCCGAAAGCCTGCGCCGGCATTCTGCGCCGGGCCGAGCGTCGGGGCAGGAAGTTGCCCGAAGCCTTACGTCAAGCGCTTCTAATGGCGGCAGCCGGTACGACGGAGATAGCGCAACGTTCGTCACCGCGCTCACATCTCGGGGCGTTGGGGTGAGCGGAGCGGACGACAACCAGGCCCAGGCCGGACACCTTGTAGCCACCTCCCTGCGCGCCCGTGACATGGCCAAGGGCGTTGACTCTGACTGCACGGATACGCTGATTGCCCATACCCTGCGAGGGCGGGGCTTTGACGCTTCCGAAGACGGCTGCGGGCGAGGGATACCACTGGTGTGTTCCACATTGGATGCCTCCTATGGCCAGAAGCATGGCGTTACCAACCAGGACGCCAATCATGGCTATTCGCATCTCGTGACGATGGGTTTCCATTCCCGACAAGATCCCATCCACGCGAAAGACGTGAGTCTTCCCCTTGAGCGCCAGGGCGGTCAGGCCGTGGCAATTTCGTTGCGTGGCCGCGAAGGAGGATCAACCGCCGAAATGGGGGGCGAGATAATGCCGGCGGTGCGCGCCAGCCAGGGTGGCGGCGATAAACCGCATGTGATGGCAGACATGGCGGTTCGCAGGCTTACGCCCAGGGAGGCGGAACGATTAATGGGGTTCCCCGACGACTACACCCTGATACCCAGGGCCGGCAAACCGGCCGAGGATTGCCCTAACGGCCCCCGCTATCGCGCCCTGGGCAACTCCTGGGCCGTGCCGGTGGCGCGGTGGATCGGGGCCAGGCTGGAACGGTTGATTGCGCAAACCAAGGAGGCGGCATGAACTGCAACCGCTGCCCGCGCCTGCGGCGGGCGAATATCGAGTGGTGGATTCTGGCGGTGGTGGCCTTCGCCATCGTCATCATGGCTTGGCCGCAGCCCGCCGAACCGGCGGGCGGCAACTCCTGCCCGTCATTCTCCGGCCGGGTGCTGCCCGAGGCCCACGACGGCGACACGCCAAAGCTCCTGATTCCGGCCCGCCTGTGGCGCGTGGACTGCCCGGAGGCGGCCCAGCCCTACGGCGAGGACGCCCGCGACTTCATGTTGAATTTCACCTGGGGCAAGCCCGTGGCCCTGGAGCCCCATGGCGTCAGCTACGGCCGCCCGGTGGTGAAGGTGACCACGCTGGTGGGCGGTGACCTGGGCCTGGCCCTGGTCAAGGCTGGCCTGGCGTGGGTGGAGCCGCGATACAACAAGGCCGACGACTACGGCCGCGAGCTGGTGGAGGCCCAGGCCGAGGCCAAGCGCGAGCGGCGGGGGCTGTGGAGCGACCCCAACCCCGTGGCCCCGTGGGAGTGGCGGAAAACCAGGGGGGCGGGGAAATGAGCCGCATTAACCAGGCCCCGCACCCGCTCTGGCCCTGCCTGCACCACGTGGGCGCGCTGGTGAGCGACTGGCATTGCCAGGAGCGCACCAAGCTGGCCCGGCGGGGCAAATATGAAATCCTGGGCGAGATCGAGGCCGCGCTCTGCCTGGCCTGCCCGCGCGGGGGCAACGAGAAGCCCCAGCCCAAGCGAACCTACGTGCCGCGCCGGGCGGATCGCCGGGCGGCCCGGCGGGCGTTTTTCACGCCGGTGGCCGAACGGGCGCGCTCTTGCATCGAGCACCGTCAGGAAATGAGATTCGCCGGCCGGTGGTATTGCCGCGCCTGCGACGCGCAATACGCCCGCCAGCGATATCGCCACGCCAAGGGCGGGCAGAAGGAGGCAACGGCATGAGCGCGGGCGACCTGGGCCGCAAGGACGACAACGGCACACTGCGATACGACCTGATTCCGCCTGGGCCGCTGGAGGACCTGGCCCGCGTTTACACCCTGGGCGCGGCCAAATACGCCGACCGCAACTGGGAGCGTGGCCTCGCCTGGGGCCGCGTGTTCGCGGCCATCATGCGCCACCTGTGGGCCTGGTGGCGCGGCGAGGACACCGACCCTGAGAGCGGCCTGTCCCACGCCGCCCACGCGGCATGGGGGTGCTTCGCGCTCCTGGAATACGCCCGCACCCACCCGGAGCTGGACGACCGGCCGGGCCGCGACGGTGAGCGTGAGCGCAATGCCCTGCGCCGCGCCGAAATGGCCGAGGCCGGGTGGGAAAATTCCAGGGCAATCGCGGCCAGGTTTAAGCGCGAGCGCGACGCGCTGGAGGAGGCGCTGGCCCATGCTGGCGGTGAGGAATAGCCATGGCCGTTGACCTTTTTTGTCCCCGGCGGGACTGTACCGACAACCGGGACGGCAAATGCAACCGCGGCTGGGTGCGCATGCAGGACTGGCCTGTGGCCATCTGGCCCGCCGGCCAGGAGCGGCCCGTGGCCCTGCGCTGCGAGGGGTTTAGTGCGCGGAAGGACGGCAAGGCGGCATGATGAGTTTGCGCGCGAGTTCTGACAGCGAAAGCGCGGGTGTCCGATGAGCAACAGCCGTCCGTGGATGGCGTGGTATCCGGCCGACATACTGACCGACCCCAAATATTTGGTTCTCGGCCGCTCGGCCAAGCTCACATATCGGGAGTTGCTGGACCGCTGTTGGATGGCCGGGGCTTGCCTCCCGGATGACCCGCGCAAGCTGGCCGCTCTGGCAGGCATGGACCAAATTTCCTTCATAGCCGACTGGCAGGAGATACAGGACCCCACCGACCCCTGTTTTATCCCCCACAAGGATAAGCCGGGGTTTTTGACCAACAAGCGAATCCTGGCCGAGTGGAAGATAGCCGAGGCTCAAGCAGAAAAGGCCCGCGAAAATGGCAAGAGGGGTGGACGCCCACCCAAGATGAATACTGACGAAAAAACCCAGCCGGTTATTTCTGGGTTAGCAAAACAAAACCCAGGAAAAAGCTCTTCACCTTCACAGTCACAAGGAGAAGAGTTTGAGGGGGATAAATCCCCCTCTGTCGGCCAGGCGGCCGACGGCGGGCAGTCCGGCCTTTTCGGCGACGGCAAGGTGGAGCCCGAGAAGCCCCAGACCGTTCCCCATCAGGCAATCATAGCCCTGTACCACGAAATCCTGCCCGAGCTGCCGCCGGTCAAGGTCTGGAACGGCGAGCGCCAGGGATTCCTGCGGGCGCGTTGGCGCGAAGACCCCAAACGCCAGGACTTGGCATGGTGGCGCGCCTTCTTCCTGTCCGTCCGGGAGTGCCCACACCTCATGGGCCAGAACGACCGGGCATGGACGCCCACCCTGGAGTGGCTGGTGAGGCCCACCAACATGCCCAAGGTCATCGAGGGCTATTACCGGCGCAGGGCCGGGCCCGGGGCGATGCTGAGCCGGGCGGGGCAGGAATCGGCCATGAACATGGCCCAGGTGCTTCAACAGCGGGCGGCAAAGAGGGCGCAGGATGGACGCACAGGAACGGGATAACGCGATTTGCGAACTGCTCATGCCGCTGGCGGAGAACTTCGGCAAGGTCATCAGCCCGGCCCTGAGCGCCATGATCTTGACCGTGCTGGAGCCCTACCCGGTGGCGCAAATCGAGGCCGGTATCATGCGCCTGATCCGTGAGCGCCGTTATTCCAGCTTCCCCACCGTGGCGGAAATTCTGGACGCCATGGGAGCGGGCGAGGATCAGGCGCTTGCACTACAGGCCGAGCAGCAATGGCTGGCGCTGCTGGAAAGTTCCAGCTACGAGACCCCGCCCCTGGACGCCGCCGGAGCCATGGCCTTCCGCTGCATGGGCGGCGAAAAGTCCAGCTGGACGAACGCCAACCTGGACTTTAAGCGCAGGGCGTTCATCGAGGGCTATCTCAAGTTTGCCAAGGCCGAGCAGGCCGGCCTACTCATGCTCGACGGACCCCGCAACCCGCGCTTGAAGGCTTTGGCCGGCCGGGCCGTGAAGGATATCGCATGAAATATCCCATC
Source organism: Thermodesulfobacteriota bacterium (assembly GCA_049322275.1). Lineage (GTDB taxonomy): Bacteria > Desulfobacterota > Desulfarculia > Desulfarculales > Desulfarculaceae > JACRDC01. The sequence continues at coordinate 21,828 of JBMORH010000045.1, forward strand.
GCCAATTGGCGGCGCTGCCCGTGCGGAGCCGTCTACAACCCGCGAGCGCGGTCCGAGTGGCCGCCGGCCTGCTACTGGTGCGACCGTGTTTTGTGAGCGGCCCGAGTGCGTGTTCTGGGAGGCGTGGCGCTGCGGCCGAGCCTGCATGGCCGGACCCGACGGCCTCTGGGCCGAGCTGGAGCAGGAGCGTGGACTGTGCCAGGGGGTGGCGGTGGGTTGTTCGGAGTGCCTGCCCGATGAGCCCGAGGATCTGGCCGCCGCCTGCGCTGGCAGGGAGTGTGCCCTATGAGCCGCCGCCGACCGGCCTACCGGCGCCATTTCCTGCCCGATGAGGCATCCGAGGCCCTGTGGGACCTGCTCTTCCGCTGGGCCGAGTGGCGTTCGGTGGTCGGCTGTCCGCGCTCCCCGCTCATGCCTCAGCCGGTCTACACCTGGGAAATCCAGGATGGCGTAGCGGTTGCGGTGCGGGAGGGATACTGCAACATCCCCAGCACGGCCCCGCGCTACCCCGACCGGCTGGAGGAGTTCAATGTGGCTTTCCAGGGCCTAGAAGAAGGCCACCAGGTGGCGATACTGGCCATGATCGAATACGCCCGCGAACCCTGGCTGAAGGGGGACAAGTGGAAGAGCTTATTGATCGAGTTAAAGCTGGAGGCCAAAGACTTCGCGCGTCTATCGCGCGGTGCCTTGAACGACCTGACGGCCAGGGCCAAAGCGAGGCGCCTGCTGTGAACAGCGCGGCGGTTGATCCCGGCATGGTGGTGGGATGGAAAGCGATTTGCCAGGCCCTGGGCGGAGTCTCGAAGCCCACCGCCCTAAAATGGGCCCGGGACCACGGCCTACCCGTCCATCGTCCGGCGGGGGCGCCGGTGATGCTCCTGGCCGACCGGGACGAGTGGGTGCGCGCCGGTCGGGGGCCCCGGCGCGGCCTCAACCGGATCCGGCGCAGGCTCAGGGTGCGGACCGCCGGCTGATGGAGTTCGCGGGCTCCATACGCGGCAAGCGGCTCCACCTTGCCGACCGCCCGGCCTTCGACGCTTGGGTTTCCGCCCAGCCCGAGGGCCTGGCGGTGCGGGTGGAGGTGAAGCGCCGCCGCCGGTCCAAGAGCGCCAATTCCTACTATTGGGCCGTGGTGGTGCCGATGGTGGCCGAGCACACGGGTTTCACCGAGGAAGAGACGCATGAAGCGCTGAAGGCCCTGCATCTGGGCCGGGAGGTAAAGGACCTGGCCGGCCGCGAGATTGTCTGCACCAAATCATCCGCCACCCTGGACAGCAAGGAGTTCGCGGAATACGTGGACCGCTGCATAGCCTTCGCGGCGGCGGAGCTGGGGGTGGCCATTCCATTGCCAAACCAAGGGGACGGCGGTGTCAACCAACCAGGACTATGAGCAGGCCATGCAGGCCCGCATGGGCGAGTTCCGCGCGCTGGCGGAGCGCCTTGCCCCCGTCCGCGAGCCCCGTTATCTGGCCTGGCTTCGCTACCAGCCCTGTTGCGTGTGTGGGCGGCTGCCGTCCATCGGCCACCACCCGCGCCTGCCCGGCGCCGCCGGCATGGGCCAGAAGCCCGACGACCGCACGGCCGTGCCGCTGTGCTTTGGCCACCACACCGGCCGCGAGGGCGTGCACCAGGTGGGCGAGCGCGCGTTCTGGCCCCGCCACGGGGCCGACCCGGTGGCGGTGGCGAAGCGCCTTTGGGCTCGGTACGCGCGCGAAAAAAGTGGCCGGGCCGCCCGATGATTCAAAACTTTACGGATTTTGACGCCTTTTTACTCGCCAAACGGGCTTTAATTTGCAACTGTTTTGTCAGACTGCGGGTCGATGCGGGGCGGGCCGGTGAGGCGCCGCCCCTTCCTGGTTTTGGGAGGCAAGATCATGCGGCTCTAGCAGGAAGGCGGCGGGATGAGCCGGGCCAAGCCCAAACCCGCTGAGAAGCGCCCCAAGGGCAAGCTGGTCAACCGGGCCGAGCTTGCCAGCCTCTTCGGCGTCTCCGCCAACACCGTGAGCAACTGGCTTTCGCGCGGCTGCCCCTGCGTGCAGCGCGGCGGCCTGGGCAAGCCCTGGACCTTCGACACCGCGGCCGTGGTGCAATGGCTGGCCAACCGCAACCCCGACAACGGCCAGATAACCGAAGACCCCGACGAGAAGGAATGGCGCAAGCGCCGGATGGCGGCCGAGGCCCGGCGGGCCGAAATGGCCCTGGCCAAGGATGAGGCCGAGCTCATCAGCGCCGACGAAGTGGCCAAGGCGGCTTTCGACGCCGCCCGCACCCTGCGGGATGCCATCCTGGCCATTCCCGACCGCATCTCCGAGGAGCTGGCGGTGGAGACCGACTCCGACGCCGTGCACCAGCGTCTGACCCTGGAACTGACCAACGCCTTAAAGCAGCAGGCAAACCCCAGCGAATAGCGACAGGCCATGCCAACGGCGGCCGAGGTATACAACGCCGCCTGGCGTGACGGGCTCACGCCCGATCCGGAATATTGGCTGGACGAATGGGCCGACCAGCGGCGTTTTTTGCCCCGCAAGGCGGCCAGCGAGCCAGGCCAGTGGCGGACCGAGCGCACGCCCTATCTGCGCGATATCATGCGCGAGCTTTCGCCGGCCAGCCCTACCCGCGAGGTGGCGCTGTGCAAAGGCAGCCAGACCGGCGGCACCGAGACCATCATCAACTTCATGCTGGCCGTGGCCGATATCTGGCCCGGCCCCATGCTGGTGGTGCAACCCACGGTTGACATTGCCGAGCGCTTTTCCAAGCAGAGGATCAACCCCAGCATAAAGATTTGCCCCAGCCTCAAGGGCAAGATCACCGCCAGCAAGTCCCGCGATGGCAGCAACACCATGCTGCAAAAGGACTTCCCCGGCGGGACCATGATCCTGGGCGGTGCCAACAGCGCTGCGGCCCTGCGCTCCATGCCCATACGCTTCCTGCTCATGGATGAGGTGAGCGCCTACCCGTTCGATGTGGACGGCGAGGGCGACCCGGTGGACCTGGCTCTAAAGCGCACCACCAACTTCAAGCGGCGCAAGATTTTTTATAACTCCACCCCTGGCGAGGCGGCCACCTGCCGCATCACCAAGCAGTTCAAGCGCGGCGACCAGCGTTATTACCACGTGCCCTGCCCCCACTGTGGCGGCATGCAGGTCATCGCGTGGAAAAGCATCAAGTGGCCCGAGGGCCGGCCCGACCTGGCCCACATGGTGTGCGAGCACTGTGGCGAGGTCATCACCGAGCATCACAAGACGTGGATGCTGGCCCGCGGCGAATGGCAGGCGCACAATTCCGGCGCGGAGATGGTCAGCTTCCACCTCAGCGCGCTTTATTCGCCCCTGGGCTGGTACTCCTGGGGCCAGGCCGCCGCGGACTTCATCGCCGCCAAGGGCGACCGCGAAAAGCTCAAGGTCTGGGTCACCCACGTGCTGGCCGAGGCCTGGGAGGAAGCGGGCCAGACCGTCGAGGCGTCCTTCCTGGCCAAGCGGCGCGAGCGCTACGCGGCAGAGGTGCCCGACGGCGTGCTCCTGCTCACCGTGGGCGGCGACACCCAAGACGACCGCATAGAGCTGGAGGTGGTGGGCTGGGGCCATGGCCGCGAGTCCTGGAGCATCGACTACAAGGTGTTCTGGGGCAAGCCCGACCAGCCCACCCTTTGGGCGGACATCGACCGTTACCTGACGCGGACCTGGCGCCACGCCGCCGGCCTTAACCTCTACGTCGCCGCGGCGCTGATCGACTCGCAAGGCCACTACACCAACCAAGTGCAGGCGTTCACCGGCCCCCGCGAGTTCCGACGGGTTTACGCCTGCAAGGGCATCGGCGGGCCCGGCGTGCCGCTGGTGGGCAAGCCCGGCCGCAACAACCGCAGCAACGCGCTCCAGTTCCCGGTGGGCGTGGACGCGGCCAAGGCCGCGCTCTACTACCGCTTGCGTCTGGTTGATTCCGGTCCGGGTTATTGCCATTTCCCCGAAGGACGCCCGGAGACCTACTTCGAGCAGCTTACCGCTGAGAAGCAGGTGACCCGCTTCCACAAGGGTCGGCCGATCATCGAATGGGTGAAGAAGCCGCACGCCCGCAATGAGGCCCTGGACTGCCGGGTGTACGCCACCGCGGCCCTGGAAATACTCAACGTCGATCTGGACGCCCTGACCGGCCCCGTCGCGGCCAGCCCCCGCCCGCCCGCCCAGCGCGGGCGGCGGGTGCTGAGCAGCGGGGTGGAGGTCTACGAATGACCCTGGAAAAAGCCCAAACCATGCTTGACACCTGGCTGGAGGCCGAGGCGGCCGTGGCCGGGGGCATGCAGTCCTACCAGATGGGTAGCCAGCGCTTCACCCGGGCCGACCTGGGCAAGATCAGCGACCGGGTGGCCTATTGGCAATCCCAGGTGGCCCGGCTGACCCGGACCGCCGGCGGCGTCCAGTCGGTCAGGGGGGTGGTGCCCATTGATTGCTAAGCTGCTCGACAGGGCGATCACCGCGTTCAGCCCGGAGTGGGGCGCGCGGCGCGCGCGGGCGCGCATGGTCATGGGCTACCTGGGGGCCGACCCCTACACTGGCGGCTCCATGACCGACAGCGCCATGCGCGGGTTTCACCCCGGCATCGGCTCCGGCGACCATGACACCCTGGCCAACCTCGACATGCTCCGCCGCCGCTCGCGTGACCTGGTACGCAACAGCGCCGTGGGCGCGGGGGCCATCGGCGGGGTGACCACGGCCGTGGTGGGCGAGGGCATCGTGCCCCATCCCCGCCTGGACAGCGCCTACCTGGGGTGGGACGACAAGCGGGCCGAGGCGTGGGAAGCCCAGGTGGCCCGCGAGTATGCCCTTTGGGCCGAGACCAGCGCCTGCGACGCGCGCGGGGTGCAGACCATGGCCGGCCTTCAAGCCCTGGCCTTCCGGTCGGTCATGGAAAGCGGAGACGCCTTTGCCCTCCTGCCGGTGCGCGAATCGTCCGAGTGCCCCTACAGCCTGAGAATCAAGCTGATCGAGGCCGACCAGGTTTGCAACCCCGACGAGCGGGCGGACGACGACAAGATCGCCGGCGGCGTCGAGGTGGACGCCAATGACCAGGTGGCGGCCTATCACATCCTGAAGCGCCACCCCGGCGGCCTGGGCCCCCTGGCCGGGGTGCGGGAGTGGCAGCGGGTCCAGGCGCGCGGTAGCGAATCCGGCCGGCGCAACATCCTGCACCTCTATGAGCCCACCCGCCCCGGCCAGCGCCGGGGGGTGCCCTACCTGGCCCCGGTCATCAAGGCCCTCAAGCAGTTGGAGCGCTACTCCGAGGCCGAGCTGTTCGCGGCGGTCATCAGCGCCATGTTCACCGTCTTCGTCAAGCGCTCGGCCAGCGGGACAAGCCCCCTGGACCTGCCCCTGAACCCGGACGCCGAACAAAGCTCGGTACCCATCGACAGCAAGCGCGAATTGCGCCTGGGCAAGGGCGCCATTGTGGAGTTGGACGACGGCGAGGATATCCAAATCGCCAACCCCTCCCGGCCCAACGCGCAATTTGACCCCTTCTTCCTGTCCGTCATGCAGCAAATCGGCATGGCCCTCCAGATACCCATGGAGGTCCTGCTAAAGGTTTTTCGCAATTCGTACTCTGCCAGCCGCGCGGCCCTACAGGAGGCGTGGCGCTTCTATGACACCCGCATCGCCTGGCTGGTGGCGTGCTTCTGTCGCCCCGTCTACCAGGAGTGGATGGCCGAGGCGGTGGCCCGGGGCCGGGTGTACGCCCCCGGCTTCTTCAAGGATCCCGTGGCCCGGATGGTCTATTCCGAGGCCGAGTGGGTGGGTCCGACCGAATACACCCTGGACCCGACCAAGGAGGTCCGGGCGGCGGCCGAGGCGGTGGAGGCCGGCTTCAGCACCCGCGAGCGTGAGGCCCGCCGCCTGACCGGCACCAGCTTCGCGCGCAACCACGCCCAGCGGGTCAAGGAAGAGCGCATGCGGCGCGAGGGTGGCCTGACGGACACCCCGGCCGCCACACGCCCCGCCCCCAAGCCCCCGGACCCGGACGAAAAGACCGACGATGAGGAGTCCGCATGAGCATCATCGAAGCCATCGCGGCCGAGAAGTGGGCCATCACCGAGGAGGGCATGAAGGCCATCATCATGGTGGCCGAGCGCAAGGGCGACCCCGAGGCCCTGGCCGCCAAGCTGGGCAAGCCCCTGGAGAACGCCTACCGCGTGGAAGTGCGCGACGGGGTGGCCATCCTGCCCGTGCGCGGCCCGCTGTTCAGGTACGCCAACCTCTTCACCGCCATCAGCGGGGCCAGCTCCTACCAGATGCTGGCCCGCGATTTCGCCGCGGCCATGGAAAGCCCGGAGACCCGGTCCGTGCTGCTCATGATCGACAGCCCCGGCGGCATGGTCAACGGCTGCCATGAGCTGGCCGAGATGATCCACTCTGCCCGCGGCAAGAAGCCGGTGGTGGCCTACGTGGGCGGCATGGGCTGCTCGGCCGCCTACTGGCTGGCCAGCGCGGCGGATGAGATCGTGGCCGATCCCACCGCCATGCTGGGCTCCATCGGCGTGCTCCTGGAGGTGCGGGACACCAAGGAACAGGACGCCAAGAACGGCGTGCGCGTGCATCAGTTCGTGAGCAGCCAGAGCCCCAAGAAGTGCCCGGATCCCGGCCAGGAAAGCGGCCGGGCGCAGTACCAGGCGGACATTGACGCCCTGGCCCAGGTCTTCGTGGAGCGGGTGGCCCGCAATCGGGGCGTGAGCGCTGAGACGGTGCTGAGCAAGTTCGGCGGCGGCGGGGTGCTGGTAGGCGCGGATGCCGTGGCCGCCGGCCTGGCCGACCGCCTGGGCAGTTTCGAGGATGTACTTGCCGGACTGGCCCAGGGTAAGGGCTCCGGCTCCAACCCCAACGGGAGGAAGACGATGCCCAAGAGTTACGTGGAAGCCCTGGGCGCCGGCGAGGTGGTGGCCATCACCGCCGACGAGCTGAGGGCGAAGCACCCGGACCTGGTGCAGGCCATCGCGGCCGAGGGCGCGGCCAAGGCCAAGGCCGAGGGGGCGCAGGCCGAGCGCGAGCGCATCCAGGGCGTGCTGGCCGTGGCCCTGCCCGGCCATGAGGCCATGGTGCAGGGCCTGGCCTTCGACGGCAAGACCAGCCCCGGCGAAGCGGCCATGGCCGTGAACAAGGCCGAGAAGGAGGCCCAGGCCGCCGCGCTCAAGGGGCGCCAGGCCGACGGCAAGGCCCTGGAGGGCGTCAGGGATGGCCAGGGGGCGGCCGATGGCGGCTTGGCCGATGGCGACGCGAAGCCCGGCGCCCTGGCCGCGATGGCCAAGGAAATGTACGGCCAGGCGGCCAAGTAGCCAGCCAGGCGCAGGAGGTAAATCATGGCGGAAGTGACTGAGGGTCTGTACTTCAGCGACGTTTTCAAGACCGAGCTGGAGCAGTATATGAGCCGCGAGCCCGTGACGGTGCTCGCCGGCTCCGGCACCGCCCGCACCCTGGTGCTGGGCGAGGTCTTCGGCAAGATCACCAAGGGCGCGGCCGTTGTCGCCGCCGATGAGGGCAACACCGGCAACGGCGCGGCCGGCGCGGTGACCCTGGGCACCAAGGCCAAGGTGGGCGCCTACAGCCTGGAGTGCATCTCCATCGCCGACCCGACCGCCGGAGCCGCCGTTGGCGCGGCCGTGGCCGGCAACACCGGCAACGGCACCATCACCGCGGCCCCGACCGTGGGCGCGGGGGCCAAGGTCGGCGTCTATCGGGCGGTGTGCATTGAGCCCGCCACCGACCTGGGCAAGTTCACCGTGGAGAACCCCGACGGCGTGACCGTCGGCGTGGCCACCGTGGGCACCGAGTTCGTGGGCGGCGGCCTGACCTTCACCATCGCCGACGGCGACACCGACTTCGTCTCCGGCGACAGCTTCACCATCACCGTGGCGTCCGTGCCCGGCAACGGCGGCGTGTTCGCGGTCTTCGACCCCGACGGCTACCGCCTGGCGGACCTGAGCGTGGGCGTGGCCTACGCCGGCGACCACATCAACTTCACCCTGGCCGACGGCACCACCGACTTCGCGGTGGGCGACGCCCTCACCGTGACCGTGGCCGCTGGCTCCGGCAAGGTGGTGGCCCTGGACCTCACCGCCGTCAACGGCGCCCAGGACGCGGCCGGCATCATGGCCGCCGGCGTCACCGCGGCCGTGGGCACCGACGCGCCCGGCGTCGGCGTGGTGCGCGACGCGAGCTTCGCGCCGTCCAAGCTCACCTGGCCGGCCGGCATCACCAACGGCCAGAAAACGGCGGCCCTGGCCCAGCTCGCGGCCTTGGGCCTCATCGCCAGGGAGGAGGCTTAGCCCATGGACAACATCCTCGACATCTTCAACAGCTCCGCGTTCAACGTTATCGAGCTGACCGAGGCCATCAACGTCATCCCCAACAACTACGGCCGCGTGGGTCAGTTGGGCCTGTTCGTGCCCAAGGGCGTGCGCACCACCACCGTGGCCCTGGAGATCAACAACGGCGTGCTGAACCTGCTGGACACCCAGCAGCGCGGCGTGCCGGCCCCGGTCAACCGCGGCGCCAAGCGCAAGGTCAAGACCTTCACCATCCCGCACATCCCCTTGGAGGATCGCATCCTGGCTTCCGACCTCCAGGGCATCCGGGCCTTTGGCACCGGCGGGCTGCTGAAGGAGGTCATGCGGGAGGTGGCGGGCAAGCTGGGCGACATGAAGGCCAAGCAGCGCATCACCATGGAGCACCTGCGCATGACCGCCTTGCAGGGCATCATCCTGGACGGCGACGGCTCCACCGAGATTCTGGACCTGTTCACCGACTTCGGGGTGACCCAGAAGGAGGTGGACTTCGCCCTGGACACCGATGGCACCGACGTGCCGGCCAAGTGCAAGGAGGTCAGCCGCCATATCGAGGACAAGCTCCTGGGCGACACCATGACCGGCGTGCGCTGCCTCTGCGGCCCCGACTTCTTCGACGCCCTGGTGTCCCACCCCACGGTGGTCACCGCCTACCAGTTCCAGCAGGGCCTTAACCCGCTGCGCGACGACCTGCGCAAGGGCTTCGAGTTCCAGGGCATCGTCTTCGAGGAGTATCGGGCCAACGCCACCGCCAGCGACGGCACCACCAACGTGCAGTTCATCGCCGACAACGAAGCCCACTTCTTCCCGGTGGGCACCAACTCCACCTTCCGGCAGTTCAACGCCCCGGCCAGCTTCATCGAGACCGTGAACACCATGGGCCAGGAGCTTTACGCCAAGCAGGCGGTTGACCAGAAGTTCCAGCGCTGGGTGGACCTCTATGTGGAGTCCAACCCGCTGCCCATCTGCATGCGTCCCGAGGTCCTGGTCAAGGGCACCGCCTAGTCAACCAGCCACAACTTGACGCCGATCCAGCCGGCGCCACGCCGGCCGGGGTGGGGTTTGCTCCTTTGACCACCCCGGCCGGCACCTTTTTGGAGGCGGCCTTGACCAGCTTCCGCGAACACATGGCGGCCGACGCCGCCGCAATCATGACGCTGGATGAGGCCGCCGAAGACCTGATCTTCACCCCCCTGGGGGGCGCGGCGGTGACCGTGCGCGGGGCGGTGGAGGAAATGCCGGCCCTGGACGACGGCCCGCCCAGCATGCCCCGCGTGTACCGCGAGGGGCTGGGGGCCTGGGCCAAGATACTGCTGCCCAGGGCGGTTATCGCCAGCCAGCCCGGCTACCGCGACAAGGTGGCCAGGGATGGCGGGGCCACCTGGACAATCCAGCAGGCCGGCCCCGAGGGGGCTTTCTGGGCCTGCTGGGCCGTGGCCGACGAAAGGATGAGGACAGGGTGGCAGCCGACACGGTGAACATCGGCGGGCGCGAGTATCCCTTCATCGCCTTCGGCGGTGCGGGGGGCTCCATGCTCACCGTCAACGACACGGCCGCGCCGTACCTGGCCCACCTGGCCAAGACCTTTCCCGGCGAGTTCAGCCGCGCCCTGCGCCATGTGGGCTGGTGGCTGCGCCAGGAGTTGAAGGACGCCGCCTACAAGGGCGGGGTGGCCGGCGTGAACTGGCCCCCGCTCACCACCCTGCACAAGCTGCGGGTGCTGGACCGGGCCAAGGCCGAGGATATGGGCGGGCGGATGCGCCGGGGCCTGACGCCCTGGCACTTCGGCCACATCGCCAAGGCCATCGGCTACAAATATGAGCCTGGCGTGCCCCGGGTGCGCATCGGCTGGCTGTCCAGGAGCTCGGCCCGCCTGGGGGCCATGGTGCAGGCCGGTTTCTCCACGCCGGTCACACCCAAGATGCGGCGCTTTTTCTGGGCCGTGGGCGCACGGCCGCCGGCCGGCAACGTCATCGCCAGCCCGGCCCGGCCCCTGGTGTTCCCCATGTTCCTGGCCACCCGCGGCGAGGTCCTGCACCGCATTGAGTTGCGCGTCTATGAGTACCTGACCAAGGGCCGGACCATGTTCGGCGGGGGGGCGGCGGCATGAGCATGTTGGGCTTCGGGCGCTTCCTGGCCCTGTTCCGGGACGCCATCAAGAACGACGACGCCATAGCCGCCTGGTGCCAGGCCGAGTTCGGCAAGGCCCTGAGCATCTTCGTGGGCATCGACCAGCGCAACCCGCCCGGACCCGACCAGTGCCCGCTGGCCATCATCCAGCCCGACCACGCGGTGGACGGCGACGGCCTGGAAGAGCGCGTCAAGCGCTACACCCTGGAGGTGCAGTGGGCGGTGAGCAATGAGGCGACGGCCTCTTCCGGCGGCGTGACCGAGCTGGCCGGCCTGGCCCAGGTGGACCGGCTGGGCCAGCTCATTTGGGACGCCCTGGCCGATTGCCACCCCAACCTGGAGCTATCCAGCGCCGACATCGAGGTGGAGCCGGTGGCCTTCTTCCCCATGGTGGTGGCCGGCGCGGCCATCACCATCAACGTCCCGGTGCTGATCAGCGCCGAAATCAGTTTCGACTAAGCCAATCCCCATCCAAGTCAGGAGGTAGACCATGGCCCAGGCCCGTGGCCGCAAGGCCCAACTGCTCATGGACTTCGAGACCGCGTTCCGTACCGCGCCCGGGTCCCCGGCCGCCATCCTCATGCCCTTCATCAGCGTGGACCTTAAGGCCACCCGGCCGCGGTCGGCCAGCCCCGTCGTGCGCAACAACCGCAACCCCGCCATGCCGGTGAGCGGGCGCATGGACGTGAGCGGCAACATCGTGGTGCCCATCGACGCCATCGGCTTCGGTTACTGGCTCAAGGCCATGTTTGGCGCGCCGGTGACCACCGGGGCCGAGGCCCCCTACACCCACACCTTCAAGCTGGGCGACACCAGCCCCAGCGTGCTTTTCGACAAGGGCTTCACCGACCTGGCCGAATATTACAAGTACCTGGGCTGCAAGATCGGCAGCATGAGCATCGGCTTCGGCGGCGACGGCCAGCTCCAGGCCACGTTCACCATCATGGGGGCCGAGGAGGTTCCGTCCGGCTCGCCCTATTCCGCCACCCCCACCACCTTCGCGCTGACGCCGTTCGAGCACAAGCACATCAACTTCAAGGAGGCCGGGGCGGACTTCGACCCCGGCACCAGCCTGAAGCTGGACGTGAATTTCAACCTGGACGGCAACCAGTACGGCATGAACGACGCCGGGGTGCGCCAGGACATTCCCGAGGGCATCGCCGGCGTCAACGGCAGCCTCAGCACCATCTTCAGCAGCGACGCCCTGATCACCAAGGCCATCAACGACACCGAGACCACCTTGGCCCTAACCCTGACCAACGGGGCCAACTCTCTGGCCTTCACCCTGCCCGAGGTGTTGCTGACCCACACCACCCCGCCGATCCCCGGCCCCCAGGGGGTCATGCTGGACCTGAGCTATGAGGCCTATTACCAGGACGGGGCCGACGCCACCGCCCTGAAGGCGGTGCTCATCAACAGCCAGGCCAGCTACGCCTAAGCCAACCGGGCCGTGAGGCCCTGAACCAACCACAAAGGAGCGATAGTCATGAGCGAGAAGCAGAGCGACAACGTGAACCTGCCCGAGATCACCCTTCCCGAGACCGGCCTCAAGGTCAAGGTCCGCTCCCTCACCTGGGAGCAGGCGGGCATGCAGCTCGACCTGGAGGATAAGGCCGGCAAGGATGCCCGCAAGCAGCGCGAGATGGTGGTGCAGGTCATCGAGTGGGCCTGCCCCGGCATGTTCGAGCGCATCAAGGATTCCAGCCACGACGTTGTGACCCTCCATTCGGCCATCATCCGCCTGACCCTGGGCCTGGAGGCCGAAAGAAAAAACTAGCTGAGTACCTGTCGTGGCTTAACAAGCCCGGCAGGTCTACCTACTGCAAGACCTGTCGCGCCAGCCTGGAAGCCGACTGCGCCGCCTGCGAGTGGAAGCCGCCCGAGATTCACCCCGGCAACCGGGACGTGATGACCCTGTGGCAGTACGCCCATACCCAATGGCGGAGCAGCGGCTTCGGCGCGACGGGCCTTGACTTTCCCGCCGTCCTGGCCCTGGCCGACCGGCTCGGCATCTACGTGTCGCCGGCGGTGCTGCGCAAGCTGCGCATGATCGAAGAGGCCGTGCTCGATCACATGGCCCAGAAGGAATAGCCAGCCGCGAATGGCCGACGCCCACACCCAAATAATCATCAGCGCCAGGGACCTGGCCAGCGACACCTTCCGCCGCCTGCACATGGAGGCGATGTCGCTGCACAGCGGACTGAACCAGCTCAACACCGGGCTGGGCCAGTTCAAGGGGCTGCTGGCCGGCTTGGGCGTCAGCTATGCCGTGAAGAACATCCTCGACACGGCCATGGCCCTGCAGAGCCTGGACTATGCCTTGACCGGCATCATGGGCAGCGCCCAGGGCGCGCAGCGCGAGTTGTCCTTCATCCGCAAGACGGCCGAGGATCTGGGGCAGGACTTCCTGACCCTCACCGACGGATTCAAGGGCCTGGCGGCGGCCACGCGCAACACCGAGCTGGCCGGCGAGGAAACCCGCAAGCTGTTCCTGGCCCTGAGCCAAGCGGCCACCGTGCTCAACATGAGCACGGAAAACGTCAACGGCACCTTCTTCGCCTTCCAGCAGATCATCAGCAAGGGGCGGGTGAGCGCTGAGGAAATCAGGAGGCAGCTCGGCGACCGACTCTATGGCGCGTTCCAGTTGGCGGCCCAATCCATCGGGGTCACCACCAAGGAACTTGACAAGCTCCTGGAGCGCGGCGAGCTCGACGCCATCCCCTTCATCAAAGCTTTCACCCGCACCCTGACTGATGAGTTCTCCGGCGGCGTGGCCCTGGCCAGCCAGAGCGCGCGCGCCAACCTCAACCGTTTCCAGAACGCCCTGCGTGACCTGAAGAACGAAGCCGCCCAGGCCGGTTTCCTGGAGGCCTTCTCCGACGCCCTGAAGGCGCTCACCGAGACCCTGCGCCAGCCGGGCACCCAGGAGGCCATCCAGGGTATCGGCAAGGGTCTGGCCGCCATCACCGAGGCCCTGACTGGCCCCGGCGTGCTGGGCGGGGCCAGCGCCCTGGTCAGCGCCATCGGCCGGGTTGCGGATGCCTACAGCAAGTTGCCCCAGGGCCTGCAGCTCGGCCTGGCCGGCGGGGCGGCGGGGTATGCCCTCAGCCTCGGCAATCCCTATGTAGCGCTGGGCGCGGCCGGCGCGGGGTTTGTCGCCGGCCAGTACCAGGACCTCCTGCGCAAAATGGAGGAGGCCAAGCAGGTCCCGCCCGGGACCCTCGGCTATATCCCCGCTGTTCGCCAGCAGGTCGGCCCCCTGGGCGGGCTTACCTATGCCCAATTCCTGGAGGCCCAGGCCAAGGCGTCCGACCGCCGGGTGGACCTGAGCGGGGCCGAGATGCAACGGCTTGGCCTGGGCCAGGCCCTGCGCATCACCGGCCCCAGCCGGGTTGCCCTGGAGGAGGTGGCCACCACCCTGCTTGAGGCCCCCACCGGCGACAAGTGGCAGGACAAGCTTAACAAGGAGGCCAAGAGCTTCCGCGAGGCCGCGCGCAAGGCGTTCAAGGATTACGCCAGCTCCGGCGACAAGGACGCCGGCCTGACGGCCATGGACCTGCTGGGCCTGGACGCCGGCAACCTCAAGGCCCTGGGGCTGAGCCCCGACCTGCAGGCCGTGTGGGGGGCGGAGGTCGAGAAGCACCAGGCCGCCCTGCGGGATCTGCGCAAGGATGAGGCCCAGGGCCGGGCCAAGGACAACGCGGAGCTGATCAAGGGCGAGTACGAGTTGGGCCAGGCCCGGCTTGACGCCGTGATTGACTCCCTGCGCAAGCGCGCGGCGGTGCTGTCCCAGGGCACAACCGACGAGCGGGCCGAGGCCGCCAAGGTCAACAAGGAAATCTCCGAGCTGGAGCTCAAGCGCTGGGCCGACCGCACGGCCGTGGCCGAGCAGTCCTACAAGCTGGGCATGGTGGGCTCCGCCGACCTCATCGCCAGCTACCAGGCCGAGATTGACGCCCTGGGCGGGCTGGCCATGCGCGACGATGAGCGCGCCAAGCGCAAGCTGGAGGGCCTGGCCAAGATCAGGGACGCCCAGCGCGCGGTGGTTGACCAGGATATCGCCCTGGAGGCCTTGCAGGTTTCTTGGATGCAGGAGGGCCCGGCCAGGGAGAAGGCCGCCCTCGACAACAGCCTGAAGAACCAGCGCGCGGCCCTGGAGCGCGAAATCCAGGACCGCAAGGACCTTCAGGGCAAGAAGCAATCCCTGCTCGACCAGTTCGACGCCTACGCCGACCGGCAGCGGCAGAAGCAGGTCAGCAAGGAGCGGCAGACCGAGCTGGACATTCAAATCCAGACCTTGAAGCTTTACGGCAAGACCCGCGAGGCCAAGGAACTGGAGCTGGAGAAGTACGTCGAGTCCATTAAGGACAAGGGGTACTCCGAAATCCAGCAGGAAAAGCTGATAGCCAATGAGCGGGAGCGCCTGACCCGCACCGGCTTGGAAAACCAACTCTGGGCCTATAGCGATTTTTATTCCAACCTCGACACCCTGAGCCAGCACACCCTGGAGCGCATCCAAGACGGGTTCGAGGATGCCTTCACCGCGCTCCTGGACGGCACCAAGACCTTTGGCGATGCCCTGCGCGACGCCTTCGGCAAGATCGGGACCACGGCCGCTGCGCAGTTCGCCACCGCGGCCACCATGAGCCTGGCCAGCAAGGGCATCCTGGCCATCATGCCCGGCCTGGGCAGCGTGTTCCCGTTCCTGGGCCAGCAGGCCGGCCAGCAGGGCGGAGTGGCCGACGCCCTGGGCAAGGCCAAGAGCCTGTGGGACCTGGGCAGCTTGTTTGGCGGGTCCAGCACCGGCGGGCTAGGCGGCTGGCTGACCAAGGCCTTTGGTACTTCCGGCGACGTGCTGGGCGTGGGCATGGGCGGGGCCGGCCAGAACACGCTTTGGGGAATGAGCGCCGGCGGCTGGAACGCGGCCCTGGGCGCGGCCGGCGTCGGAGCCCTGGGCGGCTCGCTCCTCACGCCGATGATCTACGGCAACAAAGGCTATTCGACCCTGGGCGGCACCCTGGGCGCGGCGGCCGGGGCCGGGGCGGGCATGAGCAGCGCGGCCATGGCGGCCCTGGGCCTGGCCGGCGGTCCTTGGACGGCGGCCGCCCTGGGCCTGGCGGGGATGCTGGCCGGCGGCGGCCTGGGCTCGCTCTTCGGCGATGATGAGGATTCCCGCCAGCCCTACGAGATTCCCGGCAATACCCTGGAGCACTGGAAGGAGCTGAGCAACCGGGTCCGGGACTATTCCCAGGCCCTGCGCGACGGCGAGATAGACCAGGCCCGCTTCCTGGGCGAGTTCGACAAGATGGCCCCCCTGGCGGCCGGGGCCGGCGAATACCTGGGCAACTACGGCGGCATCATCGGCGGGACCATCGAGAAGCTGTCTGGCCTGACCTTCGGGACCCAGGCATATGCCGACGTGGTGGCCAATGAGCTGAACCCCGCCTGGATCATCGCCCAGGGCCAGGCCCAGAACCTGGCCAACGGCATGAGCATGCTGGACGCGGCCACCGTCGCCCTCAACGACTCGGTGACCTCCCTGCTGGCCGGCGGCGACTTGCAGCTTGACCAGCAACAGCAACTCATGGATCAGGTCTTGCGCCTGTCCGGCGAGCATGACGACCTGGTGGCCAAGTCCAAGGAGTTGGCCGAGATCAGGGAGAAGCTGACCCGCGCCCACGAACTGAGCGACGACGAATATAAGTCCCTGGTGGCCCGGGGTCAGGAGTTGTGGGGAGCCCTGAACATGGAGGGCGACGGCGTGGCCAATATGACCACGCTGACCAAGGACCTCACCAAAGCCATGAAGGAGCTCAACGGCTCCATGCTGGCCATGCTGAACTTGCCCACCGATCACACCTGGAATTGGACCGTAAATTACAACACCAACGGCACCCCGCCCAGCGCGCCCGGCACTGCGCACACCGGCCGGTGGGTGTCCGCAGCCCTGGGCAGCGGCATGATCACCCGCCACGGCGGCGGCGGCGTGCCGCTCTATGCCCATGCCGGCCTCAATGCGGCCTGGCCCGCCCCGCGCCTGGGCGAGGTGGACATCCGCGCCCTGGTTGGCGAGTGGGTCATCAGCCGCGAGGCGGTGGACTACTACGGCAACGAGTTCATGGGCCGGCTAAACGCCAAGGCCATCCCGGTGCGCCAGGGCGGGGCGTCCGCTTCCGCTTCCGCGCCCGAGATCAACGTGAGCATCAGCTTCGCCGGGGCCAACTTCGGCAGCAACCCCGACGACACGGCCGCGGTGGTGGAGGCCGCCGTGCGGGCCGGCGTGCGCCAGGCCCTGGCCGAGATGGCCGAGCGCGGCGAGACGGCGGCGGTGGAACATAACCGGGAGTTGGCCTGGTGAGCCTGAGCGCCGCGTTTTTGGAGTGGGCCAACACCACCGGTTTGCGCCGCGCGGTGGCCATCGAAATCACCCTAGCCAGGCTCAGCGACGGCCAGGAGTTGACCATCGGCCTCACCGATTCCGCGCCGCGCCGGGGCACCTGGGGCGACCGCAATTGGGAGCGCTGCATCCTCAAGCCGCCGCGGGTCGAGATAAGGGCCCAGGAGTTGGCGGCCGGCTCCAGCCTGGTCAACTATGGCGATTTGGAAATCGCCATGGACAGCGCTTCGCGCCTGGGGCCGGACGGCGACCTGACCTGGCGCGACCTTAAGCGCGATTACCGCTGGGTGGGCGGCGCGGTGATGGCCAGGGTGGGCGGTCCAGACCTGGCCTGGGCCGATTGGGCGGTGATTCCCCTGGGCTGGCTGGGCCGGCCCAGCTTCGAGCGCGGCAAGGCGCACCTGCGCCTGCTGGGCTTCGCGGCGGGGGTGGCCAAGAAAAAGGCCCCCGGAGCGACCTATAGCGAGTCCGACGGCGTGCCCGAGGCGACGGTGGGCAAGGTTAAGCCCTGCTGCATGGGCTCCTGCCTCAACGTCACGCCGGTGCTGATCGGCGAGGACCCCTGGGTGTATCAAGTGCACGCCTATGGCCCGGTGCAAGCCATCACCGTGCGGGTGGGAGACCTGGCGGCCTCGCCCACCATCGACCTGGCTAACGGCAAGTTCAGCTTTGCGAGCAAGCCGTCCGGCCAGGTGACAGCGGATGTGGAAGGCTGGGTGCGCGGTGGCGTCTACCTGGAGACCGCCGCCCAGATGATAGAGTCGGTGCTCCTGGAATGGGGCGGCGCTGTCGGCGGCCAGATAGACTCCGCCGCCTTCGCCGCCGCGGCCACGGCCGCGCCCCAGGTGCTGGGGGTGTACTGGACTTCCGCCCTGAGCGTGCAGCAGGCCCTGGACGGCCTGGTGCAGGGCCTGCCCCTGTTTTGGGGCGACGACGCCCAAGGCCGCTACACCCTGACCCCCTTTGGCGAGCCGTCGGGCGATCCGGTGTTGGAGCTCTATGACGGCACCGCCGGCGACCCGCCCTGGGGAGCGGCGGCGGCCTGGAGCGTCCGCACTGACCCCAGCCGGCGCTGGTACAGCAAGGTCACCGTATACGGGGACCGCAATTACACCCCCAATAGCCGGCCCGACGAAACCCTGAGCGCCGACCGCCAGGAGTGGCTGAAGAGCGACTATCGCTCGCGCGAGGCAACTGGCAGCGCCCCGGCCGACAACCCCGAAGTGGATGAGGCCGAAATCAAGACGGCCATGGCCGACCTGGACGACTGCGCCGCCGCGGCTGCGCGGGAAATCGCCATGCACGGGGTGGAGCGGCAGACGGTCACCTGCGAATGCCTCTATGCCGCCATGGCCCTGAAAAAGGGCGACGTGGTGCGGGTGTGGTCAGAGGAGCTGGCCGACGGCGCGGGGTGGCTGGGCATCGTGATGAGCGTGGAAATGAACCTGCCCTCTCAAGCCCGGGTGACCCTGTGGGGGTGAAATGAACTGCCGCGTTATGTACCGAAACTTCGCCGACGAGGCGACGCTTGCGGCAGCCGGCGCCACTTCGGGCTTCCCGGCGGCGATGCTCCAGGATGAGGACCGCGGCAAGCTCTGCCGGCAGGCGGGCGACAGCCTGGTCATCACCGGCCAGTGGTCCACCCCCAAAACCTGCGCGGCCCTGATCTTGGCCCAACACAACCTGAGCGCGGCCAATGGGACAATCAGGCTCCAGACCGACCAGGGCCACGACTGGACCTGGGAGGCCTGGGAGCCCATGTACTTCTTCGGCCGCGCTCCCCTGGGTGAGGGCCTAGTGGGCGGCTACCCGTCGCCGCAAGACGTGGATGAACTGACCGCCGGAGCCCTGCGCTTCATCTACTTCGGGCCGGCCCGCTTCACTTCTTTCACGCTGACCCTGACCGACGTTGCCAACCCCGACGGCTGGGTAGAGGCCGGCCGCCTGTTCCTGGGGCAGTACCTGGAAATGGCCGTGCAATTCGTCTGGGGCTATGGCCTGGGCCATGAGGATTATTCCCAGCTTCAACGGGTGCCCAGCGGTGCCCAGCACGCGGTGGCCCAGGGCCAGGCCCGCCGCCAAGACCTGACGTTCGAGAAGATCCCGCGCGATGCGGTCTATAACGAAGTGCTCCGCTGGCTGCGCACCGTCGGCGTCAGTAAGTGCTTTTTCATTGATCCGGTCCCCGACGGCA
Organism: Thermodesulfobacteriota bacterium; assembly: GCA_049322275.1. Classification (GTDB taxonomy): domain Bacteria; phylum Desulfobacterota; class Desulfarculia; order Desulfarculales; family Desulfarculaceae; genus JACRDC01. The sequence goes on from JBMORH010000045.1 coordinate 40,872, forward strand.
GCGGAGACCAGGCCTTTTGGCACCGGATGTACTGCCGCCGGGTTGGTAACCAGTCCGTGAACGTAGAGGCGATATTCCGCGGCACCGCCCGCCTGACCCTTGAAGAGGCGCTTTAGGAGGACCGCATGCTCACCCGTGACGAATACGACGAGTTGCTGGAGGCCTGTTTCGGGGTCAACCCCTGGGAGGATCAATTCCGGGCGCTGCACCAGGCCTATCTCGACGGCCTGGAGGAGCTGGCGGCCACCAAGGCCCCCATCAACGGCAGCTGGGGAAACGACGATTTCGCGGCCGGGGTGGGCACGGCCGGCGCGGCCCCGGCGCCGGGGCACGATTACCTCTGGGTCAACACCGACAACGGCCAGACCGAGCGACGCGACGGGACCGGGGCTCTGGCGTCCACCCTGGTCAGCGACCGCGCGCCCCGCGCACTGGCCGGGCTGCTCGCCGACGAGCAACTGCCGGCCGAGAACGACCCTGCCCTGGGCGCGGTGCGCTTCGCCAACGCCGGGGCCTGGGCCTGGGGCCACTTCGAGGCTTGGCTCGACGGCGTGGCCTGGCGGGTGGTTCTGGAGGCCATGATGAGCACCGCCGAGAGCGCTCAGGTAGACCTCAATCTGGCCTACCAGGTCTTCGGACCCGACGACGCCATGAATCCGGTCAAGACCCGCTGGCAGGCCAGCACCGCCTACACCCTGGGCCAGCAGCGCATACCCACCACGCCCAACGGTCACTACTATCAATGCACCACGGCGGGCACCAGCGGCGCGAGCGAACCCACCTGGCCCAGCACCGGCACGGTCAGCGACGGCAGCGTGGTCTGGACCCGCCAGGGCGCGGGCTTCAAGAACCTGGCCCTGGCCGTGACCCCGCCCAGCGCGGCCCATGACCGCTTTGACATCGACAGCTCCAGCCTGCAAATCCCGGCTGAAGAGGTGAGCGCCGGCGACCGGGTGCATTTCGGTCTCTGGCGCTCGGCCGACGACACCCACGGCGGCGACCTCATCGTCAACGAGCTTTGGATCGCGCCGGTGGAGGTCTAGCCATGCTGCAACTACTCGGCGCGAGTCACAACCTTCGCAGCACCCAGATCGTGGGTGGGTCTGTCGCGTGTGGGACCGGTGGCCCGTACACCACAGATTTCACCCTGTCCACCCCGCTGGTGGACATCAACAAGGCCCTGGTCCTGCCCTTGCTGGGCGGCACATCGTTCAAAGGCTACAGCGCGTCGGGCGACTACTACCGGTGGTCCCTCACCGCGCCCAACAACCTGCGGGTGGAGGTGCTCAGGAGCGAGTTCACCTCGTTGCCCAAGCAGTTCTGGCTGGTGGTGGAATACCTGGCCTGCCGGGGCAGGGCCAGCGCGGCCACCAACATCACCGGGACGGCCGCCGCCGATTTCGACGTGACCATCAGCCCGCCGGCCGGGGCCAGGCTGGACCGGGCCATCCCGGCGCTGACCTGCGTGCCCCTGGACTACCTGGGCAACAACATGCGCGTGGGCCTGTCCATGCCCGCCGTCAACACGGTCCGCTTCGGCTTTGGCGGCTCGACAGGCAACACCAGCAAGCCGGTCCAGGCCGACGTGATGTTCTTCTAGGAGGCAGTCATGCTTTATGTGTTCGTCGATGGCCAGTGTGTCGAGCAGAACGCCAGCCCCGCGCCCCCGCCGCTGGAGGTGTTTCGCCAGAAATACGGCGAGGGCGTGGCGGTGGTGGATATCGCCGACGAGACGCCCTTCCTGGGCGTGCCACGCCAACACCTCCACCTGGTTGACGGGGCTGTGATCGTTAACCCGGCCTGGACGCCGCCCGCGCCCGCGCTCGACCCTGTCCAGGTCCGCCTGGAGGCCCTGGAGGCGGCCGTGGCCCGCCAGGAGCAGGCCGTGGCCGCGAACCTGCTGGCCAGCCCCCATGACCGCCGCTGGCTGGCGCAGAAGGAGCGGGCCAAACTCTTTGGCATCGGCTGGATCAAGGCCAACCCCGAAGCCAGCATGGAGGAGTTGGAGGCCGCCGTCATAGCCGACCTGGCGAGCCAATTTTCCGGCGAGCCGCTGGTGGTCAGCGGCGGCGTGATTCTGAGCTACGCTGTCGAGGCCGCCGCCAGGGGCTATATCCCCGACGGCTCCTACGAGTCGCTGCGCGCGCTGGTGGTGGCGGCTGACGCTGACCAGATCCAGGCCATGCTGGCAGCCCTGTGATGACCTGCGACGCCGACAGGCAGGGGAGTGGATTGAGTAATGGAGGCATGGATCACGCAGAATCCCACGTTCGCCTCGGCCCTGGTGCTGGGGATGGCCTGGATACTCGGCCGCGGGCTCAAACTGGCCTGGCCGCACTTCTGGCGGGCCACCAGCAACGAGGGGTTGGTGACCCAGGCCGATTGCCACGCCTGCGACGCCCGCCACACCGCCGACCTGGCCCAGGGCAATGACCTGTTTCAACTCCTACTGGAAGGGCAGGCCCTCCAAACGCAAGCCTTGATCGCCCTCTGTCAGCAGGACGACGGCTGCCGCCGCCTATTGACGGACCTGGATCAACACCTCAAGCGCCTGGCCAGCCGGCGCGTGGATAGGTGACCATGTCCGACGCATTTCCCCGCGCCATCCGCTTCGTGCTCGCTCACGAGGGCGGGCTCGGCGACCACCCCGACGACCCCGGCGGGCTGACCAACCACGGCGTCAGCGCCCGCGCCTATCCCGGCCTGGAAGTGGCCGCGCTCACGGGAGCCCAGGCCGTGGCGCTCTACCGCCGCGACTATTGGGACAAGCTGCGTCTGGGCGACCTGCCCGCGCCCGTGGCCCTGGCGGTGTTTGACGCGGCGGTCAACTGCGGCCGGGCCACGGCGGCTCTGATGCTTCAGCGGGCCTACAACCGCGTGGGGGCCTGGGGCCGGCTGGAGGAGGACGGCTGGCTGGGGCCGTTGACCCGCACGGCCATCCAGACCCTGGGCACCAGCCACCCGGAGCGGGTCTACACCCTGGCCCACCGGATGCTGCTGATCCGGGCCAGGTTCTATGCAGACCTGGCCAAACAGCGGCGCTTCGCCACGTTCCTGCGCGGGTGGGTGCTGCGCGTCGCCGACCTGGCCGACGAGCTGGACGCGGATTTGGCTCGGCCCCAAGGCCCGGCCAGCAAAGACCTGGAGATCGAATCCCGGAGGTGAACGCCGGGAGCCCGCAAAACCTAATCACATGGAGGATGAAATGCTGGACGGCAAAAAAACCTACATCGTGGCGGCCGGCGTGGTCATGGCCGCCGTGGCGTCCCTGCTCACAGGCGACGCCACCCTGAGCGAGGCCATCGTGCGCGCCCTGGAGGGCCTGGGCCTGGCCACCCTTCGCATGGGCGTTGCCAAGGTGCAGCCGTGACGCGGGCGCGGCGGCTGCCCTGGGGCTACTGGTTGGCCCTGCTGGTCCTGGCGGTGCTGGCCATGGGCGCGGCCGGGTGCGCCAGCAACAAGGTGGAAACCACCATCTACGGTTCGGATGGCAAAACCCCGGCCCAAAAGATAGTGACCGACATGAGCGACGCGGCCTTGCACAACCAGGCTCGCCAGGCCGTGCGCCTCCAGGCCTTGGCCCAGGCCAAGCCCATCGGGAAAATCGTTATTCCGGCCGGGGCTACGCTGGAGGCCAGGGGCGGCGACGTGACCTTTGAGGTCAACGTGCCCGTGGCTGAACACATGGTCAATTGGGCTCAGTACAAGGAGCCGTGGCTGGAGGCGGTTCAGACCGCCGGCGGCATCATGACCACGGGCATCCTGGGCTACGTCCTTGGATTCGGCGACAATTTTGCGGCCCGGAGCAACGGCCCGATCAACTACAACACCAACGCCAGCGGCGGCAGTGGCATCAACGCTTGGAGCCCCAGCGGATCGGCCAACCCCGCCACGAGCGTGCCCACGGTGGTCACCCAGCCCGCGCCCATAGTGGTTACCGTCCCGGCCGCCGAGTAGACCCCACCATATTGTTGAGGTCAACGAAATGGTCATCGACCTGAACCCCGCACCGCCCCGGACATGCGCGCCGGGGTGGTGCGCCTTTCAATGCGGCCTGGACTCGCCAGTGCTGAGCCAGGGCATCGCCCTGCGCTCCGCCCCGCGCCTGTGGCTGGACGGCCGCCTGGTGGCCACCCATGTGGGCACGGTCATCACGGGCGATGACGGACAGCTCGTGGTGGCCGAGGCCCTGCCCCAGGGCTATGCCCTGACGCCGCTGGCCGAGTGGCTGGACCCCGGCGAGCGGCACCACGCCCGGTGGTTCCGCCGGCCGCGGGGCCTGACGCTAGAGGCGGCCGAGTTCATCAGCCACCTGGCCAACCTGTGGGCCGGCTGCACGGGCTACGATTACCGCGCCCTGGCCGGGTTCCTGCTGGAGTCTGACCGGCGCCTGGCCGCCGGCCTGCGCAACCGGGGCGAAAACCCGGATCGCCTGTTCTGCTCGGAAGCCGCCAGCCGGCTGATGCAACTCGCCGATGGCGTTTTCTCACCCCACCTGCCGCCCAGCTTCATGGCCGCCCACGCCAGCAGCATCACCCCGCACAGCCTGGACGCCTGGCCGGAGCTGTGGGACCCGGCCTAGTCTTCCCCGCCCTCCACCATCACCTCCACTGCGGCCAGGATCATGGACTGCACGTCCACCTTGTCGCCCGGCCCGGGCCCCCGTTGCAGCTTTTCCCTCTGCACGTGACGCCACAGCCGCTCATAGAGCGCCATGGGCATGCGCACCAACACGGCCTTCACCTCTGGGGCCTTCTCGCCTTCCGCCTTCTTCTTCGCCATGCTTACCTCCAAACCTGAAACTTGCTCAATTTGCCAAACTGAACTTACATGCTTGCCGGCCGCCCATGCCGGGCGAGCCCCGGCATTGCGCCGGCCGGTGGCCATGCCGGGCGAATGGTGGCCACGCCGGGCGGGCCTTTGCCGCATGCCGGGCGAGCATCCCCCATGCCGGGCGGCCCTCGCCTGGATGCCGGGTGACCTCCAGCCCCACGCCGGGCCGCCGGGAGCCATGCCGGGCGGGGTATGCCGGGCGGGCACTGACCATGCCGGGCAAGGTGTGGCCATGCCGGGCGAGCATCCTTGGGCGGGCGGGCGGGCGCGCCGGCCCCGCGCCGGGCGCGGTGGCCACCGGCCCAGCCGGCTGGTGGGGCATGCCGGGCTGGCCCTGGGCCTGGCCGCCGGGCTGGGGTTGCCGGGCGGGCTCCGCTTCGGCCAGGGCCAGGCGCAAGGCCCGCCGGCCATGCCGGGCGACAGCTCGCCATACCCCAACAGCTCTGACCAGGCGGAGCCCGCATCGCTCACCCGCCAATGGCCGTTGTAGGCCGTCAGCATGAATGTACGCTCGCCGGCCGTGAACCTGGGCGCCATGGCGTACTCGCTCCCGGCACAAAGGATATCGCCGGGTGCCATGATGGCCGCCGGCACCAGGGCCTCGCCGTGGCTGGGCAGGGGCGGGGCCACCCGCCGGCGGTTGGCTTCATAGGTCAATTCGTCCACGTCGCCGAAGCGCTCCAGGGCTGCGGCCAGATCGTCGCCACTGGCCAGGGCCGCCAGCTCCTCAAGGCGCAGAATCGCCACGCGCGTGCTTTGCCGCGCGTCCCTGTGATTGGCCTGGTAGATCAGCCCCGCTATCCTGTCGCAGAAGGTGGCCGGCTCCACGATCTCCACCACCAGCTCGCCGGGATACTCGGGCCGGATGCAGGAGCGCAGGCGCTTGGCGAAGCCCTCCAAGGTGGCCCGGTCATAGATCAGGCGATAGGAGCAAGCCCCGGCCCGAATGACCACCGTCTGGCCCTCTTCGACCACGGGTGCCGACGCGGCCAGGGCCTCGACCCGCTCCAGGAGCGCATCCCGGCTTTCGCGCCCGGCCTTGGCTTCGCCAGCGGGGCGCCGGGCGGGCTTGATGGCAGTGGCCGGCCGCGCCGGGCGGTAGGCCTTGGCTATGGGCGCGTTGGCCGGCATGCTCAACTCGCACGGCTGGCCGTCGCCGGGCATGGTCCAATTCCGGCAGCCGGCTATCAGCCCCACCGGCTCCGCCCAGGCATCATGAGCCACGGCCACCATAGGAAAGCCCTTTTTGATCGGGCCGCATTGCTCGCCCAGGTAGAATAGGCAGCCGGGAAACTGTCGCTTGAACCAGGTCACTATGCCCTTGTCAACGGTCATGTAATCCCCGCCTGGCGTCAGCAAACCCACCACTGGCAGCTCGCCATCATCCGGCGCGAAGCCGCGCAGCTCGGTCACCAGCCGGCCCGCTGCCACTATGGGCGCGGCCTTGGCGAGCATCCCGCGCACGCCGTCGTGCGGCCTGCGGTCGGCCCGGTCCTGTTCCCATTCGTTCTTGGTGGGCTTGATGCCCACCGGCTCGCCCAGGGCCACGAAATAGCCCGTGGTGAACATATCCGGGAGCCTGGTGACCGCCTGGCGCCCCAGGTCCACCGGATGCCAGGCCGCGCCGGGCTCCGCCGGGAGACTATCCCACCGGGCGCGGGCGTTGCTGCTATGCATTTCAGGCATGGGACACCCCCTCCAATTCGTCGGCCAGGCGGCGGAACAAGTCCGCAAGATCCTGCCGCGAGCCCCTGAAAGAGATTGGGGGTTGCTTTGTCCTGACCTTGGAGCGGAAATCCACCCATGAACTAAGGCCCGCTTCGCGGCCAATGATCACCTCAGAATCGGCCAGTACGAACCAGCCGTTGCGCCCCTTGGCCTCTATCTTGCCGTCTGCCATGATCATCTCCCACCATCACTAGGAGTTGTCGGCCGTGGCGTTGCCGCGCCGGGCCGAATTAAGCCAGGGCCGCCTGTTCGTCCAGCCATTCCCGCACGTTTTCGGCGGGCGGGGTGACCGCCCCCGTCCAGTCGCCCAGAAAGCAGGTTGACGGCTGGTTGGGGAAGTCCGGATCGACCGGGCCGGCCACTCCATCCTCGGACCCTTCTGCATCATAGTCGATCACGTAGGCCTCTAGGCCCTCCAGGTCGATACCCTCAACGCTGATTGACTGAACCAAGCCGCCCTCTAGGGCTATGATGATCCGCCGCTTTTGCTCCGCCATTTTCTAACCCTCCATTCCCAAGTAAACCGCCCCAGCCGGTACGCCCCGGGCGGTCAGATCGTAATAACGCACTGTGCAGGCCCGGCCGGGCAGGTCACCCCGGACGCCCCACAGCCGGGCGCGCTCGGCCGCCGGGACAGCCCAGGAGCCCACCCGGAAGCGCCGGCCGTCAGAGTCTTGCAGCTCGAGGGCGCGAACCTGGCCCTCAACCCCGATCACCCGGACGATCAGGTAAGAATCCGTGCTGCCTGGCTTCAGCTTGAGGCAATCCGCGTGCTTGCCGGGCTGCCATTGGCCATGCCGGGCGCGGATCACCAGGCCCTCATAGCCATCCGCGCGGTAGAGGCCCAGGAGCTGGTCAACCTCCGCCGGACTGTGCACCGGGTGCACCGGGACCGCGAACAGGGGCGCGGCGCTGGGCACCAGCCGGGCCAGCCGGGCCAGCCGGGCGGCTTGATCATCGCGGGCCACCAGGTCGAACACGTGCAGGTTAACCTGCAGGTGCGCAGGGTGCAGGCTGGATTCTCGGCAGACCACGGCCCGGATCACGTCCAGGGGCATGCCGTGGCAGTAGGCCTCGCCCTCGAGGGGCATGCCGGGCAAGCGCTCGGCCAGGGCCGCGGCCACGTGGGGCAGCCCGCCCGCCGGGTTGCCCTCGCTAGTCACCAGCCGGCGGCCGTCCCACTTCACGTGCAGGCCGTTCAACTTGGGCTGGGCCAGGGCAACTCCGCCGCTCCGGGCCAGCAGCCCGGCCACCAGGGCCGGGGTTGCTGGCATGCAGAGCTGGACACCAGAGCGGGCCATGATCTACTCCAGGCCGTAGGTTGCGGGGTTATAGCAAGCCATCCGATTGAGCGGCGGGCGCCAGGTGGTGCCGATGCAGGCCGGGAAGCGGTTGCGCCGGTGGGCGTGCTTGAGTCGCCGCTCAACCTCATTGTGCGGGCCGTAGCTGCCTCGGATGCCGTCGCCGTTGCCGGGCGTGCCGAAGTATCCGCAGGCACCCAAGATGCTGTGGCGGGGGTGGATAATCCGGGCCATGATTAAGCCGCCTTCTCTTCGGCCTTCAGGAGCCCTTGGCCGGCTATGGCGTTAAACCGCTGCAGAAGAGCGGGGCGCAAAAATTCAATGTGGCAATTGCCATTCTTGAACCAGGCCAGCCGGAAATATGCGGTGGTCAATTCACGGTCACCGGGATGCTTTTGGAGCTGTTCCCGTATTTTGGTGTTTAAATCATCGGGATAGCGCGGCACGCCTTGGCCGTCCAGGAGGTGAAAAACCTTATCCATATCCGTTAGCTGGCGGTCATGCCAGTGACTAAGCCACTTGCCACCATCGTTAAAAACGCCTGACTTGATGACCTTTGAAGCGATTTCGTAGGTGCTGCGGTCATTGGTCTTATAGCCGTCGCGGCGGTAGGGCTTTAACCAGTTCCAAACCTCCCAGACCGCTTCGGCAAAGTAGCCGTCAAGGTCTTGGGCCAAGCCGCCCAGCATGCCGAGAATGTTCTCTACCGTGAAGGCGGGCGCGTCGCCCCGCTCCAGGGCCTTGTTAAATTCTTCTTTGCGCTTGGCGGTCAGAAGCGCGTCAACTCCGGTTTGCTTCAGCATGTACTGCCAGCCTTGCTTGGTGATAAGGGCCTGGCACGACTTGGCGGTCTCTAAAACGCGCTCCGCCTTGAAATCCCACCGGGCCAGCTTGTCCGGCATGATCTCGTCCAGGTACTCGCCGAATTGTGCCGACAGTAGGCCCTGCGCCTGGCCAAGCAACTGGACAGCTTCACTCACCAGGGCGCGCGCCTGGTCATGGGCCTCCACCAACCCGCGCAGGGTCTGCGGTGCCATCAATTCCTTTGTCTTGGCTAGCAACATGATGCCCCCCTATTCCAGGCCCAGCAGGGCCGGCGAGCACCCACGGAGCACCCGCCCGCCGAAGGCGTTGCCGACAGTCACACAGCCGTTGACCAGCAATACGCTGGTATCCAACCGCAACTCCCGCAGGTAAAGGCCCGCGCCCAGGTAGCGCCAGCGGTAACGACGCCTGATTGTGGTACGATTGCTTTCAGCCATGGCCTCGATGCTCCTATCATCGGGTTTGTGGTCAGGCCCCGGTTGGCGTTGCAGCGCTGGCCGGGGCTGTCTAGTCACTCTCCCAGGGGCCGGCGTCCGGCCCGAGGGGCAGGGACTAGGCTATGCCTGCCCGCGCAGCCACGCGAGCGATCATGCTGCCGGTCCACTCCAGCATGGGGCGGGAGTCGTCGTAGCCATGGCAGACCGCATCCCAGAGGCTGGCCATCTCCGACCAAGCCCCAGACCGCAGGCTGGCCAGGGTGTCAGTGGGGTGCAGCCGGATCACTGTCCCGTGCTCCCATCGCACGGCCCCACCCCGCATGGTCTGATCACCGCCATACCCATCTTGGATCAACAGCCGCCCGTGAATTGGGTGTTCGACGATCGCCACACATCCGCGAAATCCATACGCGCGCTCCGCTGTCTCTCGCTCAATCACCACTATTTGGCCTGTGCTCATGATCCCCTCCCGTCTGTGGCCAGGGCCAACCCCCAGCCTGTTGAGACTACAGTATCTCAGATATCTGAGATAGTCAAGAATTATTTTCGGCCATGCATCTTTTTTTGGGACAACGCCGGCCGGCAACGCGCCAGCGCTTCCCATAGATATAGACCGCTGTGGGCGCAGCCACGGCCGGCCCAGGACTCCACCACGGCCACGGGCTGCGGGCGCGGCCTGGGCGCGGCCAGGCCACCAGGCGCGGGCGGGCGCGGCGCCGGCGTCGGTTCCGTGGCGCGGCCTGGCGGGCCTGGTGGGCTAGCTGCCATGCGGCACGGCCAGCCAGCCCACCACGCGGCACCGGCTGCCATCGGGCCACACAGGCGCGCCAGGGCGGGCCACGGCTCCGGCTGGCATCGGCATGGCTACGCGCTCGGGCGCCAGCCACGCGCCACTAGGCGCGGCCAGGCGGGCGGCTCGGGCACCGGGGCAACCGGGCCGGGCACGGCATCGCCGGCGCGCCCGGGGCCGGGCATAGCCGGGCCGGCCGGGCCGTGGTGCGCCAGCGGACCACCTTGTTTCACGGACGTTCCACGCGGGATGGCGTTCCGTTTCACGAAAGTTCCACGCCTGTTCCACGCCCTGTTTCACGCGGGTCCTTCCGGCCGGACCCCCTTTGCAGGGGTCGCAAAAGCCGCGAGCCTTACCTAGTCTTTTGGGGTGGGTGGGGGTTGTTGTTGTTGGGGTCTGATTTTGGGCGGCCGGCCCGGTCCAAAATCGCACCGGCGGCCGTTTCCGACGTTCCACACTTAAAAATTTAAGTGGCTGATATGCAAAAACTAATAAAGCTAACGCCCTGGACTACGAATCCGTAGGCCGGGTGTTCGAATCACCCCGGGCGCACCAATAAAAACA
>JBMORH010000046.1:0-51066 GCA_049322275.1 Thermodesulfobacteriota bacterium
TATTAGAACGAAAGCGAGCAAGCCGATTGCTTCGCTGCGCTCGCAATGACAGTTATTATGCCCTGTTGGCTCAGCCGTGCCAAGCAACCCTTGCCGCGCTTACATGGTCTAATCGTATAGGCGCATGCATAACAATCAGACCGGCGGCCCACCGGCCCTTCTCCCCGGCGACCGCCTCGCCCAACCGCCCGGACCATACGCGCCGCGTGGAGGCCGCGACGAAGGAAATCTGAGTCTTTCGCCGGTTGGCCAGGCCGACTGACCCGGCATCCCTGGCCGCCGAGGTCGAAGTCAACCAGCCGATCCGCGGGTTGGCGGCTTTTTCTTTCTGGACAACGTCGCGTAAAAGCCATTAAACTTTCCGGTGCTTGCAACACACGTCACCTTGCCCGGGCTGGCCCCTTCCCGCGGGTGGCCCTTCCGTTTCTGTCCCTTCAGCCTGCCTCACGGCGGAAGGAGCGATAACATGAAGCTGGGACTAAGAAACCGCTTCTTGCTGCCCACCCTGCTTCTCCTCATCGTCGGCATGGGCGTCATGGCCGGCATCTCCTATCTGGCCGCCAGCCAGGAGATAACCGACATGGTCCGGGTCTATCTGCGCCAGTTGGCCCGGACCTCCACCCTCCAGGTCTCGGCCTGGGTGCAGGACCGTCAGCGCGAGGTGCGCACCTGGTCGCGCGATCCGCTGTTCCGCTCGGCGGCCGGCGAGGGGGCCGAGACGGCGCGCTTCGTGGTCAGCACCAACTTCGAGCGCATGGTCAAGGAATACCCGCTGTACGAGGTCCTCAACCTGGTGGACAAGAACGGCATGGTGGTCTCCTCGTCCAAGCGGGAGCTGGTGGACAACGTCAGCGTGAAGGACCGTGATTACTTCAAGCTGGCCATGCAGGGCAAGGCCAGCTTCAGCGAGGTGCTCAAAAGCAAGGCCAGCGGCAAACCGGTGGTGGCGGTGGTGGAGCCGGTGCGCATGCGGGCCATCGGCGGCAAGGACGACGACAGCGGCGAGGTGATCGGGGCCATCGTGGCGGTGGTGGACCTGGGCGCCTTCGCCAAGGAGTACATCGACCCCATCAAGGTGGGCTCCTCCGGCTACGCCTACGTGGCGGAGAAGTCGGGCAAGGTGCTGGCCCATCCGGAGCAGGACAAGATACTGGCCCTGGATCTCAACAAATTCGAATTCGGCCGCAAGATGCTGTCCGACAAGCACGGCGCGGTGGACTATGACTTCGAGGGGGTGGCCAAGCTGTCCGCCTTCGAGGAGGAGCCCATCCTGGGCTGGATAGTGGCCATCACCGCCAACCAGGAGGAGCTCTTGGCCCCGGCCAGGAACCTGGGCCTGATCCTGGGTCTGCTGGGGCTGTGCGTGGTGCTGGCGGCGGCGCTGGTGATCTTCCTGGTGGCGCGCTCCATCGCGCGGCCCATCAACCGCTACACCCGCGAGCTGGACGGCGCGGCCATGCAGGTGGCGGCCGCCTCCGGCCAGGTGGCGGGCTCCAGCCAGAGCCTGGCCCAGGGCACCAGCGAGATGGCCGCCAACCTGGAGCAGAGTTCGGCCTCGCTGGAGGAGCTGGCCTCCATGACCCGGCAGAACGCCGAGAACTCCAACCAGGCCAAGGGCCTGATGGACGAGACCACCGACTTGGCGGTGAAGGCCAACGCCTCCATGAAGGACCTGCGCGCGGCCATGCAGAAGATCCAGCAGGCCAGCCAGGACACCGGCAAGATCATCAAGACCATCGACGAGATCGCCTTCCAGACCAACCTGCTGGCCCTGAACGCGGCGGTGGAGGCGGCCCGGGCCGGCGAGGCCGGGGCGGGTTTCGCGGTGGTGGCCGAGGAGGTGCGCAACCTGGCCATGCGCGCGGCCGAGGCGGCCAAGAACACCGCCAGCCTCATCGAGCAGAACATCCAGAACATTAAAATCGGCACCGACCTGGTGGTGGTCACCGACGAGGACTTCGACCGGGTGGAGGAGCACTCCCACAAGGTGGGCCAGCTCATCAGCGAGATAGCCGCGGCCAGCAGCGAGCAGAGCCAGGGCATCGAGCAGCTCAACAAGGGCGTCACCGAAATGGACAAGGTGACCCAGCAGAACGCGGCCGGAGCCCAGGAATCGGCCGCCGCGGCCGAGGAGCTCAGCGCCCAGGCGGTGACCATGCGTTCGGTGGTGGCCCAACTGGTGGGTCTGGTGCGCGGCGGGCGGGCCGGGCTGGAGCCAGAGGCCGGCGCGGGGGACTATCAGGGGCAAGCCCCTCACGCCGGGGCGCGGCCGGCGGCCCGGGCCGCCATGGAGGAGTTGGACGCCCCGGCGGCCGGCGGCGGGGTGTTGACCAGGCTCATACCCTGGCGGCGCAAGGAGCGCGGGGACTCCGGCGCGGAGGATTTCTAGGCCCGGGCCGGAGCCGGCCTGAACCGGCCGGGGGCGCGGGATCAAGACAATGGATTTACGACGAACGGGCCGGCTCCCAGGCGGGGGCCGGCCCGCCGCCTTAAGGAGCCGGCCGCGACCATCGCGCCCCAAACGCCGGTCAAGCCTGCTATGATGGACGTGGCCAGCAGGCGGTCCGGCGCGCGGTCGCGCCGGCATCCGAAGCAGGGCGAATACGCGGCGCGGCGGGGAGGGCGCGAGCCATGTGGAAGGAGTTCAAGGAATTCGCGGTCAAGGGCAACGTGGTGGACATGGCGGTGGGCATCATCATCGGCACCGCCTTCGGGGCCATCGCCAAATCCCTGGTCAGCGACATCATCATGCCGCCCCTGGGGCTGATCATCAGCAACGTGGACTTCGCCGACATCTTCTGGGTGCTCAAATCCGGCAATCCGGCCGGCCCCTACGCCAGCGTGGCCGAGGCGGCCAAGGCCGGGGCGGTGACCATGAACGTGGGCGTGTTCGTCAACCTGGTCATCAACTTCCTGCTGGTCGCCTTCGCGGTCTTCCTGCTGGTCAAGGGCGTCAACCAGCTCAAGCGGGAGCAAGCGGCGCCCGCGGCCCCGCCCGCCCCGGCCATGAAGGACTGCCCCAAGTGCCTGTTGAGCATCCCGGCCGCGGCCACCAAGTGCGGCCACTGCACGGCGGATCTGGGCTGAATTAATTTTACTTGACACCAAGCCGTCTATATACTAGTATATAAAAAAGCTAATATGGGTGGCGACTGAGTAATTCGGGCGCTGCCCTTTCTTATTTTCTAGGCAGTTCCACCAAACCGAAACCTTTATACTGCCCATCGGGCCCGCATCTGAACTTGGACCGTATTATTTCCCAATCTTGCTTTGGTGATTTTCCAAGCCTCCGCCGACCAATGGGAGACACTATTAGGTCTGCAAGCTGTAAGCCAGCTATGTTATTTTTCTTTTTTCTAAAATGTAAGTCTGAAATATGGCGTCTGATTTCTGTCCCTGATACATATCGCGTTCCTGATGTTCGCAGGTCCATCCAGCTTAAGCGTAGTAAATTATCCAATGTTTCATCCCTCGATTCGGCAACTATTACCGCCTGCTCTCTTCCTCCTCTTGCTTTTATCTCAAAAACAAATCTTTCTACGAGTGTATCCAATGCCAACATGTACGGGTCCTTAGCCGCCAAGCCATACATGTCCAAATGATCAAACTTCTTGATAACCGTCGCCAATACAGTATATTCGGCTTCCGACATGATTTTGTTGATTTCGCTGAGCATTATTTCCCGAAATGATTTATCGGTCATCTTCCTGAATTCACCACGGCAACGAACGAGGTCGGCCGTATGAATTATTACATTTGTATGGCCGAACAACCTTTTTTTCATGTCGTTTAGCATCGGAGTAAGTATTTCTTGGTGGTAGTCCAACGCCATGATACAGCCACCAAGAACGAATATGGGATACTGAGAATCTATCACTTCCAAGCTATGGTCGCCTGATTCGTCCAGAAATAAAATTAGCATCGATAACTCTCCCTTCTATCGGGCATATTGGTGTAGGCTAAAATAGGTTTTGGATTGGTGTCAATAGCGTACAATTTCTTCATCTGAGTCTCTACCCACCAAATCTAGTAGCTTGCCCTTGCCATGACGCCCACGCCTGGGGTATGTTAGGCCCAAATCCTAAAACCGTCTCTCACGGAGTCCCCCATGGAACTGACCGTGCGCAAGGAAGACTTGGCCAAGGGCTTGGCCAAGTCCCAGTCGGTGGTGGAGCGCCGCACCTCCATGCCCATCCTGAGCAACGTCCTGTTGGACGCGGCCGGCGAGCGTCTGACCGTCACCGCCACCGACCTGGAGACCAGCTTCCAGGGCGTGTATCCGGCCCGGATCAGCAAACCCGGCCGGGTCACGGTGCCGGCCAAGAAGCTCTACGAGATCGTGCGCGAGCTGCCGGCCGAGGATGTGTACCTGAAAGAAAAGGAAAACAACTATTTGCACATAACGGCCGGTCGGGCCACCTTCGACCTGGTGGGCCTGGCCGCGGCCGACTATCCCGAACTGCCGGCCGTGGACGGCATCCCCTCCCTGGCCATCGACGGCGCGGTCTTGGCTGAGATGATCGAGAAGACCATCTTCTCCATCAGCCAGGAGGACACCCGCTTCAACCTGGCCGGGCTCTATGTGCAAAAGCGCAAGAAGGACGACTCCTTCCGCCTGCGCTTCGTTTCCACCGACGGCCACCGCCTCTCCCTGGTGGACAAGGAGATACCCGGCCTGGGCGAGTTCAGCCTGGAAGGCGGGGTCATCATCCCCAGGAAGGGCGTGGTGGAGATGCGCAAGCTGGCCGAGGACGGCGGCGAGCTGGTGCTGGGGCTCAACCAGAAATACGCGGTGGTGACCAAGGACGAGGTGAAGCTCATCCTGCGCATGCAGGAGGGATCCTTCCCGGACTATGAGATGGTCATCCCCAAGGCCACCAAGCGCAAGGCGGTGGTCAACCGCCAGGCCTTCGAGGGCGTGCTCAAGCGGGTCTCGCTCATGGCCAGCGACCGCTTCTCCGGGGTGCGCCTGGATTTCAAGGACGGGCTGGTGGAGATCGTCAGCCAGAACCCTGACCTGGGCGAGGCGCGCGAGGCCCTGGAGGTGGACTACGCCGGCGAGGCCTTCGGGGTGGGCTTCAACGCCCGCTACTACCTGGACCTGTGCAACGCCATGCGCTCGGAGGACATCAGCCTGGGCTTCGTGGACGAGCAGAACCCCTGCCTGATCAAGGGCGAGGGCGATCCGGGCTTCTTGAGCGTCATCATGCCCATGCGCCTGTAGGCGGAGGGCGGCCAGCGCGCCGCCGCTTGGGCGGACAAGTCAAGGCCGGGGCCCCATCGCGGGGCCCCGCTTCTTTTGGCGGCCCTGGCTGTGAAATATATGATTTGGTCGATATGAAACGTTGTAAATCCGAATATTAGGTTGTGGTAAAAGTCCAGGGCGATTATAAATGGGGGTCAACCGCGCCAGGCCTCGCCCGGGTGGGAGGGGACGGCGCTCTGACGCAAGACGCCCTGAACCAAATCCTCACCTGGTCCACGAAATGCGCCGCCTTTTCGCCGCGATTCTGCTGATGGCGCTCTTGGCTGGCCCGGCCCTGGCCGGCGAGGGCCGGCCCGCCGGGGCCCCCTTCGCGCTGGATCTGAGCCCGGCCGAGCGCCAGTGGCTGGCCGCCCATTCGCTGGTGCGGGTGGGGCTCTGGGCCGACTCGCCGCCCTTGACCTATGCCGGCCAGGACGGGGCCCCCCGCGGCATCGTGCTGGACTACCTGGACATCGTCCGACGCGAACTCGGCCTGCACCTGCAATTGATGATGTTTCCCACCTTCGCGGAGATGTGGGAGGAGGTCAAGGCCGGCCGGGTGGATGTGGCGCCGGCGGTGGTGGCCGGCACCGACCGCGACCGCCTGCTCAGCAGCACCAGGCCCTTCCTGACCAGCCCCCTGGTGGTGATGACCCGCGCCGACAATGAAAAGCTGCGCAAACTGGCCGATCTCAACGGCAAGACCCTGATGGTCAACCGCGGCCACGCGGCCCAGTTCTGGATGCAGCGCGACTATCCGGGCATAAACCTGGTGGGCGGCGAATACGCCAGCGGCCTGTGGGCGGTGGCCGAGGGCCGGGCCGATGGCATGCTGGCCGGCCTGGTCAGCCTGGTCTGGATCACCCGCGAGCTGGGCCTGGACAACCTCAAGGTGGCCTTCGCCACCGAGTACAGCTACCAGGTCGGCCTGGCCGTGCGCAGGGACCTGCCCATCCTCACCGGCATGCTGGACCGGGTCCTGGCCGCGATGCCGGAGGTGGAGCACAACGCCATCTACCGGCGCTGGGTGCCGATCAAGATGGACGGCCCGGACTGGAGCGCCATCTGGGGGGCCCTGGGCCTGGTCTTGGCGGTGGTGGGCCTGATCCTGACCGTGATCCTGATCTGGAACCGCCGCCTGGCCCAGGAAGTGGCCCGCCGCCGCCAGGCCGAGGAGGTGCTGACCGCCACCAAGCGCCTGTTCGAGACCGTCTTCAACCATCTGCTCGACGCCATCTTCGTCCTGGACGACTCGCTGCCGGCCTTGATCGTGGAGTGCAACCCCGCCGCCGAGAGGATGTTCGGCTACATCCGGGCGGAGATGCTGGGCCGGGGCACCGCCTTCCTGCACGTGGACGAGAGCCGCTACCTGGCCTTGCGCGACGAGCTCCTGGAAGCCGTGAAGCACCGGGGCTACTATCACCGCCAGGATTTCGAGGCCATCCGCCAGAACGGCGAAATATTCCCCTGCGAGCTCAGCGTGGCCCAGCTCATGGGCGAGGACGGCCGGCGTCTCGGCTGGGTGGCCGTGGTGCGCGACGTCAGCCAGCGCAAGCGGGCCGAGGAGGAGCGCCAGCGCCTGTTCGAGCTTTCCATCTCGATGCTCTGCATCGCGGGCATGGACGGGCACTTCAAGGAGCTGAACCCGGCATGGTCGGCCACCCTGGGCTGGAGCCAGGAGGAGCTGAAGGCCAGGCCCTGGCTGGATTTCGTCCACCCCGACGACGTGGAGCGGACCGTGGCCGCGGGGGACAGGCTGGCCCGGGGCGAGAAGGTGCTGGGCTTCGAGAACCGCTATATCTGCAAGGACGGCGCCTGGCGCTGGCTGCTGTGGAACAGCGTGCCCCTGATCAAGGCCGGCCTGATCTACTGCGTGGTGCAGGACGTCACCGAGCGCAAGCTGATGGAGGCGGAGCTGATCCGCCTGGCCACCATCGACTCCCTGACCAACATCTGCAACCGCCACCATTTCCTGGAGCGGGCCGACCAGGAGATCAAGCGCGTCCGGCGCTACGGCCACGCCGGCCTGGCCTTGCTGATGATGGACCTGGACCACTTCAAGAACATCAACGACCGCCACGGCCACGAGGCGGGCGACCGGGTGTTGGCCGAGATGACCGCCAGGGTTTTGGACATGCTGCGCGAGAGCGACATCATGGGCCGCCTGGGCGGCGAGGAGTTCGCGGTGCTTCTGGTGGAGGCCGGCGACGGCGAGGCGGTTCGCGTGGCCCAGCGCCTGCGCGCCACCCTGGCCCAGAGCCCGGTCAAGGCCGGCGCGGCGTCGATCTCCTACACCGTCAGCATCGGCGTGGCCAGCCTGAGCGAGGGCGACCAGGGGGTGGCGGATCTGCTGCGCCGGGCCGACCAGGCCCTGTACCGGGCCAAGAGCCTGGGCCGCGACCGGGTGGAGAGCAGCGCCTGAGGCGGGCCTGCTTCGCGAAAAGCCTGCCCTTGTTTGTATATCATACGATGTGGTCCGCTGTTCACCGGCCGGTCTTCCCGCGCCGCACATTAAACAAAAAGCCGATTTTGATTAATATAACCGAAAAGCGGGGCGGTTATTAAAGACAACCTATCTGTCCGCGCCCCTCAGCAACCGTGAAGGGCGCGGACAGGGTCCCGCATCTGACTCGGTCCTAGTCCAACAGCCGATAGGGCAGGGTGCGCTGGGCCCATTCGCTCTGCGGATATTCGGCCAGGATGATCTGGTGGCCGATCTTCAGGTGGTGAGGGTCGTGCGTGGTGCGGTAGCGGCAGACGGCCCGGTAGTAGACCGCCTGGGGGGCGGCGAAGCTCTGGGGCCAGTCGCTGAGCACCCGCTCCAGGGCGGCCAGGGCGTCGTTGAAGCGCTTGTGGTCGAACAGGGCCTTGGCCTTGCCCAACAGCAGGTAGGGGATGAGCTGGTCCGGGAGCAGGAAGCCCACGATGCGCTGGTGGGGGTTGCCGTAGGGGTCGCAGACGAAGAGCGCCGGGGTCCAGCGCACCCAGAAGTCGCTGGAGAGGGGTTCGGCGTCCGGGCTCTGCATCACCGGGATGAACTCGCGGCCGATTATCGCGCTGACCTTGGCGTCGGGGTACGTGACCGCACCCATCTGCTGGCAGCCGATTCAGGTGGGCAAAAAGAAGTCCAGCCAGATGGGCTTGTCCTCGGCCTTGGCCTGGTCCAGGGCCGCTTGCCAGTCCTTGAGCCAGTTGATCTCCGCCATCTTGCCTCCTTGCCTGGTTGGGGCCGCGGGTCCGGGCGCGGCGGCGCCGGTGGGTGTGTAGCTATAATTGTCGCCGATGGATGGGGGGCCAATGCAAGGGCGGATTTGATCGCCGGGCCGGTTTGGGGCCTGGCCGGGGGAAAAAGCCGCGCTTTTTGGTTAAAATAGCCCATCCGCCTTTGCCAAAGCCAACGGAGGGGGCCAGCCATGATCGTGATGAAGTTCGGCGGCAGCTCGGTGGCCGACCGCGAGCAGTTGTTGAAGGTGTTGGAGATCGTCAAGAGCCGGCTGGCCCGCCGGCCGGTGGTCGTCTGCTCGGCCCACAAGGGCATGACCGACCGTCTGGTGCGCGCGGCCAGGAACGCGGTGGGCCGGCATTTCGAGCTGCCCGACGTCATCGACGTGCAGCAGGAGATCGCCGCCTCGCTGGCCTGCCCGCCGGACTTCATGGGCGACCTGTACCAGGAGTTCCACGACCTCATGCGCGGCATCAGCCTGGTGCGCGAGCTCAGCCCCCGCAGCCTGGACTACATGATGAGCTTCGGCGAGCGCATGAGCGTGCGCTGCATCGCCCATTTCTTTCAGAGCCAGGGCCTGAAGGCCCAGGCCTACGACATCTGGGACCTGGGCTTCATCACCGACGCCAACTTCGGCGCCGCGCGCCCCCTGCCCGGCTACGAGGAGTGGATGCGCCGCGCCTTCGCCGAGAAGGTCCCGCCCGACGTGGTGCCCATCGTCACCGGCTTCGTGGGCAAGACCAGGGAGGGGGATGTCACCACCGTGGGGCGCAACGGCAGCGACCTCACCGCCACCCTGGTGGGCGCGGCCCTGAACGCCGAGGAGGTGGAGATCTGGACCGACACCGACGGAGTGATGACCAGCGACCCCAGCGTGGTCAAGGCCGCGCGCAACATCCCCCAGATGCGCTTCGACGAGGCGGCCGAGCTGGCGCACTTCGGCGGCCGGGTGCTGCACCCCTCCACCCTGCTGCCGGCCATGGAAAAGGGCATCCCGGTGCGGGTGCTCAACACCAACCGGCCCGACCACCCCGGCACGGTCATCGACCAGCAGGGCGGCCAGGGTCCGGCCGGCGGCCTGGCCTCCATCGCCTACATGGAGCGCCAGGCGGTGCTGACCATAACCACCACCCGCATGCTGGCCCAGGCCGGCTTCCTGGCCCAGGTCTTCGCCATCCTGGCCCGCCAGGGCGTGGTGGTGGACGTCATCAGCACCAGCGAGATCAGCGTCTCGCTCACCACCGGCAACCTGGCCCAACTGGAGACCGCCCTGCCCGATCTGGGCCAACTGGGCGAGTGCCGGGTCATCACCGGCAAGACGGTGCTGGTGGTGGTGGGGCGCGACCTGGCCCAGGAGCGCCGCCAGGTGGCCGACATCCTGGAGGCCGTGGCCAGCGCCGGGGTGCGCATCGACATGCTCTCCCTGGGCCTGGGCAGCATCAACTTCAGCATGGTCATCGACGACGCTGACATCGACAAGGCCGTGAGCACCCTGCACCGCATGCTTTTCGAGGACGCCGCCTGACACCGGGGCCGGGCGCCCACGCCGGCCGCATTGGCCTCGCGCACAGGCGGGTCTCGCCGGCCGGGCGGCCGCGCCAGAATATTGGCAGCGCGCATGCGGGCCTCCGTCGGGCGAGCCGGTTTTCGCGCGCCTCCGGCCCATCCCGGCCGCCGCCGGAGCCCGCCTTGCCGTCCGTTTGCCCGACATTATTAAGAATGATTAATTTAAGCTCCGCAACCCCTCAATTTGCCTCCCAATTTACCCGATTATTTTCCTCTTTATTATAAATGCCCGAATTCCTAAAATTTTTTGCTGGAGGCCGTCATTTTTTGCTGGCCCAGCCTCCCGATGGTTTTGCTAGACTAATAACGCACGGGGGCGGCGGGGTCTTTCGCGGGTCCGCCGCCGGCCAGCGGAGCCGCAACAAACGAGGCGGGAAAGGACCGGGGCATGACGCAGCAGCAAGCCGGCAGGCTGTCCTGGAAATGGATCGTGGTGATCGTGATCGGCCTGGCCGCCGTGCTGGTGGGCATGGGGGTCTCCATGGCCCGCACCAGCACCACCGAATACTGCACCTCCTGCCACGAGATGAAGCCCTACCTGGACGAGCTGAAGAAATCCCCCCACGCCGTGGACGCCAACAAGAAGCCCATCGACTGCGCCCAGTGCCACGTTCCGGTGAGCCTGGGGCCCAAGTACATGGTGGTCAAGACGGTCATTGGCATGAAGGACATGATCGTCCACTATTTCGGCGACCCGGAGAACCTGGACCGCCGGGCCATGCAGCCCATGGCCCGCCAGTTCATGGACGACGACAACTGCCTGGCCTGCCACAAGGACCTGTACAAGGACGCCAAGGGCGAGAAGGCCATCAGCGAGGTGGGCAAGCTGTGCCACGACGCCTACCTGGGCAAGAACGGCGGGGGCACCAAGCGCAACTGCGCCGGCTGCCACCAGAACATGGCCCACCTGCCCCGCTTCGACATGCGCTACGCGGTCAACGCCGAGTTCGCCCAGCGCCTGCTGGAAGCCCAGGCCCAGGCCGCCAAGAACTAGTGACGGCTGCCATGCCGCGCAGACCCGGACGCGTCCCCCGCAAGCCAGCCCTCCCGGCCCCGCCGGGCGGCCGGGGCGCGGCCGTCTTGCGGGCCCCTTACGCATCAAGGCCGCAACGGAGGACCTAGATGAGCTCTGCCACATCCTTCCTGCCCCAGAAGCCCCTGGCCCGCTGGCTGACCCTGGCGGTGGTCGCCGGCCTGGTGGGCCTTTTCGTGCTGGTGGTCTACATCCAGAAGGCCTTCCCCACCGTGCGCTGCGAGGGGGCGGCCCACCTCAAAAGCCCGGACACGGCCAGCGACTGCTACGCCTGCCACGCCAAGGCCACGCCCAAGCTGGCCCAGGACTGGCACGAGAGCAAGCACGGGGTGATGCTGGTCAAGTGCTTCGTCTGCCACGGCCAGCCCGACCTGGCGGGCTCGATAGCCTTCGCGGTCAAGCCGGACGTGAACCAGACCTGCCGCAAGTGCCACGCCGCCAGCATCACCACCATGGAGGCCAAGTACGGCGTCAAGCTGGAATGCAACCAGTGCCACCCCCACCACCAGAACTCCATCCACCACGAGGCCTATCAGAAGCCAGAGGCCAAGCGGACAATCGAGTGAGCCCAGCCGGCCAGGAGGAGATACCATGGACGTTTCCCGTCGCCAGTTCCTGCTAGCCACCGCCGCCGCCACCGCCGTGCTGGCGCTCAAGGGTCCGGCCGCGCTGGCCGCCAGCCGCGACAAGGACGTGGACCGCTGGGTCAAGGGCGTCTGCCGCTACTGCGGCACCGGCTGCGGGGTGATGGTCGGGGTCAAGGACGGCAAGGCCGTGGCCATCAAGGGCGACCCCAACAACCACAACCGCGGCTTTCTGTGCCTGAAGGGCGCGCTGCTGATCCCGGTCATCTACGCCAAAGAGCGCGTGACCCAGCCCCTGATCCGGGGCAAGGACGGCAAGCTGGCCCCGGCCACCTGGGAGGCGGCGCTTTCGCTCACCGCCCAGAAGTTCAAGGAGGCCCTGGCCTCCGGCGGGCCGGACGCCATCGCCTACTACGGCTCCGGCCAGGCGCTGACCGAGGAGACCTACCTGGCCAGCAAGATCTTCAAGGCGGGGCTGAAGAGCAACAACGTCGACGGCAACCCGCGCCTGTGCATGGCCTCGGCCGTGGGCGGCTACACCACCACCTTCGGCAAGGACGAGCCCTTCGGCTGCTACGAGGACATCGACAGCGCCTTCTGCTTTTTCATCATCGGCAGCAACACCAGCGAGTGCCACCCCATCCTGTTCCGCCGCATCGCCGAGCGCAAGCAGGCGGACAAGAACGTCAAGATCATCGTGGTGGACCCGCGCAGGACCAACACCGCCCGCATCGCCGACCTGCACGTGCCCTTCACCCCCGGCACCGACCTGGCCATCCTGAACTCCATGGCCTGGGTGATCTTCGACGAGGAGCTGGACAACCCGCGCTTCTGGCAAAAATACGTCAACTTCGTGGACAACGAGGGCAACAAGCGCCCCATCGAGGATTACCGCAAGTTCCTGGAAGACTACCGGCCGGAGAAGGCCGAGGCCCTGACCGGCGTCAAGGCCGAGACCATCCGCACCATGGCCCGCTGGTTCGGCGGCTCGCCCACCACCATGAGCCTGTGGTGCATGGGCATCAACCAGCGCACCAGGGGCGTCTGGGCCAACAACCTCATCCACAACCTGCACCTCATCACCGGCAAGATGAGCACCCCCGGCAACACCAGCTTCAGCCTCACCGGCCAGCCCAACGCCTGCGGCGGCGTGCGCGACACCGGCGGCTTGTCCCACCTGTTGCCCGCCGGCCGGCTGATAGAGAAGCAGGCCGACCGCAACCAGGTGGAGAAGCAATGGGGCCTGCCCCCGGACAGCCTGAACCCCAAGCCCGGCCTGCACACGGTGGACATGTTCGGCGCCCTGGGCGAGGGCAAGATCAAGGCCATGCTGATTTTGTGCACCAACCCGGCCCAGTCGCTGCCCAACCTGCACAAGTACAAGGCCGCCATGGCCCGGCCCGACAAGTTCATCTGCCTGATCGAGGCCTTCGGCGACGCCGAGACGGTCCAATACGCCGACGTGGTGCTGCCGCCGGCCTTCTGGTGCGAGCGCGAGGGCGTCTACGGCTGCTCCGAGCGGCGCTACGCCCTGATCGAGAAGGCCATCGACCCGCCCGGGGCCTGCCGACCCACGGTGGAGGTGCTGGTGGATTTGGCCAAGCGCATCGGGGTGGACCCGGCCCTGGTGCCCTACAAGAACTCGGCCGACGTCTGGGACGAGTGGCGCGAGGTGAGCTCCATCACGCCCTACAACTTCAAGGGCATCACCCGCGAGCGCCTGCGCAAGGAGTCGGGCATCCTCTGGCCCTGCCCGGACGAGAAGCACCCCGGCGCCAAGCGGCGCTACATCCGGGGCGAGGATCCGATCATCCCGGCCGACCACCCGGACAAGTATTGGTTCTACGGCAAGCCCGACGGCCGGGCCTGGGTGCTGATGCGCCCCTACAAGGCCCCGGCCGAGCCACCCGACGCCGAGTACCCCTTCTGGCTCACCACCGGCCGGGTCATCGACCACTGGCACACCGGCACCATGACCCGCAAGGTGGTGGAGCTGCGGCGCTCCTTCCCGGCCGCCTACGTGGAGGTCAACGTGGAGGACGCCAAGAAGCTGGGCATAAACAACGGCGACAACGTGGAGCTGACCACCCGCCGGGGCAAGATGGTCTTTTCCGCGCGGGTGGGCGACACCTGCCAGCCGGGCCTGGTCTTCGTGCCCTGGTTCGACGACAAGCTCCTGATCAACCTCTTGACCATCGACGCCTACGACCCCGGCAGCAAGCAGCCGGAGTTCAAGCTCTGCGCCACCAAGGTGAGGAAGGTCTAGCGGACATGGCCATCGCGGGGCTCTTGGCGCACTGCCAGCCGGGCCGGGCCGGCGAGCTGGAGGCGGCCCTGGCCGGCCGCCCCGGCCTGACCAGCCACGGCGTGCAGGAGAACCAGTACCTGGCGCTGACCCTGGAGGCCCCGGCCGCGCGCATGGAGGCCGTGGTCAAGCAGTTGGAGGACCATCCGGCGGTGCTGACCGTCTACACCACCTTCCTGTCGGTGGAGGACGAGGTGGAAGACCACGGGGCGGTGGAAGGCCTCGCGCCCGGCGTGCTGGGCCAGGCCTGGCGCTGAGCGGGATGCCCGCGCCGCTTTTCCTGCGCCCGCCCGGGGCGCGGCCGGAGCGCGAATTCCTGGCCCGCTGCCTGCACTGCGGCCAGTGCGCCCAGGTCTGCCCCTACAAGAGCATCCGCCTGACCACCGGGACCGATCCGCTCACCGCCGGCACCCCGCGCATCCTGCCGCGCGCCATTCCCTGCTATCTGTGCATGCGCTGCCCGCCGGCCTGCCCCTCCGGCGCGCTGGCGCCCCTGGACATCAAGGACGTGCGCATGGGCCTGGCCGAGATCGACCGCGACGCCTGCCTGCCCTGGTCCAGCCAGATCGTCTGCCGCTCCTGCTTCGAGGCCTGCCCGCTCAAGGGCCGGGCCATCGACTTCAAGGACGGGATGTTCCCGGTGGTCACCGCCCTTTGCGCCGGCTGCGGGTTGTGCGAGCACGTCTGCCCGGTCAAGGCGGTGACGACGCTGCCGGAGCGCATGCGCCCGGCCCGGCGGGGGGCCTGAGTCCGTGGCCGGCCCTTGGCTGACGCGCGCCCGCCGGACCAGCCAGGCCGCCGTCGCCCTGGCCTTCATCGCCATCCCCTGGCTCAACCTGCGGGGGATCAACCTGGTCAGCGGCAACCTGCTGGCCCTGGACCTCATGGGCCTGCCCCTGGCCGACCCCTTGGCCGCCTTGCAGGTGGCCCTGAACGGCTGGCCGCCGCCCTCAAGGCTGTGGCTGGGCGGCGGCCTGGCGATCCTGCTGGCCCTGGCCCTGGGCGGGGTCTTCTGCGCCTGGCTCTGCCCCTTCGGCCTCATGTCCGAGCTGGCCCTGGCCCTGGGCCGCCGTCTGCGGCCAAACCGCAGGCGGGGCGCGGCCCGGCCCTGGGAGCTGATCGTAAAAATCTACGTCGTGGGCATCGCCCTGATCGCCGTCTGGGCCCTGGCCGCGCCGCCGGTCCTGAACCAGCTCTCCCTGCCCGGCTGGTACACCCGCTTTTTCCAGCAGGCCTTCCTGATGGGCCATCTTTCCTGGGCCGGCGGGGCCATCCTGGCTCTCCTGGCCCTGGAGCTCGCCGCCGGCCGCCGCCTGTGGTGCCGTTACGCCTGCCCCCAGATGCTGCTCCTGGCCCTGGCCGCCCGGCTCAACCCGCGCGGGCTCAAGGTGGGTTTCGACCCCCGCCGCTGCCGCTGCGGCAAGGGGCCGGAGCCCTGCGAGCGGGCCTGCCCCCTGGATCTGGCCCCCAAGACCATGACCGGGCTCACCGCCGCCCAGTGCAACAACTGCGGCGACTGCGTGGTGGCCTGCGCCGGCCGAGGGGCGGCCCTGCATTTCACATTCGGCCAACGCCGCCGCCAGTAAAATCCCTGGTCCAAACGCCTGCAATTTTCCGCGAAATGCCGTATCATCAGGCATAGTTGTGGTCAGTCCGCCCCCTGGCGGAATTTTCACAGGCTTGGCAACCGCGGCCGGACCGGAAAACTAGAGGCATGCTACCGCCGATCCCGGAAACCCTGAAACCCTACCTGGGCCAGCCCATCCGGCTGTTCATGGCCGACCGCGTCCTGTTGCAGCAGGTCGAGGAGGTCCTGAGCATCATGCGCTTTGGCCAGGTGAGCAAGGCCACGGTGCATCCCCGCTATTTCCAGGCCATGCAGCAGCTCTACAACGAATTGCTCAAGCACGGGGGCCTGATCCTGGTCAACCACCCGCTCAAGACCGCCAAGGCCGCCGGCGGCCTGAGCTATCCCGACCTGGCGCTCACCGACTTCTACGGCGGGGTGGCCTCCCTGGCCGCCAAGGCCGGCCGCGACCCCCTGGAGATGCTCAGCCGCTGCGTGCCGGTCTTCGTCTACGCCCAGGACAGCGACATCCGCCTGCGCGCGGTGCAGGACCTCTACCAGTTCGGGGTCATGGGCGTGTTCATGCTGCGGGTGCAGCCCCTGGATTCCCATTACGAAGAACGCCTGGCCGAGCGCGCCCAGGAGCTGACCGAATACCTGCTGGAGTTCTACCAGCACCGCGACCACAAGCTGGCCGAATTGAAGGAATACAAGAGCGCCGAGGAGCTTCGGCTGCGCCGCGCCCAGGCCGAGGACCTGATGGACCAGGTGCAGACCCTGAAGCAGGCCGGCAACTTCGACAAGGCCATCGAGCTCTGCCGCGAGGCCATCAAGATCCTGCCCACCGACCCGGAGGCCTACCTGGAGGGCGGGCGGCTGTTGGTCAAGAAGCGGCGCTACCCGCCGGCCCTGCAGATGTTCCGCGACGCCGAGGAGGTTTCCAAGGCCTCGCCCGCCCCCAACCAGGAGATCGCCCAGGTGCGCATCATGCAGGTGCGCGAGCTGGCCAAGCTGGCCGCCGAGGGGGGCGAGCCCCTGGACGCCAGCCTGGTGGAGGGCTATCTGCAGGAGGCGGCCGAGAACTTCGCCGCGGCGGTGGCCAAGGCCGAGAGCCTGGTCACGGTCAACCCCCTGGAGCGGGCCGAGGCCCGCAAAAAGGCGGTGGCCGCGGTGGCCGAGGTCATCCTGGAGCAGGACCTGGCCGCCACCCTGGGCGCGGAGCACCCGGCGGTGCAGAAGATGATGGGCCTGGCCCAGGGCGCCTTGGAGGACAAGGTCAAGGGCGGCGGCGAGCTGGACCCCAGGTACCTGATCCAGTTCGGCCTGCTGGCCTACCACCAGGGCGACCTGGCCGGGGCCATGCGCCAGTGGCTCAAGGCCGCCGCCGTGCCGGAGGTCAAGGAGCAGGCCTGCCTGAAGCTCAACCACCTGGGCACCCAGTTGCGCCGCCTGGGCCGCCTGGATCAGGCGGTGGAGATCTACCGCCGCCTGCTGACCCTCAACCCCTCCTTCCGGGGGGTGGTGCTGTTCAACCTGGCGGTGGCCATGACCAGCCAGGCCCTGGTCGCCCCGCCCCGGCGCCGGGCCGAGCTGGAGGCCAGCGCGGCGGCCACGGCCGTGCAGGCCCTCTACGTGGACCCCTATCTGCCCGGCGACCCCAACTTCTACGCCAACCGGGTGGTGGAGCCGCTGCTCAAGAGGGCGGCCGGCCTGCTGACCCTGGCCGCCCTGGCCAGCCCCGCCGCCGCCGACCCCACCGCCCAGGCCTGCCGCGAGGCCTGCCGCCGCCTGGAAGCGATGCTGGCGCAGGGCCAGGAGCGCGAGGCCCTGGCCCACCTGCTGGAGCTGACCGGCAGCCTCAAACCCTTTTTCCTCCAATTCGACCGCCACGCCAGCCAGCCGGTGGCCGCCTTCGCCCGCCGGCTCCACCCCATCCTGGCCAAGCACCCCCAGCCGCGCATGCAGGTCTTCGGCAAGGTCATCGGCGTGCTCATCGCCCGCAGCCAGGGCAACGGCGGCCAGGCCCCGGAGCACCTGGGGGCCGCCATGGAGGCCCTGGAGGCCGGCCAGCAGGCCGAGGCCGCCAAGAGTCTCACCGCCGCGCTCTTCACCCACCCCGAACTGGCCCGCGACCCCGCCGCCTGGCGCGACGAGAACCTGGGCAACCTGGCCAGGGAGATCAACGCCAAGCTCAAGCAGGTGGACCTGACCCGCTTCCAGGAGCATTAGCCCAATATTCCGGGCCGCGCGGCGGCGAGAGGTCGCCGCGCGCGGCCCAAACGGCCCTTTTTTGATGTAGGGGCGGGATTTATCCCCGCTCGTCTTTTTCTCCTGTTTTTTGCTTTTCTCCGGGTGGCCCGGACAACTTGTTGTCCGGGTCGCGTAGCGACAAGGGGTTGCGGCGCGCGGGGCCGGTATGGGCGCGCGACCGCGCCACTGGGCCAAGGCCGCGCCGTCGGCCTTCTTTTCCGGCCCCTCTCCCCCCACCGGGGGGAGAGGCGGGGTGAGGGGGGCTCTTCCGGCCGTGCGACCGCCTGGTGATTCGATATCATCTGGAGCGGGCGGTTGCTTGCCCCCGCGCCCTCACTGCCGGCCTTGGCCCGCCCCGGCCCCGGCCTGGCCCTCGTCCCGGCCGTGGAGCGCGAACCACAGCGTGCCCAGCGCGCCGAAGCCGAAGGCGGTGAAGAGGTTCACCGCCGGCGAGATCATCCACAGCAGCGCCCCGCCAAAGGCGGCCAGCGAGACCACCACGTCGCGCAGCAGGTAGTAGGCCCCGAAGGCGGTTGCCTTGCTTCCCTCCGGGGCCAGCGCCATGATCAGCGCCTTGCGGGTGGGCTCGCCGAACTCCTTGAGCCCGCGCAACGCGAAGGCCGCCACCAGGGGCCAGAAGGACTGGCAGAAATACAGGACCAGCGGAAACAGGCTGAAGAAGACGAAGGTGGCCAGCACGAAGGGCTTCTTGGCCCCTCGGTCGGCGAAATGGGCCACCGGCACGTAGATCAGCACCGCGGTGGCCATCTCCACCGTGGTGAGCAAGCCGAACTGCACCGCGCCCACCGGCTGGTCGATGACCTTCATGCACCAGATGACCACGAAGGCGTAGGGAATCTGCTCGCAGAAGCGCACCAGGATGTCGGCCGCCAGGAGCCGGCGCATGGCCGGGGTGATCAGCGCAAACGCCCCGCGCAGGTGCAGGCCGTGGTCGCCGGCCGGCGTTTCATCGGCGGCGATGAGGCGCTGCTGCGCCGCCAGGGCCACCGCCGCCAGGACCAGGGCCGCCGCGAAGGCCACGCGCACGCCGGTCTGCTCGCCCCACAGGGCGATGGCGGCCCCGCCCAACAGCGGCCCCAGGGCCATGGGCAGCCGCCGCACCAGGGAGTGCATGGACACGCCCATGGTGCGCTTGCCGGGCGGCAGCACCCTGGCCACCAGGCTCATGCTGGCCGGCAGGCTGATGGCGGTCCAGGAGAGGAAAAGCACCGAGCCGGCGATGACCGCCTCCCAGCGCGGGATGAGGATGACCACCAAAAAGCCGGCCATGGCCACCAGGTTGAAGATGAGCAAGGCCCTTTTCTCGCCCCAGCGGTCGGCTATCCAGCCGCCGGGAAACGAGTATAGCGCCGAGAGCAGGTTGTCCAGGCCGTTAAGGAGCCCCACCGCGAGCGCGCCGCCGCCCAGGGCCAGCAGGTAGATGGGCAGGAAGCGCTCGGCCATCTTCTCGCCCAGGCCCACCAGCACCACCATGGCCATGAGGCCCAGCATGCTGGGGTTCAGCCCCAGGTAGGCGGCCAGCCGCCGGCCGCGCGAGGCCTCTGGCGTCATCTGCCTTGCTCCTGGTTATCAGGGGTCTGCCGGTCAGGCCTGGCTCGCCTCCAGGGCCTGGTCCAGGTCGGCGATGATGTCGGCGGCGTCCTCGATGCCCACCGAGATGCGCACCATGTCCTCGCCCACCCCGGCGGCCCTGAGCTCCTCCGGGCCGAGCTGGCTGTGGGTGGTGGAGGCGGGATGGATGACCAGGGTCTTGGCGTCCAGGATGTTGGCCAGGTGGCTGCACAGCTTCACCGCGGCGATGAACCTGCGCCCGGCCTCGCGCCCGCCCTTGATCCCGAAGCCGAAGACCGCGCTGGGGCCCAGCGGGAAGTATTCACGCGCGCGGGCGTGGTCGGGGTGGCTGGGGAGCCCGGCGTAGTTGACCCAAGAAACCGCCGGGTGGCCGGCCAGGAACTCGGCCACGGCCTGGGCGTTCACGCAGTGCGCCCGCGCCCTGAGCGGCAGGGTCTCCAGGCCTTGCAGGATCAGGAAGCTGTTGAGGGGCGAGGCGGCCGCGCCGATGTCGCGCAAAAGCCCGGTGCGCATCTTGAGGATGTAGGCCGGGCAGGCCGGCCCGGCCTGGCCGGGCTCATAGCGGCAGAAGCTCTCGTGGAAGTTGAAGCCGTGGTAGGCCGGGTCGGGCTGGGTGATCTCCGGCCAGCGGTCGGGCTGGCGCATCCAATCGAAGCGGCCGTAGTCCACCACCGCCCCGCCGATGCACAGGCCGTGGCCGCCGATGATCTTGGTCAGCGAATAGACGGCCACGTCGGCCCCGTAGTCGCCGGGGTTGCTCATGGGCGGCGGGCTGACGGTGTTGTCCACGATGAAGGGCGCCCCGCAGTCCTGGGCCGCCCTGGCGATGCCGGCCAGGTCGTCCACGTTGCAGCGCGGATTGCCGATGGACTCGGTGAAGAAAAGGCGGGTGTCGGCGTCGGCGGCGCGGCGGAAGTTGTCCGGGTCGGACGAATCCACGAAGCGGCACTCTATGCCCAGGCGGGCCAGGGTGTGGGCGAACAGGGCGCGGGTGCCGCCATAAAGGTTCGACCCGCTGACGATGTTCTGGCCGGCCGAGGCGATGGTGAGCACCGCGAAGGTGATGGCGGCCATGCCGCTGGCCAGGCACAAGGCCCCGGCCCCGCCGTGCAGGGCGCTCAGGCGGTCCTCCAGCACCTGGGTGGTGGGGTTCATGATGCGGGTGTAGATGTAGCCCGGCGCGCGCAGGGCGAAAAGGTCGGCGGCGTGCTCGGCGCTCTTGAAGACGAAGCTCGTGGTCTGGTAGATGGGCACCGCGCGCGCGCCGGTGGCCGGGTCGGGGGCCTGGCCGGCGTGCAGGCACAGGGTGGACAGACCGGGCCGGCGCTCGCTCATGCTTGGCCTCCTGGGCGGGGGGAAAAGGCTGGGGCGACCGCGTCGCCCGGCCGATAACTCGCCGGCGGAGCAGAAGCTTTTTCCGGCCGGCCCCTAGATGTCCAGCTCGCGCACGTCGAGAGCGTTTTCGATGATGAACTCGCGCCGGGGCTCCACCTCGTCGCCCATCAGGGTCTGGAACATCTCGTCGGCCTTGACCATGTCCTCCACCTTGACCTGCAAGAGGGTGCGGGCCTCCGGATTCATGGTGGTGATCCAGAGCTGCTCCGGGTTCATCTCGCCCAGGCCCTTGTAGCGTTGCAGGTGCAGGCCCTTGGCCCCGGCCTCGCCCAGGCGCTTGAGCAGGCTCTCGGCGTCGGGCGCCTCCTGCTTCTGCCCGTTCTTGCGCAGGGTGAACGGCCCCTGCTGGCTGCCGGCCAATTGGTCGTGGATGAGCAGCAGGCGGGCGTAGTCGGCGCTGCTGATGAGCCCCCAGGAGACGATGGCGCTCTGGGTGGTCTCGCCCTGGCAGGTGACGGCCACCTCGCGCAGGCCGTGCTCCTCGTCCACCCGCTCCTCGCCCAGCGCGAGACCCTCGCCGTGCAACAGCTCGCGCAGCTCGGCGAACTTCTGGGCGTCCAGGAAACGGCCCTTGCTGCGCACCCGGTATTTGAGCAGGGCGGCGGTCAAGGCCGGCGGATAGCCCCGGCGCTTCAAGCGGTCGATGCCCTCCAGGTAGGCGCCGAGCTGCTCCAGGTGCTTGACCAGGCGGGCTCCGGAGAGCGACTGCTCGGTGACCGGGATATCGAGCGTAAGCTCGGCGCAGGCCCGCTCCAAGAGGAGCTTGCGCATGGCCGGCTCGTCCTTGACGTAGCTCTCCTTCTTGCCGTCCACCAGGCGATACAGGGGCGGCTGGGCGATGTAGAGGTGGCCCTTCTCCACCAGCTCCGGCATCTGGCGGAAGAAAAAGGTGAGCAGCAGGGTGCGGATGTGGCTGCCGTCCACGTCGGCGTCGGTCATGATGATGATCTTGTGGTAGCGCAGCTTGCCGAGGTCGTAGTCCTCCTCGCCGATGCCGGTGCCCAGGGCGGTGATCATGGTGCGGATCTCGGCGTTCTCCAGCATCTTGTGGAAGCGGGCCTTCTCCACGTTGAGGATCTTGCCCCGCAAGGGCAGGATGGCCTGGAAGCGGCGGTCGCGCGCCTGCTTGGCGCTGCCGCCGGCGCTGTCGCCCTCGACCAGGAACAGCTCGGCCGCGCTGGGGTCGCGCTCGGAGCAGTCGGCCAGCTTGCCGGGCAGCGAGTGCTCCGACAGCACGCCCTTCCTGCGCACCAGCTCGCGGGCCTTCTTGGCCGCCTCGCGGGCGCGGGCCGCCTCGGTGACTTTCTCCACGATGCGCTTGGCCACGCCGGGGTTTTCTTCGAAAAACACCGCCAGCTGCTCGCCCACGATCTGCTCCACCAGGCCCTTGACGTCCGAGTTGCCCAGCTTCATCTTGGTCTGGCCCTCGAACTGGGGTTGGGGCAGCTTGACGCTGATGACCGCGGCCAGGCCCTCGCGCACGTCGTCGCCGCTGGGCAGGGCCTTGAGCTTGGGGAAGTTCTTGGTGATGTAGTTGTTGATGGTGCGCGTCAGGGCGGCCTTGAAGCCGGTGAGGTGGGTGCCGCCCTCGCGGGTGTTGATGTTGTTGGCGAAGCTGAACAGGCGCTCGTTGTAGGAGTCGGTGTAGCGCAGGGCGATCTCGGCCTGCACCAGGTCGCGGTCGCCGGCCAGGTAGATGGGCTTGGGGTGCAGGGGCTGGCTCTTGCGGCTGATGTAGTCCACGAACTCGCTGATGCCGCCCTTGTAGAAGAAGTTCTGGCTCTTGTCGCTGCGCTCGTCCACGAGCTCCACGACCAGGCCGCGGTTGAGGAAGCTTAGCTCGCGCAGGCGGCCGGCCAGGATGTCGAAGCTGTACTCGGTGGTCTCGAAGATCTGCGGATCGGCCAGGAAGGTGACCTTGGTGCCCGTGCGCTTGGATTTGCCGATCTCCTCCACCGGGCCCATGGGCTTGCCGCGCTCGTAGCGCTGGTAATAGACCTTGCCGTCGCGGCTGATCTCCACCTCCAGCCAGACGGAAAGCGCGTTGACCACGCTGACGCCCACGCCGTGCAGGCCGCCGGCCACCTTGTAGGCCTTGTCGTCGAACTTGCCGCCGGCGTGCAGCTTGGTCATGACCACCTGCAGGGCCGGCACCTTCTCGGTGGCGTGCATGTCCACCGGGATGCCGCGGCCGTCGTCGGTGACGCTGACCGAGTTGTCGGCGTGGATGACCACCTTGACCGTGGTGCAGTAGCCGGCCATGGCCTCGTCGATGGAGTTGTCCACCACCTCGTAGACCAGATGGTGCAGGCCGTCCGGGCCGGTGGAGCCGATGTACATGGCCGGGCGCTTGCGAACCGCGTCCAGGCCTTCCAAGACCTTGATTTTATCCGCAGTATAGGAGGTTTCCGCGCTCATGGGGGTTCCTTGGCCGGGGGTGGTGGCCGGGTGCGGCCGGGTCGGGCAGAGGCGGGGCGAGCCCCTGGGCCTCACCTAGTTATTATGACCTAACCGGCGAAATTTGCAAGCGAAAACTGGCCAGGCCCCGCGCCGGGGGGGCGCCGGTTTTGTGCTGGATTGTGGGGGCCTTAGCCGGACGGGGACGGCCACAGCCGCGCGGGGCGCTCCCCGGCGCGGGCCGCCGGGCCGGGGGTGATTTTTAGTAATCGCTTTAATATTATATTAAAGCAATCGCTCGAATTGATTGCGGGCGGCCGGCGGGTTTCGGCCTTGGGCGCGGGGCCGGAGCGCTTTATAATGGATGCATGACCACCCGGCGCGCATGGCATGGCTGGCTGGGGCTGGGCCTGTGGCTCCTGGCCGCGGCGCTCTCCCTGGCCGGGGTGCGGGCCTTCCGGCTCTGGTTCTACCAGTGCGCCTGGTGGGGCTTCATCCTGGCCTTGGATGCCCTCATCGCCCGGCGGCGGGGGGCCTCGTTCATCCTTGACCGGCCGGTCTCGTTCCTCTGGCTGGCCGGGGCCTCGGTCCCCTTCTGGTTTTTGTTCGAGCTGATCAACCTGGCGGCCCTAAAAAACTGGCATTACGTCGGCGTGGAGCGCGACGCCCTCTGGCGCTGGCTGGGGGCCTTCGTGGCCTATGCCACGGTATTGCCCGGCGTGCTGCTAGTGTATGAATTGCTCGACGCTTGGGGGGTTAAAATCGGGCGCGGGGTGCGGGCTTTCCCGCCCGGTGCACGCTGGTATCCGGGTTTTTTCGCCGCCGGTGGGATAACGCTGGCCATGTGTCTGCTTTGGCCGCGGATATTCTTCCCGCTGGCCTGGGTCTGGCTGATCTTCCTCTTGGAGCCGGTCAACCACCGGTTCGGCGCGCCCTCCTTGATGCGTGCGTGGCAGGCTGGCGACCTCTCGCCGGTGGCGCGGCTGGTCTTGGCCGGGCTGATCTGCGGCCTGTGCTGGGAGGCGTGGAACTTCCTCTCCGGCGCGCGCTGGGCCTACACGCTGCCCTACCTGGAGCGGCCCAAACTCTTCGCCATGCCCCTGGCCGGCTACCTGGGCTTCATCCCCTTCGCCCTGGAGTGCTACGTCTTCACCGCCAGCCTGACGCTCTTGACCAACGGCCGGGGCTGGCCGGGGCCGGACGCCCCGGCCCCGCGCCCGCTGCCGGCGGGGCGGGCGTGGCTATGGGGCCTGGCGGGTTTGTTGTTCAGCCTGTGGGTGATGTGGCTGATGGATCGGCACCTGTTCATGGCCTTCGCGCCTTGATTTTGGCCGGGCGGCGGGCGAGAATCGCCGGAGATTGAATGAAAGAGATTGCTTCGTCGCCTGGCGGCTCCTCGCAATGACAGGGCGCAGGCTAGGTTGAAACGCTATCTGTCATTGCGAGCGCAGCGAAGCAATCTCTTAGTCTTGAGTTGTCACATATCCTGGCCTCCTGTTTCCGCAAAGATGAGAAGCCATGAACCCCACCTATTTCCTGTTGAACCTGGGCTGCGCCAAGAACCAGGTGGAGGGCGAGCACATCGCCGGGATGCTGCTGGCGGCGGGCTATGGGGCGGTGGCCGCGCCGGAGGCGGCGGATCTGCTGGTGGTCAACACCTGCGGCTTCATCCGGCCGGCGGTGGAGGAGAACATCGCGGCGATCCTGGCGCTGGCCGAAAAAAAGCGCCCCGATCAACGGCTGGTGGTGGCCGGCTGCCTGGTGGGGCGCTATGGCCGCAAGCTGGCGCGCAGCCTGCCGGAGGTCGACCTGATGGTTGGCCCAGGTGAGATAATAAACCTGCCAAAACTAATTCAATACCCAGAGAAGGTGCCCCGCATCGCCCTGAGCCGGCCGGTTTCGGTCCTGGGTGGCGATACTCCACGCGCGATTTCCACCGGACCGGGCTGGGCCTACCTGCGGGTGGCCGATGGGTGTGAACACAAGTGCGCGTTTTGCACCATCCCCCGCATCCGGGGGCGGCTGCGCAGCCGCCCCATAGATGACGTGCTGGCCGAGGCGCGGCGGCTGGCGGCGGCCGGGGTGGGCGAGATCAACCTGGTGGCCCAGGATCTCTGCTCCTATGGCCGCGACCGGCCAGGGGGCGCGGACCTGGCGGACCTGCTTGGAGAGCTATCCGCCATTGAAGGATTATCTTGGATTAGATTACTCTACTTGTCCCCAGATTACCTGGAAACGCCGCTCATCGCGGCCATGACGGGCACGCCCAAGGTGCTGCCCTACTTTGATTTGCCCCTCCAGCACATCGCGGACCCGGTGCTGAGGGCCATGGGCAGGGGCAGGAGCGGGGCCGAACTGCGGTCCCTGCTGGCCGAAATCAGGGGCCGCTCCCCCCAGGCGGTGATAAGGACCACCTTGCTGGTCGGGCATCCCGGCGAGGGTGAAGCTGAATTCACAGCGCTGCTAGACCTAGTGGCCGAGGGGGGATTCGACCACCTGGGCTGCTTCGCCTATCAGCCGGAGGCCGGCACCCGCTCGGCCCGGCTGGAATCCCCCCCGGCCAAGGTGGGAAAGGCCAGGGTCAGGCGGATCATGGCCGCCCAGGCCAAGGTTAGCCGGGCGCGGTTGAAGCGCTTGCTCAAGCGGGAGGCCGAGGTGCTGGTGCTGGGGCCGCACCCGGAGAGCGATCTCATCTGGCATGGCCGCCTGGCCAGCCAGGCCCCGGAGGTGGACGGCCAGGTAATCATAACCGCCGGCTCGGCCCAGCCGGGGACCATCGCCCGCTGCCGCGTCACCAAGACCCACGCCTACGACGTGGAGGCCGAGCTGCTCTGAGGGGCGTCCGGCGGGTCGATGGCGGGCAACAGCCCCCGCAGCAGCCGCCAGCGCCAGGCCAGCTCCGCCGCCCAATCCAGGCCGATGCGGTAGCCCGTCACCCTGGGCCGGCTGCCGGGCGCGCCTTCGAGCAAAAGCTCTAATCCCGTCGGACCGGCCGGCGCCTCCAAGGCGAACGCGGGGGAGCCCGCGCCAGGGGGCAGCTCGGCCGCGGCCAGGTCGGCGCTGACCACCCCCGGCCGGTGGGCGATCACCCTGAGCCGGGCCGGGGCCGGACCGGCGTCCAGACTCACCACCAGGCGCAGGCGGCCGGGCACGAAGGTGTGGGGCAGCCAGAGGTGGTGGCGGTCGGCGTCGGCCTCGGCGTGGATGGCCGGGCCGGTTGCGTCCGCCGACCAGGCCAGCTCCGGCAGCCACCAGGGTCCGTCCGCCGGGCGCACCAAGACGGCCAGGGCGGCGGGGTCTGGCCGTTCGGCCACGGCCAGGCGGCGATAGGCGGCCAGGAAGCCGGGCTCGCGGGCGTTCAGCTCGGCCAGGGCCTGATCGGCCTCGGCCGGGCGGCCCAGCCTGGCCAGGGCCGCCGCCCGCCACAGCCAGGCCTCGGCCGGGGCCTCGGCGTCCAGGCCATCGCAGAGCGCCGCCATCTCCGCCCACAGGCCCAGCCGGGCCAGGAGCGGGGCCAGGTCGGCCGGGGTGGGGGCCAGGAGCAGGCAGAGCTCGGCCCCCGGCGCGGGGGAAAGCTCCAGCCGGCAGGCGTTGAGCCAGAGGGGCAGGGGGCTGGGCCGGGGGGCGAGCCGCCCGGCCTGGGGGCGGTCCGGGGCCGGGTCCAGCTCCAGGCTCGCCCACGGCCCCAGGCCCAGGCGGGCGCGGCCCCGGCCCAGGGCCAGCCAGCCCAGGGCGTCCAGGGCGGGCCGGGGGTGGAGGGTGAGGGCGACGGGCAATTCGGGCTGGCCCAGGGCCAGCATCTGCCGCCGGGCCCAGGCGGTCTGGATGAAGCCCAGGCTGGCGGGCGGGTCCGGGGCCCAGGGAGGGGCCAGCAGCAAGCGGCTGAAGGGGCTGCCCGCGCGCGGGAGATAGAAGGCGATCTCCGGGTTTTCCCAGTAGGTGTTGCGCAAATCGAAGACCATGGCCGGCCGGGGCGCGCCGGGGCCGGGCCGGGGCTCCCACCACGGCCACTCCACCACCGCCAGGTCCGCGCCGGGCAGGCTGGCGCGGTCACGCAGCATCTGACGCAGGGGGTCCGGCTGGGGCTTGCCCTCGCTGGGGCCGGGATCCAGCCAGGCGGCCGGGCCGCTGAGCATCAGGTCGAAGGTCAGTTCGCCGCGTGGCGGGTCATGGCTGGCCAGCCATTGGCGGGCGAAATGGCGGGTGTCGGGCAGGCGGGCGATCTGGGCGTAGCTCAGGGCGTAGAGCCCCTGCCAGACCACCAGCCCGGCCAGGGCCAGGACCAGGCCCCGCCGCCAGACCGGACGCCCGGCCAGGCGGCCGGCCAGTCCCGCCGCTCCCCCGGCCAGGGCCAGGTGCAGGTAGGGCGTCACGCCCACCAGGTCCCATTCGCGCAGGTAATAAAGGCGCAGGGCCAGGAGCGTCAGGCCGGCGGCGGCCGCAGCCAGGAGAGGCCATTGCCGCCGGTCGCGCCGCCAATAGAGCCAGCCCAGCCCGGCCAGGCCGCCCAACAGCCAGGGCCAGGCGTAGTTGCGCGGCAAGAGGCCGACCAGGTAGTCCAGGCCGTTCATGACCTGGGCCAGGCGGTCGTGGCTCAGTTGCACCTTGTCGGCCATGCCCATCTGGCTGGTTATCTCGTCGCGCAGGTACTCCAGCCAGGTGGCCGGGTCGGACCAGATCAGGGGCGCGCCCAGGGACCAGCCCAGCGCGAGGCCCGCCAGCAAGAGCAGGGGCGGCCGCCAGGAGCGGGGCGGGTTGGCCCACCAGGCGGCCAGCCCGGCGATGAGCACGTAGCCGCCGTAGAGCTTGACCGACACCGCCAGCCCAGCCATGGCCCCGGCCAGCAGATAGCGCCACCAGCCCCCGGCCTGGCCGGCCCTGAGGGCCAGATAAAGGCCGCCCAGCAGCCAGAAGGCCTGGGGCGCGTCGCCCATGACCTGGCGGGAATAGGTGAGGTGCAATGGGTCCAGGGCCAGCAGGAGGGCGGCCAGGAGCCCGGCCACCGGACCCCACAGGGCGCGGCCGATGAAAAACACCCAGAGCACCGCGCCCACGCCCAGCAGGCATTGCAGGGCGCGGGCGGCCAGGATGTAGGCCGCGGCCGGGGCGGGTTGGTTCTGGTCGAAGGGGGGCAGCTCGGCCGGGCCGCCGGTCAGCTCGGTCCAGGCCCGCATCACCCCGCTATAAAGATAGATGTGGCCCAGGGGATAGCTGAAGCCGGGGTCCAGCCGGCCGGCGTGGAAATCCGGAATCTGGGCCAGTTGCTTGGGGGTGTCGCAGTGGACGATCCAGTCGGGCAGGCCGTGGCCCAGGCCGGCCAGGCGCAGGCCCAGGGCCAGGAGCAGCACCCCGGCCAGGAGCCAGGGCCGCGCCCGCTCGGCCAGCGCGGCGCGGGTTGCCGGTGGCGGGGCGGTCATGGCGGGCTCGTCCCCTGGGCGCGCGGCAAGGCTAGACCTCCGGGGCCGGCTCGGCCGGGGCCAGGCCCAGGGCCGCCAGCCAGGCCAGGCAGTCGGCGATGGCCCGGCGGGCCAGCAGGCGCGGCCGTTCTTTCTTGGGCGCGCGCTCCGGCCAAGGCGGCAAGAGGCCCCAATTGACGTTGCTGGGCTGGAAGTCCTTGGCCGCGGTGTTTTGCAGATGGCCCAGCAAGCCGCCCAGGGCCGTGGTGGGCGGCGGCAGGATCGCCGGCTGGCCGCGCAGCGTCCGGGCCGCCATCAGCCCGCAAAATAGCCCGCTGGCCGCGCTCTCCACGTAGCCCTCCACCCCGGATAGCTGGCCGGCGATGAAAATATGCGGCGCGGCCCTCAGGCGGCAGTCCGGGGTGAGCACCCGCGGCGCGTCCAGGAAGGTGTTGCGGTGGATGGAGCCCAGGCGGACGAACTCGGCGTTCTTTAGCGCCGGGATGAGGCGGAAGACCCGCTCCTGGGCCGGGTGGGTCAGCTTGGTCTGAAAGCCCACCAGGTTCAGCAGCCTGCCCTCGGCGTCCTCCTTGCGCAACTGCACCACCGCGAAGGGCCGCCGGCCGCTGTGGGGATCCTTGAGCCCCACCGGCTTCATGGGGCCGAACAGGAGGGTCTTTTCGCCGCGGGCGGCCATGACCTCGATGGGCAGGCAGCCCTCGAAAAAGCGCGGGCGCTCGAAATCCTTGAGCGGCGTCTGCTCGGCCGTGGTCAGGGCGGCATGGAAGGCCTCCCACTCCTCGCGCTCCAGGGGGCAGTTGAGGTAGTCGCCCTGGCCGGGCTCGTCCTCGGCCCAGCGGTCGGCCCAGAAGGCCCGGCCCATGTCCACCGACTCGGCCGTCACGATGGGGGCGATGGCGTCGTAGAAGTGCAGGTGGCCGGCCCCGGCCAGGGCCATGAGATCAACGGCCAGGGCCTCGGCCGTCAGCGGCCCGGTGGCCACCACGCTGAGGCCCTGGCGGGGCAGGGCGTCGACGCGGCGGCTCTCGCGGGTGATGAGCGGGTGGGTGCTCACGGCCGCGTCCAGCCTGGCGGCGAAGGCCCCCCGGTCCACGGCCAGGGCCTTGCCCGCCCCCACCGCCGTGGCCCGCGCGGCGCTCATCACCGCCGAGCCCATGAGCGCCATCTCGATCTTGAGTAGCCCCACCGCGCTGGTGGCCTCGGCCGAGCGCAGGGAGTTGGAGCAGACCAGCTCGCCCAGGCGGGGGTCGTGGTGGGCCGGGCTGAATTCATGCGGCTTCATGTCGATGAGCCGCACCGCCACGCCCTGCGCGGCCGCCTTCAAGGCCGCCTCGCAGCCGGCCAGGCCGCCGCCGATGACAAGCAGTTCGCTAGGCATGGGCGGGATGTTATCATGGCGGCGGGGAAGTCGCCAGGCGGGGAGGAGGGCTTGCCAGGCGCGGCCTTTGTGTGTATAGTGTGTATAGAACGGCGTGCGAGGGGGGCGCATGGATTCCGGCGAGGTAATAATGCGCCTGGAAGGGGCCGGTTGGCGGCTGGCGGCGCAAAAGGGCAGCCACCGCCAGTACAAGCACCCCGATCGCCCAGGACGGGTGACGGTGCCCCACCCGGTGCGGGACCTGCCCCAGGGCACCCTGGCCAGCATCCGCCGGCAATCGGGACTGGCCCTGGGCCGGGAAGACGGCCGCAAGTGAAGATTAGCCAGGAGCGAGCCATGGCATACTACATCGCCCTGCTGCGCAGGGAGCCGGGCACCGTCTACGGGGTGGACTTCCCCGACTTCCCCGGCTGCGTCAGCGCTGGCGAGAGCCTGGAAGAGGCCCGGCGCAACGCGGCCGAGGCGCTCAAGCTGCACATAGCCGGCATGCTGGAGGATGGTGAAGTCATCCCTGAGCCTGTCACGCTAGACGCCGTTATGGCCGACCCAGAAAATTCCGACGCGGTGGCGTTCCTGGTCGGCATCGACCAGGAGCCCACCAAGTCGGTGCGGGTTAACATCACCCTGCCGGAGAGCGAGTTGATCCGCATCGACCAGGCCGCCAGGCAGCGCGGGCTCTCGCGTTCGGCGTTCCTGTTGCGCGCGGCCCAGGGGGCGTTGCGGGCTTAATTTACGGAAAGCCTGCGCCGGCACGAAGAGCCCATCCCGGTCGGTTGAGCCTCGCCCGCTAACGTATTTTCCGGGCGAAAGCGCGGTCTTATGGTCGTGACGCCGCAGCTTCTGGTCGACTTGGTGCTTTTGCTCCATTTCGTGGGCGTGGCCTTCGCCCTGGCCGGGCTGCCCCTGGCCTGGCGCTGGCCGTGGCTGGCCTGGCCCCACCTGGGGCTGATGGCGCTGTTGATCGTCACCAACCTGGGCGGCTGGTACTGCCCGCTGACCTACCTGGAATACGACCTGCGCCGGGCGGCGGCCCAGGCCCAGGGCGCGGCCGCCGCCCCGGCGGGCTCGTTCCTCATGGTCTGGATCGAGCGCCTGGTCTACCTGCCCCTGCCGGAGGCCTGGCTGCGGGCGCTGGGCGGGCTTTGGGCCGGGCTCAACCTGGCCGGGCATCTGTGGCTTTGGCGGCGGCGGCGGGCAAAGGCTTGACACTTCCCCCGTCTGGCCCGATAGTAACAACCACCTGGATCAAGAAGATCCTCCCCAGGGCCGGAAGGCCCGGCCCCCCGCGGGGCCGATCCTGCACCCACGCACATAACCAGCACCGGTCAGGAAGACCGCCACGGGGGCGCGCGCCGCTGGATCGCCCAGCCTCGCGCGCCGCGCCCCATAGCGGCCATGAGGAGGGTTCGCCATGCAAGCCAAAAAGTTAGGCGTCGTATTGGTCCTGACCATCGCCCTGGCCCTGGCCGCAACGCCGGCCCTGGCCCATTTCGGCATGATTATTCCCCAGCGCAACCTGGTGGAAAAATCCGACCCCAAGACCGTGGGGCTCAGCTACCTGTTCTGGCACCCCATGGAGAACCAGGGGCTGGAGCTGGGCCGGCCGGTGGAGGCCGGCTATCTGCTCAACGGCCGGAAGCACGATCTTTTGCCCGCGCTCAAGGCGGCCAAGAAGGGCGGGGTGACAACCTGGGCCGGCAGCCTGGCGGTCAAGGAGCCCGGCGACTACATCCTCTACCTGACCCCGCCGGCCTATTGGGAGCCGGCCGAGGACAAGTGGATCATCCACTACACCAAGACCGTGGTCAGCGCCCTGGGCCTGATGGAGGGCTGGGACCAGCCGGTGGGGCAGAAGATCGAGATCATCCCCCTGACCCGGCCCTACGGCCTCTGGGCCGGCAACAGCTTCAGCGGCCGGGTGGTGTTCAAGGGTCAGCCCCTGGCCAACGCCGAGGTGGAGGTGGAGTTCTA
Source organism: Thermodesulfobacteriota bacterium (assembly GCA_049322275.1). Classification (GTDB taxonomy): domain Bacteria; phylum Desulfobacterota; class Desulfarculia; order Desulfarculales; family Desulfarculaceae; genus JACRDC01. Next base: position 31,925 of record JBMORH010000046.1, read on the forward strand.
CAACCCCGACGGCAAGAAGAAGGCCCCCGGCGAGGCCTATGTGGCCCAGGTGGTCAAGACCGACGCCCAGGGCCAGTTCACCTGGACCCTGCCCTGGCCGGGCTGGTGGGGTTTCGCGGCCCTGGCCGAGGACGACCAGAAGATGGCCAAGGACGGCCAGGACAAGGCCGTTGAGGTGGGCGGGGTGATCTGGGTCTACGCCCATCCGGTGAAGTGAATACTTTAATCCGGCGTCCGGGCGCGCCCGGACGCCGGAGATTCGAGCAGGCCATGCATATCTCCGAGGGCGTGCTGCCCGGCGCGGTGCTGGCGGCCGGGGCGGCGCTGAGCGCGGCCGGGCTGGCGATGGGTCTAAAGAAGCTGGACCAGGAGCGGCTGCCCCAGGTGGCCATCCTGGCCGCGGCCTTTTTCGTGGCCTCGCTGGTCAATGTCCCGTTGGGGCCGGCCCGGGCGCATTTGGTGCTTAACGGCCTTTTGGGGCTGTTGCTGGGCTGGGCCGCCTTCCCGGCCATCTTCGTGGCGCTCACCTTGCAGGCGGTGCTTTTCGCCTTCGGCGGGCTCACCACCCTGGGCGTGACCACCTTCAACCTGGCCCTGCCGGCCCTGGTCTGCCACTGGCTGTTCGCGCCCCTGGTCCGCCGGGGCGGCCGGCGCCTGCCCCTGCTCGCCGGCTTCGCGGCCGGGTTTCTGGGGGTGGGGCTGGCGGCGGTGATGGTTGCGCTCTGCCTGGCCACGGCCGGCGAGGAGATGTTCACCGCCGCCCGGCTGGTGCTCTTGGCCCACCTGCCGGTGATGGTGGTGGAGGGGCTGGTCACGGCGGCGGCGGTGGTCTTCCTGGCCCGGGTGCGCCCGGCGCTGCTGGCCTAGGGGCAAGGGCGGGGGAAAAGGAGCCTCGGCATGGCGCATGACCGCGCATGGAATATTTTATCGGCTGTTATTATCGCGGCTACCCTGTTTTTCGCCCCAGACGTTGCCCTGGCCCACAAGGTCGGCCTCTACGCCTACGTGGAGGATGGGCAGATCAAGGGCCAGGCCTATTTCGCCGGCGGCGGCAAGGCGGTGAACAGCCCGGTGGCGGCCCGCGACGGCGCGGGCAAGGACCTGGGCCAGGCCGTCACCGACGACCAGGGCCGCTTCAGCCTGCCCCTGCCGGCCGGGGTCGCCCCGCCGCTGCGGCTGACCCTGCTGGCCAGCCAGGGCCACCAGGCCAGCTATGAGATACCGGCCAGCGAGTTGAGCGGCGCGGCTCCGTCCGCCCCGGCCCCGGCCTCGGCCGCCGAAACGTCCGCCTCCGCGCCCGGCCCCGGCCTGGACAGCGCCGAGCTGGAGCGGGTGGTGGCCAAGGTGGTTGGCGAAAAGCTGGCCCCGCTCAACGCCCAGGTGGCCCGTCTGGCCGGCGAGCGCCAGGTGACGGTGCACGACATCGCCGCCGGCATCGGCTACATCCTGGGCCTTTTCGGGCTGGCGGCCTGGTTTAAATCCCGGCGCAAATAGCCCCGGCGGCGGGGTCCGTCCGGCCCTGGTATCATCCCCGGCGGGAGGCCGCGCAGCCCATGCACCTGGAGACCCTGGCCCACGGCGATTCGCTCTTTCACCGCCTGGATCCGCGCGCCAAGCTGATGGCGGCCCTGGCCTTCAGCCTGGCGGTGGCCCTGGCCAGGCAGTGGCCGGCCCCGGCCCTGGGCCTGGCCCTGGCCGCAGCCGGGGCGGCGGCGGCCAGGCTGGACGCCCGCGAGCTGGCCAAGCGCCTCATCGCCGTCAACGGGTTCACCGCGCTGTTGTGGGTGCTGCTGCCCTGGCAGATAACCGCCGGGGCTGACCCGCTGGGCCTGGGCCTGGCCTGGAGCCCGGCCGGCTTGGCCCTGGCGCTGCTCATCACCTTGAAGGCCAACGCCATCGTCCTGGGGCTGACCCTGCTCCTGGCCACCAGCCCCATGAACCACATCTTCCACGCCCTGGCCCACTGGCGGGTCTCGCCGCGGCTGTTGCAGATATTCTTCTTTTTTTATCGCTACCTCCACGTTTTGCACCAGGAGTGGCACCGGCTCTTCCTGGGCTTGCGGGCGCGGGGGTTCAGGCCCCGGAGCAGCCTGCACACCTACCGCACCTACGCCTATCTGTTGGGCAACCTGTTGCTGCGCTCCCTGGACCGCGCCCAGCGGGTGTATCAGGCCATGCTCTGCCGGGGTTTTAAGGGCACCTACTGGCTGCTGGACCACTTCCACTGGCGGCGGCGGGACAGCCTGTTCCTGGCCGTTGCCGGCTTGGCGGTGGCCGTCCTGGCGGGGCTGGAGGCGCTGGCATGGAGTTGATCCGCCTGGACCAGGTCGGCTACGCCTATCCCGGCCGGCCGGCGGTCTTCCACGGCCTGGATTTCGGCCTGAAAACCGGGGAGCGGGTGGGGGTGCTGGGTCCCAACGGGGCTGGCAAGTCCACGCTTTTCCTGGTCGTCATGGGGCTGGTCCGCCCCCAGGCCGGCGCGGTCAATCTCTTTGGCCAGGCCATGCGCACCGAGAAGGACTTCCAGGCCGTGCGCACCCGGCTGGGCTATTGCTTCCAGGACCCGGACGATCAGCTCTTTTGCCCCACGGTGTTGGAGGACGTGGCCTTCGGCCCGCTGAACCAGGGCCTGGGGCGCCATCAGGCCCAGGACGCCGCCCGGCAGACCCTGGCCGAGCTGGGCCTGGGCCATCTGGAGGAGCGGGTCACCCACCAGCTCAGCGGCGGCGAGAAGCGCCTGGTCTCCCTGGCCACGGTCTTCGCCCTGCACCCCCAGGCCCTGCTCTTGGACGAGCCCACCGCCGGACTGGACCCGGCCACCCAGGACCGGCTGGAGCGGGTGCTGCTGGCCAGCGACCTGCCCTGGGCCATCATCAGCCACGACCACGCCTTCCTGCGCCGCACCTGCACCCGCCTGCTCTGGCTGGAGGCCGGCCGCCTTTTGCCGGCCTGAGGCCGATCATGCCCACGCGGGCCAACTTTATCTACGCCCAACACGAATCGCCTTCTGTCATTGCGAGGCGCGTAAGCGCCGTGGCAATCTCTTAATGCGCCGATACGCTCAACCCATCAGCGACCCGTGATACACGCGTCCTATCAATTGACTATTCCGTCATTGCGAGGAGCGAAGCGACGCGGCAATCTCTTGATCCCACCGACATAACGCCTTGCAATATTAGAACGAAAGCGAGCAAGAGATTGCTTCGCTGCGCTCGCAATGACAGTTTTTATGCCCTGTTGGCTCAGCCGTGCCAAGCAACCCTTGCCGCGCTTACATGGTCTAATCGTATAGGCGCAAAGATTGTTTCGCTTCGCTCCCATGACATTGTCGGGAGCCATTGAAGATCCGACCACGTAGGCTTCCTGCCACACATGGCTTGATGGTCCGGGCGCGGATATTGAATAAGGCGGGCGGGCATCAGCCTCGCTTCTGCGGATAACAAATCGAAAATACATTGAAAACTAGCGGGCGCTGGTCATCCCCGGCCGTCCGTTTTGGGCCAGGCCCGCCTGGCGGTCCGGCTTGCAAACAAGGGCACAAGCTCACAAGAGGGTATTGCCCTGGGCCGGGGAAAGTGCTAGCCTCGAAACACACGGGATAACGACGGCCTAGGAGCCTGTCGGAGTAAGTAACAGATCCGACAGGGTCCTAGGCGGGCCATGGACGGCCCGCCAAATTGGGAGCCCCCAGCGGGGGCGAGCAATTTGCGTAACTTGCCGGAATTCACTTCCGGCAAGTTAACGTCGGGAAAAGCCATGGACGGCTTTTCCCGACAGGCTCCTAAGCAGAGAGCGGAGCGGCGGCGTGCAGACCGGGGTGGGCATACTCAAGCGCCTGAACGAGATGGTGCTGCCGGTGCTGCAACGGCAGACCACGCTTTCGCGCCAGGGCCGGGCTCTGTTGACGGCCGTGCTGCCGGTGCTGGGGGCCAGGGCCGGCGCGCTCTGCGCCTGGGAGCGGGGCGGGGTGCTGGCGGTGGTCACCAGCCGCGGGCTCTCGCCGGAGGCCTCCGGAAGGCTGCGCCGCACCGCGCAGGCCCCGCCGGCCTGCCCCGGCGAGCCCCTGGGCCGGCTGGGCTGGCTGCTGCTCAAGCCGGGCCAGGCCATCGACAGCGGCTGGCCGGACCTGGACCGCCTGGCCGCCGGCTTGGCCCAGGAGCGGCCCCTGGCCGTCTGGCCGCTGAGCTGGCCGGAAGGCTCCGGCTTGGCCCTGCTCTGCCTGGAGGAAACGCCGCGCTGGCCGTCGGGCTTCGCCCAGGCCGCGGCCGGCTGCCTGGGCCTGGCCCTGGGCAACATCCTGCTGCTGCGCCGGGCCGAGTCCCGCTCCGAGGACTACCGCCGCATCTTCCAGAATTCCCAGGACATGGTCTACCTGAGCAGCCGCGACGGCCGCTGGCTCAACGTCAATCAGGCCGGTGTGCGGATGTTGGGCTATGAGAGCGAGGAAGAGCTCCTGGGGGTGCCGGACTCGGCCCAGGCCGCCTACCTGAACCCGGAGGACCGCAAGGCCTTCATGGCCGCCATCGAGAAGGACGGCTTCGTCAAGGACTACGAGGTCACCTTCAAGCGCAAGGACGGTTCGCCGGTGGAGGTCTCCATCACCAGCCAGGTGCGGCGCGAGAACGGCCAGGTGGTGGGCTACGAGGGCATCATCAAGGACATCACCCCCCGCAAGATGGCCCTGGCCCAGGCCGAACGCGAACGCTGGCTCATCGCCGCCATCCTGGAGGCCATGCCGGTGGCGGTCTTCGTGGTGGACAACCAGCACCGGGTCATCCACTGGAACCGGGCCTGCGAGGAGCTGACCGGGGTGGCCAAGGACGCCATCCTGGGCACCACCAACACCTGGCAGGTCTTCCGGCGGCCGCCAGGGGTCAGCCTGGCCGACCTGGTGGTGGACGACGACGCCGAGCGCCTGAACGCGGTCTATGGCCCGGAGCGGCTGCGGCGCTCGCCCATCGCCGACGCCTGGGAGGCCGAGGCCCATTTCCCCGACCTGGGCGGCCGGCCCAAGGACCTTTTCTTCACCGCCGCCGCCCTGCGCGACCCCCAGGGCGGGATCGTGGGCGCGGTGGAGGCCATCCTGGACTTCACCAACCTCAAGGCCCTGGAAGGCCAGTTGGCCGAGAGCGAGGCCCTGTACCGGACGCTGGTGGAGGCCAACCGGGAGGGAATCGCCCTCAACGACGGCGAAAGGTTCATCTTCGCCAATCGTCATTTCCTGGAGATGTTCGGCCTGCCCAACCTGCTGGCGGCCAAGGGCGACCTGCTGGAGCTGATGGCCCCCGGCAGCCAGCGGGCCTATCTGGAGTGGGGCCGGGCCTTGAGCGTGGGCTCCAACGTGTCCACGGTCTTCGAGGGCCAGGGCCGGCGGGGCGAGGCGGTCTTCGACCTGGAGCTGACCACCGCCCCGGCCAGCTTTCAGGGCAAGATCGCCACCCTGTTCAACGTGCGCGACGTGACCTACCGCAAGCGCATGGAGGAGCAGCTCATCCGCTCCGAACGCCTGGCCGCCACCGGCAAGCTGGCCTTCGACATCGCCCACGAGGTCAACAATCCCCTGGGCGGCATCCTCACCTACGCCCACCTGATGGCCGAGGACCTGGGCGAGGACAACCCGCTGTTCAGCACGGCCGAGAAGATCATCAAGCTGACCAACCGCTGCAAGATCATCGTGCGGGGGCTCTTGGACTTCGCCCGCCAGGACATGCCCAACAAGGAGGCCCTGGACCTAAACCAGGTTTTAGGCGAGATGCTCAGCCTGATCGAGGGGCACGTCATCCTCAAGGGGGTGGAGCTGACCCGCCGCCTGGACCCGCACCTGCCCTCCTTCTATGGCCACCGGGCCAAGCTGGAGCAGGTTTTTCTCAACATGGTCATCAACGCTGCCGAGGCCATGGAGGGCAAGGGCCGGCTGGAGCTCACCACCAGCCACGACGAGGAGGCCGGCGAGATCCGGGTGGTCTTCCGCGACTATGGCCCCGGCATCCCGGAGGACGTGGCCCGGCGCATCTTCGAGCCCTTTTTCACCACCAAGGCCCGCGGCCGGGGCACCGGCCTGGGCCTGGCCATCAGCCACGGCATCATCAAGCAGCACGAGGGGCGCATCGAGCTGGTGACCGCGCCGGGCAAGGGCGCCACCTTCAGCATCGTGCTGCCGGCCGCCCGCACGGGCAAGGGCGAGGCGGAGGCCCGGATATCCCAGGGCGGGTAGGGCTGTAATGGCGGGGATGCGATACAGATGCGGCGAAACCCCGAGCCATCGCCCCTCGCAAGCCTGAAATCCATCAAGAAATAGCCGTCATTGCGAGCGAAGCGAAGCAATCTTCCATTGTCTTGTTTGTATCAAGATGACAAGGGGAGATTGCCGCGTCGCAACCCAACGGGGTTGCTCCTCGCAATGACAGACTATTGCTGAATGATTTGGTGACGGAGCGCGGGGTGAATACCGCAGCGCACGTGGAGAGGCAAATCGCCGAGCCTTGACAACCATGCATTCGCCCCGCAAGGGCGCTGGTTTCACGTGAAACAATCCTGCCTTCACTCCCAAATACGGCTATTTGTAGCCCATGGGCGGCAGGCGTGACGCGGGCGGGGGGCGCTTTCGGGGCGGCGGCTCAGCCCGCGCTGACGATGATGCGCTTTCCGCCCGGCGGGGGCAGCTCGTAGCCGGTCACGCTCAGGCCCTGGGCCAGGGCGGCGGCGCGGTCGGCCTGGCCGCGCGGGAGCAGGATGCGCCCGCCGGGGGCCAGATAGGGTCGGGCCAGGGCCAGGCTGGTGGGGAGATCGCCCACCGCCTTTATCGTAACCGTGTCGAAAAGCGTCCCGGCCAGGGCCGCGTCCGGCCCGTCGCCGGCCCGGCCCTGCACCGGATGGACGTTGGTTAGCCCCAGCACCCGCAACGCGTGCTTCTGGAAGCTGACCCGCTTGGCCCGCGCCTCAAGGAGCGTCACCTTGAGCTCCGGCCGGGCCAGGCCCAGCACCAGGCCGGGGAAGCCGGCCCCGGAGCCGATGTCCAAGAGCGTCGCGCCCTGGACATGCGGCAACAGCGCCAGGGCGTCCAGGAAAAGCCCCACCCACACCTCGTCCGGGGTGCGAAACCCGGTGAGGTTGATGCGCTGGTTCCAGCGCAGGAGCTCGGCGGCGAGACGGTCCAGGTCCGAGGCCAGGCCGTTCAGGTCCAGGCCGGGCAGGCGGGCGGCGGCCCAGGCCAAGGCGGCGGGCGGGGCGGGCACGGCGGCTACTTGCCCACGCAGAATTGACTGAACACCGCCTCGAAGACCTCCTCCGGCGCGCCCCGGCCGTCCACCTCGCCCAAGGCGGCCAGGGCCTCGGCCAGGTCGAGCGAGGCCAGTTCGAGCGCGGGCTCGAACCCAGCCAGGTGGCCGGCCGCCCGGCGGGTGGCTTCGAGCGCGCGCTCCAAGGCCTGGGCCTGGCGCGCCCCGGCCAGGACCTCGCCGGCCGCGGGCTCCGGCTCCCCGCCGGTGATGGCCGCGGCCAGGCGCTCGCTGAGCCCGGCCAGGCCCGCGCCGGCGGTGGCGCTGACGCGCAGGGCCGGGCCGGCCCCGGCCGGCAGGTCGGACAGCTCCCACGCCGCGCCCAGGTCGGCCTTATTGACCGCGATGAGCCGGGGCCGGCCGGCGCTGGCGGCCAGGACCGCCCGGTCCTCGGCGGTCAGGGCCTGGGAGCCGTCCAAGACCACCAGGGCCAGGTCGGCGGCTTCCAGCGCCGCGCCGGCCGCGGCCCGGCCCAGGGCGTCCAGCCCGGCGGCCGGGCCGTGGGCCTCCACCCCCGCCCCCAGGCCGGCGGTGTCTATGAGCCGCACCGCCGCGCCGCCCAGGATCAGGCCTTCCTCGATGCAATCGCGGGTGGTGCCGGCCAGCTCGCTGACCAGGGCCCGGCCCCGGCCCAAGAGGGCGTTGAACAGGCTGGACTTGCCCACGTTGGGCCGGCCGCAGATGACCACCGCCGCGCCCTCGCGGAACACCCGCCGCCGCTGGCTGGCCTCCACCAGCCCCGCCAGGGGCTCGGCCGCCTGGAGCGCGAGGCGCGCCGCCAGGCCCGGGCCGTCGGCCGGGGCCACGTCCTCCGGGAAATCTATGCCGGCCTCCACCGCCGCCGCCGCGTCCAGCAAGGCGGCCCGCACCGGGGCCAGGCGCTGACCCAGCCCACCGGCCAGGGCGGCGAGCGCCAGGCGGGCCTCGCCCCGGCCCTGGGCGGCGACCAGCCCGGCCACCGCCTCGGCCTGGGCCAGGTCGAGGCGCCCGCCCAGGAAGGCGCGCAGGGTGAATTCGCCCGGCCGGGCCAGGCGGCAGCCCTCGTGCAGGGCGGCCGCGAGCGCCCGGCGCAAAAGCGCCGGCCCGCCGTGCAGGGATAGCTCCACGCAGTCCTGGGTGGTGTAGGAGCGGGGGGCGCGGAAAAAGGCGGCCAGGGCCTCGTCGATGGCCTCGCCGGTGGCCGGCTCCACCACCCGGCCCAGCCTGAGCCGCCAGGGCCGAGGGCCGGCCGCGCCCCAGGGCCGGCGGGGGACGAACAGGGCCCGGCCCACGCCCCAGGCCTGGGGGCCGGAGACGCGCAGCACGCCCAGCCCGCCCGGTCCGGCCGGGGTGGCGATGGCGGCGATGGTGTCGTTGGCGTCCGGGATGGCGTTCATGGGGGGATTATAACAAGTCCAAGCTGTTCAGATAGCCCTCTGCGCTGGCTTTTTGCTCTCCCCCGCCAAGGGGAGAGGCGAGGTTCGGCTCCTTGGATGGACCAGGCTTCTTGTCGCTCGCGCGGCCCGGACCGGCGAGCTGTCCGGGCCACCCAGAGAAAGGCAAAAGACGGCGACAGCCATAGGTTGGGTTGGGTCCGGGGTCGAGGCCCCTTGACCCAACCTGCAAAGCTTCTGGCGGCGAAGGCTGGGTCGGCGCGGCAAAGGCGGGGGAGGCCCGGAGGCCTCCCCGTTTCACGTGAAACAAACCGGCGGCGGGTCAGGTCCGGGGGGTGATGATCACCTTCTTGAGCTCGCCCCGGCCCCGGCTGATGGTGGCCAGGCCGGGCTCGGTCTTGAGCGTCAGGTGGACCACCCGGCGCTCCTGGGCGCTGAGGGGGCCGATGGCCACCGGCCGGCCGGAGGACTTGGCCTTGGCCGCCATGCGCCGCGCGGTGTCCTCCAGGGCCTCGCGCCGGCGGCGGCGGTAGTCGCCGGCGTCCACCACGATGCGCACCGGCCGCCCATGCTGGTGGCTGACGATGCGCACGGTGAGGTATTGCAGGGCCTCCAGGGTGGTGCCCCGCCGGCCGATGAGCACCCCGACCTCCCGGCCCTGCACGCAGAGCTCGATGCCCTGGGCGGTGGCCTGGGCGGTCACCTGGGCGCTCAGGTCCAGGGGAGCCACCAGGCGGACCAGCACCTGGCGGGCCTGCTCGATCACGGCCGGGTCCTGCTCCAGGCGGGCGTCGCCGCCCTCGTCCTCATCCTCGTCGTCGTCGGCCTCGGCCGCCTCGGCCGCCTCGGCCGCCTCGCCGGGCTCGCCGGGCTCCATCCCGGCCAGCTCCTCCTCGTCCAGGTCCGGCTCCTCCTCGGCCAAGGGCTCCCCTGGCGCGGAGGCCGCCGGCGCGGCAGGGGCGGCCGGGGCGGGGGCCGGCTTGGGCTCTGGCCGGGGCGCCGGCTCCGGCGCGGCCATCGGCTTGGGTTCAGGGCTGGGCTCCGGCTTGGGCGCGGGTGCGGGCTCTGGCGCGGGGGCCGGGGCCAGGACCGAGGCCACCAGCTCGGCGGCGGTGGCTCCGGCCGGGATGTCCGCCTCCGCCCCGGCCGGCCGGGGACGGGGAGCCGGCGTCCGGCCCTCGCTGACCACGGCGGCCAGCTCGGCCATCTGCTCGGCCATGGAGCCCCCGGCCTGGGGGCGGGCCTTGATCCTGGCCTTCTTGGCCCCCAGGAGCCCGAAGAGCCCCGGCGAGCCGGGGTTGATGACCTCGAACTCCAGCCGGCTGATGGGCACGCCGAAGCGCTCTCCGGCCTGGTTCAGGGCCTCCTCGGTGGTTTTGCCTGTAAATTCAATAAATTCACTCATATTAGCTGGCCTTGGCCTTGGCCTGGTTGGTGTAGTACTGCTGGCCGATGCTGAGCAGGTTGTTGACGAACCAGTAGAGAACCAGGCCGGCGGGGAAGTTGATGAACATGAAGGTGAAGACCACCGGCATCAGCAGCATGATCTTGGCCTGGGTGGGGTCGCCGGTGGTGGGGGTCATCTTCTGCTGGAGGAACATGCTGGCGCCCATGAGCAGGGTCAGCACCGGCAGGCCGTCGCCCACGTAGGGGATGGTGAAGCCGATGGGCAGGCGGTCGGGCGCGGCCAGGTCGTTGATCCAGAGCATGAAGGGGGCCTGCCGGAGCTCGATGGACGAGCCCAGGACCTTGTAGAAGGCGATGAAGACCGGTATCTGCAAGAGCATGGGCAGGCAGCCGCCCATGGGGTTGACCTTGTAGGTGCGGTAGAGCTGCATCACCTCCTGGTTCATGCGCGCCTTGTCGTCGCCATACTTCTCGCGCAGCTTCATGACCATGGGCTGCAGCTCCTGCATGCGCTTCATCGACTTGTAGCTCTTGGCCGACAGGGGCCAGAACAGGATCTTTATCAGGATGGTGATGATGATGATGGCCACGCCGTAGTTGGGAATCATGCCGTAGGCGAGCTTCATCAGGGCCAGGGTGGGCTTGGCGATGATGTCGAACCAGCCGAAGTCCACCGCCTTGGCCATCTGGCGGCCCAGGGGCTCCAGCAGGTCCAGGTCGCGGGGGCCGAAATAGGCCAGGTAGCCCAGCTCGCGGCTGGCGCCGGGATTGACGGTCGACGGGGGCTCCACCAGGGTGGCGGTCATGAAGCGCTTGTTCTGCTCGTCCACCCAGCCGCGCACCGAGCGCTTGGCCCCTGGCTCGTGCTCCGGGGCCACCATGGTGAGGAAGTAGGGGATGGCCAGGCACATCCAGTCCACGCCGCCGCTTTCGACCTTGCGGGACTCCAGGTCGCTCTGGTCCTCCTCCATCAGTCCGTTGTTGCGCCAGGCCATCAGCCCGGTGAAGGCGTAGGTGTTGGTCTGGCTCTTGTCGCGGTCCTGGGCCAGGACCAGCTCCGGGATGATCTCCATGGCCTGGCCGGTCTGGTTGGTCAGGCGCACCTTGAGGTCGAAGGCGTAGGAGTCGGGCCGGAAGGTGTAGGTCTTGACCACCTCCACCCCGCCGCTGACCGCGCTGAAGCTCAGGCTCTGGGGCTGACCCCCGGCGCTCAGGTTGACCTCGCCGGCGCTGGCGCTGAAGGTCCGCTTGTTGAGATGGGGGTCCAGGTTGGGCAGGGTCAGGCCCAGGCTGTAAGTGGCCGCGGCCGGCAGGGAGAGCAGCTCGAAGTTTCCGCCCTGGCCCCGTGGCTGGTTGGTGAACTGCTTGAGCACCAGCTTGCGCAGCGAGCCGCCGCGCTGGCTGAACCAGGCGGTGTAGAGCGGGGTCTCAACCTTGACCTCGGCCGCCTGCTCGATCGCCGGCGGGGCCGGGGCGGCCGGGGCGGCCGGAGGCGGCGGTGCCTGGCCGGGGGCGGGCGGGGCGCTGGCGGCTGGGGCCGGGCTCCGGCCGGCGGGCGGCTGCGCGGGCGGCGGGGCCATGAAGTTGGTGTAGAGCAACATCAGCACCAGGCTGATGCCGAGGGCCAGGAAGAGTCGCTTTTGTTCCATGTTCAGTTCCTTCCCAGACGAGAGCGGGCCTAGGCCGGATCGTAGCCGCCCGGATGGAAGGGGTGGCACTTGGCCACGCGCAACAGGCTCTTGGCCAGGCCGCGCCAGAATCCGTGGCGGGCCAGGGCGTCCAGGGCGTATTGGGAGCAGGTGGGGTGGAAGCGGCACTGGCCGCCCAGGTAGGGGCTGAGGGCGAGCTGGTAGGCGCGCACCAGCCACGAGGCCAGGCGCACGGCCGGGCTCAGGCGCGGGGCCGGTAGTTGCGCGCCAGCTCGGCCGCGATCTGGTCCAGGGCTTGGTTGAACAGCCGGCTGAGTTCGGCGAAGGCGGTCTCGGCCGCGCCGGGCCGGGCCACCACCACCAGGTCGATGCCCGCCGGCAGCCGCCCCCCGGCCCGCCGGAAGGCCTCGCGCAGCCGGCGCTTGACCAGGTTGCGCCCCACCGCCCCGGCCACCCGCCGGCTGACGGTCAACCCCAGACGCGAAAAAGCCAAGCCGTTGGGCCGCCAGAGGAAGAGGAGCGGCCTCCCCCCCCACCGGCGCGCCCGGTTCAGGGCCAGGTACTGGCGGCGCGAGCGCAGCCGCCGATCCCGACTCAGGCCCTGACCGGCTTGCGCCATCGGGCCTGGCGGGGCTCACACGGCCAGCCGCTTGCGGCCCTTGGCCCGGCGGCGGGCGATGACGGCGCGGCCGCCGTGGGTGCGGCTGCGCACCAAAAAGCCATGGGTGCGTTTGCGCTTGAGGTTGCTGGGCTGGAAGGTGCGTTTCATGACGGCGTTCCTTGGCTTCGCGGGTTGCTGGGATTTCGGGGCCGGCGCGCCGAAAGCGTGTTTTGGGTCGGGGCGCATGCCCCGGCCGGCCCGGCATGGCACGCCCCACGACGGCCCCGGCGGCAACCGGCGGGGGCCAACGGCGGGCGGCCCGGCAAAGACTGGATTTAACCATAGGGGGGGTGATATGTCAAATGGAGCAGGCTGTTAAACCCCATGGCCCCGGCCGGCCGCCCGGCCAAGAAGCCCTTGCCCCTTCTCCCGGCCTCTGGTAGGCTGTGCGTCGAGATTTGTGACCGGAAGCCATAGGTTAACCGCTCCGGGCGCCAGCGGGCGGCGAATACGCCCCCTGTGGCCGATATATAGCGCATGGGCACAAGACCTGCCCCACATGTTGCGTGGCCCGCCGGAGCGGGGAACACCCCAGGAACCCGTTAGGCGCTACAAGCAAGGAGCCGGCATGCTGCTGGATCCCATCCTCGGCCTTTTCAGCAACGACATGGCCATCGACCTGGGCACCGCCAACACCCTGGTCTATGTCAAGAGCAAGGGCATCGTGCTCTCCGAGCCCAGCGTGGTGGCCGTGCGCAAGGACGCCCGCTACGGCAACCGGGTCCTGGCCGTGGGCAAGGAGGCCAAGATGATGCTGGGGCGCACCCCCGGCAACATCGTGGCCATCCGCCCCATGAAGGACGGCGTCATCGCCGACTTCGAGGTCACCGAGGCCATGCTCAGGCACTTCATCCGCAAGGTGCACCACCGCCGCAACCTCATCCGACCGCGCATCATCATCAGCGTGCCCAGCGGCATCACCCAGGTGGAGAAGCGCGCCGTGCGCGAGAGCGCCGAGAGCGCCGGCGCGCGCGAGGTCTACCTGATCGAGGAGCCCATGGCCGCGGCCATCGGCGCGGGCCTGCCCATCACCGAGCCCACCAGCAACATGGTGGTGGACATCGGCGGGGGCACCACCGAGGTGGCGGTCATCTCGCTGGCCGGCATCGTCTACAGCAAGAGCGTGCGGGTGGGCGGCGACAAGATGGACGAGTCCATCCTCCAGCACATCAAGCGCCAGCACAACCTGCTCATCGGCGAGCGCACCGCTGAGATGATCAAGACCACCATCGGCAACGCCTGCCCCGGCGAGTCGGTGGAGAAGCTGGAGGTCAAGGGCCGCGACCTGGTCACCGGCATCCCCAAGACCCTGGTCATCGACTCCGACGAGGTGCGCCAGTCCATCAGCGAGCAGATCGACACCATCGTGGAGACGGTCAAGATCGCCCTGGAGCAGACCCCGCCGGAGCTGGCCGCCGACATCGTCGACCGCGGCATCGTGCTCACCGGCGGCGGCGCGCTGCTCAAAGGCCTCAACGTGCTCCTCTCCGAGCAGACCGGCCTGCCCATCACCATCACCGAGGATCCCTTGAGCACCGTGGTGCTGGGTTCGGGCAAGTGCCTGGACAACCTCGACCTCTTGCGCGAGGTCATGATCAAGTAGCCGCCGGGCTCCGGTCGGACCGCAGGCGCGGCATCGGCATGCGCCGGGCATGGCGTCTGGTTTACTTATTGTTTTCGTAGGGGCGGGGGCGCGCGCCGCGACGGGCTTGGCGGGTCGGGCGACGCCAGCCCATGCGCCAGCCTCGCCCGCTCCCGCGGGAGCCCTCTTTGACTTTTTAATGTAGGGGCGGGGGTTATCCCCGCCCAGTTTTTTCGGTAAAAATCAAGACGGGCGGGGATAAACCCCGCCCCTACACCTAAACGGAAAACGTCCCCATCCTGACCCGGCTGGCTTGCGGGTCCGGGATGGGGCCCCGCCCCGCCAGCGGGCTTGGCCGGCCGGCCCGGTTCGGCCATAATAGCCAGGGTTGGCACTAACCGCCGCAGGACGACCCGCGTGGGATTTTTGCGCCGCTACCGCTTCGCGCTCGTCATGGCCGCCCTTCTGTTGGGCGCGCTGACCCTGTTCTCGGTCAACGCCGGCCGCGATCCCCAGTCCTCCCTCACCGGCCGCCTGCTGCTGGAGATCGTCGGCCCGGCCATGGAGGCGGTGACCTGGATCGGCGACGCCACCGGCGAGGTCTGGGACCGCTATTTCGCCCTGGTCCACGCCGCCCGCCAGAACGAGGAGCTCAAGCGCCAGGTGGCCAGCTACCGCCAGCAGCTCACCGAGATGGAGGAGCTGAAGCTGGCCAACCGCCGGCTCAAGGACCTGCTGGGGCTGAAGGACAAGCCGGCCGCGCCCCTGGTGGCGGCCCAGGTGGTGGGGGTGGACCCCACCAACCATTTCCGCACCGTCATCATCGACAAGGGCGGCAAGGATGGGGTGCTATCCCAGATGCCGGTCATCAGCGCCCAGGGGGTGGTGGGCCGGGTGATCTGGTCCAGCGCCCACTACGCCAAGGTGCTCTTGCTCATCGACCCCAACGCCGCCCTGGAGGTGCTGGTGCAGCGCAGCCGCGCCCGCGGCGTGGTGGAGGGGGCCGGGGCGGACACCCTGCGGCTCAAGTACGTGCTGCACAACGACGACGTGGCCGCCGGCGACCGCCTGGTGGCCACCGGCACCGACGGCGTATTCCCCAAGGGCGCCCTGGTGGGCTTCGTGCGGGCCATCAAGCAGGAGGGCAAGGGCGTCTTCCAGCAGATCGAGGTGGAGCCGGCGGTGGACTTCGACCGGCTGGAGGAGGTGCTGGTGGTGCTCCAGCGCCGCGATTTCGCCGATTAGGCCACTCCGGCCGCCCCGCCCCGCCGCAGCGGTGAGAAGCATGCAGGCCGACCAGACCGTCAAACCCCGACGCCTGACCCAGACCTACCTGGCCGCCCTGACCCTGATCGGCCTCATGGTGCTGGGCGGCAACCTGGTGACGATGGCCTACCTGGACCGGCAGGCCGACGACGCCCGCACCATCAACCTGGCCGGCCGCCAGCGCATGCTCTACTTGACCATCAGCCAGGAGGCGTGGCTGGCCGCCCAGGGCGAGGAGGTGGTCCAGCGTCGCCAGGCCTGCCAGCGCCTGCGCCTGGCCCTGGCCGAGTGGGACCGGGTGCACCAGGGCCTGGTGAGGGGCGACGCCGAGCTGGGGCTGACGGCCCTGGCCAGCCCCCAGGCCCGCGAGCTGCTGGGCCGGCTGGAGCACAGCCGCCGCGCCATCCTGACCGCCGCCCAGGACCTCATCGCCAACAACGGCGACTGTCGGGACGGGGGGCGGCGTCTGCCGGAGATAATGGCCCACGGCGAGAGCTATCTGCCCCTGATGGACCGCCTGGTCTTCATCTTCGACCAGGAGTCCAGGGCCAGGGTGGTGAACCTGCGCCGGGCCGAGATGGCCCTGGACGGGCTGACCGTGCTGGGCCTGGCGTTGGTGGGGCTGTTCATCTTCCGGCCCATGGTGCGGCGCATCCAGGATGACCTGGCCCTGTTGGAGGGCCAGGCCGCCAGCTTCCAGGATTTATCCCTCACCGACGAGCTGACCGGCCTGGCCAACCGCCGGGCCATGGACCAGCACCTGGAGCGGGAGTGGCGCCGCGCCGCCCGCGAGGGCCACAGCCTGTCCCTGGTCATGCTGGACGTGGACCGCTTCAAGCAGTACAACGACGCCCACGGCCACCTGCAGGGCGACCGCGCCCTGCAGGCGGTGGCCGGGGTGGTGGCGGCGGCGGCCCGCCGCCCCGGCGACCTGGCCGCGCGCTTCGGCGGCGAGGAGCTGGCCCTGGTGCTGCCCGGCGCCAACCTGGCCGCCGCCCGCGGCCTGGCCGAGCAGGTGCGCCGCCAGGTGCGGAGGCTGGGGCTGCCCCATCCCGCCTCC
Organism: Thermodesulfobacteriota bacterium; assembly: GCA_049322275.1. Classification (GTDB taxonomy): domain Bacteria; phylum Desulfobacterota; class Desulfarculia; order Desulfarculales; family Desulfarculaceae; genus JACRDC01. The sequence continues at coordinate 48,200 of JBMORH010000046.1, forward strand.
GGGGTCCAGCCGGTGCTGACGGCCAGCCTGGGGGTGGCCAGCCTGAACCCAGGCCCGGTGGTGGACGTCAAGCGCCTGCTCGGCGCGGCCGACCGCGCCTTGTACCTGGCCAAGCAGGGCGGCCGCGACCGGGTGGAGGCGGCGGCCTGACGCCGGGTTGCCGGCGCGGCCTGCGTCTTTGGTGTGCAGCCCGCCGCCGCGTACTATATATTGATGGCGTCCGGGAGCCGCCGCCGACTCCTGGATGATGCTCCACCCCCGCAGGCAGCGGATCGAACCGGCCCATGATCCCCAAGCGCGAAGAATCCCCCTGGCCCCGCCTGCTGGCCACCCTGGTCCTGGGCTTTTTCCTGGACGTGCTGGCGGCCACCCTGTTCACCTGGTGGTCCCTGGGTCCGGTCAAGCTGATGCCCCTGGTGGTGATGGTGGTCTCGGCCGGCTTCCGCCTGCCCCTGTGGGCGGCCGGGCTGGCGGCGGTCATCCTGGGCTACCTGTCCGACCTCATCAGCGGCGGGGTGGTGGGGCTGCAGCTCACCGCCTGCGTGCTGGTGGCCTGCCTGTGCGCCCTGGCCCAGCGCAAGCTGGAGATCAACTCCTGGCCTTTGCAGATGCTGGCGGTGGCGGTGATGAGCCTGGTGCTGCACCTGACGGTGATCGGCGGCTTGATGCTCACCGCCCGCGAACACCTACTGCCGGCCAACCTGCCCATGGTGCTGGCGGCCCAGGCCGTGCTCTCGGCCCTGACCGCCCCGGTGTTCTTCGCCCTGCTGGAGGCCCTGGTGCGCCTCATGCGGGGCCTGGGCGGCCTGGCCGGGCGGGTGGGATCGTGAAGCCGCTTTTCGCCAAGGAGAAAAAGCAGCAGAAGAAAAAGGCCAATCGGTCCATGAGCCCCCAGCCCATGGCCCGCTCGCGCATCTTCGAGCCGGCCGACGCCCCGGAGGCCCGGCGCAGCATCTTCCTGGCCGGGGTGCTGGTGGGCCTGGCCTTCCTGGTCCTGGTCAGCCGGCTGTGGTATCTCCAGCTCCTGCAGGGCGAGCACTTCCGCAACCTCAGCGAGAACAACCGCATCCGCCTGGTGGACGTGCCGCCCAGCCGGGGGCTGATCTTCGACAGCCAGGGCCGGCTGCTGGCCGACAACCGCCCAGCCTTCACCCTGGCGGTGGTGCCGGAGGACGTCGACGACTGGGACGACCTGGCCGGCCGGCTGGAAAAACTCATCGGCCTGACCCCGGAGGAGCTGCACAAGGCCCGCGAGGGGGCCAAGGGCCAGCCGCCCTTCAAGCCCCTGCGCCTCAGGTCCCACCTGGACCGCGACCAGCTGGCGGTGCTGGAGACCTTCCGCTATGAACTGCCCGGCGTGAAGGTGCTGGTGGAATACCGCCGGGCCTACATCGACGCCAAGCTGACCTCCCACGTCATCGGCTATCTGGGCGAGATCAACCAGCAAGAGCTGGCCGAGGCCCCCCGCTCGCTCTACCGCATGGGCGACTACGTGGGGCGCTATGGCCTGGAGCGCACCCGCGAGCGGGTGCTGCACGGCCGCCGCGGCGCCCGCCAGGTGGAGGTGGACGCCATGGGCCGCGAGCTGAAGCTGTTGGAGGAGATCGACGCCCAGCCCGGCCAGAACCTGCAACTGACCATCGACCAGAGGCTCCAGGAGGCGGCGGCCCGGGGCCTGGGCGACGAGGTGGGGGCGGTGGTGGCCTTGAACCCCAAGAACGGCCAGGTCTACTGCCTGTACTCCTCGCCCAGCTTCGACCAGAACAACTTCATCACCGGCATGAGCAGCCGGCTCTGGGAGGCCCTGGCCAACGACGAGTACCACCCCCTCAAGGACCGGGCCATCAGCGGCCTGTATCCGCCCGGCTCCACCTACAAGATCATCACCGCCGCCGCCGGCCTGGCCGAGGGCGTCATCACCCCCCAGACCAACATCGTCTGTACCGGCGAGATACCCTTCGGCCGGCGCACCTACAAGTGCTGGGCGCTCAAGAAGGGCGGCCACGGCAGCGTGAACCTGCACAAGGCCATCCGCGAGTCCTGCGACGTCTACTTCTACCGAGTGGGCCTCAGGGTGGGGGTGGAGCGCCTGGCCAAGTACGCCCGCGCCTTCGGCCTGGGCCGGCCCACCGGGGTGCCCCTGGGCAGCGAGTCCGCCGGGCTGGTGCCGGACAACGCCTGGAAGAAGAAGCGCTTCGGCGAATCCTGGCAGGAGGGCGAGACGCTCAGCGTGGCCATCGGCCAGGGCTTCAACCTGACCACCCCCATCCAGTTGGCCCGCATGGTGGCGGTGATCGCCAACAAGGGCCGCCTGGTCACCCCCACCCTGGTCAAGGCGGTCACCCCTCCCGACGGCGGCGAGCCGGTGCCGGAGCCGCCGGGCATGTCCAGCCGGGCGCCGCTCTCGCCCCAGCAGATCGAGTTGATCCACCAGGGCCTGGTGGCGGTGGTCAACGAGCCCGGCGGCACCGCCAGCGCCGCCCGCCTGCCCGGCATCACCGTGGCCGGCAAGACCGGCACCTCCCAGGTGGTGGCCCTGAAGCACGAGAAGCTCTATGGCCGCGAGGAGAACCTGCCCTGGAAATACAAGAACCACGCCGTGTTCGTGGCCTACGCCCCGGCCGAGGACCCGACCATCGCCATCTCGGTGGTGGTGGAGCACGGCGGACACGGCGGCAGCGACGCGGCCCCGGTGGCCCGCCAGGTGCTGGAGGCATTCTTCGACCTGCCGCCCAAGCCGGTCAAGCCCAAGGCCCAGCCCGGACCCCTGGCCGGCCGCCTGGACCCGGTGGAGGCGGCGGCCAAGGCGGCGGCCGAGGCCAAGGCGGCGGCCGAGGCCGAGAAGCAGAGGAAGGCGGCCGAGGCCA
>JBMORH010000047.1:0-5171 GCA_049322275.1 Thermodesulfobacteriota bacterium
ATTCCCCGGTGTGCTCCGACACCAGCCGAACCGCCCGCTCCCTTACCTCTGGTGAATATCTGCTTTGCTTGCCCATGACCCCATCCTCTCAAGAATCGGAGTCTCCGGCAATCCCGGGGCGGTTCAAACGCAGGGTTTTGTATGTAAAGTTAAAGTCGGGCTCAGGTCAGCCTTTGTAATCTGAGCCCGGGTTGCGTGGTTTGCCTCTAATAGCGCGGCTGCGCTCCGCGGTAGTTGCCGCCGCCCTTCTCGCCGCTGACCACCCAATCCATGTCCACGGCGCGCACCTCGTCGGCGTGGGCTTTGAGCATGTTGCCCACCTCGCCCAGGGCCATGAGCACCACGTGGATGCCCTCGCGGCGGGCGAACTTCATGGCCGGCACGAAGTCGCTGTCGTTGGTGGTCAGGATGATCTTGTCCACCATCTGCTTGGTGGAAAGCCAGGCGATGTCCAGGCCGATCTTCATGTCCACGCCTTTTTGGGTGAAGTCGGGCTGGAGGTCGGCGGTGGTCAGGGGCTCCAGGGTGCGGCCTTCCACCGCCGCCTCGCACAGGCGGCTGAAGGCGTGGCCGGTGAGCCGCCAGTCCTTGAAGGCGAGCGTGCCCAGGCGCACCGCGAAATAGTCCTTGGTCTCCAGGTTCTGGATCAGGTTCAGGCTCTTGCGGTAGGCCTCGGTCTGCTTGAAGTCCACGTAGGTGCGGTTGATGGGGTGGAAGCGCTGCTCCTCGAAGGGCAGGCAGTCGTAGTAGTAGATGCGAAACAGCTCCTCGTTTTCGCGCACGCAGCCGCGGGCGTAGCGCTCGATGTGGGCGTCGTTGGCCGGTCCGTCCACATAGCGGTAGAGGGTGTAGCGGGCGTAGGCCCCGTCCAGCAACACGGCGACTTTCTTCATGATCGGTTCCTCGCTTATAAACGTTCCGGTTATGCGCCCCTTGGGGCTCGGCGCCCGCGGCCCCCCGATAACAACCGCGCAAGCCTATTGCCGATTCCAGGTTCCGCCGCCGGCCATGGGTGGAGCCACTGCCCCATGCCGTCATGCCGGGCCGCAACGCCAGCCCGGCCCAGGCCGGCACGCTCCGGATTCTGCCCCAGCATATCAGGCCGGCGACGCTTCTGGCCAGTGGCGGTGAAAACTTATTGACCCGCCTCCAGACTAGACGTATATTGGTCAACAGATGTCCACATTGAGGAGCGGGCCATGACAGTGAACGGGTTGGAATATCTGGGGTTGATGGAGATCGACCTGAACGAGGTGGAGGTGCCGCTTCTGGGCACCGTGGCCGCGGGCCAGCCCATCGAGGCGGTGCCGGAGGAGCTGACCGTCTCCATCCCGGCCACCATGCTGGGCCGTTACCGCACCTTCGCCCTCAAGGTGCGCGGCGATTCCATGATCGACGCCCACGTCAAGCCCGGCGACGTGATCGTGGTGGAGGAGCGCCAGAGCGCGGTCAACGGCGAGATGGTGGTGGCGCTCATCAACGACAGCGAGGTCACGCTCAAGAAGTTCTACCTGGAGCGCGACCACATCCGCCTGGAGCCGGCCAACCGGGAGATGGAGCCCATCATCCTGCGCCACGACGAGGTGCGGGTGCTGGGCGTGGTTTCCGGGCTCATCCGGCACTACCACTAGCCCGCCGCTGGCGGTTTCCCGTCCTGCCCGCCGCCCGCCGTCCGGCGGGGCGCAGCGGAATAATCAATAACCGCCCGCCTGAGGCCGGCGGGGGCTTCGGCCCCTGCCGGCGCTTCGCCCAGGCGCGCAGCCCCGCGCCAGCGTCGCCCGGCGTTGACGCGATCTGGCAGCACCCGCCCCCGGCCGCCGCTCATTCGTAGCGTGCGGCGGTCACCGTGACGCGGGCGTAGGCGAAAGGTCCGTCGGGCGTGATCCAGCGGGCCTCGCCCTGGGTGGGGATGAGCCCGCCTCCCAGGTCGCGCCAATTATCGTAGAGCACTTCCCAGTCCTGACGCGCCGGCTGGCCGTCCTGATCCCGGTAGCGGTCCTGGCTGAAAAAGCGGGTGATGAGCCCCTGCCCGTCGAAATGGAACACCCCGGAGGCGCGCAGGGGGCCGTCGCTGATCTCCACCTGGGCCGCGCCGGGCTCCGGCCCGGCGGACCAGGTCAGGCCCGGCCGGGGGGCCAGGGCTCCGGGCAGCCAGGGGGCCTCGGCCAGCCAGCGCAACAGCGAGGACTGGTCCACCTCCGGCCCCTGGCCGCCGGCCATGAGAACCAGGCCATAGAGCCGGCCGGAGAAACCGCCCCTGCCCTCCAGATAGGTGTCCAAGGCCCAGAACCAGGCCACGGGATTCATGGCCAGCCGGGCCGACCAGGCCAGGGCGGGCCGGTCGCCGCGCAGCACCTGGCGGGCGTCCAGCTCCAGCCAATCGCCGTCCGGGGCCAGGCGAAAATGGCCCATCTGCTCCAGGCGGGCCAGACGGGCGGGTGGCCGGCCGGAAGGTGCGGTGGCCAGGAGGTGCTTGACCAGCGGCGCGGGCAGGCCGGGGGGCAGGGCGGCCGGCCGGGCCAGGGCGGGCAGTCCGCCCACGGCGGCGAAGGCCTCGTCGCGGGCGGCGGAATTGCGAAGGCTGCCCACGCTGAGCAGCACGGCCAGCAACGTGGCCAGGGAAGACAGGGCGATTACCAGCTTGGGCATGGCGCGTCCGCTTTGGTTGGGTGCTGGCCATAACCCATATCGAAACTGCGCCCGGCCGGCAAGCCCCGGCGGGCCGGGCGGGATTGGGCTTGACAAGTCTTTGTATCCTGTATACAGTATCCAGCAACATGGAGACGGCGATGACAGCGGCCCTTCCCAGCCCAACCGGCAACCTCGATTGGCGCGCCTGGCGCGGGGGGGCTGGTCCGCCGTCCTGAACCGCGCCCTGGCGCTCACGGACGCGGGCCTCCCCCACCGGGAAGGCCCGCGCTTGATTTCAAATGGGGGGAGGGAGCCACCCGACCCCGACCGGGCAAGGAGATAATTCGCAGATGGAAAGCATCAAGGTGAGTCTGAACCAGCAGGACATGCCGCGCCAGTGGTACAACATCCAGGCCGATCTGCCCACCCCGCTGGACCCGCCCCTGCACCCCGGCACTGGCCAGCCCCTGGGCCCGGCCGACCTCACCCCCATCTTCCCCATGGCCCTGATCGAGCAGGAGGTGAGCCAGCAGCGCTTCATCCCCATCCCCGACGAGGTGCTCCAGGTCTACGCCCAATGGCGGCCCACCCCGCTGATGCGCGCCCGCCGACTGGAGCAGGCCCTGGGCACCCCGGCCCACATCTACTTCAAGAACGAGAGCGTCTCCCCGGCCGGCTCCCACAAGCCCAACACCGCCGTGCCCCAGGCCTTCTACAACATGCAGTCGGGCATCAAGCGCATCGCCACCGAGACCGGGGCCGGCCAATGGGGCAGCGCCATGAGCCTGGCCACCAACTACTTCGGGCTCAAATGCACCGTGTACATGGTGCGGGTCAGCTACGACCAGAAGCCCTACCGCAAATCCATGATAACCACCTGGGGGGCCGAGATTTTCGCCAGCCCCAGCAATGAGACCAACTCCGGCCGCGCCGCCCTGGCCGCCGACCCCAACAACCCCGGCTCCCTGGGCCTGGCCATCAGCGAGGCGGTGGAGGACGCCGCCACCCACGCCGACACCAACTACGCCCTGGGCTCGGTGCTCAACCACGTCTGCCTCCACCAGACCGTCATCGGCGAGGAGGCCATGCGCCAGATGGAGATCGCCGGCGAAAAGCCCGACGTGGTCATCGGCTGCATCGGCGGCGGGTCCAACTTCGCCGGCTTGGCCTTCCCCTTTTTGCGCGAGAAGATGGCCGGCATGAACGTGAAGGTGCTGGCGGTGGAGCCGGCCAGTTGCCCCTCGGTGACCAAGGGCCGTTTCGCCTATGACTTCGGCGACACCGCCCACCTGGCCCCCATCATCAAGATGCACACCCTGGGCCACACCTTCATGCCGCCGGGCATCCACGCCGGCGGTCTGCGCTATCACGGCATGGCCCCCCTGGTCAGCCGCCTGGCGGCCGACAACCTGGTGGAGGCGGTGGCGGTCCGCCAACTGGAGTGTTTCGAGGCCGGCATGTTGTTCGCCCGCACCGAGGGCATCATCCCGGCCCCGGAATCCACCCACGCCATCCGCGGCGCCATCATGGAGGCCTTGGCCGCCAAGGAGGCCGGGCAGGAGAAGGTCATCCTGTTCAACCTCTCCGGCCACGGCCATTTCGACATGAGCGCCTACGACGCCTACCTGGCCGGGCAGCTCACCAACTACGACTATCCCCAGGCCATGGTGGACCAGGCCCTGGCCCAACTGCCCAAGGTGGGCCTGGCCGGCTGAGGCAATGGCGTACTGTGACTAAAATTGTGCTAGACTAGCCAAAACCATCATTATAAATAACAAATGCAGAGGGGGCGCTGTTGCGCCCCCTCTGCATTTGGAAGGAAGACTCACAAATTTTTGTGAATAATATACTAATTTTTTTGCATTATTTCGATGGAAGCCATAAAAAAGTTGTTGGCTTGTTAGAATTATTACTATACTATACTACTCTATGTGATGCCTGCCCCTGCCCTAACTAACAATTCACAGCTTTGGGACAACGATTGCACGTCGGGGGGGATGCATGACCGAACTTGAGCAAATCATCGCAAGCTCCAATGAGGGGAACCGTCTCCAGGCCGAACTGGGCACGCCTATCCTGCTCAGCCTGGATGGCGTGGAGAGCCACCTGAAAAGCATCCTGGTCGGCATGGACCCCGGAGCCTTCATCGTCATCAGGGCGCCCAAGGCGGCTGGGCTGGAAAGCAAGTATTACGAAGGCAACCAGGGCATCGTCCGCTATCTTTGGGCCGGCACTGTCTTCTCTTTCCAATCCTCGGTGCTGGGGCACGTGAACCAGCCCTTCCCCTTGCTCTTTCTTTCCTATCCCCGCGTGGTTTCCCGCGCCGATTTGCGCCGGGAGCCTCGCTTCGATTGCTATCTGCCAGCGCGGCTGGTCGCGGCCAACAATGACTTCACCGGGGCGGTGCTCGATATTAGAACTTATCCGTAAATAGTAGCTACTTTCCTCCAGCAGATGATGGCCGCTGCCAAGTGCAGTAGTGCTTCATAGCTATCCGCGAACTTCTCATACCTAACCAGTAGTTTCCTGAACCTGTTGAA
>JBMORH010000048.1:0-5126 GCA_049322275.1 Thermodesulfobacteriota bacterium
TCGCCGCTGCCCTGCTGGCCGAAGGCGCCCTGCTGACCTACCCGCCGGCGCAGGCAGGGGGGCTGATCCTGCTGATCGAGGCCGGCCTGACCGTCTCCCTCGGCCTGATCCTGGCCGGCCTGTTCCTGCTGTTCGCCGGCGCGGAGGAGCGCCCATGAGCGCCGGCCTGCTCTATGCCCTGGCCGGCGTGCTGCTGTTCGCCCTCGGCCTGGGCGGCATCGTCCTGCTGCGCCATGCCCTGCGCCGCATCCTGGCCTTCAACGTCATGGGCAGCGGCGCCTTCCTGGTGCTGGTGGGCCTGGCCCAGCGCGACGGCGGCGCCGACCCGGTGCCCCAGGCCATGGTGCTCACCGGCATCGTGGTGGCGGTGGCCGCCACCGCCCTGGCCCTGGCCCTGCTGCGCCGCCTGCCGGAGGACCGGCCGTGAACGGTCTGCTCGACCCCCTGCCCTGGCTGATCCTGCTGCCCCTGGCCTGGGCCAGCCTGGCCTTCCTGCTCGGGCCGGGCCGGGGCGGCCGGCTGGCGCTGGCCGGTCTGGCCGGGCAACTGGCCCTGGCCCTGTGGCTGGCCCGGCGCCTGATCGAAGGCGGCCCGGTGAGCCATGCCGTGGGCGGCTGGGGCGCGCCGCTGGGCATCGACCTGTATGCCGACGGCCTGAGCGCGGTCATGCTCCTGCTGACCCAGGCGGTGGCCCTGCCGCTGGCGTTCTATGCCCGCGCCTATTTCGCCCAGGGCGCCGGCCAGTTCTGGCCCCTGGCCGGTTTCCTGCTGGCGGCGATGAACGCGCTGTTCCTCGCCGCCGACCTGTTCAACCTCTATGTCACCCTGGAGCTGCTGGGCCTGGCCGCGGTAGGTCTGGTCGCGCTGGGCGGCGGCGCCGAGCCGAGCCGGGCCGCCCTGCGTTATCTCGTGGTCAGCCTGGCCGCCTCCGGCGCCTATCTCCTGGGCGTGGCGCTGATCTACGGCAGCTACGGCACGGTGGCGATCGCCCCGCTCACGCCGCTGATCGCCGCTCAGGCGCCGCTCGCCGTGGGCCTGGCCGCCGGCCTGATGCTGCTGGGGCTGGTCGCCAAGAGCGCGCTCTTTCCCTTCCATTTCTGGCTGCCGCCGGCCCACGGCGGCGCGCCGGCGCCGGTCTCGGCCCTGCTCTCGGCCCTGGTGGTGAAGGCCGCCTTCTACCTCATCCTGCGCCTGTGGCTCGGCCCCTTCGCACCGCTCACCGCCGACTGGGGCTGGCTGCCGGCCCTGGCGGGTGCCGGCGCGATCCTCTGGGGCTCCTGGCAGGCCCTGCGCACGCCGCGCCTGAAGCAGCTGGTGGCCTGGTCGACGGTGGCCCAGCTGGGCTATCTGTTTCTGATCTTCCCCCTGTTCGGCCTGAAAGAGCCGGCCCTGCAGGCCGGCACGCTGCAGGCGGTGGCGCACGGCCTGGCCAAGGCGGCGATGTTCGCCGCCGCCGGCATCCTGCTCAAGGCCACCGGACGGGACGCGGTGGACGGCCTGGCCGGGGTGGCCGGCCGCTTGCCGCTCACCCTGTTCGCCTTCGGCCTGGCCGGGGTGACCCTGATGGGCCTGCCGCCCTCGGCCGGCTTCCTGGCCAAGTGGCTCCTGATCGACGCCGCCCTTGAGCAGGGCCTGTGGCCGCTGGTGGCGATCGTCCTCGCCGGCGGCCTCCTGGCCGCGGCCTATGTGTTCAGGGTGCTGCGCCAGGCCTTTCTGCTGGCGCCGGAAGCGCAGCAGTTTCATCCCGTGCCGCGCCGTCTGGAATGGGCCGCCTTCGGCCTGGCGGCGGCCAGCGTGCTGCTGGGCCTGCGCGGCGTCGAATTGATGGCCCTGCTGGGGATCGGAGTCGCGCCATGAGCCCGAACGAGGCCCTGCCGCTGGCCGTGCTGCTCTCCTCCCTGCTGCCGGGGCTGATCATCTTCGCCCTGCCCGAGTCCTGGGTCGGCACCCGCACCACGCTCAACCTGGCCGGGGCGCTGGCCAAGCTGGTCCTGGTCGGCCTGCTGCTGGCGGGGGTGGCGGCGGGCCAGGACTACGGCTTCCGCCACGCGGTGCTGCCGGGCGTCGAACTGGTATTCAAGGCCGACGCCCTGGCCCTGCTGTTCGTCACACTCTCCACCGTGCTCTGGCTGTTCACCACCTTCTATGCCATCGGCTATCTGGAAGACGCGCCCCATCGCAGCCGTTTCTTCGGCTTCTTCAGCCTCTGCGTCACCGCCACCATGGGCATCGCCATGGCCGGCAACCTGTTCACCTTCTTCGTGTTCTACGAGCTTTTGACCCTGGCCACCTTCCCCCTGGTGGTGCACCGCGGCACGCCCCAGGCCATGCGCGGCGGCACGGTCTACCTGGCCTACACCCTGGGCGGCGGCGCCCTGCTCCTGACCGGCATCGTCTGGCTGCATGCCCTGGCGGGGACGGCGGATTTCGCCCACGGCGGCTACCTCGCCGCCCTGCCGCCAAGGGCGGCCGGGCAGTTGCAGTTCGCCTTTCTGCTGCTGATCGCCGGCGTCGGCGTCAAGGCGGCCCTGGTGCCGCTGCACGGCTGGCTGCCCCAGGCCATGGTGGCGCCGGCGCCGGTATCGGCCCTGCTGCACGCGGTGGCGGTGGTGAAGGCCGGCGCCTTCGGCATCGTGCGCATCGTCTACGAGGTCTACGGCGTCGAATTCGCCCAGTCGCTCGAGCTGCTCACACCCCTGGCGGTGGCGGCGGCGATCACCATCGTCTGGGGTTCCTGGCGCGCCCTGTTCCAGGACGACCTGAAGAAACGCCTGGCCTATTCCACGGTGAGCCAGGTCTCCTACATCGCGCTGGGGGTGGCCCTGTTCGGCCCGATCGGCACCATCGGCGGCCTGGTGCACCTGGTGCACCAGGGCATCATGAAGATCACCCTGTTCTTCTGTGCCGGCAACTATGCCGAGACCCTGGGGGTGCACAAGGTGAGCGAGCTGAACGGCGCAGGCCGGCGCATGCCGCTGACCTCCGTGGCCTTCAGCGTGGCGGCCTTCGGCATGATCGGGGTGGCCCCCACGGCCGGTTACGTGAGCAAGTGGTATCTGGGCGAAGGCGCCCTGGCCGCCGACATGAGCTGGGTGGTGGCCGTGTTGTGGACCTCCAGCCTGCTCAATGCCGCCTATTTCCTGCCCATCCTCTACCGCCTGTGGTTCCGGCCGCAACCGGCCGGCTGGCCGGCCGAGCACATCCCCGCGCGCGGCTGGCGCGAGACCGGCTGGCTGCTGCTGATGCCGCCGCTGTTCACCGCGCTCGCCGTGCTGGTCGCCGGACTGTTTGCCGAGGCCGATTGGAGCCCGCTGGCCTGGGCCAAGCTGATCGCTGAGCGCGAATACCTGCAGTGACCGCCCTCAGCCTCACTGCCAGCCTGGCCCTGCCGCTCAGCGTGGCAGTTCCTCGAACACGTTGGTCCAGACGTTGAGCACCTGACCGCCGCCGGGCTTGTTGCCGGTCTGGATGGTCTTCGCCACGGCGAGCGTCTTCATGTCCAGCTTGTAGAGGTTGCCGTCCTTCTCGTTGGACACGTAGCCCGCGCGGCCGTCCTTGGTGAAGGCCACGTGGCCCATGCGCCCGGCGCCGATCTTCAGGTCCTTGACCGTCTTGAGGTTCTTGAGGTCGATGACGGTGATGACGTTGTTGCCGTAGTTGGTCACCACCGCGTGCCTGCCGTCCGGGGTGTTGTAGGTGTGGCCGATGCCGTTGCTGGCGGTGGTGAGCCGGTGCGTGAGCTGCTTGCTTTTGGCGTCGAAGAAGGCCACCTCGCGCCCGCGGCTGTCCTTGCCGGGACCGCGGTTCAGGGCCATGAACAGCTTGCCGTCCTGGCTGAAGTTGCCGTGATGGGCCTCCACCACCTCCTCGCCGATGAGCGGCATGTCCATCTGCGCGACGATGGGCAGGTCGGGTTTGCTGAGGTCGTAGACGATGATGCCGGGCTTGACGCTGTCATTGCCCTCGTGCACCAGCCAAAGCTCCTTGCCGTCGGGACTGGGGACCGGGTAGTGCGGCGCGCTGGGCACGGCGTGGGTCTTCACGCTCCAGTTCCTGGTGTCGATCACCACCAGGCGGTTGTCCACCCGGTCCACGGCGAAGAACAGGCGCGAGTCGGGACTCCAGGCGTTGTGCATGGAGGTCACGCCCTTGGGCGTTCCGGCCACTTCCAGGTCGATGACCTTGACGATGCCGTCATCCGCAGTGCTCAGGAAGCTATGCCGCAGTTTGCCGCCATCCAGGCCCCAGTGGTTGATGCCCACCCACTTGCCGTCGGGGCTGACGATGCCGTGCTTGGGCCGGTTGCCGGTCTCGATGCGCCTGGCGACCGACTTGCCCGCCAGATCGATGACCACCATCTCCTTCTGGCCTTCGCCGGCACAGCTCACATAGACCTTCTTGGCATCCGGCGTGATGGCGCCCAGGGTGCCGCCCTTGCAGGTGTCCAGGGTGGCCGTCACCGTGTCGGTCCTGGTGTCGACGATGAAGGCCTGACCGGCACCGTGCAGGTGCACCACCACGTCGGGCCAGACCGGTTTGGCGGCACTGACCGGCGTGGACAGGGTGGCCGCGATGGCCAGCGTCAGCAGCGATTTGTTCATGGCACGTCTCCTTCCGTTTGGTTCATGTGTTTTTTTCCTGTGGTCGCGCCGTGACAGACCACCCTGGTATTGTAGTCAGGCCCAAACCGGACCTTCCTGTCGGGTTGCCCGGCTGGAACATCCGGCAGAAAGGATGGTCTCGTATGAAAAGCCCGCTTTGTCGACCCGCAACCGATGACTAGGAGTCCAGCCATGCCCGATGAGCAGCTCCCCGTGACCGATTGGCATGCCCGTTCGACCGAGGAGGCCCTGCTGGCGCTGGCCAGCCGGCGTGAGGGCCTGTCCGCAGCGGAAGCGGCCGAACGCCTGCGGCGCCATGGCCGCAATGTGTTGCCGCCGGCCAAGAAGCGCGGCCCGCTCGTGCGCTTTTTGCTGCAGTTCCACAATGTCCTGATCTATGTGCTGCTGGGCGCGGCCGTCATCACCGCAGCGATGGGGCATTGGGTGGACAGCGCGGTGATCCTCGGCGTGGTCCTGATCAATGCGGCGATCGGCTTCATCCAAGAGGGCAAGGCCGAGGCGGCG
>JBMORH010000049.1:0-4651 GCA_049322275.1 Thermodesulfobacteriota bacterium
CCCCACCCGGAGGGCTTCTACCGCCAAAGCCAGCACCCGGACTGGACGCTCAAGCGGGAAAAGGCCCGCCGCCGGGGCCGCGAGCTGGACCCCTTCGCGGCCGGGGCGGGCATGGCCATCTTCAACAACGCCGTGGCCGCGGCGCGGGGGGTATAGGCATGGCCGAACGGGAACTCAGCCTGGGCGAGCTTCAGGAGGGCCAGAGCTTCGAGGCGGTCTTCCTCCTGGCCAAGAAGCAGATGATGACCACCAAGGCCGGCAAGCCCTATGGCGCGCTGCGCCTGGCCGACGCCTCCGGCGAGGTGGAGGCCAAGCTCTGGGACCAGGCCGGCGAGCTCCTGGCCCCCCTGTGCGTGGGCCAGGCGGTGCGGGTGGCCGGGCGGGTGCAGGCCTATCAGGGGCAGATGCAACTGGTGCTCACCAGCGCCGCCCCGGAGCCGGGCGTGGACCCAGCCCGGTTCCTGCCCAAAAGCCCCATCGACCCCGGTGAGCTCTGGGGTTGCCTGGGCGCGCTCAAGCAGGCGGTGCAGAACAAGCACCTCCAGCGTTTGCTGCGCGCGTTTTTCGACGACCCCGACTTCCGCCGCGAATTCGAGCGCGCCCCGGCCGCCAAGGCCGCCCACCACGCCTACTTGCACGGCTTGCTCGAACACACCGTCAGCGTGGGCGAGGCCGCCCTGGCCATGGCCAGCCACTATCGCCACCTGGAGCGCGACCTGCTCCTGGCCGGGGCGCTGTTGCACGACGTCGGCAAGGTGGAGGAGCTGACCATCGGCCCGCCCCTGGACTACACCGACGCCGGCCGCCTGGAAGGCCACGTGATCCTGGGGGTGCGCCTGGTGGACAACCGCCTGGCCAGGCTGAAGAATTTTCCGGCCGGCCTGGCCGGCCACCTGCGCCATCTGGTGGTCAGCCACCATGGCTTCGAGGAGTTCGGCAGCCCCCAGAAGCCCAAGCTGCCCGAAGCCATGGCCCTGCACCTGATCGACGACCTGGACGCCAAGCTGTTCATGTTCCGGGCCGCGCGCGAGGCCAACGGCGAGGGCAACTGGAGCAACTTCCATCGTTTGCTCGAACGACACGTCTACACCGGCCCCACGCCCTGGGACGAGCCCCCGGCCACGGCCGGGGAGGCCGGCCAACAGAAGAAGCTCGGTTTCGACGCGCCCACCCTGTTCTGATTCCGGGCGCTTATCCGCGCGGAGGTTCGACCGCATGGCCATCAAGGTGTTCTTGCAGCATGACGCGGCCCTGGACCTGGCCCCGGTGGAGCGGGCCTTGGCCGGGCGGGGAGTCCTGGCCGAAAACGCCATGCCGGCCAGGTCGCTGTTCACCGATCTCAAGCCCCGGCTGGAGCTGAGCGGGGTGCTGCACCTGGACCCGGCCGGCGACGGCCAGGACGCCGGCTTCATCGCCCCGGAGTTGCTGATCAACCCCAGCCCGGCCGTCCAGGCCCGCCTGGACCGGCAGGTGGCCGAGTGGCGCGCCTTCATGGGCGACATCCACCCCTGGCTGGCCAGCCTGGCCCAGGCGGACGACCAGGCCCTGGTGATGGCCGAACCCTTGGGCGGCATCACCTTTTTCGCCTGCCTCAACCACCTGGGCGCGCAGCGCGAACTGGCCGAGCGCGCCCCCCAGGGCCTCGTGGATGCGGCCAGCTTCATCGCCAACAACCCCTACCTGGCCAAACGCTTCGTGGCGGTGCAGCTTTTCCCGGACATGCGGGTCCAGGACTGGTGCTACCTGTTGCTGGCCGAGCCGCAGGACTTTGGCGCCTTCATCCGCCTGGCCTACGACTACGACTACGACAACCTGCTGCCGCTGGAAATCCAAAGGCATTACTATTTGTTCCTGTGCAGTCCGCCCGCCAGCGAAGCCGCCAAGTTCATCGTCTCCCCCTTCCGCGAGCCATGAGCCGGCAAGGGCTGTTCATAACCCTGGAGGGCGGCGAGGGCGCGGGCAAGTCCACCCAGCAGGCCCTGCTGCTGGGGCGCCTGCGCGCGGCCGGGGTGCGCGCCCTGTCCACCCGCGAGCCGGGGGCCACCCCCCTGGGGGTGGAGATCCGCGCCCTGCTCATCGAGCTGGGCGGCGAGGCCCCCTCGCCGCTCACCGAGCTGATGCTCTACCTGGCCGACCGCGCCCAGCACGTGGAGCGCGAGTTGAAGCCCTTGCTCGAACAAGGCGTCGCGCTGGTCTGCGACCGCTTCGCCGACTCCAGCGAGGTCTACCAGGGCCGGGTGCGCGGCCTGGGCTGGGAGAAGGTGCGCGAGCTCAACCGCTGGGTCTGCGGGGAGGTCTGGCCGGACCTGACCATCGTGCTGGACCTGGACCCGGCCGTGGGGCTGGAGCGCGTGCTCAAACGCCAGGGCAGCCTGGGCCTGGCCCCGGACCGCCTGGAGGCCGAGAGCCTTGATTTCCACCGCCGCATCCGCCAGGGCTTCCTGGACCAGGCCGCGGCCGAGCCCCAGCGCATCAGGCTGGTGGACGCCTCCGGCCCGGCCGAGGCGGTGGCCGCGGCCATCTGGTCCAGCGTGGAGCCGGTGGTCCGGGCCTGGCGGGAGGCCGGCCATGCGGCTTGAGGGCCTGCTGGGCCAGGAGCGGGCCCAGGCCCAGCTCCTGGCCGAGGCGGCCAACCACCGCCTGGCCCACGCCTATGTCTTCGTGGGGCCCTTGGGCTGCGGCCGGGGCAGCGCCGCCCTGGCCCTGTTCAGGGCCCTGAACTGCGCCGACCCGCCCAACGCCCCCTGCGGCCAGTGCGCCTCCTGCCGCAAGGCCGCCGCCGGCCAGCACGAGGATCTGATCGTCCTGGCCCCGCCCAACGACCAGGCCTCGGCCCAGATCAGGGTGGAGGAGGTGCGCGAGATGATCCGGGCGCTCTCCTTCGCGCCCTATGGCGGGGGCTATAGGCTGGTGCTCATCCGCTCCGCCGGCCAGATGAACCCCAGCAGCGCCAACGCCCTCTTGAAGACCCTGGAGGAGCCGCCGCCGGGCAATCTGCTGGTGCTGACCGTCCAGGACCCGGCCGAGCTTTTGCCCACCATCGTCAGCCGCTGCCGGCGGGTGAACTTCCTGCCCCTGGCCGAGGAGCTGATCGCGGCCGAGCTGATCCGCCGGGGGCTGACCCCGGAGGCGGCGGGCATGAAGGCCGCCCTCTCCGGCGGCTCCCTGGGCCGCGCCCTGGAGCTGGACCAGGAGCGCCTGGCCGCGACCCTGCACCGGCTGCTCGCGCACCTGGCCGGGGCCGGCGAGGCCCTGGCCGACTGGGCCATGGCCGAGGAGCTGGTGGCCCCCTTCCGGGGCGGCGAGCGCCTGGACCGCCAGGGCCTGGTGGAGCTGCTGGATCTGCTGGCCCTCTACCTGCGCGACCGCGCCGCCCTGGCCGCCGGCCGCCCCGCCGCCGCCTTCCTGCCCCCCGCCCTGGTGGCCGGCCCCGGCCCGGACCTGGCCCAGGCCAGCCGGGGCTTCGATCTCGTCCGCCAGGCCCAGGGCCAGATACTGGCCAACGCCGCCCCGGAGCTGGCCGTGACCGTGCTCTTGCAGGAGCTGCGCCGGGCCGGGTGAGCCCCGCCGCCGGTCAACAAGCTGGCAAACACTAGCTAAAAACGGTAATAATAGCCTCGTCCAGGGGTTGCCTCTGGCCCGCCCCCGCCGGGCGGCGCGCGCGCCGCTCCAAAAGCCAGCGAAAACCGGCCAGAGCCGTGGAGACAGCATGGGCAAGGTAGTCGGCGTGCGCTTCCAGCGCGGCTGCAAGGTGTATGACTTCGATTCCGGCGCCTTCGTGGTCAACCCCGGCGACCACGTCATCGTGGAGACCGAGCAGGGCCTGGCCCTGGGCGAGGTGGTGCGCGGGCCTTTGCCCCAGGTGGAGGTGCAGCTTAGGCCCCAGGACCAGGAGCTCAAGCAGGTCTTCCGCATGGCCACCGAGGAGGACCGCGAGCAACAGCGCCAGAACGACCAGTTGGAGCGGGAGGCCTACGTCTTCTGCCAGGAGCGCATCGCCGCCCGCAAGCTGGACATGAACCTGGTCAAGGTCGAGGTCTTCTTCGACCGCTCCAAGATGGTCTTCTACTTCACCGCCGAGGGCCGCCTGGATTTCCGCGAGCTGGTGCGCGACCTGGTGGCCCGCTTCCGGGCGCGGGTCGAGCTCCGCCAGATCGGGGTGCGCCACGAGGCCAAGCTCCTGGGCGGGCTGGGCTCCTGCGGCCGCGAGCTGTGCTGCGCCACCTTCCTCAAGGACTTCGAGCCGGTCAGCGTCAAGATGGCCAAGGAGCAGAACCTCTCGCTCAACCCCACCAAGATCAGCGGGCTCTGCGGCCGGCTGATGTGCTGCCTCACCTACGAGTACCAGACCTACCTGGCGCTCAAGAAGGGCCTGCCCAAGGTGGGCAAGAAGGTGGTCATCGCCCCGGAGGTGGAGGTCAAGGTTCTGCGGCAAAACGTGTTGGAGAACAAGGTCACGGTGCTGATGCCCGACGGCAAGGAGCTGACCTGCGGCCCCGACGAGCTGGCCGCCGCCGGCGAGGCCTTCCTGGCCGCCCAGAAGGCCCGCCCCGCCGACTCCGGCCCGGACCACGGCCGCGGGCGCGGCCGCCCGCGCGGCGAGCGGCCGGAGCCGCCGCCCCCGCCGCCCCCGCCTGGAGCTTCTGGGATC
>JBMORH010000050.1:0-4624 GCA_049322275.1 Thermodesulfobacteriota bacterium
GCCGGCCTTGGTGGTCATCATCTGCTTCTTGGCCAGGAGGAAGACCGCCTCGAAGCTCTGGCCCTCCTGAAGCTCGCCCAGGCTGAGTTCCCGTTCGGCCATGCCTATACCCCCCGCGCCGCGGCCCCGGCGGTGTTGAAGATGGCCATGCCCGCCCCGGCCGCGAAGGGGTCCAGCTCGCGGCCCCGGCGGCGGGCCTTTTCCCGCTTGAGCGTCCAGTCCGGGTGCTGGCTTTGGCGGTAGAAGCCCTCCGGGTGGGGCATCAGGCCGAAGACCCGGCCGCTGGGGTCGCAGATGCCGGCGATGTCGCCCACGCTGCCGTTGGGATTATCGGGCCAGCGCCCCCCGGCCGGGCGGCCGGCCGGGGTGGCGTAGCGCAGGGCCACCATGCCCAAAGCCTCCAGGCGCGCCAGCACCGCCGGGCTGGCCACGAACTTGCCCTCGCCGTGGCGGATGGGCAGGTCCAGGCGCTTGATGCCCCTGGTGAACAGGCAGCGGCTGGCGGGTTCGGCGGCCAGGCTCACCCACCGGTCCTGGAAGTTGCCGCAATCGTTGTTGATGAGCGCCACGGAGCGCTCCCAGGCGCCGTCCAGCAGGGGCAGCAGACCCAGGTTCACCAAGGCCTGGAAGCCGTTGCAGATGCCGATCACCAGCCCGCCGCGCGCCAGGAAATCCCGGATCTGCCCGCCCAGGTGGTTGCCCAAACGGGTGGCCAGGAGCACCCCGGCCCCGTGGTCGTCGGCCCAGGAGAAGCCGCCGTCGAAGACCAAAATATGGTAATCGTCCAGGGTTTCCGTGGCCGGTCGCTGGGCGGTGCCGGTCAGGTCGCTGATGTGCACCCGCCGGGCCTCGGCCCCGGCCAGGCCCAGGGCGTGGGCGGTCTCGAAATCGCAGTTGAGGCCGAATCCGGCCAGGACCAGGGCTCTAACCGTCATGGGCGGGCTCCCGCCAGGGGGCTGTCAGTGATTCTAAGTGTCATTGCGAGGAGCGTAGCGACGAAGCAATCTCCCGTTTCCATCTGGGCGCGGCCCAGGTTTGGGCCAACCCGCCTTAGATCAGCCTCCCGAACCGCCGGTTGAAGGCCCGGCGCATGTCGGTCAGGCCCAGGTCGACCACCGTCCGGCCCTGGTCGGCCACGGCCAGGCGCTTGGCGCGGACCACCTGGCCCACCCGCGCCCAGGCGACGCCATCCAGCATTTGCTCGAACTCTTGCGCGCGGGCCGGGTCCAGGCTCACCACCAGGCGGCCGGTGGACTCGCTGAACAGCTTTTGCAGCGAGTTAAGGCCGTTGGCTCCAGCCAGGCCGCTGAGGTCCAGCTCCAGACCCAGGCCGGCGGCCATGACCATGCGGGCAAAGGCATGGGCCAGGCCGCCCCGGCTGACCACGCAGACGCTGGCCAGAAGCCCGGCGTCCAGGCCCCGGCTCACGGCCCGGCAAAGCTTGAGCGATTGCTCGAAATCAGTCACGGGCACGTTGAGCCCGGTTTCGCCAAAAAGGCCGTACAGGGCCGAGCCGCCCAGCTCGTCCTGGGTCCGGCCCAGCACGTAGACCGCGTCGCCGGCCACTTTGGGCTCCAGGGTCTGCGCCCGCTCCAGGCGGGGCACCGGCGCGGTGGCGGTGAACATCATGGTGGGCGGGCCGCTGACCCGGCGAGTGAGGCCGTGGCGGGATTTCAGCTTGCCGTCCACGTACATGGAGTCCTTGCCGGACAAGAGCGGAATGCCCAGGGCCAGGCAGGCGTACTTCAAGGCCCAGCAGGCCCGCACCAGTTGCGCGGCCTTGTAGCGGCCGTCGGGGTTCTCGCGGGGGTCGTATTGGATGGAGGGCCAGCAGAAGTTATCCACCCCGCCCACCTGGTCCGGGTCGCCGCCCACCGCCGTCACCCGGCGCAGGCCCTCCTCCACGCTGGCGGTGACCATGTGGTAGGTGTCGATGTCGCCGTATTCGGTCAGCAGCACCTGGGCCATGGCCAGCCCGGCCCGGCCCTCGATCACCGGCAGGATCACCGCCGCCTCGGCCGGGATGTCGCGCCCGCGCCCCACGAAGGGCTTGATGACGCTGGCGCCCTGCACCTCGTGGTCGTACTGGCGGTTGATCCAGGCCCGGCTGCACAGGTTGGGGCTGTCCAACAGATCCAGCAGCAGGCCGGAGCAGTCGGGGGGCGGGCCGATGACCGGCTCGGCCAGGCCGCGGTGTTCGGGCGGGAGCCAGTCGGCCGCGAACTCCCACTGGGGGAAGCCTTTCTCCAGAAACTCCACGTCGACGTAGGCGCAGACCTGATCGCCCCAGGTCAGCTTGAGCTTGCCGTCGCCGGTGTAGCGGCCGATGGCGGTGGCCTCCACCCCGTGCTTGTCGGCCAAGGCCAGGAAGGCCGCGGCGTCAGTGGGCCGCACGGCCACGGTCATGCGCTCCTGGCTCTCGCTGACCCAGATCTGCCAGGGGTCCAGGCCGGCGTACTTGAGCGGCACCTTCTGCAGGTCCACCTCGGCCCCAGGGCTCAGGCGCGCGCTCTCGCCCACGCTGCTGGATAGCCCGCCGCCGCCGTTGTCGGTGATGTAGGGGATCAGGCCGGCGTCGCGGGCCTCCAAGAGGAAGTCCATCATCTTCTTCTGGGTGTAGGGGTCGCCGATCTGCACGTGGCCGGCCGGGGTGTTTTCGCTGTAGCCGGCGCTACTTGCAGTGACGCCGTGGATGCCGTCGGCCCCCACCCGGCCGCCGCACATGAAGACCAGCTCGCCGGGGCTGGTCTTTTTCTCGTGGCTGGGCTGGCCCGCCACCGTGGCCGGCATCACGCCGATGGCCCCCACGAAGACCAGGCACTTGCCGATGTAGCGCTCGTCGAAATTAAGAAGCCCCAACGCGGTGGGGATGCCGCTTTTGTTGCCGCCGTCGCGCACGCCCTCCACGATGCCGTCCAACAGCCGCCGGGGGTGCAGCACCGGCTTGAGCTCGCCGGCGTAGTCGCGCGGACCCACGCAGAAGCCCCACATGCCGGCCACCAGCTTGGAGCCCAGGCCCGTGCCCATGGGGTCGCGGTAGACGCCCACGATGCCGGTGATGGCCCCGCCGTAGGCCTCCATGTTGCTGGGGCTGTTGTGGGTCTCGGCGGTGATGACGTAGTTGTGCGCCTCGTCCAGCCGGGCCACGCCGGCGTTGTCCCACAGCACGCTCACCACCCAGGGCCGGTCCCCCGCCAGGGCCAGGGTCGGCTCCTTGATGCAGGTGCGGAACAGGTTGTCCACCTCCACCGTCTCGCCGCTGGCCAGGTCGCGGTAATGGAAACGGCCGTTGAAGGTGTTGTGGTTGCAGTGGTCGCTGCGGGCCTGGCTGACGTATTCCAGCTCCACGTCGGTGGGATCGCTGAGCCCCACCGCCGCCCGGGCGGCGCGCACGGCCGGGTCGCTGAAATAGGCCCGGATCACCGGCACGTCGGCCGGGTTCAGGAACAAATGCCGCGCCTCAGAAAGCGTCAGCAGGGCGTCGTCGCTGGGCACCGGCAACACCGCCACGCTGGGGGTGTGCTTGAGCTCCACCCTGGGCAGCACCACGCCCACCCCGGTCTGGCGGTCCCAGCAGGCGCGGGGGAAAACCCGCCAGGTCTGGATGATGGGGTTGGCCAACAGCTCGGAGCAGACGGCCAGGGCCTGCTCCTTGGCCAGCCGGGGAGCTCGCACCAGGTAGAGGCGCGAGGAGTAGACCGCCTCGTCCGGGCCAAACCCCCGGCCCAGCACGTCGGCCATGGCCTCCAAGGCCGTCGCGCCCTCGTTGTCGCGCACGCCGGGGCGATAGCCCACCCAGAGCGCCCAGTCGAAGTCCGGCAGCGCCTCGTCGGCCAGGGGCAGGAAGGAGCTCACCTCGGTGACCGGGTTGGTGAAGATGCTCCCGCGCACCCGCTCCAGCTCGGCCGTGCTCAGCCGGGTGTCGAAGGTGAGCACCCTGAGCACGCGGGCGGCCTCCAGGTTCAGGCCCAGGTAGGCCCGCGCCTTGTTCATCAGGCCGCGCCCGGCGGGGTCGTTGAGTTCGGGCCGAAGCCCTATTTCCAGCCGTTGGGGCATAGTTTGCGTCCGCCAGATTGAGGCGTTTTCGTGAAGCCTAGATCATAGCAAGCCCGTGGGCCGGGGGCAAGGCCGGGAGGGCCTTTGGGTTCGCTTGCGCCGGCCGGCCATTCTAATCTAGGCTGGGTTGGCCTGGCGGGGAATGAACCGGCAAAGGAGCCGGCCGCTTTCCCTCCGGGTGGCCCCAGACGGGGAGCATGAAGGAAAGAGCCCACGGCCACGGCCCGGTTCTGTCTCCGGGTGGCCCAGACGGCGCAAGCCGTCTGGGCGCCGCAGGCGCAAGAGGTCTTGGCAGGGCCTTTGACCCCGCACCCAGGCTGGTTGTCAGGCGCGGCCTCGCACCAGAACCTCTTGCTGCCGCCCAGCCCGGACAATGAATTGTCCGGGCCACCCAAGAGGGGGAGCAGGAAGGAAAGCGTCCACGGCCGCGCCCCAGCTCTTTCCGGGTGGCCCAGACGGCGCAAGCCGTCTGGGCGCCGCAGGCGCAAGAGGTCTTGGCAGGGCCTTTGACCCCGCACCCAGGCTGGTTGTCAGGCGCGGCCTCGCACCAGAACCTCTTGCTGCCGCC
>JBMORH010000051.1:0-4541 GCA_049322275.1 Thermodesulfobacteriota bacterium
AGTGATTGAACTCGAAACCAAAACTCATCAGAGACTTCCCACGAGCGAACTTTGGCCATGGCGCACCTCCCACTCCACCTTAGGGAAGTGCCGATTAAAAGTCAACTTATTTACGGATAAGTTCTAATTGGCGTCTGCACATCATATGCCCATCGGAAAATTGCAATTACCTATTTGACTGCTTTATCATTATAGAATTTAATTGCAGCACCATTCCAAACCAGCGAAGGTGCTTTGCATGCGATTTTTCTTCGGCTTCACCTGAGTTACCGCTGCGGAAACCGCCCGGGTGGGTTAGGCGGGACAGCTGGAGCCATTGCCTGCATTCTTCCCAGTCTGCAACCGACCGTTCCGACCTTGCCCCGAACCTTCCGGGTAGAACTCCATCATCGGGCCGTGGCGTCCGAGCCGCCCTCCACCCCCCACCGGGAGGATAATCATGTCCGCGGAGTTCGAACCCAAGATCCTGGCCATCTGCTGCCAGTGGTGCTCATATGCCGCGGCCGACCTGGCCGGGGCCATGCGCCTGCAATACCCGGCCAGCATCCGCATCCTGCGGGTGCCCTGCACCGGCCGGGTGGACATCCTGCACCTGCTCAAACCCTTTGAGGACGGCGCCGACGGCGTGTTCCTCTCCGGCTGCCTGCTGGACGACTGCCACTACCGCACCGGCAACTTCAAGGCCACCCGCCGGGTGGCCTACGCCAAAACCATCCTCCAGCAACTGGGCATCGCGCCCGAGCGGCTGGAGATGTTCTACAACTCATCGGCCATGGGGCCCCAGTTCGCCCAGACCTGCCGCGATTTCACCGCGCGCATCCAGGCCCTGGGCCCCCTCTTTGGCCGGGTAAACGCCAGCGCCGCGGCCTGAGGGCCGGGACCTGGGGCAGTAAGCTGAACAGGAGCGCAAGCCATGGCCAACATTGAGGCTGGCAAGCCCGTGGGCGCGGTGATGGTGGTGGGCGGAGGCATCGCCGCCATCCAGGCGTCGCTGGATCTGGCCGATTCCGGTTATTACGTATATCTGGTGGAGAAGACCTCGGCCATCGGCGGGGTGATGTCCCAACTGGACAAGACCTTCCCCACCAACGACTGCTCCATGTGCATCCTCTCCCCCAAGCTGGTGGAGGCGGGACGCCACCCCAACATCGAGCTGATCACCCTGGCCGAGTTGCAGACGGTTGAGGGCCAGGCCGGCGATTTCCGGGCCAGGCTGGTGCAGAAGGCCCGCTACGTGGACATGAACAAGTGCATCGCCTGCGGGGCCTGCGCGGGCAAGTGCCCCAAAAAGGTGGCCGACGAGTTCAACCGCGGCCTGAACAAGCGCCATGCGGCTCACGTCAAATACCCCCAGGCCGTGCCGCTCAAGTACGCCATCGACAAGGACAACTGCCTCTATTTCCAGAAGGGCAAGTGCCGGGTCTGCGAAAAGGTCTGCCCGGCGGGCGCGGTGGATTTCACCCAGCAGGACCGCGAGTTGGAGTTGCGCGTGGGCGCGGTGATCATTGCCGCCGGCTTCAGGCCCTACGACCCCACCCCCTACTCCCAATACGCCTACGCCAACTATCCCAACGTCATCACCGCGCTGGAGTTCGAGCGCATCCTGAGCGCCAGCGGGCCCTGGATGGGCCACCTGGTGCGGCCGGGCGACGAAAAGGAGCCCAAAAAGATCGCCTGGTTGCAGTGCGTGGGCTCCCGCGACATCAACACCTGCGACCACGCCTACTGTTCGGCGGTCTGCTGCATGTACGCCATCAAGGAGGCGGTCATCGCCAAGGAGCACAGCCACCACGGGCTGGACACGGCCATCTTCTTCATGGACATGCGCACCTTTGGCAAGGACTTCGAGCGCACCTACATGGACGCCCAGGACAAGGGCGTGCGCTTCATCCGCAGCCGCATCCACTCCATCAGCCAGCGGCCAGGCCAGAACCTGCTCTTGGAGTACGTCAACGAGCAAGGCGAGATCTCCAGCGAAGAGTTCGACCTGGTGGTGCTCTCCCAGGGCCTGGAGATGAACCCGGACACCGCCGCGCTCTGCGGCCGCCTGGGCCTCGATTTGGGCCAGACCGGCTTCGTGGCCACCGGCTCGTTCACGCCGGTGGCCTCCAGCCGGCCGGGCATCTATGTCTGCGGCGCCCTGGCCGGCCCCAAGGACATCCCGCTCTCAGTCATGGAGGCCTCGGCCGCGGCCTGCGCCGCCGGCGGCGGCCTGGCGAGAGTGCGCGGCAGCCAGGTGACCACCCCGCCGGTGGTCCCCGAGCGCCCGGTCAAGGGCGACTCGCCCCGGGTGGGCGTGTTCGTCTGCTCCTGCGGCATCAACATCGCCGGGGTGGTGGACGTCAAGGCGGTGATGGACTACGCCGCCGGCCTGCCCAACGTGGCCTATGTGGAGAACAACCTGTTCACCTGCTCCCAGGACACCCAGGACAAGATGGCCCAGGTGATCCGCGAGCAGGGCCTGAACCGCATCGTGGTGGCGGCCTGCTCGCCGCGCACCCACGAGCCCCTGTTCCAGGAGACCCTGAAGGCGGCCGGCCTGAACAAGTACCTCTTCGACCTGGCCAACATCCGCAACCAGGGCTCCTGGGTCCACGCCCACGAACCGGAGAAGGCCACCCTGCGGGCCAAGGACCAGGTGCGCATGGCCGTGGCCAAGGCCAGCCTGCTGGAGCCCTTGAGCGAGGCCAAGCTCTCCATCCGTCCCAGCGCCCTGGTCATCGGCGGCGGCATCGCCGGCATGAACGCGGCCTTGGAGCTGGCCAAGCAGGGCTATCCCACCCACCTGGTGGAGCGGGACAACGCCCTGGGCGGCAACGCACGTTTGATCCGGGCCACGGCCAAGGGCGAGCCGGTGGCCGACTACCTGGCCGACCTGAACGCCCAGATCGAGGCCCAGCCAGAGCTGACCGTGCACCTGGGCGCGACCATCGCCGAGGTGACCGGCTTCGTGGGCAACTTCAAGACCACGCTCAACACCGACGCCGGGGCAGAGGTCATCGAGCACGGCGTGACCATCATCGCCACCGGCGCGGCCGAATACAAGCCCAGCGAGTACCTCTACGGCCAGCACCCGGCGGTGAAGACCCACCTGGAGCTGGACGCGGCCATCATGGCCGGCGAGCTGGACGCCAAGAAGATCAACAGCGCGGTCTTCATCCAGTGCGTGGGCAGCCGGGAGCCCCAGCGCCCCTACTGCTCCAAGGTCTGCTGCACCCACTCGGTGGAGAGCGCCCTGTGGCTAAAGGAGCACAACCCGGCCGCCCGGGTGGTGATCCTCTATCGCGACATGCGCACCTTTGGCGAGCGCGAGCTGCTCTACAAGAAGGCCCGCGCCCAGGGCGTGCTCTTCGTGCGCTACGACCTGGACAAGAAACCCACCGTCACCTCCGATGGCGAGCGGGTGCTGGTCCAGACCATGGACCCCATCCTGGGCCGGCCGGTGCAAATCGAGGCCGACCTGCTCTGCCTGGCCAGCGCCATCGTCAGCCACAAGGACGAAAGCCTGGCCCAGATGTTCAAGATCCCGCTGGACCAGGACGGCTGGCTGCTGGAGGCCCACGTGAAGCTCAGGCCGGTGGATTTCGCCACCGACGGCGTGTTCATGGCCGGCCTGGCCCATTATCCCAAGCCCATCGAGGAGGCCGTGGCCCAGGCTTTAGCCGCGGTGGCCCGCGCGGTGACGGTGCTCTCGCGCCAGGAGATGTACCTGCCCGGCACGGTGGCCTGGATCGACCAAAAGAAATGCGTGGGCTGCGGCGTGTGCTGGGAGGTCTGTCCCTACAACGCCATCAGCGCCGACGATAACGGCCTGGCCGTGGTAAACGCGGCGCTGTGCAAAGGCTGCGGCACCTGCGTGGCCTCGTGCCGCTCGGCCGCGCCCAACCTGCGCGGATTCAGCAACCAGGACGTGTTGGCCCAGATCACCGCGATGCTTGAGGGCTGAGCCAACCGGCCCGGACCATCGGATATGGAGTTGAAGTGATGACCAATGACGACAGCTTCGAGCCGCGCATCGCGGCCTTCTTCTGCAACTGGTGCACCTATGGCGGTGCGGACCTGGCCGGCGTGAGCCGGCTCCAGTATCCGCCCAACATCCGCGCCATCCGCATCCCCTGCACCGGGCGCATGAACCCCAACTTCATCCTGGCCGCTTTCCGTCAGGGCGCGGACGGGGTCTGGGTCTCCGGTTGCCATCCGGGCGACTGCCACTATATTGCTGGCAACCTCTTCGCCCGCCGGCGCTTCACCATTCTGAAGAACCTCTTGGAGTACACCGGCCTGGAGCCCCAGCGCCTGCACTTCTCCTGGATCAGCTCGGCCGAGGCCAGCAAGTTCCAGCAGACGGTGACCGAGGTCACCGCCGCGGTAAAGGCCCTGGGGCCGTCGCGCTTCCTCATGAAGCAGATCGGCCAGGTGGCCTGATGGACAACGCTGCTATTGCCCAGGGAATCCGGGAGGCGGCCAAGCGCCTCTTGAGCGAGGGCAAGGTTGACGTGGTCATCGGCTACGCCCAGGGCAGCGTGCCGATGCGCGACTAC
>JBMORH010000052.1:0-4401 GCA_049322275.1 Thermodesulfobacteriota bacterium
TGCGGCCGGGGCGGCCGGCTTGGGCGCGGCGGGGGCGGCCGACTTGGGCGCGGCGGGTTTGGCCGCGCCGGCCACCGGGGCGGCCTTGGGCCGGTCGACCTTGGCCTTTTCCTTGGCCGCGGCGCGCTGGGCCAGGAGCTTGTCCATGAAGCCCTTGACCAGGGCCAGGCTCTTGGGATGGCGCAAGATGATGATGTCGCCGCCGGCCAGCAGGAAGCTGACCGCCGCGGTGGCCTCCATCAGCACGCCGCGCATGGAGCTGTCGCCCAGGTCCGGGGCCTCGGCGTCGCTGAGCTTGGCCTCCTTGGACTTCCAGACCTCGTTGCCCACGTTGTTGATCATGGGCAGCACCAGCTTGTCGTCCTCCTGGACCAGGGCCGCCATGCGGATGCGCTCCATCACGGAGTAGGAGTACTCCATGCCGTAGCCCAGGCCGCCGGTGGTGGGGTCGATGACGATCTTGTCCAGGGGCACGCCCAGGTTGCCCAGCAGGATGTTGAGCTGCTTGGCCAGGTTCACGTCGATGGGCGAGGAGGCGATGATGGAGTGCTTGTAGGCCAGGGCGGCGGCGCCGATGGCCTTGTGGTTGGATTCCTCCACCGGGCCCAGCAACAGGCTCTTGCCCTGGTGATCCTCGGCGATCTTCTTGAGCACCTCGGCGTCCTTGTTGCCGTTGGCCGAGCCCCAGACGATCAAGGGCACGTCGATGGCGGCCAGGACCTTGCCCACCGTGGCGCTGGCGGCCGCGGGCGAGGCGTCCTCGCCGTTGGGGTCGGTGGACTTGAGCTGGAGCACGATGGCCTGGGCGCCGTAGGCGTCCACGCACTTCTTGGCCCAGGCGGCCGGATCGCCCAGGACATCGGCGAAGGGCTGGCTGCACGCCGCCGGCCAGTCATCGGGTTTCATGTCCCACACCTCCATGGCCAGCACCGGCCGGTGAGGCATCACGCCCTCGAAGGTGTGGAAGGGATAGGCCGTCTCTCCGCCCACGGTCAGGGCCTTGCCGCCCTGGCCCAGGACGACCTCCATGATCTTGCCGGAGTAAGAGACTTTAGGAATTTCGAAGGCCACCGCAACTCCCTCCCGCTGCTAATGTGGTGAAGTTAGCCGAAAACCTACGCACCCTGCCGGTGCGGACCGCGCGCGTGCGCCCCAGGGGAGCGGCGGGCGGATCGAGCCGACAAGGCCCCGAAACCATAACTTTTTCTTGTCCGGCCTCCCAAGCGGGCCGGTGGGGTCGCCAATGGAAAGACGCCCACCCGGCCGGGGTTTTCCCGCAACGTCGGCCGGGCGAGGCTTATCCGCCGCCGCCCCTTGTGCGCGACGGAACTTGTCTGCACCAAAAAAATATCGCTTTTTTCCTCAGTTAGTCTGGAAAAGGCGGGTTCACGCTAGTACATTCCCGCACACCTGTCAAGAAAAAAGCTCCCGTTGCACAACCCCGGCTTTGCCCATGTTTTCGCTGGCTTTTCCTGGGCGGCCCGCCGGCCGCCGCGCCCAGGGATTGGCCCGGGCTCAGGCCGCCGCGCCCAGTTGGCCGGCCAGCAGGCGGTCGAAGATGGCGTAGGCCGCGGCCTTGGCCGGGTTGTCCGCCGGCAGGGCGCTGGTGGGTTTGCCGCCCTGGTCATAGGCGGCCAGCTCGGCGTCGTCGGGTATCCAGCCGGCCAGGTTGAGCCCCATGCGGGCGATGTTCTGCCTCTGCAGGGCGCTGGGCTCGGCGCGGACCATGGAGAGGATCAGGTGGCTCTCGCCCTTGACGATGCCCATGTCGCGGGCCAGCTCGCCGGCGCGCTGGGCGGCGGTGAGCGAGCGCTGGCTGGGGTCGCTGACCAGGATGAACAGGTCGGCGCGCTGGGTGGTCACCCGGCTGATGTGCTCCAGGCCGGCCTCGTTGTCCACCACCAGGTAGCGGTAGTTCTCGGCCAGCTTGTCCATGCACTCGGTGAGCAGGTGGTTGGCCGCGCAGTAGCAGCCCGCGCCCTCCGGGTGGCCCATGGCGATGAGGTCGAAGCCCTGGCTTTCCACCAGGCATTGGTTGACCTTCATCTCTATGAAAAGATTCTTGGTCATGCCCTGGCTCTGGCCCTTCTTCATGCCCTCGCGGGCCTCGCCCAGGGTTTCCTCCACCGTGAGCCCCAGCACCTCGTTGAGGTTGCTGTTGGCGTCGGCGTCCACGGCCAGCACCGGCGAGAGCCCTTTATCCACCAGGTAGCGCACCAGCAAACCCGCCACCGTGGTCTTGCCCACCCCGCCCTTGCCGGCGACCGCGATCGTGAAAGCCAAGTCTTCCTCCTTGGTTGGCTTGGGTCGGCCCGTCCGGGGCCTGGGCTGGGGCGCCGGGGGCCGCCGGACCCGGCCCAGACGCTCCAACTGCCCGTGCACCAAAACTTTTTAGTAATTACTACAATAAAACCTAGAGCATGCGGCGCGATCTGTCAAGCGAAGCCTGGGCGGCCCGGATTCGTCCAAACCGCCTTGATCTTTTCACAGGATAAAAGTACGATGGATAACGAGTTAGACTCCGGCACTCTGCCCACCCCAATCCCCCGGCCTGGCCGGGGGGCGCCGGCTTAGCTCGGTTGCTCAGCCTTACCCTGACGCCCCAATCTTGGTTATAGGAGGGTAACGCCTTGGAAAACAAGGACATATGGCTTGAGGTCAGCCAGCGGATGCGCGCGGCGGTGGGCCAGAAGGATTATGACGCCTGGCTCAAGCCGTTGGGGCTGCGGGTCGAGGCGGACCGGGCGGTGCTCCTGGCGCCCAACCGGTTTTTCGCCGCCTGGATCCAGGAGCGTTATTGGACGGCGATCGCCCAGGCGGTGGCCCAGGCGGTGGGCAAGCCGCTGGAGCTTTCCATGGAGGTGGGCCAGGAGCCGGCCGGGGACGAGGCGGAAGGCGAACGGCCGGCGTTGCGGGTGGTGGAGGCCCCCCGCCTGGCGGTGGCGCCGCTGGAGGTCAGCAACCTCAATCCCCAGTACAACTTCGAATCCTTCGTGGTGGGCAAGAGCAACGAGCTGGCGGCGGCGGCCTGCCGGGCGGTGGCCGAGCAGCCCGGCCGCCAGTACAACCCGCTGTTCATTTTCGGCGGGCCGGGACTGGGCAAGACCCATCTTCTGACCGCGGTGGGCAACCACATCCTCAAGCGCCAGCCGGGGGCGGTGATCCACTACGGCTCGGCCGAGAGCTTCGGCAACGAGCTGATCCAGGCCATCCGTTTCGACGGCCTGGCCCGGTTCCAGGAAAAATACCGGCGGGTGGACTGCCTGCTTTTGGACGACATCCATTTCCTGGCCGGCCGGGAGCGGACCCAGGAGGAGTTTTTCCACACCTTCAACGCCCTGTACCAGTCCAACAAGCAGATCGTGGTGACCAGCGACAAGATGCCCAAGGAGATTCCTGGGCTGGAAAAGCGCCTGCGCACCCGGTTCGAGTGGGGCCTGATGGTCGACCTGCAACTGCCGGACGAGGAGACCAAGGTGGCCATCCTGCAGCGCAAGGCGGCCGAGCGCGGGCTGGAGCTGCCGCGCAAGGTGGCCCATTTCCTGGCCCGGCAGCCGGAGGCCAACGTGCGGGTGCTGGAGGGCTATCTGACCAGGGTCATCGCCATCAGCAGCTTCCAGGGGGTGGAGGTCACCCTGGATCTGGTGCAGCGGGTGGTGGGGCCCTTGGTGAGCGAGCGACAGGTGTCCATCGAGGACGTGCTGGCCACGGTGGCGGCCCAGTTCGGGATCAAGGTGGCCGACCTAAAGGGTTCGCGCAAGACCAGGGACGTCAGCCTGCCGCGGCAGGTGGCCATGTTCCTGGCCCGGCGGCTGACCCGGGCCAGCTTTCCGGAGATCGGGCGCAGTTTCGGGGGCAAGGATCATTCCACGGTGGTCAAGGGGGTCAAGCGCATCGAGGAGCAGCTTCGGGAGAACCCGGAGTTGGCCGAGCAGGTGCGGGTGGCCGAGCGTTCCCTCACCGAGCGCCGCTTCAACGGCGGGTTGCAGATGAATGAGGGTGGAGTATAGGGGCCGGGCGGGCCGGAGTGGTGGACTAGCGGGCGGAGGGTGGAAAACCCTCCGCCCCTTTTGTCTTGTCTACGCCAATGCTTGCGTCGGTTTTCCACCTTTGCCCCGCCAACGATTGCTTATACTAATTTAATCAAGAAGACTTCTCCTAAATATAGGCTGGGGCGGAAAACCCGGACAGGGAAAGCAGCCAGACAGGAAAGGTGAAGAGCGTGGGGCGCCGCCGCGCGCCCTCCGGCAACCGGGAGGCAGGGTTTGCATAACATGCGCCGATACGCTCAACCCATCAGCGACCCGTGATACACGCGTCCTATCAATTGACTATTCCGTCATTGCGAGGAGCGAAGCGACGCGGCAATCTCTTGATCCCACCGACATAACGCCTTGCAAT
>JBMORH010000053.1:0-190530 GCA_049322275.1 Thermodesulfobacteriota bacterium
TCAACAGGTTCAGGAAACTACTGGTTAGGTATGAGAAGTTCGCGGATAGCTATGAAGCACTACTGCACTTGGCAGCGGCCATCATCTGCTGGAGGAAAGTAGCTACTATTTACGGATAAGTTCTTAGTAACGCTGGACAGCCGGGTTCGGCCGTTATAAAGTGGGCGGGTCCTAACGGGGAGCAGAAGCCCCCTCTCGTCCCAAGCAATCAGCCCAGCAAAGGGCGCTCCCAGAAGGGGAGCGTGGAGTAACCGACCAGCCGGTTCGGCCTGAGGCCGCCGCCGGCGGAGTCCCGCCGGTCCCTGCCCCGGCGGAACCTGCAAGCGAGGAGAGGGTTTACATGAGAAGCATAGTCAAGAGACTGCTGCCGTTGCTCACCGTCATGCTGCTCCTGCCCCTGCCGGCCGGCGCGGCCTCCGCCGAGATGGACGCCGTGCTCCAGGAGCTCATGGCCCTCAAGGCCAAGGTGGCCGAGTTGGAAAAACGCCTGGCCGACGCCGAGGCCAAGCCGGCCCCGGCCGCCCCGGCAGCCAGCGCCGACAAGGCCTCCATCGCCGCCCAGGAGGCGGGCGCGGCGGCCAAGGGCCTGCTCAGCAACCTGGACAAGCGGATCAAGCTCTACGGCGAATTGCAGGCCTGGGGCCTGTATGAGGGCCGCGACCGCAAGGCCGAGCGGCGCAAGGACACCAGGAGCGAGTTCAGCCTGCGCAAGGCCGACCTCTTTGTGGAGGCCCAGATCAACGAGTACACCAAGGGCCTGATCCACTTCATCTGGGAGCAGGACAAGACCGAGCCGGTGGACCTGGACGAGGGCTACATCCTGGTGGGCCAGACCAACGACATGCCCTTCTACGCCATGGCCGGCCGCATGTATCCCGCCATCGGCAGCTTCGAGAGCTTTCTGATCACCGACACCATCACCAAGGAAATCTACGAGACCCAGGCCTCGGCCCTGGAGGTGGGTTACAAGTCGGACTGGGCCAGCTTCGGGGTGGCGGCTTTCCGCGGCCGGCTCAAGGAGATATCCGACGGCGCCGACGAGCGCCTGAACAGCTACTTCGCCTACGCCGGCCTGGCCACCCCGGAGGGCATGCTGGGCGATCTCAAGCTCAGCGGCCAGTTGGGCTACATGAACAACGCCGCCTCCGGCTTCTTCCGCGACGAGATCGCCAACGGCGCGCTGCAGGACCTGGTCGGGGCCTGGTCGGCCCAGATCAAGGCCGAGTACGGCATGTTCGCCCTGATCGGTGAATACATCCGCTCCACCGACAGCTACAAGGCCGGCGAGCTGGGCTTCGCTCCGGCCGACGCCAAGCCCCAACCCTACGCCTTCAACCTGGAGGCGGCGGTGATGCCCTGGGAAAAGTGGGTCTTCGCGGCCCGCTACGAGGGCGCCGGCGACGTCTACGACCGCCAGCCCGAACGCCAGTGGGGCCTGGGCGCCCAGTGGGAGTTCCTCAAGGACACCACCCTGGGCCTGGAATACATGCGCGGCGATTACCAGAACGAAGACACCCGCGACCGGGTGACCGCCCAGGTCGCGGTGAAATTCTAGCTCCCTCCCCAACCAACCCCCAACTCCCTTCCCCCTTCCCCTTCCGCGCCCCGGGGCCTCGGCCCCGGGGCATTTTTTGCTATGGAGTCGGGCGGGGCAGGGGCGGGCCGCCGGCAAGGAGGCCGCCGGCTCGCGCGGGCGGGAGATTCAGATATCGGCGGGCTCCGGGGGCTGGCGGGGCAGCCAGAGGTTGAAGGTGGCGCCCTGCCCTTCCTGGCTCTCGAACCAGATGCGTCCGCCGTGGGCCTGGACGGCCATCTTGCAGAAGGTGAGCCCCAGGCCGGTGCTGGTGCGCGGCCCCTGGCCGTCGTGGGCCTGGGTGAATTTCTGGAATATGCGCCCCTGGTTTTTCAGGGGGATGCCGCTTCCGTTGTCGCGCACCCAGAGCACCACCCCGCCGGCGCGCTGGCCCGCGCCCTCCTGGGCGCCCAGCTCGATGCGCCCGCCCTCCGGGGTGTGGTTCAGGGCGTTGGTCAAAAGATTCTGGAGCACGCGGGCCAGCAGGTCGGCGTCGGCCGGGAAAGCGCCTTCGCAGCGGTCTTCGACCGTAACCGTCATGCCCTTGAGCCGGATCATGGTCTGGAACTTGCGCAACAGCTCCGCGGCCATGATCTCGAAGACCACCGGGGTCAGGCGCACCCGCAGGCGGCCCTCCTCCAGGCGGTCTATGTCCAGGAGGTTCATGATCATGCGCAGCAGGTCCTCGGCCCCCAGGCTGGCCAGGTCCAGGGCCTCCTGCTGCATCTCGCTGAGAGGTTCGTAGGTGATCAGGTCCAGGTTGCCCATCACCTCGGCCAGGGGGCCCTTCATGTCGTGCACCACCATGTTGGTCAGGTCGTGGCGCAGGGCGTCGAGCTTCTTGAGCTCCTGGTTGGCCTCGGCCAACAGCTCCTTTTCCTGGCTCAGGGCCTCCTGGGCCAGGAGGAGATCGCGGGTGCGCTCGGCCACCTTCTCCTCCAGCGACTGGCTGTAGGAGCGCACCGTCTGTTCCATGCGCTTGAGCAGGGTCACGTCGCGGACCTGGAAGATGACCAGGTGCACCCCGCCGGTGGCGTCCGGCACCGGGGTGGCCGTCACCTCGAAATAGTTCTGGCCGTCGCGGCCGGGGGCCTGAAGCAGGTTTTCCAGCGGAAGTCCGTCCGACAGGGCCTGGTTGGCCATGGCCAGGAGTCCCTGGCGCAGCTCCGGCCCCACCCTGGCCCTGTCCAGGAGCTCGTCCACGCTCAGGCCCACCAGTTCGCGGGGGTGGCATTGGGCGCGGCGGGCCAGGGCCAGGTTGACCGATTCGATGCGCAGCTCCTGGGTGACCGAGCAGATGGGGTCGCGGATGGCGTCGAAGACGGCCTTGAGCTTGTTGCGGCTGGCCTGGAGCACGCGCCAGAGCTCTTCCTCGCCGTGGCAGGCTTCCGGAGCCAGCAGCCGGACCAGGACCAGGGCCAGCGCCGCGGCGGTCAAGGCCATGGCCTGGGCCACGCCGCCGCCGGCCGCGGCCGGCTCGGCCAGGGCGGCGGAGGCCACGGACGGGGCCAGGACCAGGGCGGACGCCAACAGCCCGGCCAGCCGCCGCGGCCTAGGCATCCAGGCCGCCCCGCAGGCTGGCCAGCAGCTCCTGGGCCTCGCGGAAGTCTGGCTTGAGCTTCAGGGCGCGCTCCAGGGCCTTGATGGCTTCCGGGTAGCGGCCGGCCTCGGCCTGGGCCACGGCCAGGTTGTAATGCAGGTTGGGTTCGTCCGGGGCCACCTTCAAGGCCCGCTTGTATTCCTTGACCGCGTCGTCATAGCGCTTCTCGCGCCGAAAGGCGATGCCCAGGCGGTTGTAGACGTGGATCTGGCTGGGGTCCAGGTCCACCGCCTGGCGGAAGGCCTGGGCCGCCTCGTCGTTCAGGCCGGCCTCCAGCAGCAGCTCGCCCAGCTCCTCGGAGAGCGCCGCGTTGTCCTGGGCGGCCTCGCGGGCGCGCTGCAAGGCCTTCTGGGCTTCCTCGGCGTCGCCCTGGGCCAGCAGCACCCGCCCGGTCTCCAGTTGGCGGCGGGCGTTGCGGGGGCTGATCTTGGCCGCCGCCTTCAGGTGCTTGGCGGCCAGCTCGTCCTGGCCCAGGCGGAAATAGAGCGCGCCCAGGCGGTCGTGGGCGCGCACGAAGCGGGGGCTGATCTCGGCCGCGCGCAGGTATTGGTTGAGCGCCTCGCCGTCATGGCCCAGGGTTTCCAGGGCCTCGCCGGCGGCCAGCAGCACGCGGGGGCTGTTGCCGGCCAGCTTCAGCGCGTTGTTGAACTCGGCCAGGGCCTGTTTGGCCTCACCCTGGTTCAGCAGTTGCCGGCCCTGGCGCAGGTGCACGTCGATGGGGTCGGGGTTGCGCTTGCGCTCCAGGATGGTCTCCACCCGCTCCACCAGGGTCTTAGCTTGGAAGGGCTTGAGCACGTAGCCGTCCACGCCCTCCTCGATGGCCTCGGCCACGATGTCCTCGGCCACCTCGGCGGTGACCATCAGGAAGGGCAGGTCCTGGTGCTTTTCGCTGGCGCGGATGCGGCGCAGCAGGCCCAGGCCGCCCAGGTTGGGCATGTTCCAGTCGCAGATGACGAAGCCTGGGTTGCTGGCCTGGAGCTTCTCCCAGGCCTTTTCGCCGTCGGGCGCGTCGATGACCCGGTTGTAGCCGAAGGTGCGCAGGAAGTTGGCGATCATGCGGCGGACGTTGAACTGATCGTCCACCACCAGGAACAGGAGCCCCTTGTCGTTGGCCTCGGCTGTCATGGCAGGTTCCCGCCCAAGTCGTCCCCCAGGTGGTCGGCAACGGGTGTGAACCGGCGGGGCGCCCTGCGGCGGCCGCCGGCTGATCAGGACAGCAACGAGCGCACGGCCTCGGCCAATTGGGCCGGGGTCACGGGCTTGACCAGGTAGAGGTCCGCCCCTTGCTTCAGCCCCGCCTGGCGGTCGTGGCGCTGGCTCTCGGTGGACAGCATGATGATGGGCGTGCGGCGGGAGCCCTCCCCCCCGCGCCAGCGGGCGATGAATGCCAGGCCGTCCAGGCGCGGCATGTTCAGATCGGTGATGATCAGGCTCACCGGCTGACGCTGTCCCTTTTCCAGGGCCTCCAGGCCGTCGCGCGCGGTGATGACCTCGTAGCCTTGCTGCTTGAGCGCCAGACTGAGCAGGTTCAGGATGGTGGGCGAATCGTCCACCAGGAGGATGCGGGGCTTGTTGGGCATGCTGTCAGTCCGGTTCACCGGGGCCAAGTTACACCGCGACGCTCTCACCGATCAATAATGCTAGGAAACGCGCAGAAATGCAAGCGGTTGGCGTGGAGGGCCCGCGGATGCTACTCCCAGCCCCCCGCGATCTGCTGCATGGACTTCATGGCCGCGGCGCGCAACTGGGGGTCGGGGTCGGCCAGCAGCTCCAGCAGGGCCTCGTTGGCCTGCTCCGCCCGCAATTGACCCAGGGCCGCGGCCGCGGCCATGCGCTGGCCGGAGTCGCCCGGAGCCAGCAGGCGGATCAGGCGCGGGATGGAGGCGGTGTCGTTGAGCTCGCCCAGAGCGGTCACCGCCGCCACCCGCACCGCCGGCTCGGCGTCGGCCAGGGCCCGGCGCAGCAGCTTGCGCGTCTGGTCGTGCTCCCAACGCCCCAGGCCGTGCACCAGGGCCAGGCGCACCGCCGGGTCGGGGTCGACCAGGACCGCCTCCATCTCCGGCCAGACGTCCTGGCGGCCCAGGCCGGTGACGGCCTCGACCGCGGCCAGGCGCACGCGGGCCTCGCCGTCCCGCGTCAGCTCCAGCAGCCGCCGCCAATGCCGCGCGGGCGCCAGGCGGCCCAGGCCGCGCACGCTTTGCAGGCGGCGGCGGGGGTCGGCGCTGGCCAGGCCTTCCAGCAGCAGGGGCTCCACCGCGACCGGGTCGAGGTCCATCAGCGTCGTCAGGGCCTGTTCGGCCAGCTCCGGGTCGGCATGGCCCAAGAGCCCGGCCACCGGGGCCGCCGCCCGCGCCCCGCCGCAGGCGGCCAGCGCCTGCAGGGCCTGGGCGCAGACCTCGGTCTCCGGATCGCCCAGGAGCCTGGTCAGGGCCGCCATGGCTTCGGGCTGGCGCGAGCGCCCCAGGCACTGGGCGGCGCGGCAGCGCACCCTGGCGTGGGGGTGGGCCAGGCAGCGCAGCAGCGCCGGCAGCGCCCGCTCCGAATCGATGCGCCCCAGGGCGTCGACCGCCTGCTCGGCCAGGTCGGGATCGGCGTCTTGCCGGGCGGCGGCCAGCACGGCTTGCACCGCCGCCGGATCGCCCAGCCGGGCCAGCCCGCGCAGGGCGCCGGCCCGGGCCGCGGGGGATGGGTCCTGCAGGCGCTCCAGCAGCCCCCGCAGGAGACAACCGCGCGTCTCGGCGCTCAGCGCGGCCAGTTGCTCCCCGCTGGCCAGACGGGCCACCGCCTCGGCCAGGGTGGTCAGCAACGGGCCGGAGGCCGAGCTCAGGGCCGCCAGCATGGCCGGCAGGGCGCGGATATCGGCCAGGCGGGCCAGGGCTTCGGCCAGGCAGGCCCGCATCATCTCCCCCGCCTGGGCCATGGCCGCCAGCAGGGGCTCCACCGCCGCCGGGTCGCCGATGGCGGCCAGGGACTCGGCCGCCGCGAAGGCGACCCATTCGTCGTCATCCAGGGAGCGCACCAGGGCCGGCAGGGCCTGGGATTCGCCGCTCCGGCCCAGGCTGGCGGCCGCCGTGGCCCGGACGTTGGGGTCCGCGTCGCCCAGGGCGCGGATCAGGGCGCGCGCCACTCCCGGCGCCTGGCAGGAGCCCAGGATGTCGGCCGCGAACAAGCGCAGGTCGGCGTTGTCTTCTTCGAGCAGGTCCAGCAAAAGCTCCGGCGCGTGGCGCCCCACCTGGCGCAGCAGGTCCATGGCCGCGTTGCGCAAGCCGACCTGCTCCACGCTGAGCAGGGGCACCAGCCGGGCCGCCACCTCGCGCCCGCCCATGGCGGTCAGGGCGGCCGCGGCCGCCTCGCGCACCTCCAGGTCCGGATCGGCCAGCAGGTTCACCAGGCCCGGCACCGACTCGGTCATGCCCAGGCGGCCCAACTGCTGGGCGGCTTCCCGGCGCAGATAGGGAAGCGGATTGCCCAACTGGGCCAACAGGCCTTTCATGACGTCGCGGGCCATGCCTTCGCCAGCCGTGGGTCAGGGAGCCTTTGGCCCGCCCGCGGCTTTCATGCCGGGGGCAGGGCCAACAGGAAGGTCTTGGCGGGCTGGTCCAGGTAGACCAGTCTTCCCCGCCAGGGGGCCAGGGCCTGGCCGGCCAGGAACAGGCCCAGCCCATCGTGGTCGGGCCCCTTGTCGCCGGTGAAGGCGGCGAAAAGGCCGTCGGCGATCCCCGCCGCCGGCGGCGGGGCGTCGTCGGCCACGGCCAGGGCGGGCATGCCCTCCCAGTTCTCCAGGCTGACCGTCAGGCTGGTCTGGCCGGCGGCGGCCAGGGCCTCCAGGGCGTTGGCCACCAGGGAGTTGAAGGCCAGGGCCACGTCGGCGTAGGCCGCCCGCACCCGCGGGGCCTTGCCCTCCAGGCGGGTGGTAACCTGGACCTGGTGCTTGAAATACATGTCGGCCCGCCAGAACCCCAGTTGCTCGCGGGCCAGGGCGGCCAGGTCCAGCA
Organism: Thermodesulfobacteriota bacterium; assembly: GCA_049322275.1. GTDB lineage: Bacteria > Desulfobacterota > Desulfarculia > Desulfarculales > Desulfarculaceae > JACRDC01. The sequence continues at coordinate 7,169 of JBMORH010000053.1, forward strand.
GGGTGGGCTGGGTCTGCCCCGCCTGGCCGGATTTGCCCGCCAGCAGCTCCAGCTCCTCGGCCAGCCGGTCGTAGCCGTTGTGGATGGCGGCCAGGCGGGCGGGAAGTTCGCCCAGCGGGTCCTGGCCCTGCCCCATGCGCATCTCCAGGATGTCCAGGGGCAGGCGGATGAGTTGCAGCGCGCCGGAAAAGTTGTGCACCACCCCGCGCAGCAGGCGGCCGGCCAGGGCCTCCCGCTCGCGGCGGATGAGCGCTTGGATCGTCTCCGGGCTCAGCTCCGGCGGCTGGCCCGTCACGCCTCGTCCCCCATGCGCTGGGCCAGCATGCGACGCTGCTGGGCGAAGCCGAAACGAATGACTCGCTCGCGGTCGCTCTCGGCTATTTCGGCGAAACGCAAAGCGGCCCGCGCCCCGGGCTGGTTTTCCTCCACCCGCACCACCAGGGACACGGCATAGACCGGACGGGAGGGGTTGTCGGGCAGGTAAAGGGCGGCCAGCACCGTTTCGCCCACGTTGAGCGCCACGTTGTCCTTCAGCCCCACCCCGGAGCCGGAGATGTCGGTGGTCATGGCCTGGTGGGGAAAATGCAGGGCGTGCTCGCGCAGGCGCAGGTGGTGCAGGACCAGGTCAAGCTTGAAATCCAGCCAGCGCAGCACGCTGAGCAAGGGGCGCTCCGTCTCGGCCACCGCGGCCTCCTCCAGCACCTGGCGCGCCGCCGACTCCAATTGGGTCTGGTTGGCCCACATCTCGGCGTCCATGGCCATGGCCTGGCGGCCGGCCATGGTGTCGGGGCCGTAGAAAATGCGCAATTGGGCAGGAGCCCTGAAGTATTCGCGCTCGCTGCGTTCGCCTTCGCTCATCGTTGGCCTCCCTCGTGCCGCGCCGAAGGTTATGAAAGACCTGGCCCGTCCGCCTGGCGGCAATCCCGCCCCAGCCGGCCTAGCAGCGCCCGCCCGCGTCCTCCAGCACCGAGGGCTGATAGCGGGCCAGCATCTCCACGAAGGCCCGCACCACCTCGCGGTCGAACTGGCTGTCCGAGCAGCGCATGAGCTCCTGCACCGCCTCGGTCTGGGTCTTGGCCAGGCGGTAGGGGCGGTCGGTGGTCATGGCGTCGAAGGCGTCGGAGATGGCCACCAGCCGGGCCAGGAGCGGGATGCGCTCGCCCATGAGTCCGTCGGGATAGCCGCTGCCGTCCCAGCGTTCGTGGTGGTGGCGGATGATGGCCCGCTCCTGGTCGGACAGATCCATGGCCTGGATGATCGTCTCGCCGATGACCGGGTGCTGCTTGATCAACTCGTACTCGGCCGGGTCCAGGTGGCTGGGCTTGAGCAGCACGCTGTCCTTGACCCCGATCTTGCCGATGTCGTGCAGGTAGGCCGCGAAGCGCAGCGACTCGATGTCGGATATCTGAAGCCCCATGGTCTGGGCGGTGAGCACGCTCAGGTTGGTCACCCGGCGGCTGTGCTGGCGGGTGTAGGGGTCCTTGGCCTCCATGGCGTTGACCAGCGCGCCCAGGGTGGAATGGAGGTTGCTGACCATGGACTCGTACAGGGCGATGTTTTCTATGGATAGCCCTGCCTTGTCCAGCAAAAAACGCAGCAGGAAGATGTCGTCTCCCCGGAAGCTGGTCCCGTCTTTCTTGTCGGCCACCAGCATCACGCCGAAGGTTTCCTCGCGGATGCGGATGGGCAGGCAGAGATAGGGCCCCTCGCTGGGCAGGGTCTGCTCCAGCAGGGGGTCGCTGCCCGGCCGGCCCAGCATGGGCTGGCCCTCGGCCGCCACCTTGCCCGGCACGCCCGCCCCCAGGCGGCCGGCGGCGCGCCCCACCGCCTGGCGGGAGGAGAAGCCGTGGTCGGCGATCACCAGCAGATGGTTGGTGGAGCGGTCCAGGAGCAGCACCGCGCTGCGCTGGACATCCAGGAAGCGGGCGGCCAAGTCGGCCATGCCCTGATAGAGGTCCTCGCTGGTTTGCAGGCGGTCCACGGCGTCGGAAATCTGGTGGATGATGTTCTGTTCGTGGACGCGCCGGCCCAGCTCCAGGTTCAGCCGCTCGATCTTCTCCTGGTGGGCCAGGCGCTCGGCCAGGCGCAGGTTCTCGCGCAGCAGGCGGTGTTCGCGCACCACCCGCTCCAGGGTCATCTTCACCTGGCCCAGGTTGAAGGGCTTGATCAGGAAGTCGCTGGCCCCCTGGCGCATGGTGTCGATGGCCGCGTCCAGGGAGGGGAAGCCGGTCATGATGACCACCGGCAGCTTGGGGTCCAGCTCGCGCAGACGGCCCAGCAGCTCCACCCCGCTCATGCCGGGCATCTTCAGGTCCAGGAAAGCGCAGTCGTAGGCGTCAGAGGCGAAGACCGCCAAGGCCTCGTCCCCGCTGCCGGCGGTGACCACCTCGTGGCTGTTGATGGCCATCAGGTATTCGGCCAGGGCCTCGCGGATGTTGGGTTCGTCGTCCACCAGCAGGATGCGCAGATGCTCGCCTTTGGCGACCGAATCTGCGGATCTGATTTGGGCGAGGCCGTCAGCGGACACCGGGGCTATCTCCGCGAAGGCAAAGGCGCACTGGCGCGGCGCGGGCGCATCCCCGCCGGCCCTGGCGTTGGCTAATCTGGATTATTTTAGCACAACACCGCCCTCGCGGCCAGGCGGCAACCAGGCCGCCGGTCGCCAAAGGCAAGGGGCGTCAGACCGTCAGGCCCAGCAGGCCTTCGCCATCGCCGGAGCGCAGGCGGTCGAGCATCTTGAGCGTCGTCTCCGGCGGTATCTGCCGCAGCAGCCTCTCGCCGTCGTGGCTGAAGATGCGCACCACGTTGCGCCCGGTGTGGTCGTCCTGGCCCAGCTCCACCTTGAGGTTCAGCCGGATGGCCAGTTCGGCCGCGGCCGCCGCCAGCTCGGCCGGGTCCAGCGAGGATTGGACCGGCGGCTTTTCCTGGCTGGCCTGGCCGGCCTTGACCGGGGGCTGGTTACGGGGATCGCTGCGCGAAGGGGCCGACGTGGTCTCCACCCGCCTGGCCACATGCATTGTCATGGCGTCCATGTTTCACCCTGGGCCGCCGCGCCGGGGGCCTCGGCGGGCAGCTCGCCCTTTCAGTCTTCCTATCGGCATCCTTGTGGCTAAACTTTAATCCGCGTCCCGCTTTTTCCGCCCGGCCGGCCCGCGCTGGCCCCGACCGGCCGGCCGGGCTATAATTCGGGCGCTTGCCGGCCCAGCCAGGAGGGAGAAGCGATGCCCCTGCAACCGGACCCACAGGAAGCCCAAGCCTTGGAGAAGGTCTGGCGCAGCCAGGCCCCGGCCGCCGGGCCGGTCTTGGATTTCACCCGCGCCGAGCTCATCGCCCCGGCCCGGCCGGCCGCGGCCGAGGCGGTGGCCCAGGCCCTGCGCGATTGGCTCCAATGGCCGCGGTGGGTGCGGCTTTTCACCAAGCCCAGCCTGGCGGTGGTGGCCGCCAGCCGGCTGGCCAAGGCCAGGGTGGGAGCCGGCGGGGTGATTTGGGCCGCGCCCGGCACCGGCGCCCCCCTGCAGCCGGCCTGCGGCCCGCCGGGGCTGGTGATGCTGCGCGGCGACTGGGCCCCCGGCGGCCCCGGCATGCGCGCGGCCCAGGACCAGGCCCGCGAGGCCGGCCTGCTCCTGGCGGTGGACGAGTCCATCACCGGCCTGCGCCTGGACCGGGGCGGGGCGGCCGCGCATTTCGGCCTGGACCCGGACCTGGCCCTCTATGGCCCGGCCCTGGCCGGCGGGGCGGATTTCGCGGCCCTGGCCGGCCGGGGAGACCCGCCACCGCCCCCGGCCCAGGGGCCGGCCCCGGAGGCCCTGGCCGCGGCCATGGGCGGGCTGGAGTTGGCCGGCCGGCTGTACATCCCCGCCCGCCTGGCGGCCTGGGGCCGCGCCCTGGCCCTGGGGCTCGGCCATTTCGCCCAAAAATTCGGCGTGCATGAGCAGATCGGCTGGGAAGGCCCCTTCAGCCTGCCCCGGCTGACCGGCAAGCGCCTGTGGGCCTTCCGCGAGCTTCTGGCCGAGGAGGGGCTCATGGCCAACCCCCTGGTGCTTTTCGACCCCGGCCTGGACCCGGAGCTGGCCCCGGAGCTGTTGTGGCCCCGGCTTTGCCGGGCCTGCGCCCGCCTGAAGGTCCTGCCCCAGGGCGAAAAGGCCCCGGCCGGCTGGTCGGAGGCCCACGGCGCCCAAGGCTGCCAGCACGCCGCCAGCATCCTGACCGGGCGCGACTAGCGCCCAAACCCGCACCCGGAGGCCGTCTTGAGAAAGTTAGCCGCGCTCCTGATCCTGCTGGCCGCCTGCCTGCTGGCCGTCCCAGCCGCTGCCGAGGAGGCTCCCCTGGTCAAGGCCAGGGTGCTGCACAGCCAGGCCGCCTACGCCCAGGGCGGCAGCTACCCCCTGGCCATCGAGCTGACCATCCGCCCCGGCTGGCACATCAATTCCGACCGGCCGCGCGAAAAGAACCTCTATCCCACCACCCTGCTTTTGCAATGCTCCCCGGACTGCGGCTTCAGCCCGGCCGTGTTTCCCAAGCCGCGCGCCTACAAGCCAGGCTTCAGCCAGGCGCCCATGGAGGTCTACGACGGCGCGGTGATCGTGCGCACCACCCTGACCGTGGCCAAGAACGCCCAACTGGGTCCGCAACTGCTGGGCGCGCGCCTGTCCTATCAGGGCTGCGACGACAACACCTGCGCCATGCCGGAGGACCTGGAGGTGCCCATCCAGGTCAAAATCGCGCCGGCGGGCCAGGCCGCCGAACCGCTGAATCAGGAGCTGTTCAAGAAGAAGTAGGCGGGTCGGGGCCGGCCAGGCGGCGCTGGATCAGGCGGGCGGCCAGGATGCCCAAGGCCACCACCGCCACCAAGAGCACCGCCACCACCTGCAGGCCCTGCATGGCTCCCAGGTGCTCCACCATCCAGCCGCCCAGCCAATAGCCCAGGCTGCCGAAGCACAGCGTCCACAAAAGGGCCGAGATGAAATTGAGCAGCAGGAACCGGCCCAGGGGGATGCCCGCCGCGCCGCAGGCCAGCGGGATCGCGGTGCGTAGGCCGTAGAGGAAGCGCGAGCAGAGCATCAGGGCCACGGCGTGGCGGCGCACCAGCCGCCGCGCCACCACCGCCTTGCGGGCCAGCCGCCGCGAACGGCTGAGTATCTCCACTCCCCGCCAGCGCCCCAGCAGGAAGAATATCTGGTCGCCCAATAATCCTCCGCCCAGGGCGGTGAGCGCCACCAGCCAAGGGTCCAGCAGGCCGTGGCGGGCGGCCACGCCCCCCAGGATGAAGAAGCTCTCTCCTTCCAGGAAGGTGCCCGCGAACAGGGCCAGGTAGCCATAACTGGCCACCGCTTGCTGCATCGCGCCGATTTCCATCCGCCTCCCCAGGCCGCCAAGACGCTGGCGGACGGATGAAATATTACGCAACCGGCGCGTCGGGGGCCAGCCCAATTGCGCCGGCCGGCAAAGGCCCTATAGTAAGGGTATGGAGGATCGGCCATGACCACCTGCGGCGTCAAGAAGCATCCCTGCCCCGACTGCCGCCAGTGCCAACAGTGCGCGCCCTCGCGCTGCCATCTGTGCCGGGGCCAGGGCGCCGGCGCGGGCGAGCGCCGCTTCGCCGGCTTGAGCATGGCCGAGCAGATCGCGCTCTTTGAGGCCGTGCAGCGCGGCGAGGCCCCGGAGGGGGCCTATGGGCGCGGCGGCTGCGCTTGCGCGCCCAGCGCGCAGCCCCTGGGCGACCTGGTTGCGGACCGGAATTTATAGGTGGGCTTAACACTAAGTTCGCGTCACTGATATAGGTTTAGGCAGAAGATAAAAGACGGGCGGGGATAAACCCCGCCCGCATTCCGCCCTTTGCTGAAAACTAATGGCTGGGGTGGCGGCGGGCCGGGCCTAGTCCATGCCCAGATAGCTGCGCTGCACCCGGCCGTCGGCCATGAGCTCGGCGCCGCTGCCGGAGAGCACCACCCGCCCGGTTTCCAGCACGTAGCCGCGATCGGCGATGACCAGCGCGGCGGCGGCGTTCTGCTCGATCAACAGCAGGGTCACGCCCTGCTCGCGGATGGCGCGGATGATCTTGAAGACCTCGGCCACCAGCACCGGGGCCAGGCCCAGGCTGGGCTCGTCCATCATGAGAAGCTTGGGCTGGCCCATCAGCGCCCGGCCCAGGGCCAGCATCTGCTGCTCGCCGCCGGAGAGGGTGCCGGCCTTCTGGCCGCGGCGCTCCTGGAGCCGGGGGAAGGTGGCGTAGACCCGCGCCAGGTCCCGGCGCTGCGCCTGGTCCCAGGGCCGGCAGTAGCCGCCCAGGATCAGGTTCTCCTCCACGGACAGGTTGGCGAAGACCCGGCGGCCTTCCGGGACCAGGATCAGACCCTGGCGGGCCAGGCGATGGGCCGGGCGGCCGGCCACGTCCCGGCCTTGATAGCGCACCCGGCCGGCGGCCGGGCGCACCAACCCGCTGACCGCGGCCAGCAGGGTGGATTTGCCGGCCCCGTTGGCCCCGATCAGGCTGACGATCTCGCCTTGGCCCACGCTCAGGTCCACGCCCTTGAGGGCGCGGATGCCGCCGTAGTTCACCACCAGATCGCTGACCTCAAGCACGGCCGGCCTCGCCGCGCCCCGCCTCGACTCCGGCGCCCAGGTAGGCCTCTATGACGGCCGGATCGCGCTGCACCGCCGCGGGCTCGCCGCGGGCGATGACCTTGCCGTGGTCCAGCACCACCAGGCGCTCGCAGAGGTTCATGACAAAATGCATGTCGTGCTCGATGAGCAGCACCGCCAGCTTCATCTCGTCGCGCAGCCGGCGCACCAGCCCGGCCAGTTCGCCGGTCTCCTGGGGGTTCATGCCCGCGGCCGGTTCGTCCAAAAGCAGCAGGCGCGGCTCGGTGGCCAGGGCGCGGGCGATCTCCAGCAGCCGTTGCTGGCCATAGGCCAGATTGCCGGCCCGCTCGTTCATCAGCCCGCCCAGGCCCACCAGTTCCAACAGATCCTCGGCGCGCGCGTGCATGCGCCGCTCGGCGGCGGCGTAGCCCGGCAGACGGAAAATAGCCGATAGGAAGTTGGCCTCCAGCCGGCCGTGGAAGCCCACCAACACGTTGTCCAGGGCCGAGAGCTCGCCGAACAGGCGGATGTTCTGGAAGGTGCGGGCGACGCCCAGACGGTTGACCAGGCTGGCCTTGAGGCCGGTGATGTCGCGGCCGGCCAGGCTCACCCGGCCGGCGGTGGGGCGCAACGCCCCGGCCAGCAGGTTGAAAACCGTGGTCTTGCCCGCGCCGTTGGGTCCGATCAGCCCCATCAGGGCGTGCTCCATGAGCTCCAGGTCCAGCCCGTCCACGGCCACCAGGCCGCCGAAGCGGCAGGTGAGGCCCTCCACCGCCAGCAGGGGTCGGTTCACCGCCGTCCGCCCCGCCGCCCGGCCAGCGCGATCAGCCAGCGCCAGGAAAACTCGTTGCGCCCCAGCATGCCCTGGCGGGCGAAGATCATGAAGCCCACCAGGATCAGGCTGAAGACCACCATGCGCATGCCGGGGATGCCGGGGACGGCGAGCCCCATGATTTCCAAAGGCTCCTCCACCACCCGCAGCCACTCGCCGCCGAAAGTGAACAGCACCGCGGCCAGGATCGCGCCGGTGGTGGAGCCCAGCCCGCCCACCACGATGATGATGAGCAGGTTGAAGGTGAGGAAGAAGGTGAAGAGGCTGGGGCTGATGGTGGTGATGAGATGGGCCAGGAGCCCGCCGGCCACGCCTTCGAAAAAGGCGCTGAGGGTGAAGGCCAGCATCTTGTGCCAGAAGGCGTTGATGCCCATGGCCTCGGCGGCGGCCTCGTCCTCGCGGATGGCCTTGAGCGCGCGGCCATAGGAGCTGTTGACCAGGCGCATCACCACAAGAAGGGTCGCCCCGGCCAGGCCCCAGGCCCACCACAGGTTGGTCAGGTGGGGGATGCCCTTCAGGCCCAGCGGGCCGTTGGTCACCGCCTGGGCGTTGTTGGCGATGACCCGGATCACCTCGCCGAAGCCCAGGGTGACGATGGCCAGGTAGTCGCCCCGCACCCGGAAGACCGGGAAGCCCATCAGCAAGGCCATGCCCGCGGTGACCAACCCCGCGATGCCCAGAGCCACGGGCAGGGGCAGGCTGAGGACCGAGAAGGGCCAGATCAAGGGCTCCAGGATGAAGCTCAGCTCCTTCTCGGCCGGGGAGAGCGTGAGCAGCGCGGTTACGTAGGCCCCGCAGGCCACGAAGGCGTTGGGCTCCAGGCTGAACTGGCCGGTGACGCCGTTGATGAGATTGTAGCTGACCGCCAGCACCACGAACAGGCCGGCCAGGGTGGCCATGTGCACCAGGTAGTCGTCGCCGCTGTGGTCGATCAGCCAGAGCAGGGCCGCGAAGACCAGGCCGGCCAGGACGGTCAGCCCGGTGTCGCGGCCGCGGGTCTGGGACCGGGGCGGCAGGGGGCCGGGGTCGAGCAGGCGGGCCAGCCGGCTCATTCCGGCAGCTCCTTGCCCATGATGCCGGTGGGCCGGAAGATGAGGATGGCGATGAGCAGCACGAAGGCCAGGGCGTCGCGGTAGCCGGCCATGTCGGGCATGAGCGCCACCAGCAGGATTTCGCAGAGACCCAGCACCAGGCCGCCCAGCACCGCGCCGGTGACGTTGCCGATGCCGCCCAGCACCGCGGCGGTGAAGGCCTTGAGGCCGGGCAGCACGCCCATCAGGGGGTTGATCTGGGGGTACTTCATGGCCCAGAACACCCCGCCGGCCGCGGCCAGGGCCGAGCCGATGGCGAAGGTGGCCGCCACCACCCGGTTGGTGTCGATGCCCATGAGCTGCACCGTGACCAGGTCGCGCGAGAGCGCGCGCATGGCCATGCCCAGGCGGGTGCGGTGGATGACCACCAAGAGCCCGGCCAGGATGACGGCGGTGATGATCGGCGCCCAGACCCCCAGGGAGAGCACCCGCACCTCGCCCCACTCATAGATTTGATTGAACACCTCCGGACGCTGGAAGGCCTTGGGGCGGCCGCCGAAGACCACCAGGCCCAGGTTTTCCAGGAAAAAGCTCACCCCGATGGCGGTGATGAGCGCGCTGATGCGCGGGGCCGTGCGCAATGGGCGGTAGGCCCCCTGGTCGATCATGACGCCGAGAAGCGCGGTCAGGGCCATGGAGCCCATCAGCCCCGCCCACCAGGGCAGGCCGAAGACCACCGCCCCGAACCAGGCGATGTAGCAGCCGACCATGAGCACGTCGCCGTGGGCGAAGTTGATCAGGCGCAGGATGCCGTAGACCATGGTGTAGCCGATGGCGATCAGCGCGTACAGGCTGCCCAGGGTCAGGCCGTTGATTATCTGCTGCAGGGCGTCCATGCTGCCGTTTCAAGCTTCACGGCCCGGAGCGGGGCGCTCCGGGTCGTCCGGGGTGCAGGCGGGCGGTTGCTTGACAGCCCGCGCGGGCCAGGGATGGGCTTTTTCGGCATCCCGCTACGGGTTCACCGTGGCCACGTAGGCGAACCGGCCCTTGTCCACCTTCAGGATCACCGCCGGCTTCACCGCGTTGTGCTCCACCAGGCTCATAACCCCGGTGACGCCGGGGAAGTCCTTGGTGGCCTCCAGGCTCTTGGTCACCGTCTCCGGGTCGCTGGTCTTGGCCCGCTCCATGGCGTCCAGGAGCACGTTGTAGGCGTCGTAGGTCAGACCGCTGCACGAGTCCGGGGCCTCGTTGTAGAGCCGGCGATAATCCTTGACGAAGGTCTTGCCGGCCGGGGTGACGACGCCGTTTTCGTCGAAGTGGGTGGTGAAGGACAGGCCCTCCACCGCCGCTCCCCCAATCTTGATCAGCTCGTCGGCGTGGGCGGCGTCGCCGCTCAGGATGGTCTGCCTGAGCCCCAGCTCGCGGGCCTGGCGGGCGATGAGCGCGCTTTCGGAGACGTAGGCCTGAAGGTAGATGATGTCGGGGTTGGCCCGCTTGATGGCCATGAGCTGGGCGCTGAAGTCCTGGTCCCCGCTGCTGTAGCTGGTCTTGAGCGCCACCTTGCCGCCCAGCTTGGTGAAGGCCTTCTCGAATACGCCGATGATGCTTACGCTGGCGTCCTGGGCCACGTCCACCATCAGGGCCGCTGTCCGGGCCTGGAGGTTGTTATAGGCGTAGTTGGCCCCCACCTGACCCTGGAAGGGGTCGATGAAGCAGACCCGGAAGGCGTATTGCTTGCCCTGGGTGACCATGGGGTTGGTGGCCCAGGGGCTGATCATGGGCACCTTGGCCTGTTCGCAGATGGGGGCCGCGGCCATGGAGTTCTTGCTGGACAAGGGCCCGATGATCGCCACCACCTCGTCCTTCTGGATCAGGCGCTTGGTGGCGTTGCTGCTCTCGATGTTGTCGGACTTGTTGTCCACCACCATGAACTCCACCGGCCGGCCCATGACCGTGGGCCGGGCCTGCTGGGCCATCTTGAAGCCGCGCAGGGCGTTCTCGCCATAGGGGGCGTTGGAGCCGGTCATGGGCAACAGCACCCCGATCTTGACCGGCTCGGCGGCCGGGGCGGCCGAAGGCATGAGCAAGAGCGGCAGGCTGAGCAGGAAGAACCACAGGCCCTGGGCTTTCATCGTTGCGCACCTCGCTTGGGTGTCGGCGGCGCCTGGGCGTCGCCTTGTTTGCTATGGCTCGATGGTGGTCACATATTCGAACTGGCCGTTCTTGACCGTGAGCATGACCACGCTTTTGATGGCGTTGCCGTCCTCGCCCAGGCTGAACTTGCCGCTGACGCCCGGAAAGTCCCTGGTGGCGGCCAGGGCGGAGCGGATCTGCTCGCCCTTGACCCCGCCGGCCCGCCCGATGGCGTCCACCAGCACCAGGTAGGCGTCGGCCCCCAGGACGTGGAAGCCGGTCAGGTCATCCTTGATCTCGCCGGACTGACGCAGCTTTTCATAGCGGGCCAGGAACTCCTCGGCCAGCTTGCCCTTGGCCCCCGCGAGGTGGAAATGGGCGGTGAAGGTCAGGCCCTCCACCGCCGGCCCGCCGATCTTCAGAAGCTCCTGGGCCTGGGCGCCGTCGCCGGAAAGAATGGGCAGGCCGAGGCCCAGCTCCTTGGCCTGGCGGGCCACCAGGGCGTCCTCGGTGTAGTAGTTGGGCAGGTAGACGATCTGGGCGTCGGTGCCCTTGATGGCGCCCAATTGGGCGCTGAAGTCCTGGTCGCCGGTGTTGCACTTCACCTCGGAGACCACCACTCCGCCCAGTTTCTGGAACTCGCGCTTGAAAAAGGCCGCCAGTCCCACCGCGTAGTCCTGCCCCACGTCGGTCAGGATGGCGGCCTTGCGAGCCTTCTGGTTGTGGTAGGCGTAGCGCGCGGCCACCTGGCCCTGGAAGGGGTCGATGAAGCAGACCCGGAAGACGTATTTCTTGCCCTGGGTCACGTTGGGGTTGGTGGCGGTGGGCGTCACCATGGGAATGCGGTGTGATTCGGCGATGGTGGCCGCGGCCAGCGCCCGGCTGCTGGTGGCCGGCCCCAGCACCGCCACCGCGCCCTCTTTCTGGACCAGGCGGCTCATGGCGTTGGCCGCCTCGGTGGTGTCGCTCTTGTTGTCCACCACCACCAGCCTCACCGGGCGGCCCAGGACCTCCGGCCGCATCTCATGGGCGATCTTGATGCCGAGGTTGGCCATCTGGCCGTAGGCCGCCACCGCGCCGGTCATGGGCATGAGCACGCCCACCACGATGGGGTCCTTGGCCCCGGCCGACGCGGGCAAGGCGCCGAACACCAAAACGGCCGCGGCGACAGCCACGGCCGCTAGGCGCGCACTGATTCCGGCAGACTTCAGCATGGCCTTCCTCCTGGTGGATGGTTTGGCCGCCGGGGGGCGGGATCCGGCCGCGTCCGCAAATCTCGATTAGGTTAGTTGGGCCACCTGCCGGTGTCAAGGCCGCGGGAGCCGCCGATGACCGGCAGGCGGCGGCGATCGCAGGCGTGGGCCAGGCGGTAGCTGAAAAAATAGAATTGCCAACCAACCGGATTGACGGCCTGATCCCAGGCCAGGTGATAGAGCCAGCCCGCCCAGAGCGCCGCCGGCCAGGCTGGCCAGCCCAGCCACCACAGCCCCAGGCCGGCCAGGGCCGCCAGCTCCCAGGAGTGGGCCAAGAGGGAGAGCCGGCTGACCCGGTGGCTGTGAAAGCTGTGAAAAAAATCTTCAAGGCCGCGCCAGCCGCCCCGCCACCAGATATAGTCCGGGATATGGTCCAGGTCGACCAGCACGCTGGCCAGGGCGGCCATGATCGCACCGCTCCCGCTCCCGCCCAGGCTCCACCAGACCCCGGCCAGGGGGGCCGCCGCCAGCAAATGGGCCGTGGAGCGCACCTAGACGGCTTTCAACCGGCGCTTGCGGGGCTTGCGCAAGGGGTCCAAAATTGTGTATGCCTCAACTGGGGTCATCATGTCGCCGGCAGCAGAGGATGTTAGGTAATTGGCTATAGACGATCCCCAGTCCAGGGTCAAGTCCCTGCGCGCCAAGCTCGACGCCCTGGCTAGCGTCACGGCCGAGATGACCCGCCAGGTCGAGCTGAACGTGCGCCCGGTCTTCGAGGCCGTCCTGACCCAGGCCTGCCGGGCCCTGGACGCCGAGATGGCCGCCCTGCACATGGCCGACCAGGAGCATCGGCTCACCCGGCTGGTGGCGGCCCACAACCTGGACCCCTTGCAGGCGCGGGCCTGGGAGGCGCTGAGCCTGGACGGCACCGCTTTGCCGGCCCTGAGCCACCGCGCGGGGATGATGGTGGAGATGCTGGGCGAGGCCGCCCCCCGCGGCCTGGGCGGGGCGGTGGGCGTGCCGGTGCGGGGCGCGGAGCTCACGGTGGGCTCGCTCTGCCTGCTCTGGCGCACCCCCCCGCGGCCCGACCCGGACCGAACCCTTTTCCTGGAGTCCCTGGCCCACCTGCTGGGCCTGGCCATCGAGCACGCCGGCCTGGTATCTGAGATGGTGGACAGCCTGGAGCAGGTGCTGCAACTCAAGGACAAGGTGGACCGGCGCAACCAGGAGCTGAACGAAGTCAACGCCAAGCTGAGCGAGGCCAACCAGCGCCTGGAGATGCTCTCGGTCACCGACGGGCTCACCGGCCTGTTCAACCACCGCCACCTGCACGACCTGCTGGGCCAGGAGATGATGCGCGCCCGCCGCGCCGGCTATCCGGTCAGCCTCATCATGGCCGACCTGGACCATTTCAAGCGCATCAACGACCAACTGGGCCACCAGGTCGGCGACGAGGCCCTGCGCCTGGTGTCCAACTGGCTCAGCCACGGCGTGCGCGAGGTGGACGTGGTGGGGCGCTACGGCGGCGAGGAGTTCATGGTGATCCTCGCCAACTGCGCCCTGGCTGATGGCGTCCGGGTGGCCGAGAAGCTGCGGGTCATGGTCCAGCAAAAGGCCCTGCGCCCGCCCTTCGACGCGGTGGGCGGCATCACCCTCAGCCTGGGCGTGGCCCAGTTGGAGCCCGGCATGAACGGCGATCAACTCATCAACGCCGCCGACCAGGCCCTCTATCGGGCCAAGCAGCAGGGCCGCAACCGGGTGGTCTCCGCCTCACCGGCCTGACGGTTTTTCCGTCCGCTCTTATGCGCGGCTCATCCGGCCAATGGTTTTATGAACTCTATTTGCCCTGCTTGGCCTTCCTTTCCTGACGCTTCCCCAGGTAGACCACCAAAAATGCAATCGCCAACGATCCGGCCACGATCCCATAGAAATCCCAACTCATGCCCAATCCTTGCGACAGGTTAACGCTTCCCTCGCCGACAGGCTAGCATCCATGAGGGCCACGAGCAACCCAAACCGGACCGGGCGGGCGCTGGCCCGCATGCCAATCTGCGATCAGACCAGTGTTTGAAAGCAAATTGGCATCACAGGTCGAACTCGGCCAGCAGGGGGGTGTGGTCGGAGGGCTTGGCGAGGCCGCGGGGGGCCATGTCCACCCGGCAGGCCGCGCAGGCGGCGGCCAGGGGCGGGCTGGCCAGCAGGTGGTCGATGCGCCAGCCCAGGTTGCGCTTGAAGCTCTGGGGCAGGCGATAGTCCCAAAAAGTGAACTGGCGGGCGTCGGGGTTTTTGGCGCGGAACAGGTCCACCAGGCCCCAGGCCATGATCCGGCCCAGGGCGGCCCGCTCGTCGGGATGGCAGCCCACCTGGCCGGCCAGGCGCTGGGGGTCGAAGACGTCCAGGTCGCCGGGGGCCACGTTGAGGTCCCCGGCCAGGACCAGGCGGGTTTCCGGGCTGAAGCGCTCGGCCAGCCAGCCGGCCAGGCGCTCCAGGAAGGCCAGCTTGGCCGCGAAGGCCGGATGGCCCACCTCGCGCCCCTGGGGCACGTAGGCGTTGACCAGCCACACCCCGTCCACCTGGAGGCTGATGAGCCGGGCCTCGTCCTCCGGCCCCGCCCCGCCGAAGCCGCGCGTCACCTGCGCGGGCTGGTTCAGGGTCAATATGGCCACCCCGTTGTAGGATTTCTGGCCCCAGAAGGCGGCCTGGTAACCCAGCCTGGCCAGCTCGGCGGCGGGAAAGTCGGCGTCCTGGGCCTTGATCTCCTGCAGGCAGAGCGCGTCGGGCCGGTTGGCGGCCAGCCAGTCGGCCAACACGCCCAGGCGGGCGCGGACGCCGTTGACGTTGAAGGTGGCCAGCTTCCAGGTCATGGCTCGCTCCGGCAAGGGGTTGGCCCGCCCATCATAGCACGCCTTGGCCCCGGCTCCAGCCGGCGGCGCTTGCCAGGCCCGGCGGCCGGGGTTACACTTGGGCATGCCCGCGACGCCCCAGACAGGGAGAGCCACTCATGCCCATCTATGAATTCCGCTGCGACTCCTGTCAGGCCACCTTCGAGCTCTTGGCCCTCAGCCGCGGCGAGGAAGTCGACGCCCGCTGCCCGCAGTGCGGCGGCGAGAGCCTTTCCCGGATGATGAGCGCCTGCGCCAGCGTGGTCAACGCTTCGCCGTCCTCCGGCGGCTGCTCCGCCGGCCCCAGCCTGGAAAGCCGCTCCTGCGGCAAATCCGACTCCTGCACCACCCTGACCCTGCCCGGCTACACCCGCTAGGCTGGCGGCGCGTCCAATTAAAATCCTATTTTAAGCTGGTGAATGCCGGTTCTGCGGGGACATCCCGCTTTTCTCCGTTTGCACAATTGGTTGCGCGGCCATTGTGCAGCCAAAAACTATAGGTTGAGACTAGGAGATGTCGGCAGTATCCTAGGAAAAAACAACGGGTCGCATCCGAGCCGCTCACTGTTCGCACTCTGAAGACCTGGGGACGCAAACATGTTCTTGACCATCGCCTCCTGGACCGCGCTGGCGGTTTTCCTTTTGGGCCTGGCCTGGCAGGCCCGCCTCTGGTTCAGCGTGACCATCGGCCCCCAGGCCCGCGGCCTGGGCGCGGGCGCCCGCGCCGCCGCCGCCCTGGGCGGGCTTTTGCGGGGCCTTTTCAGCCCCCGCCTGCCGGCGACCCTGAAGGCCCTGTGGCTGGACGGCATCCTCCAGCGCCGGGTCTGGGCCCACAGCCGCCTGGCCTGGGCCACCCACCAGCTCATCTGGACGGGCTTCACCGGCCTGATCGTCCTGCACGCCCTGGGCGGGATCATCGGCCCCTGGCTGCCCGACTACTACGCCACCCTCAACCCCTACCTGTTCATCCGCAACCTGTTCGGCCTCATGGTCCTGGTCGGGGTGGGCCTGGCCCTCCACCGCCGGGCGCGCGTGCCGGGCATGCGGCTCACCGTCCGGCCCGCCGACCGGGTGGCCATCGCCCTGATGGCCGTGATCCTGGTCTCCGGCTTCGCCCTGGAAGGCCTCAAGATGGCGAGCCACCTCAGCTTCCAGCGCATGGTGGACGAGTACGCCCCCAGCCTGGAGCCTGAGGAGATGGCCGGGCTCAGGCAGCTCTGGGCGCGCGACTACGGCGTGGTTTTTCCGGCCGGGGCGGACCTGGGCGACGCGGCCGCCCTGGAGCGGGGGGTGGCGGTCAACGAGGACTCCTGCCTGTCCTGCCACGCCCGGCCCCAGTGGGGCTTTCTCTCCTACGGCCTGGGGCGCGCCCTGGCCCCGGCCGCGGTGGCGCTCAACCAGGCCGGGGCCGAGGATTTCCTCTGGTACCTGCACGTGCTGGCCAGCCTGATCGGCCTGGCCACCCTGCCCTTCACCAAGTTCCGCCACCTGCTGACCACCCCGCTGCTCTACATGATCCGGGCCGCGGCCCCGCGCGACAAGCTGAGCCCGGCCAACCTGGCCAACCTGCGCGCCCTGGAGCTGGACGCTTGCATGCACTGCGCCACCTGCTCGGTGCACTGCTCGGTGGCGGTGGCGGTCAAGGCGGTGCCCAACCTGAACATCCTGCCCTCGGAGAAGCTGGCCTCGCTGATGCGCATGGCCGGCTCCCGCCCCGGCCGGCCGGACCCGGCCGAGCTGAAGCGCATCCGCCAGGGCAGCTACATTTGCACCAGTTGCCTGCGCTGCACCAACCTCTGTCCGGCCGGCATCGACCTGCAAGACCTCTGGCTGGCCATGAAGGAGGACCTGGCCGCCCTGGGCCTGGGGCCGACCCACGCCGCGGCGGCCGCGGCCATGGGCCAGGCCGCCCAGCCCAGCCGGGGCCAGGCCACCGTGCGCCTGCAATCCCAGGATTTCCAGCGCGAACTCAGGCAGTACGCCCTGGTCAAGAGCTTCAGCCAGTGCTTCAAGTGCATGACCTGCACCAACGCCTGCCCGGTGGTGCACATGTATGAAAGGCCGGTGGAGCGCCTGGACCTGCTGCCCCACCAGATCATGCACGCGGTGGCCCTGGGCCTGAAGGAGGAGGCCAAGGGGGCGCGCATGACCTGGGACTGCCTGACCTGCTACCTTTGCCAGGAGGCCTGCCCCCAGGGGGTGCGCGTGGCCGACATCCTCTACCACCTGCGGCACCTGAGCGGACAAGCGTCCCCCGACTTGGAGGCCTGAGCCATGCGCTACGCCTACTTCCCCGGCTGCAAGATACCCTACTACGTGCCTCATTACGGCCAAAGCAGCCAGGCGGTCCTGGCCCGGCTGGGCGTGGAGTTGGTGGAGATGGAGTTCGGCTGCTGCGGCTACCCCATGACCCATCTCTACTTCCGCTCGGCCATGCTGGCCGCCGCCCGCAACCTGGCCCTGGCCCAGGCCGCCGGCCTGGACATGGTCACTCCCTGCAAGTGCTGCTACGGGGCCTTCATGCGCGCCCGCCACGCCCTGGACCGGGCGCCGGATCTCAAGCGCGAGGTGGCCGCGGAGCTGGCCGCCGAAGGCCTGGCCTATCCCGAAAACGTCAAGGTGCGCCACATCCTCCAGGTGCTGCACCAGGACATCGGGGTGGCCGCGCTCAAGAAGGCCGTGCGCCGCAAGTTCGCCAAGCTCAGGGCCGCCCCGCTCTACGGCTGCCACGCCCTGCGCCCCAGCGACGTGACCCAGTTCGACCACCCCTGGGCGCCCAAGCTCCTGGACGAGCTGATCGCGCTGACCGGGGCCGAAAGCATCAACTGGGCCGGCCGCCTGTCCTGCTGCGGCGCGCCGGTGCGCGAATCCAACCCGGAGCTGAGCCTGGGCATCATCACCAAGCGCCTGACCGAGTGCCGCGCGGCCCAGGCCGACGTGCTGGTGATCTCCTGCCCCTATTCGCAGATGCAGGCCGAGCGGGCCTGGGCCGCGCCCCGGCCGGCCGGCGACCGCGCGGGCAGCATCGGGGCCATCCTCTATCCCCAGATGCTGGGCGTGAGCCTGGGCATGGGCTCGGCCGAGCTGGCCCTCAACCGCACCACCCCCGACGCCGAGTATCTGCTGAGCTTCCTGGAATGAGGCCGCTGACCGGCCCCCGCAGAGGGCAGGGCCGCCGGGCCGGGTGATCGGGGTTTTCCGGGGGGGCGCCGGCGGCGAGAGGCGCCGGCGCGGGGTTGGTCGGTCTGGGCGGGGTCGCGTCGCCGGATTTCGGCGGGAGCCGACGCGCCAGGGGGCGTCTTGGCCCAGGATTCACATTGGACTTGCCTTCATGCTTTGCCTGGTTAATTATATATAAATAAGTGGTGAACCGGGTTTTGCGGCTTCACCGCGCCTACCCCCCGCTCCCAGGCCAGCGCTTGGGCGCGGAAGCCGCCCCGACGGAAACGGTCCCGGCCAGCGGGGCCGTTTTTGTTTGCCCGCTGGCCGCCTAGGCGCCGTTGGCCAGGTGGTGCACGATGCCGCCCCGGCGCAGGTGTTCGCGGTAGCTCTGCTCGCATTCCCGCAGAATGGAGCGCAGGTAGTCCAGGTTGCGCTCCACCGCCTCCTGATAGAGGTCGCGCCCCACCCCCCAGCGCGCGCGGAAATGGGGCCGCATGAAGCGCTGCACCCCGCCCAGCTCCTGGTTCAGGCGCTTCTTGGCCTGGTGCTCGTAAAAACCCTCGGTCTGGCGCAGCAGGTCCAGCTCGTAGCTGAAACCGGGCAGGCGGGCCTCCTCGAACTCCTGATATAGCAGCAGGACCTTCTCCAGGTACATGCGGTCGGCCATCTGGGCCAGCAGATCGGCGGCCCCCATCATCTGGCCGGCGCGGCGGGTCTGTTCGTCGCGGAAGGGGATTTCCGCCAGCGAGCGGCCCAGGATGGTGGCGGCGATGATCTGGGCGCAGCGCTCGATGTCCTCGGCCGGATAGCCGCGTTGGGACAGGTGGTAGCTCACGAAGGCCATGGAGCGCAGCTCGTGGCCGATGGTGTACTTGGCCCCGGTGCCCTCGGTGTCGCCCGCGGTCTGGATCAGGCCGGCGTCATGGAACAGCGCGGCGATGACCGCCAGGCGCAGAACGCGAGCCGGGAGCCCCTCGCCGCCCAGATGGGCGCCGTGGGCCATGCGCAACAGCGCCAGGGTGGCGGCCAGGGCATGGCCGAGGTCGTGATATTTGGTGTTGGAGGCCCGGTAGCCGGGATAACGGCCGTGGTAGAGGCGGACGGCGTCGGCCAGGGCCTCGTGCAGGGGGGCCACGTCCAGGCCAGGGGCCATCTGACCCAGGAGGTGGTCCATCTCCTGGGCCAGGGCCACCTCGTCGGCGGGCGGCACCAGGTCGTAGAGCTTGACGTCGTCGGCGCTCATGCTGAACATCCTTGGCCGGGCCTGTGCGTACAAATGGACACACCAGGGCGAATCAAGGTCCGTAATTCGCTTCTGGCCCATTGTATGCCAAGGTGACTGGTTTGGCCAAGACCCACGATGCCTGTGAATGATCAGCGCGGCGAGGACTAGGCGGGGCGGGCGGGTTTTGGGGTGAATGGCGGAGAGAGAGGGATTCGAACCCTCGGTAGGGCTTTATGGCCCTACACTCGCTTAGCAGGCGAGCACCTTCGGCCTCTCGGTCATCTCTCCGCGTCGGGCCGGAACCAAAATTTTAAAGGTTGGCGGAGGGAGTAGGATTCGAACCCACGGACCTTGCGGTCAGCGGTTTTCAAGACCGCCGCCTTAGACCACTCGGCCATCCCTCCGCAAGCGTCCCCGTGCGCGCCGCTGGAGGCCAAGCCCGTGGGGCCTAGTCCGGCAACCCCGCCGGGACCCTGGCACTATTTACCATCGCCCCCCCCAGGCGTCAACCGGGAACCTGCCCCGGCGGCCACAAGAAACCCAGCCGCCCTGGCTGGTCGGCTGGGTCGCGGGCGCTGTAGCGGGCCGGGCGCGGGCCTAGGCCTTGGTCTTCTCCTGGCCGGCCTTGTCCTCGATCTTCTCGGACTTGACGCTGGCGTCCTCGACCTTGTCCTCGGCCACGTTGCCCTTGAAGTTCTTGATGGCCTTGCCCAGGTTCTGCCCGATCTGGGGCAGCTTGCCCGCGCCGAAGATGAGCAGCACGATCACCAGGATGATCAAAAGTTCGGGAATGCCGATGCCGCCGATCATGCCTTTCCTCCCTGGCGGGGGCCGATCCCCCTCAATCTAGTCCTGGTGCTCCTGCATCAGGCGCAGGAACTCGGCCGAGCGCCGGAATTCGTCGCAGGCCCGCATGTGGGCGAGCCACGCCCGCCACATCTCGGCCCAGCGCGGGGTGTGCCAGAAGGCCTCGACCCGGCCCTGCCCGTCCGCCGGCTGCGTGTCGAGGCGGCGGAAGGCCTGGTATTCCTCCAGGCAGGGGCCGCAGAAGGGATAGGGGGCCTCCGGCGGCGGCAGCACCGCCTCCTCGATGGCCATCCCGCAATGGGCGCAGCGGCGGGGGCACATCCCGCAGGAGAGCGCCCCGGCCACGGCCGCGGCGCGCTTGCGCGCCTGGTCCTCCAGGCGCTTGCGGCCATCCTTGTGGCGTTGGTTGAGGTCGATCACCTCGGCCATGAGCCACCCCCGACGATAACGCCAAAACCATACCAGCCCTAAGGTTTGGCGTCAATCGCCCCCGGCCCGGGCGCGGGGCGCGCCGCCGGCCGGCTGTCGGGCAGGCCCAGGTAGACCAGGCCGGACAGGGCCAGGCCGGCGGCCATGAACAGCCAGGCCGGGGCGAAGGCCGCCGGGTAGCCGAGCTGGTCGGGCCGGGCCGCCACCAGCCAGCCGGCCGCCTGCATCACCACCGCCGGACCCAGCATGGTGAACAGGTTGATGCCGGTCATGGCCGTGCCCTGCACCGGCGCGGGCACCAGCTCCTTCACATGGGCGTACATGATCTGGCCGGGGGCGGAGCAGAAGCCGATCAGGGCGAAAAGCCCGTGCACCGCCCACCAGGGCGCGCCGCGCTCCAGGCCGCCCAGGGACCAGGTCAGGAGGGCCGAGGCGAAAAGCGCCGGCGCGATCACCCACTTGCGGGTGCGAAACCAGCGGTCGCTCAGCCCGCCGGTCAGCGGCAGGCCGATGATGTGGGCCACGGTCAGGGTGGTCAGCGCGTGGCCGGTGTCCAGCTTGGTCCAGCCCAGGGCGCCCATCAGGAAAGGCCCGGCCCACAAGCCCATCAGGGCCGCGAAGCAGCCGTAGCGGAAGAAGGTGCCCAGGCAGATGACCCAGAAGGCCGGCCGATAGAGCACCTGGCCCAGGCCGGACCAGGGCTTGGCCCGCTTGAGCTCGGCGAAGGCCCCGCCGGCCGGCCGGTCCTTGACCACCAGCACCACCATGAGGGTCTGGGCCGCGTGCAGGATGGCGATGGCCGCGAAGGCCCAGCGCCAGCCCCAGCCCTGGGCCAGCCAGGCCAGGGGCGTGGCCGCCAGCAGCCCGCCCAGATAGCCCACCCCCACCAACAGCCCGCTCAGGGTGGCGAAGACCTGGGGCGGGAACCAGGCCGCCAAGAGCGCCAGGGCGCCCATGAGGTTGCAGCTCATGCCCACGCCCAACAGCACCCGGCCCCAGAGCGCGGCGGTCTCGCCCTGGGCCAGGGCGAAGGCCCCGGCCCCGACCAGCCCGGCCAGGGAGAGCGGGATGATGGCCCGGCGCGGGCCCAGCCGGTCCAGGGCCAGGCCCAGGGGGATCTGGCTGGCGGCGAAGGCGTAGAAAAAGACCGCCGAGAGGGTGCTGAGCGCCTCCACCGTCAGCCCCAGCTCCCGCATCAGATCCTCGCTGATGACGGCGTTGGAGACGCGGTAGAACTGCGAGAGCACGAAACCCAGGCTGGCCACCGCGAAGATGGCCCAGGCCCGGCCCCGCTCTGCTTGCGGCTTGGCCCTGGTCATGATCCCTCCCGCCGCCGGCGCGACGCCCTCCCATGGTAGCATCCCCGGCGCACGGCGCAAGCCCGCCCGGCTTTCCTGCTCCGCGCGCGGGCATTTTTGGGTATACTCGAACCAGCGAGACACCCCGCGCCAAACGTAGACCTCATACGTTCTCAGGAGTGACATCCATGGAAGCATGCAGCGTGAAGCTCAACCGGGTCCTGGCCGCCCTGGACCTCTCCGGTTATTCCGAGACCACCTTCGCCCACGCCCTGACCCTGGCCAAGGCGCTGGGAACCGAGCTGATCCTCCTCAACGTGATCAACAGCCGCGGCATGGAGGTCCTGGACCGACTGGGGGCCGAGGGCTACAACATCAGCTTCGAGCAGTACGCCCAGACGGTGCAGAAGGACCGCGCGGCCGAGTTCCAGCGGGACTACCTCTCGCGGGTCGGCGACGTTCCCACCCGCCTGATCTTCAGGGTGGGGCTGCCTTACGACGAGATCATCAAGACCGTCAAGGAGGAGAACATCGGCCTGGTGGTCATGGGCACCAAGGGCCGCACCAACTTGGCCGGCACGCTTTTTGGCACCACAGCCGAGAAGGTCTTCCGCCGCGCCACCTGCCCGGTGGTCTCGGTGCGCGGCCCGGAGCACTGCCGCCTCTAGCCCGGCACCCCGCGAATACGCATCCCCCCGGCCGGGGGCGGCCCTTGCCGCCTCCGGCCGGAGTTTTTTTATTGGCATCCCCGTCTGCTTTTTTGTGAACCGCCTCTCTGGCTCCGCGCCTGCCCAGGGCGCGATGGTTGCCGGCAGCAACATTGAGCCGCGGGAGGCGACATGCCGGCAAAACCCAAGCTGAAAGTGCTAGGCTATCGTTGGTCGAGCAGCGGCGGGCGCCGGGCTTGCCCCCAATGCGCCGAGCTGCACGGCAAGGAGTTCTATTTCAGGCCCAGCGGGGGACAGCTATCGGTGGACGAGATGCCCGAACCGCCGTTGCACCCCAACTGCCGCTGCACCTTGGTGGAGATGGTCGGATTTGACGGACCAGTCGTGGAATCCAGCGAACGCGATGCCGATCCAGAAGCAAAAAACATTTATAAGGACAAGCTCGTAGGTCTCAGATGGCGTGAGGACCAAGCTCTTGCAGGCCCTATCTATGAAAAGTACGGCGGGTTACATTGGAGCGAAGGCAGGGACACCACCGACCCTAATGCCAAACCTTGTGCCGATAAAACGCCGGCTGACAGCATGGATGCCATTTTTGCCGAGCATGACAATTGCTATGATCTGATAAGCCAACGTCCCTGCGACCTGGTGCTGATCGAAGAATTGCTCAACCTGCCCGATGACCCCAGAGATTGGGATAACCCGCCTGCGACTGAAAAGCGCGAGGAAGCCAAGAGTTATCGCAAATGGGCTATAAGAGCTTTGCGCCTATACGATTAGACCATGTAAGCGCGGCAAGGGTTGCTTGGCACGGCTGAGCCAACAGGGCACAAAAACTGTCATTGCGAGCGCAGCGAAGCAATCTCTTGCTCGCTTTCGTTCTAATATTGCAAGGCTTTATGTCGGTGGGATCAAGAGATTGCCGCGTCGCTTCGCTCCTCGCAATGACGGAATAGTCAATTGATAGGACGCGTGTATCACGGGTCGCTGATGGGTTGAGCGTATAGGCGCAATGGGCTATAAGAGCTTTTAAATTTAAAGTGTACTGGCACGATGTAAAGCGGCATCTAAGAGAACTGGATAGCCATACTTATCCAGTTCCATGATACTGGGGGCGCATGAAAAATATTGACGTGATGTTTGGTTTGGCAGCATGGGTGGTGGCGGCGCTCAATCGCTACAACATGTACTCATTCCGACTGAAAGACCCTTTTATCATCGGCCTTTTCGTGTTGCCATCCATCTGGGTGATATGCGTGGCGGCCATGCTATTCACCCGCAAGCGCCGCCTGGTCTGGTACTGGTGGGTGGCCGTCTCCCTGCCCTACATCGCCACCTTCTGGCTGCTCTTCCCGTTGACCCCCTTCTGGTACGCCTGGGGAGACCCCATCTTCAGGTTGTTTGCGCCGTTTTAGGCAGCACCGGGCCGGGGTCCCCAAGATGGCCAGACCAACACTCATCCCCGCCACGATGACAAAGTGAAACCGAGGGTGGTTTATGCGCCAACTTGAGACATAAGCGGTAGAAAACTATTTCTTGGATGCCATTGACCAATTTTTGCTCAGCCAAGTGATGATGGTGCGCGCGAAATGGGAGCCATTGCTCACAGCGGACCTTGCCAGCGTCTCTGGCCAGTGCTGGTCGGCAATGCGGCGCTTGCTCTCTGAAGCCCAAGCGAAACAGCTCGGTGGTTTCGAGGTGGGGGAGTTTTTCGACCTCCTGACCAGGGCATGTGCCGGGGCAGCGAAAGAGGGCATCGCCAGGTCCATTTCACGCCTGATTGAGATGGTCAGGCTGGAAGGCGTAGAGCTTGGCGACGCCCTGAGCCTTGGCGGACTGGCCGGGAATGCCATCAGGCCGGAGCACTTTCATCCCGACCCCGCGCATGCCTTGACGCAGTTGGCCGGCAGTCACGTCTTGGAAGCAGCCGTGACCCGCAGCCTGGCTGACTTCCTGCTGCGGGTGCGGGACGAGTTGGAGCGCACCCGCGCCGGCCAGGCCGAGCCCGCCGCTCTGCCTCAACGCCTGGAAGCGCTGGCCGCATCCTGGCAATCGCGATTGGAAGCGGTCGGCCGCACCGCCGTGCACGCGGCTTTCAACCGGACCAAGCTGGCTATCAGCAGCCGATTTGCCTGAAGTCGCGCCCGCGCGGCTCAGGGCGTCATGGCCGCGCGTTGCAGGGCTTTGGGCACCCACCAGCGGATGAAGTTGTAGCTGATACCGGCCGGGGCCGGGGCGATGCCCTGAAACCGGGCGTGGACAATGGGCAGGGCGTCGGAGACGTAGAGGAAGGTGTAGGGCGCGTCCTCGGCCAGGATGCGCTGCACCTGGGCGTAGATGGCCTTGCGCCGGGCCGGGTCGAAGGTGCTCCGGCCCTCCACCAGCAGCTGGTCCAGCTCCGGGTTGCGGTAGGCGTTGAAGTTGAGCTTGCCGGGGCCGATGTTGTGGCTGCTGAAGATGTCGTACAGGTCCGGGTCCTGGGGTATGGTCCAGGCCAACAGCACCGCGTCGAAGCGGCCCTTGTTGATGAACTCGCGGATGAAGGCCGCCCACTCGATGATGCGCAGCTCCATCCTGATGCCCAGCTCCATCAGCCGGCGCTGGATGATGACCCCGGCGTTCTTGCGGTAGGCGTTGCCCTGGTTGGTCAAGAGCACGAACTCGAAGGCCTTGCCGTCCTTGCGCAGCACCCCGTCCGGGCCGCGCTCCCAGCCGGCCTGGGCGAACAGCTTCAGCGCCCGCTGCGGGTCGTAGGGATAGCGGCGCACGTCGGGGTCGTACCAGGCGGTGCCGGGCTTGTAGGGGCCGGTGGCCACCTGGCCCAGGCCCAGGAGCACCCCTTCGATGATCTCCTCCTTGTCGATGGCGTAACTGAGCGCCCGGCGCACCCGCGGGTCTGCAAAGCGCGGGTCGTTAAGGTTCCAGCCGATGTAGGTGTAGGCGCTGGCCAGGTAGCGGTATTTCTTGAAATTCTTCTGGAAGAACTCTGTCTCGGTCTGGCGGCGGTACTGCAGGGCGGTCAGCCCCATCCAATCCACCCCGCCCGAACGCAGCTCCAGGAAAAGCGTGGCCATGTCCGGAATGACCCGGTAGACCACCCCGTCCAGATAGGCCCGCCCCTCCCAGTAGTCCGGGAACACCTTCAGCTCCACCTTGGCCCCGGTCTGCCAGTCGCGCAGGGTGAAGGGGCCGGTGCCCACCGGCCGGCGGTTCAGGGGGCTGGTGCGCGGATCCTGGCCTTCCAGCAGGTGGGCCGGCATCTGGGCCAGGGTCCAGGAGGCCAGGCCGGGCGCGAAGGGCTCGGCGTAGGTGACCCGGAAGGTGTGATCGTCCAAGGCCTCGGCGCGCTTCACCTTCAGATAATCGCCGGAGTAGGGCGTGGGGGTGTTGGGATCGGTCATGAAGCGCCAGTTGAACAGCGCGTCCTTGGCGGTGTAGGGCGCGCCGTCGTGGAACTTCACCCCCTGGCGCAGTCTGAAGGTGACGGTCAGCCCGTCCTCGCTCACCTGCCACGACTCGGCCAGGTCGCCGATGAGGTTGAGGTTCTCGTCGTACTTGACCAGCCCGTTGTAGCAGTAGCCGCTCATCTCGTGGCTGGCCGAGTCGCTGGTGAGCATGGGGATCATGCTGGTGGCGTCGCCGATGGCTCCGATGACGATGGTGCCGCCCAGGTCGGGGGGCTGGGCGGAAGCGAGGATGGGCAGGAAGGAAAAAACGGAGGCGATGAACAGGACAAGCCAAGGCTTTGCGGCCCGCCGCCGTGGACGCCTCTCGGCCGCTGACCGGGGCGGCCTCGGTTGACTAATCAACCGCCGCAATCCCGCCCTCGGTCGCCAAGGCGTGGCAAGCCTCCACCACCAGGATGAGCGGCAGGCTCACCCTCTCCACGATGTCTATATAATCAAGCACTTCCCCATGATGAAGCTCGGAATGAGCCTTCACGACCTTCATGGCGTTTTCCAGTTCGGGGTCGGCGCCCCCGTCAGCGGTGTTTTGCGTTTGCATGCCGCCTCCCCTGGTCCGCGCGTCAAGCAGGCGATGTCGCCACCATACCGCCCCCTCTGGCGCAGCGGCAAGCGGAAACGGGCTTAGCGCGGAAACGCCAGGCAAACTTGACCCTTGCGTCCCCGCTTGCTAGTATGCCCCTAACCCTTTGCCGGAGGTTGGCCAGCGTGGACGCCCAGCAGGTGCTCGAACTCATCAAGACCCGGCGCAGCGTGCGCAAGTTCAGCGACCGCCAGGTGGACCCAGCCCTGGTGGAGCAGATACTGGAGGCCGGGCGCTGGGCGCCCAGCGGCACCAACAACCAGGCCTGGCGCTTCGTGGTGGTCAGGGACGCGCAGGTCAAGGCCCGCATCGCCGAGTGCACCCGCTACACCCCGGTGGTCAACCAGGCCCAGGTGCTGATCCCGGTCTTCATCCACAAGCCCTCGATGTATCATGAGGCCAAGGACCACCAGGCCATCGGCGCCTGCCTGCAAAACATGGTGCTCATGATCCACGCCCTGGGCCTGGGGGCGGTGTGGCTGGGCGAGATACTGAAGAACGCCGACCGGGTGCGGGATATCTGCGGCCTGGGGCCGGAGCTGGAGCTGATGGCCGTGGTGGCCCTGGGCTGGCCGGGGGCGACCAACCAGAAATCCGAGCGCAAGCCCCTGGACGAACTGGTCCTGGCCCGCCTGGGCTGATAACGCCTTTTTTGGGAGGGAAGTCCGCCATGAAGCCGACCAAGCTCGCGCTGTGCCTGCTGTTGACCGCCGCCCTGGCCCTGGTTTCGGGCTGCTCGCTCATCTCCGGCGGCGAGCAAAAGGCCGAGGACAAGGGCCGCCAGGGCGCGGTGGGGCGCTACTACGATTTTGACGACATCCAGGTGCCGGTGCAGCTCAAGCTGAACAAGGAGGCGTCCATCCTATTCAAGGTGGGCGCCTTCAAGGCCGGGGTGCTGGTCTTCGAGGACAACCTGGAGCTGGAGAGCCTGATAAACTTCTTCGTGGATTCCATGGCCAAGGACAACTGGACGCTCAAGAGCAGCTTCAAGTATCCCAAGTCGGCCCTGTTCTTCGCCAAGCCCGGCAAGACCTGCGTGATCCAGATCACCGAGAGCACCTTCAAGACCACGGTGGAGATCTGGGTGGCCCCGGCGAGTTAGCCTGAACCTGGCCATTTAGGAGGAGGGTGCGGGGAACCCTATTGGGCCCCCCAAGGGTTCCCCCCGTATCGAGGATTGAAGTATTTCATGGAAACCGCCTGCGCCAACGAACCGCGCCGGGTGCTGTTGGGAGTCACCGGCGGCATCGCGGCCTACAAGGCCTGCGAGCTGGCCAGCCAGCTCAGCCAGCAGGGCTGCCAGGTGCGGGCGGTGCTGACCGCCGGGGCGCGCAACTTCGTGAGCCCGCTCAGCTTCGCCGCCCTGACCGGCCAGCCGGCGGCGCACGACATGTTCGACCCCGCCGCCGAGGCGGCCATCAGCCACATCGACCTGGCCCGCTGGGCCGAGGCGGTGGTGGTGGCCCCGGCCACGGCCAACTTCATCGCCAAGGCCGCCCACGGCCTGGCCGACGACCTCTTGACCACCCTGATCCTGGCCAGCAGCGCCCCGCTTCTGATCGCCCCGGCCATGAACCCCCAGATGTGGCGCCACCCCAGCGTGGCCGCCAACCTGGCGGTGCTCACCGGCCGCGGCGCGCGCGCGGTGGGGCCCAGACCCGGCCGCACCGCCTGCGGCGAGGAGGGCCTGGGCCGCATGGCCGAACCGGCCGAGATCATCGACGCGCTCTGGGACCTGCTCACGCCGCAGGACCTGGCCGGGACGCCCATCGTCATCAGCGCCGGCCCCACCCGCGAACACCTGGATCCGGTGCGCTTCATCAGCAACCCCAGCACCGGCCGCATGGGCATCGAGCTGGCCCGGGCCGCCCGCCGACGGGGCGCGGAGGTGACCCTGGTGCTGGGTCCCACCCACCTGGAGCCGCCGCCGGGGGTGCGGACCCTGCGGGTGGTCAGCGCCCGCGACATGCACCAGGCGATCATGGCCGCCGCCCAGGGGGCCAGGGTGGTCATCAAGGCCGCCGCGGTCTCCGACTGGCGGCCGGACGACTGCGCCCCCCAGAAGGCCAAGAAGGGCGCGGAGGCGGAGACCTGCCGCCTGGTGGCCAACCCCGACATCCTGGCCGAGCTGGGCGCGGGCAAGGCCGGCCGGGTGCTGGTGGGCTTCGCGGCCGAAACCCAGGACGTGCTGGCCCACGCCGCCGACAAGCTCAAGCGCAAAAACCTGGACCTGATGGTGGCCAACGACGTCAGCGCCGCCGACAGCGGCTTCGCCGCGCCCACCAACCGGGTCCACCTCATCACCCCCGACGGCGAGGTGGACTCCCTGCCGCTGATGACCAAGGCCGAGGTGGCCATGCGCATCCTGGACCGGGTGGCCGCCATCCTGGCCCGCGACTGAGCCGCGCGATGCCCGCCGATCCCGCCCTCGTCGCCGAGCTGGCCGCCAACCTGGCCTGCCGCGCCCGGCTGGGCCTGGGCTTGGTGGCGGCCGGGCCGGACAGCCGCCAGCGCCTCATGGCCGCCCTGGCCGGACGGCCCGCGCCGCCGGCCGCAGACGCCCCCCGGCCCCAGCCCGGCGGCCCGCGCCCCAGCCTGGCCGGCGTGCGCGCCGACCTGGGCCAGTGCATCCGCTGCGGGCTTTCCCAGGCCCGGCGCGCCATCGTCTTCGGCGCGGGGCCGCAGACCGCCCGCGTGATGCTAATCGGCGAGGCCCCCGGCGAAAAAGAGGACGAGCGGGGCGAGCCTTTCGTGGGGCCTGCCGGCCAGCTTTTGGACAAGATGCTGGCCGCGGTGGGGCTGACCCGGTCCGAGGTCTACATCACCAACCTCGTCAAGTGCCGGCCGCCCAACAACCGCGACCCCCGCCCGGAGGAGGCCGCCGCCTGCCGGCCCTTCCTGGAGGGCCAGATCGCGGCCATAGCCCCGCGGGCCATCCTGACCCTGGGCCGGCCAGCGGCCCAGGCGCTCTTGGCCAGCGACGCGCCCATCAGCGCCTTGCGCGGCCGCTGGCGCGACCTGGACGGCGTCCCGCTCTTGCCCACCTTCCACCCCGCTTTCCTGCTGCGCTCGCCGGAGCGCAAGGCCGAGGCCTACGCCGACCTCAAGGAGCTCAGGCGCTTCCTGGCCGGCCCGGCGGCCTGACGACTCGGAGCCACTCCCTCACCCCTCTCCTTTTGAGAAGTGTTCACGCCCGGTTGCATTGCCGCCACCGGTGCTTAGTTTTTTGCTAGTCTGATTGCAAAGGCGCGCCCAAGCCCATGGCTTGGGCCGCTTGCCAAGGCCCGGCCGCGACCGGCTTCCGGTCCTGGGCAAGCGCAACGTTTTTTTGATGAAAGGACCAAGCCATGCGCTTCGACAAGTTCACGGTCAAATCCCAGGAAGCCTTGCAGGCGGCCATCAGCCTGGCCCAACGCCGGGGCAACCCTCAGATCGAGCCGGTGCACCTTTTGAGCGTGATCCTGGAGACCAGCCAGGAAATCGCCAAGCCGGTGCTGGGCAAACTGGGGGCCAGCGTGGAGCGGATGCTGGAGGAGCTGGAGAAGGCCCAGCAGAAGTTGCCCCAGGTCAGCGGGGCCATCAGCCAACCCGGCCTGAGCCAGAACGCCCTGCAAGCGATGCAGGCGGCCGAGGCCAAGGCCGAGGCCATGCGCGACGAATACATCAGCATCGAGCACCTGCTCCTGGCCCTGGCCGAGGCCAAGGACCCGGCCGGCGAGATCCTGCGCGCGGCCGGGGTGACGGCCGAGGCCATCATGGGCGTGCTGCAATCCATCCGCGGCACCCAGCGGGTGACCGACCAGAACCCGGAGGACAAGTACCAGGCCTTGAAGCGCTACGCCCGCGACCTGACCGAGCTGGCCATGAAGGGCAAGCTGGACCCGGTCATCGGCCGCGACGAGGAGATCCGGCGCACCATCCAGATATTGAGCCGGCGCACCAAGAACAACCCGGTGCTCATCGGCGAGCCGGGCGTGGGCAAGACGGCCATCGTGGAGGGCCTGGCCCAGCGCATCGTGCAAAAAGACGTGCCGGAGGGGCTCAAGGACAAATCGGTGGTGGCCCTGGACATGGGCGCGCTCATCGCCGGGGCCAAGTATCGCGGCGAGTTCGAGGACCGGCTCAAGGCGGTGCTCAAGGAAGTCGGCGAGGCCCAGGGCCAGATCATCCTGTTCATCGACGAGATGCACACCATCGTGGGCGCGGGCAAGGCCGAGGGCTCCATGGACGCCGGCAACATGCTGAAACCCGCCCTGGCCCGGGGCGAGCTCAGGTGCGTGGGCGCCACCACCATCAAGGAGTATCGCCAGAACATCGAGAAGGACGCCGCCTTGGAGCGGCGCTTCGCCCCGGTTTTGGTGACCGAGCCCAGCGTGGAGGACACCATCGCCATCCTGCGCGGGCTCAAGGAGCGCTACGACACCCACCACGGCGTGCGCATCAAGGATTCGGCCTTGGTGGCGGCCGCCACCCTGAGCCACCGCTACATCACCGACCGCTTTTTGCCCGACAAGGCCATCGATCTGATCGACGAGGCGGCCAGCAAGCTCAAGATCGACATCGACTCCATGCCGGCCGAGTTGGACGGGCTGGAGCGGGCCATCACCCAATTGACCATCGAGGCCGAGGCGCTCAAGAAGGAGAGCGACGAAGGCAGCCAGCGCCGCCTGGAGAAGGTGCTCCAGGAGATCGAGCAGAAGGGCGCGGAGCGCGACCAGCTCAAGGCCCGCTGGCAGCGGGAAAAGGACGCCATCGCCCATATCCGCCAGGCCAAGGAGGAGCTGGGCCGGCTGAGGACCCAACTGGAGCAGGCCCAGCGCGAGGGCGATTTCAACCGCGCCGCCGAGCTGCAATACGGCCTTATCCCAGGCATGGAGCGCGAGCTGAACCAGCGCCAGGAGGAGCTTAAGGGCCTGCAGGGCGAGGGGTCGCTGCTCAAGGAGGAAGTGGACGCAGAGGACGTGGCCGAGGTGGTGGCCAAGTGGACCAACATCCCGGTGGCCAAGCTGATGGAGGGCGAGCGCGAGAAGCTCTTGACCATGGAGGAGCGCATCGGCGAACGGGTGGTGGGGCAAAAGGAGGCCGTGATCGCGGTGGCCAACGCGGTGCGCCGCGCCCGCTCCGGGCTCCAGGACCCCAACCGACCCATCGGCTCCTTCATCTTCATGGGCCCCACCGGCGTGGGCAAGACCGAGCTGGCCCGCGCCCTGGCCGAGTTCATGTTCGACGACGAGCAGGCCATGATCCGCCTGGACATGAGCGAGTTCATGGAAAAGCACGCCGTGAGCCGTCTCATCGGCGCGCCTCCGGGCTACGTGGGTTACGAGGAGGGCGGATATCTCACCGAGGCGGTGCGCCGCCGGCCCTACAGCGTGGTGCTCTTTGACGAGATCGAAAAGGCCCATCCGGACGTGTTCAACGCCCTGTTGCAGATACTGGACGACGGCCGGCTGACCGACGGCCACGGCCGCACGGTGGATTTCAAGAACACCATCATCATCATGACCAGCAACATCGGCAGCCAGTACATCCAGGAGCACGCCCGGCCCGACCAGCGCGCCGAGATGGAGCAGATGGTCATGGAGGCCCTGCGCGCCCACTTCAAGCCGGAGTTCCTGAACCGGGTGGACAACGTGGTCATCTTCCACGCCCTGGACCGCGAGCACATCGGGCGGATCGTGGAAATCCAGTTGGCGCGGCTCAACAAGCTATTGGCCCAGCGGGGGCTTTCGCTCAGCCTGACCCCGGCCGCGCGGGAGTTCCTGGCCGAGGCCGGCTTCGATCCGGTCTACGGCGCGCGGCCCCTGAAGCGGGCCATCCAGCGTCATCTCCAGGACACCCTGGCGGTGAAGATCCTGGATGGCAGCTTCGCCGACGGCGATCAGATCAAGGCCGACGTGGAGGGCGACAAGCTGGTGTTCAGCAAGTAGCGGACTGGCCCAACCAAGCGACGACAAAAACGGCGGGGGCCGGAGCCGCGTGGCTCCGGCCCCGGTGTTCCCAGCGCCAGCGCCGGTCAGCGCCGGCCGATCTCCATGTGCAGCAAGATGGCCGCCGCCGCCGCGGCCAGGGCGCGGCTGTCGTCGTCCGGGGGGCCGGGGGGCAGGAAGACGGCGCCGTCGTTGAGCACCTCCACCGCGGCCACCGGACGGCCGGCGTGCAGGAACTCATAGCCGGTCGCCTCGCCCAGGGGGATGCTGGTGCCGGCCAGGCGCTGGCTGCCGCGCAGCTCGAAGGCCTTTTGCTGGCTGGTCAGCACCCCCGTGAAGACCGCCGCCGATCCGCCCCGGCCCAGCACCAGCCGCCAGGGCGGACCGCCGTCGGCCGGGGCCAGGGCGCAGGCCAGGCTGTCCTGGCCGGCCAGGCGCAGGTTCAGCTCGCCGCCCCGGCCCATGAACACGTCCAGCCACTGCTGGCTGGCGCCCACGCTGCATTGGCACATGAGCGGGGCCGCGCCGGGGGAGACCAGATTGAACTGATAGCGCTGGCCGGCCTGCAACTGGCTGTAGTCCACGTTGCCCCAGGCCGCGCCCAGGACGCTGGTGCTGGTCCAACTGCGCTGGACGCCCACGGTGCGGTAGGGTCCGAAGGCGATGGCGCGGTCCAGGCCCATCACCTCGCGGCCGGTCACGGGCATCTCCACCGTGCTGGCCCGCAAGGGCGGGGCCACCTCCATGCGGGCGGCGGTGCAGCCGATCATGAGCGCGGCGCAGACGAGCATGGGCGCCAACAGGACGCGATGGGGCGCGGACATGGCCACCTCCCTGGGGCAGGCAGGCGAACGGGATGGAGCGCGGGGCCGGTCAGCGTTTCTGCACGAACCAGAAGCAGGGCGGATCCTCTGGCCGGAAATGGGGCAGCTCCAGGTAGCCCTGCACCAAATAGGCTTCGCTCCAGCCCGTGTCGTGGGCCACGTCCGCGTTGCTGCAACGGATGAAATCCCGACCCAGCTCCTCGCAGAAAAGACAAGCGGTGCAGCGTTGTGGTTCCATAGGCCTTCGCGCCGGAGGGTTGCCAGGGGCCGGCCGGCCGGCCGGCGGGTCCGACGGCTAATTCTTACCAGAGCCCGGCCTAGCGTTCCAGCATTTGCTGGAGGCTGATCATCTTCTGGCGCACGTCCTCCAGGGTGGCCATCAGGCTCAGGCTGTGGTTGGCGAAAACGCTGTCGCGGTCGCCGTTGAGCACCACCAGGGGCTCGAACTGGGCCAGGGCCAGCTCGGCCACGATGTTGTCCAGAAGCTCCTGGGAGCGCTTGATGCGCAGGATCTCGGCGAACTCCCAGCGCGCGGCCAGGAGCACCTGGCGGATGCCGTAGGCCACCCCGCGGGCGAAGTAGAAATTGTCGTCGATCTGGGTCCAGGGCACGCTGACCCGGTAGGTCGTCTCGCCCTCGCTGTAGCGGTCGCCGGCGGTCTCCTCGCTCATGCGCACGGTCCAGTCGCGCGGGGCGTTGCCCAGGCGGGTGTCCACCCCGCCCAAGAGGCTGGCGAACTGCTCCAAGAGCTCGATGAGGTTGTCGGCGCGGGGATAGAAGGCCGCGCTGCCCTGGTCCAGGCCCTGGCGGTAGCGGCGCAGGGACTTGACCCCGTCGCTGAACTTGCTCTCGGCCGAGGGGAAGACCCAGGCCTTGGGGTTGTTGCTGAAGTCGGTGAAGGCGCGGTCGGCGTCGGGGTCTATCTTGTCGGTGGTGCGCTGGCGGCTTAGCTTGTCGCGCAGCAGCCGGGTGGCGTAGCGCATGGCCTCCAACTGGCCCATCTGGAAGTTCTGGGGGTTGTCCAGCAGGATGCTGGGCCAGAGTATGTCGTTGGGCAGCCAGGCCTTGAGCATGCGCTCGCCCATGGCGACGAGGGTGTCGGCGTAGACCGCGCCCCTGGGCGGCGGGGCCGGGGCCGCGCCGGCGTCGCCGCCGGCGGCCGGCTGGGGCCGGGGGTCGAAGAAGGGCGGGAAGGCTCGGTCGTACTCGAACCACATCACCAACGGCGCGGCCAGCAGCCACAGCGCCAGGAGCAGGAAACCCAGCCGCGTCAGCCGGCGGCTTTTGGTGAGACCGGAGGCCAGGGGGTTGAGCCAGGCCAGGCGGCTGCCCCGGCCGTTGTCCGCTTGCGAATTGTCACTCATGTCCATCTCCTCCGGGGACGGCGGCCCTCATTCCATTGCACCCGCGGGGCGGCTGGTTGTCAACCCCCGCTGCGGGCCAGGCGGCGCACCAGGTTGGTGGTGGACAGCCCCTCCACCAGCGGGATGGAGAGCACCCGGCCTCCCCTGGCCAGCACCAGGTCGGCCCCCACGATGGCTTCCACCGGCCAGTCGCCGCCCTTGACCAGCACGTCCGGCGCGATGATCCGGATCAGCTCCAGGGGGGTGGGCTGGTTGAAGATGACCACCAAGTCCACGGCCATGAGCCCGGCCGCGACCTCGGCCCGCTGGTCCTGGGGCACGATGGGCCGCTCCTCGCCCTTGTTGAGGCCGCGCACGCTGGCGTCGGAGTTGAGTCCCAGGATGAGCAGGTCGCCCAGGGCGCGGGCCTGGCCCAGGTAGCGCACGTGGCCGGCGTGGATGAGATCGAAGCAACCGTTGGTGAAGACCACCCGGCCGCCTTCGGCTTGCACCTGGCGGGCGGCCCGGGCGGCCTGGGCGGGGCTTGCGATCTTGCGGCGGGCGTCAAAGTCCATGGGCGTCCCCTGACTGGCGGGCGGGGTGGGGGCGGCCGGCCCGCGACACGGTGGCCACCCGCACCGCCGCCGCCCCGGCCGCCAGCAAGACCTGGGCGCACTCGGCCAGGGTGGCCCCGGTGGTGTATACGTCATCCACCAACAGCACCCGCCGGCCGGCCAGGCGGGCCAACGCGGCCGGGCGCACCGCGAAGGCCCCGGCCACGTTGGCCAGGCGCTGTTGGGGCGACAGCCCCACCTGGGGCCGGGTGTGGCGCCGGCGCAGCAGCAGGCGCGGGGCCAGTTCGGCTCCCGCCCCGCCGCCCAGGGCCCCGGCCAGCACCGCGGCCTGGTTGAAGCCGCGGCGCAGGAGCCGCCGGGGGTGCAGGGGCACCGGGATCACCAAGTCCGCCCCGGCGGTGAGCCAGGCTGGCGCGGTATGGGCCAAGAGACGGGCCAGGCCCACCCCGCTGGCCCACCGGCGGCGGTACTTGAAGGCGCGCACCGCCTCGGCCAGCGGCCCGGCGTGGCGGGCCGGGGCCCAGGCCAGCTCCCAGGCCGGTGTGGCCAGGGCGCAGGCCGGGCAATCCGCCCCGGCCCCCGGCCGGCCGCAGCGCGGGCAGGCCTCGGCGATCCAGGCCACCCGTTCCAGGCAGTCCGGACAGAAGAACTCCTCGGCCCTGGGCGGCTGGGCGCAGCCCAGGCACCCGGCCGGAAAGGCCAGGTCGCGCAGGCTGGCCAGCATGAGCCCCAGGCCGGCGGCCATCCTCCGGACCCCGCTCCCGGCGGCGGCCTACATCTCCACCGCGGCCGCGTTTATGGCCTGGGTCATCTGTTGCAGCTTGGCCTGGTCCCAGTTCAGCATGATCTGCCAGGACAGGCAGCGCGACAGCATCTCCCTGGTGCGCGGCAGGGCGTCGGGGCGGTAGCTCAGGTCGCCCTCCGGACGCTTGAAGGGCCAGCCGCTTTTGACCACCGTGGCCCCGGCGTGCAGGTGCTCCCAGTTGTGGTAGGCGTGCCAGGTGTTCTTGGCCCAGGGGATGGCCCCGGCCCCGTGGGCGGCCAGGATCTCGTTGAGCTTCTGGGCGGCGGCCGCGTCGGGCATGAACCAGCTCAGGAAGGTGGCCGAATCGCCCTTGGCGTCCAGCACCTCGCGCAGGGTCAGGCCGGGCACCCGCTTCAGGGCCTCCTTGAGGGCGTTTTTGTGCTCCTGCATGCGCGCCACCATGGCCGGCAGCTTCCGGAGCTGCACCAGGCCCAGCGCGCCCTGCAGCTCCATCATGCGGTAGTTCATGCCGATGAAGCGCCGGCCCTCGTTGCCGCGGCCCACCGGCTTGTGGTCGTGGCCATGGTCGCTGTACTCGCTCATGTTCTGGTATAACGCCTCGTCGTCGGTGACGATCATGCCGCCCTCGCCGCAGGTGAGCGTCTTGACCGCGTCGAAGCTGAAGGTGCCGCAGATGCCGAAGGTGCCCAGGGCCTTGCCATTGAGGCTGGCCCCGGCGGCCTGGGCGGTGTCCTCCAGCACCGGGATGCCGTGGCGGTCGGCGACGGCCTTGATCTCGGCGATGCGGGCCTGGGCGCCCATCATGTGCACCGGGACGATGCAGCGGGTTTTGGGGGTGATCTTGGCCTCGACGTCGGCCGGGTCCAGGCACAGGGTCTCATCGATCTCGGCGAAGACCGGGATCGCGCCGCAGTCGAAGACCGTCTCCCAGGTGGCCACGAAGGTGAAGCCGGGCACGATGACCTCGTCGCCGGGGCCGATGCCCAGGCCGGTCAGGGCCACCTTGAGGGCGGTGGTGCCGCTGGTCACGGCCAGGGCGAAGCGCGCGCCCAGGCTGGCCGCGAAGGCCTTTTCGAAATCAGGCGTGTATTTGCCCACGCCCAGGGGCATGTCGTAGCGGAACAGGACGCCCCGCTGCATCACCTCCATGAGCGCCTTCTGCTCTTCCTTGTCCAGCCATTCGAATCCGGGCATGTCTAGCTCCTAGGGCTGATGTTGCCTAAACTTCCCTGAAGGCGTTGCGGTAGACCCCTTCCAGGTCGGCGGCGGTCACCTTGCGCGGGTTGTTGGCGATGGGCCGGGCCACGGTCATGGCCTTGGCCGCCATGGCCGGAATCTCGGCCGGCGGCACGTTCAGCGCGTCCAGGCTGGCCGGGATGCCCACGTCGTCGCTGAGCTCCAGCACCTCCTGCACGCAGGCCTCGGCCGCCTCGCGGGTGGTCAGGTCGTCGGGCAGCTCGGCCAGGGCGTAGGCCATGTCGGCGAAGCGCTCCGGGCAGGCGATGAGATTGAACTCCAGCACGTAAGGGAGCAGCACCGCGTTGGCCTCGCCGTGGGGGATGTCGAAGAAGGCCCCCAGGGGATAGGCCATGGCGTGCACCGCGCCCACGCCGGCTTGGGCCAGGGCCAGGCCGGCCAGGTAGGCGCCCAGCAGCATGCCCTCGCGGGCGGCCAGGTTCTCGCCGTGGGCCACGGCCGCGCGCAGGTTGTCGCCGATCAGCTCGATGGCCTTCAGGGCGTTGAGGTCGCTCAGGGGGTGGGCCGCCCGGCTGGTGTAGGCCTCCATGGCGTGGGTCAGGGCGTCCATGCCGGTGATGGCGGTGATGTAGGGCGGGCAGCTCACCGTCAGGAGCGGGTCCAGGATGGCGGTGTGGGGGAAGAGCAGGCGGCCGTTGATGCCGCCCTTGAACTTGTCCGCGCGCCGGGTGAAGACGGCGGTGAAAGTGACCTCGCTGCCGGTGCCGGCGGTGGTGGGCAGGCAGATCACCGGCTTGCCGGGCTTTTTCACCAGCTCCAGGCCCACGTAGTCCACCGCCTGGCCGGGGTTGGTCATGAGCACCCCGGCGGCCTTGGCCAGGTCCAGGGCGCTGCCGCCGCCGATGCCCACCACGGCCTGGGCCCCGAACTCGCGGCCCAGGGTGGCCGCGTCGTCGGCCTCG
Organism: Thermodesulfobacteriota bacterium; assembly: GCA_049322275.1. GTDB lineage: Bacteria > Desulfobacterota > Desulfarculia > Desulfarculales > Desulfarculaceae > JACRDC01. The sequence continues at coordinate 45,054 of JBMORH010000053.1, forward strand.
GCCGGCTCCGGCTCGCGGGTGATGCGGTCATATTCCAAATATTTGACGCCGGCCGGCTTGAGGCTATTGAGGGCGGCCTCGGCCACGCCAGCGCTCCTGACCTGGGGGTCGATGACCACCAGGGCCTTGTGGGCGCCGACCAAGAGCAGCTCCCGGCCCAGGTTGGCGGCGGAGCCGCGGCCGAAGACGGTGCGGCGGATGGAGTCCAGGCTGAAACTGTCCATATCTAGTTCCCTGCTCGGTTTTTGGGTGGGTTGCGCGTTTTCGAGATAGGCCTAGATCGTAGCACAACCGGGGCGGATGTAAACAGCGGCTGCGACTCGGCTTGACCCGCCCCCAAGGCGATGTTAGCCTGCAACTGCCTGGTCAAGCCACGAAAACACGCCCCCGCCCGGAGAGTGCCATGCGCGAAGATAAGCATAGCGTCAAACCTGAGGAGACCGGGGTCATGACCCTGGGGCCGGCCAAGATCGAAAATCCCATCCTGCGCCGGGGGGGGCAGCAGGCCAAGACCGATTTCGTGGACGAAACGGTGCGCATGCGCACCAACCCCTACCTGGTGGCCATCCCGGAGGGATGCGAGATCGAGCCCAGCTTCGAGCGGGCCGGCCCCCGCGAAAAGATCTATTTCGACCCCACCAAGCTCAAGGCGGCCATCGTCACCTGCGGCGGCATGTGTCCGGGCATCAACAGCCTGGTGCGGGCCATCGTGCTGCAGCTCCATTACATCTACGGCGTGCGCAACGTGGTGGGCGTGCGCTACGGCCTGCAGGGCTTCATCCCGGCCTATGGCCACGACCTGATGGAGCTCAACCCGTCCTCGGTGCAGAACGTGCACGGCCGGGGCGGTTCGTTTTTGGGCATGAGCCGCGGGGGGCAGCCCATCGACGAGATCGTGGATTCGCTGGAGCGGCTCAACATCGGGCTGTTGTTCATGATCGGCGGCGACGGCACCCTGCGGGCGGCCCAGGCCATCACCGAGGAGATCACCAACCGCGGGCTCAAGACCGGCGTGGTGGCGGTGCCCAAGACCATCGACAACGACATCAGCTTCGTGGAGACCACCTTCGGTTTCCAGACCGCGGTGGAGGCCGCCACCCGCGCCATCATGGGCGCGCACAACGAGGCCACCGGCGCGCCCATGGGCGTGGGCCTGGTCAAGCTCATGGGCCGCTACAGCGGCTTCGTGGCCGCCCACGCCACCCTGGCGCTGACCGAGGTCAATTTCTGCCTCATCCCGGAGGTGGACTGGGACCTGGACGGCCCCAAGGGCCTGCTCTCCCGCCTGGAGGACCGCCAGAAGGCTCGCGGCCACGCGGTGATCGTGGTGGCCGAGGGATCGGGCCAGAAGTTCTTCATGGGCAAGGAGCAGGGAGTCGACGCCAGCGGCAACGTCAAGCTGGGCGACATCGGCACCTTCCTGCGCGACCGCATCAACCAGCACTTCAAGGAGCGGGGGCTGGAAATCAACCTGAAGTACATCGACCCCAGCTACCTGATCCGCTCGGTGCCGGCCACCCCCAACGACCGCATCTACTGCGGCTTCCTGGGCCACCACGCGGTGCACGCCGGCATGGCCGGCAAGACCGGCATGCTGGTCAGCCTGTGGAACAACCACTTCGTGCACGTGCCCATCAAGCTTTCCATCAGCCACCGCTCCTACGTGGAGCCCCGCGGCGGGCTGTGGCGGGCGGTGCGCGAGGCCACCGGCCAGCCGGATCTGGTCAACGAGGTCTGAGCCTTGGCCCTGACCTTCCGCCTGGCCGACCTGGTGGCGGGCACCCTGCCGGCCGGCTTCGGCTTCGTGGGGCTCATCGGCCTGGCCCCGGACGGCGGCGGCTATCACCTGCTGCGGCCGGTGGAGACGCCCCTGGCCCGCGCCCTGGCGGCGTCCGGGCTGGCCGGGCGGCTGGGCATCGCGGGCGCGCGGCCGGGCTGGCGCTACCGGGCCTTGCCCACCTACGCCCTGCCGGCGACCGGCCCCGACCGCCCCGCCGGCCACGCCCTGGCCGCCGCCCGCCGCCGCCAGGCCTGGCGAAACGGCTGCGAGCTGGTGGCCTGGGCGCGCGGCCTGGGCTGCTGGGCCGGGCTGGAGCCAGGGGATGACGGCCTTGCCTCCGGCCGGGATTCCTGTTAGCCTTCCCCGTTGGCAAAACCAAGAGGGGCGGGAGGTCAGCAAGCCATGGAGATCACGAGCAACCTGGAAAACGGCGTCAGCGTGGTGCGCCTGGCCGGCCGCTTCGACGCCCAGACCGCCGGCATGGTGGACGAGGGGCTGCAAAAGGCCATCGCCGACGGCGGCGGCCACCTGGTCCTGGACATGTCCAAGGTGGAATACATCAGCAGCGCCGGGCTCCGGGTGCTGTTGTCCACGGCCAAGCGCCTGACCGCCAGCGCGGGCAAGCTGGTGCTCTGCGGCCTGCAACCCTACGTGCTCGAAGTCTTCGACGTGGCTGGGTTCACATCCATTTTCCAGATCAAGCCCGACGCGGCGGCGGCTCTGAACAGCTTCTAGGAGCCTGTCGGAAAATTGTCTCCGACAGGCTCCTAGGCGGGCCATGGATGGCCCGCCAAATTGGGAGCCCCCAGCGGGGGCGAACAATTTGCATAACTTGCCGGAATTTACTTCCGGCAAGTTAATGTCGGGAAAAGCCATGGACGGCTTTTCCCGACAGGCTCCTAGGCCCCGGCCGGCGGCGGCCAGGCGGCCTCACGCCAGCGCCGGGCGCGCCGCCAGACGGCGGCGGGCGACCAGGGGTGCGCCGTTATGGCCGATTTCCAGCAAAGCCCGCCCATCGCCACCCTGCACCGGCTGGGCCAACCCGACCGGCCGGCCTTGGAGGCCGACCTGCTGGCCTGGTCCGCCGCCCGGCCGCCGGCGCTGGTGCTGCCGGCGCTGATGGCCGACATCCAGGCCCCGTCCTTCGCCCGCCTGGCCGAGGAGCTGGCCGGGGCCGGCTATCTGGCCGAGATCATCGTGGTGCTGGGCGCAGGGGGCAGGCGCGGGGCGGCCGCGGCGGCCAAGGCCCTGGCCGGCCTGCCCCAGCCTTGCCTGGTCCTGGACGAGCAGGGCCGGGCGCTGACCCGGCTTTTGGCCGAGATGGCCCAGGACGGCCTGGCCCTGGGCCAACCGGGCAAGGGCCGGGCGGTCTGGCTGGGCCTGGGCCTGGCCCTGGCGGCGGGGCGGGCGCGGGTGGCGGCGGTGCAGGACGCCGATATCCTCGACTACGACCGGGCGCTCCTGGCCCGGCTGCTCCACCCGGTCATGCACCCCGGCCTGGGCCACCGCCTGGCCAAGGGCTACTACGCCCGCTACAGCCATGAGTTGCACGGCCGGGTCGCCCGGCTCTGCCTGGCCCCGCTGTTGGCCGCGCTGGAGACGCTCCTGGGCCGGACGCCCTACCTGGCCTATCTGCAGGCCTTCCGCTATCCCCTGGCCGGCGAGACGGCCCTGGACCTGGACCTGGCCGCCGGCATGGACCTCTGCGGGGGCTGGGGGCTGGAGCTGGGCCTGCTGGGCGAGGCCTGGCGGCGGCTGCATCCCGGCCAAATCTGCCAGGTGGACCTGGCCGAGCGTTTCGACCACCGCCACCAGGAGTTGGAGCCGGACCAGCCCGACAGCGGCCTGGGGCGCATGTGCGCCCAGATCGCGCTTGCCCTCTGCCGCGACCTGGCCGCCGAGGGCGCGGCGGTTTCGCGGGGGCTGACGGCCGCGCTGGAGGCGGGCTATCACCGCCAGGCCGCCCGCTTCATGGATTTTTACGCCGCCGACGCGGCCATCAACCGCCTGGAGTATGATTGGCGGCGCGAGGCCCTGGCGGTGGAGGTCTTCGGCCGGGGCCTGGCGCGGGGCCTGGAGGCCTTCCTGGCCCAGCCGCGCGCCGCCGAGCGGCTGCCGGCCTGGCGCGGCATCTTGACCGCGCGGCCGGAGTGGGGCGCGCGCCTGCTGGAGGCCGCGCGGGCCGACAACCCCTGAGTCTGCTTCCCGGAGCCACATCAACCCAAGGGAGTCTGTCGCTTGCCCTCACCCCCCCAGCCCGATTCCGCGCAAGACCGCGCCAGCCGCCGCCGGCGCCGCCAGCTCGCCATGTGGTGGGGCCTGGGTCTGTGCCTGATCCTGGCCGCCCTGGCCTGGTGGCAGTGGGAGCCCATCTGGCGCTTCACCTTGGAGTGGTGGGAGATACTGCGCGACAAGGAGGTCTTCCGCCGCCGCATCGAGGCCTACGGCGTCTGGGCGCCCCTGGTCTTCATCGTCTTCCAGGTCTTCCAGGTGCTCGTCAGCCCCATCCCCGGCGAGCTGGTGGGCGCGGCCGGCGGTTATGTCTTCGGCTGGTGGCCCTCGCTGATCTATTCCAGCCTTGGCCTGACCATCGGCTCCTGGATCAACTTCTTCATCGCCCGCATGGTGGGCCGCGCCTTCGTGGAGCGCATGATCCCGCCTGAATACCTCTCGCGCATCTCCTACCTGATGGAGCGCCAGGGGGTCATCGCCAGCTTCATCTTCTTCGTCATCCCCGGCTTCCCCAAGGACTATTTCTGCTACGCCCTGGGTCTCTCGCCCATGAGCGCCCGCATCTTCCTGGTGGTCAGCTCCCTGGGCCGGATTCCCGGCACCCTGCTGCTCAGCTTGCAGGGCGCGGCGGTCTATCACGAGAACTACTGGTCCTTCGCCTGGCTCCTGGCGCTGAGCCTGGCCTTCATCCTGCCGGTATGGTTTTGGCGCGAGAAGATTTACCAATGGCTCTACCGGCTGGAAAAGGGGCGCGGGCCGCTTGAGATGCCGCCGGAGCGGGGCGAGGACCGGGAGCCGGACTAGCCGATCCGGGCCGGGGGAGGAGGGATGGCGCGGGGGGAAGCAGCCGGCGGGGGGCGGGTCCATCCCCTCGTCTGGCCGGCGCTGGCGCTCATCGCCGGCGTCTGCCTGGCCGATCTCTGGCCCCGGCCCCAGGCCTGGGCGGCGGGCGCGCTGGGCGCTGCCGGCGTCTCCCTGGTCGCCTGGCTGGCCCTGGGCCCGGCCCGGGGCCGCCACCGCCTGGCCTGGCTGACCCTGACCGCCCTGGTCCTGGCAGCGGGCCTCATCTGGTGGCAACGCGCCCAGCCCTTGGCCCCGGACCACCTGCGCGCCCTGGCCGACAACACCCCCCGCACCCTGGTGGCCCAGGTGATCGGCGCCCCCCAGCCCGCCGGCCGCAGCCAGAAGCTGGTGGCCAGGGCCGAGAGCGTGGACGGCCGCCCGGCCAGCGGCCTGGTGCAGATATACCTGCCCTGCGAGGCCCCGGAGCCCGTGGTGGGCCATCGCCTGCGCGCCCTGGTCAAGCTCAAGCCGGTCACCGGCTTCGCCAACCCCGGCAATTTCGACTACGCCCAGTTCCTGGCTCAGCAGGAGCTTTACGTGCAGGCCTACGCCGGCCGCCGGGCCGACTTGACCGACCTGGGGCCGGGCGCGATGACCCCGGCCCTGGCCCTGGAGGCCGCCCGCCAGCGCCTGGGCCGAATCATGGCCGGCCTGGGCCGGGGCGAGGCGGCCGGGCTCCTGCGGGCGCTGGTGCTGGGCCAGCGCGGCGGGCTTTCGCCGGACACCCGCCAGGCCTTCGCCGCCACCGGCGCCGCCCACCTGCTGGCCATCAGCGGCCTGCACCTGGGCCTGGTCTGGGGCTGGTCCTACCTGGCCCTGCGCCTGGCGCTGGCCGCCTGGCCGGCCCTGGCCCTGCGCTTTGGCGCGCCGCGGCCGGCCGCGGCCCTGGCCCTCATCCCGGCCCTGGGCTACGCGCTGATCGCCGGCGGCTCCACCCCCACCCTGCGGGCGCTGATCATGGCCGGCTGCCTGGTGGCCGCGCTCTGGGCGGGGCGGCCCTATCGCGCCGACGGCGGCCTAGCCCTGGCCGCCATGGTCGTCACGCTCATCTGGCCCGAAGCCCCGCTGACGCTCTCCTTCCAGCTTTCCTTCACCGCCGTGGCCGCCATCCTGCTGGCCGCCGCGCCCCTGGCCCGCCGCCTGCGCGGCCGGCGGGGCTGGCGGAGGGCGCTGGGCGGGTTGGCCGGCTGGCTGGCGCTATCCGGCCTAGTGGCCCTGGCCACCTGGCCGCTGAGCGTGCTGCACTTTCACAGCGCGCCCTGGCTGTCGCTCGTCGCCAACGCCGCGGCCATACCCCTGATAGCCACCGCCGCCCTGCCCCTGGCGCTGATGGGCGCGGCCCTGGCCCTCCTCTGGCCGGCGGGCGGGGCCTGGCTCATGGACCTGGCCACCTGGCCGGCCGGGGCCGGGCTCATGGCGGTGCAATGGCTGGCCGGCCTGCCCGGCGCGGTGACCCACCTGGCCGGGCCGGGCCCCTGGACCGTGGCCCTGATCTACGCCGCCGCCCTGGCCCTGCTGGTCTCGCCCCGGCCCTGGCCCTGGCGCTGGGCGGCGGGCGGGGCCTTGGCCGCCCTGGCCCTGGCGGTGGGGATCGTCGAGGCCCGCCCCCCGGCCCCGGACGGACGCCTGCGGGTCTGGGTGCTGGACGTGGGTCAGGGCTCGGCCGCCGTGGCGCGGCTCCCCGACGGCCGGGTGCTGGTGGTGGACGCCGGCGGCGGCCACGCCAGCCTGGACACCGGCCAGGCGGTGGTGGCCCCCTTCCTGTGGCGCGTGCGCCTGAACCGGGTGGATTGGCTGGCCGCCAGCCACCCCCACCCGGACCACGCCGGCGGGCTGCCCTTCCTGGCCCGCTGGTTCGCGCCGGCCGAGGTCTGGACCAACGGAGAGCCGTCCGACCGGGGGCCTTATGGCCGCCTGCTGGAGCTGGCCGCCCAGCGCGGGGCGCGGGTGGTGGAGCCGGCCGAGCTCGTGGGCCGGGGCGAGCTGGGCGGGGCGCGACTGGTGCTGGCCTGGCCCCCGCCCGGCGCGGACCTGGCCCGCCTGGCCGAGAACGACCGCTCGCTCTGGCTGGGCCTGGGCCTGGGGAGCACCTGGCTCTGGCTGCCCGGCGACAACGGGCAAAAAATCGAAAAAGCCGTGGCGCCGGGCCTGCCCAGCGGCGGCGACCACGCGCTGGTGGCGGCTCACCACGGCGGGGTGGGCTCCTGCACGGCCGAGCTGCTGGACCGGCTCAGGCCCGGCGCGGTGATCTTCTCGGCCGGCTGCGCCAACGGCTTCGGCATGCCCCGGCCGGAGGTGCGGGCCCGCGCGGCCGCCGCCGGCGCGGCGATCTATTACACCGGCGGCCAGGGCTGCATCGAACTGGTCAGCGACGGCAAGGCATGGAGCGTGCGGCCCTGGCTGGACCCGCCGCGCGATTGCCCGCTGCCCTGACCAGCCAACACCGGGCTTGCTTTTGCGGGCGAAACTTGGGCAAATGGCAAGTGAGGGGCCGGGCCGGCCGCCCCACCGCATTGGGCGCAGATAATCGCTGGGAGGAAAAGCCATGGCCGCCGACCTGGACAAGGTTTCCCTGATCGCCCGCCGCGAGATCGAGGCCCGCATCGTGGCCCCGCTCTTGGACGCCTTCGCCGCCGACCTGGGCCGGGAGGCGGCCCTGGCCCGCCTGGGCGGGGTGATCGCACAGATAGCGTTCGCCTCCGGCCAGGAGATGGCCGCAAAGAGCCACGAGACCACCGTGGCCGCCCTGGACACCGTGGTGCGGCTATGGGGCTATGACCGCGCCATGGAGATCGAGACCTTGGCCCACAACAACGACCGCTACGAATTCAACGTGCGTCGCTGCGCCTACGCCGAGATGTACGCCGAGCTGGGCCTCCGGGAGCTGGGCCTGACGCTTTCCTGCCAGCGCGACTTCGCCTTTTTCCGGGGCTTCAACCCCCGCCTGAGGCTGGAGCGCAGCCAGACCATCATGCAGGGCGCGCCGCATTGCGATTTCCGGTTCTCGCTGCGCAAAGAGGGAGAATAGGCGAAAGACAAGCCGGCTAGACGGAAACAGGGACCTGGGATTGCTCCCAAGTCCCTGATTTTATTTTGGTAGCGGGGACTGGATTTGAACCAGTGACCTTCGGGTTATGAGCCCGACGAGCTACCGAACTGCTCCACCCCGCGTCATGAGCGCAACTATACCGACCGCCCTGCTGACTGTCAACCAAGCCGCCGAAAGCCGCCCCGGCCAAGCTGGGCTTTACCCCAGGCCGCGGCTTTGCTAGGCTGGAGTGGCCGCCCAAGGCGGCGTGACCGGGTCGTGGCACTGCGCAGGGGAGACGGGCATGGAGCTAGCCACCAAGCACGACGGCAAATCCCTCATCGTTTCATTGACCGGACGCCTGGACGTGGTCAACGCGCCCCGGTTCGAGGCCAACATGCTGGAGGAGGTCCAACGGGGCGAGACCAGCTTCATCCTGGACCTGGCCGGCCTGGAATACATCTCCAGCGCCGGCCTGCGCGCATTGTTGGTGCTGGCCAAGCGGGTCCAGGCCCAGCAGGGCCATCTCTATCTGTGCGGCCTTTGCGGGGGGGTGCGGGAGGTCTTCGACGTATCGGGGTTCAGCGGCATATTCGCCTGCTGCCCGGATCTGGCCGCGGCCCAGGCCCGGCGCGGCTGAGAACCCCCAGGAATCGGCGCGAGAATCATGCCCCTGGCACGCCGCAAGGTCCCAGCCAGCAGCGAGGCGCTGCCGGCCATGATCGAATTCGTCATCGGCCAGGCCAAATCGGCCGGCCTGGACGAGCACCATTTGTTCCAGGTGGAGCTGGCGACCGAGGAGATACTGACCAACATCATCAAGTACGCCTATCCAGACGGGGATGGTGACATGGAGCTGGCCTGTGGGGCTGGGCCGGATGGTTTCTGGATGGAGTTCAGCGACCACGGCCCGCCCTTCAACCCCCTGGCCGTGGCCGAGCCGACCCTGGACGCCCCGGTCAGCCAGCGCCAGGTGGGCGGCTTGGGTCTTTTCCTGGTGCGGCGCTTCATGGACCAGGTGGAATACGCGCGCCAGGGCGAACGCAACGTCCTGCGGATCGTGAAATCCAGGCAAGGCGCCGCCGGGGCCTGAGCCCAGTCGGCTTCTCCCTGCCCCCCTTGTCTTCAATCCGTCAACTCAGATAGGGCAGCCAGCGGCCCCGGTCGTCCACCAGGCGGCTGGCCTGGCCGGCTGGGCAGGGCGCGCCCATGTCGGCCGGGTCGCGCGGGCGGCCCAGGTCATAGTCGCGGTCCCAGGGCAGCAGCACCACCCGGCGCCCGGCCTGTGCCCAAAGCACGGGCAGCACCGGGGGGCCGCCGTCCAGGCGCTCCGGGCCGGCCAGGAGCGCCTCCAGCCGCTCCAGGCCCGTCTCGGCCAACTGGCCCAGCAGCCGCACCTGGGGCGGGGCCAGACCCACCCGGCCGGCCTGGTTGGCCGCCAGCGCCGCGGCCGGCCCCAGCCAGAGGCCCTCGCTGGTCTCGCGCTGATCGCAGGCCGCTTCCTGTCCGTCGGGCATCCGGGCCAGGAAGAATGTGGTGTCAAAACGCTGCGGCCTGGCCACCGGGGTGATCCAGTTGGCCCAGGCCCGCAGGCAGCCGGGGTCGAGCTCCAGACCGGCCGCGGCCAGGCCGGCGGCGAGCTCGCGGCCGGCGGCGACGCGGGCGGCCTCGGCCTGTTGGGCCGCCCCCGCCGGCTGGCCGTCGGCCCGGCGGGCCAAAAGCACCCCGGCCTCCTCCCACAGCTCGCGCAGGGCGCAGCGGCGCAGGGCCGGCGGGGCCAGCGGGTCGGGGCCGTCCTCCGGCTCCACCCGGCCGCCGGGGAAGACGAAGCGGTCGGGCATGAAACTGGATTTCTGCGAGCGGCGCAGGAGGAAGACCGCGAAGGGCTCCGGGCCGCCCCGGCGGGGGTCGACGAGCACCACCGAGGCCGAGGGCTGGGGCTGGGCGGGAGGACGCATGACGGCTCCTGGTTGGCGTTGGCGGGCGCGACGCTTTTTCGCCATTGCTACCGCGAGCTCGCGGCGTGGTCAAGCCGCGACTTGACGGGGGATGGGCGCGGCGGTATGTTATGGGCTAATGCCCATAACATCACACGCCCAGGAGCGCAGACCATGAAACTCGCCATTCCCTCCGAAGCCCCCGGCGGCCTGGAGGCCGCCTTCTGCCCCCACTTCGGCCACGCGCCGGCCTTCACCCTGGTGGAGCTGAACGGCCAGGAGATCAACGAGCTGCGAATCATGGCCAATGGCGGCCACGCGCCGGGCGGGTGCCTGGCCCCGGTTGGCCTGCTCAAGCAAGCCGGGGTCGAGGCCCTGGTGGCCGGCGGCATGGGCGCGCGTCCGCTGGCCGGATTGCAGCAGAACGGCATCGCGGTGTATTTCGGCGGTCCGGCGGCCACGGTGCGCCAGGCGGCCCAACTGGTCGCGGCCGGCATAGCCCCCCAGTTCAACCCGGCCCAGGTCTGCGGCGGCGGCCAGGGCGGCTGCGGCCAGCACTAGCCGAGATTTCGTGAAGGCCCGACGGGGGCGGCCCACCTTCTCCGCCCCCGCCGGCCCTGCGCCCGCTGCTCACTCCAAGTTCAGGTTATCCACGTCGAAACCCAGCACGTGGGCCAGTTCATGGCCCAAGGCCCACTGATCCACCCAGCCCTTGCCGCCCACCACCCATATCTGGTGAGGCTGCTGGGCGGACAGGAAGCCGCCCTCGGCGAAGCCGGTGACCTTATGGGGATCGCCGCCCCGCTTTTGCACCTCCTGGGCCAGGCGCTCGCGGCTGACCACGTTCACCTCCAAGGTGCCGAACTGGACCTGGCGATGAAAGCCTTTTTCCTCTGGCAAGGCGCTGGAGAAGCGGGCGGCGGCGTTCTGGGCGTGCTGCCAGAGCACCTTGCGGTCGCGCTCGGTCCAGTCGGCGGTGACGCAGCCGGCCAGGAGCAGGCAGGCCAGGAGCAGCAGGGCCGCGCCGGAGCGGACGGGGCCGAGGCTGAAATGGGCAGGACTCGTCGGCATGGTTTCCTCCATGAAAGTGCGGGGCGCGGGCCGGTCGGCGCAGACGCCCCTGGCCTGGGCGGGGCCCAGGCCGGGTTGATGACCTTCACGAAGGGCGGGCGATGGTTCCCCCAGGTGGCGGGGGGCCGGCCGGGGATGAAAGGCGGTCCCTGGCACGGTGTTTCGGCGGTCCCGCTACCATAGCCGCGCCTGGGGGGGCTCGCGCCCCCGTTGGGCGGCCTTAGGCCGGTGACTTTGCGTCCCAGACTTTCGCCCGGTTTGCCATTATCGACACCGCTACTTCGCGGCTAATTCCCGATGCAAAAATCGTTCAATTATTCACTTGTGATTTGTGCTTGGGATTTAAATAGTTATCACCTTTAAAAGAAATAATTAATTTTTTCACAACCAGGCGGGCCGCAAGCTAACCTGGGCGTATCTCGACCCAAATTGTCTTGCGCGGCGATACGAAGTCTTGCGCGCCAAGACAAAACCGCCGTCGGGCGGCCACGTCCAGCCCACCCCCGGCGTCAGCGGCCTGGTCCCGGCCATGCTGGCCCGGCCGTGGCCCCGCTTGTGGTCCGGGTGGCCAACTGCTAACCTGGAGGCATGGGGGCGCGCCGGATGACGATAGGCGCCCGGAGCGTGGGACATGGAAGCCCGCAGACAGGTGCGCAAGGCCGCCGTTTCGGTGGTCATCAACACCCAGCCCGCCAACGCGGAGGAACCCTGGCCGCCGGTGGTGATCTGTGGCCCGGAGGACGCGGAGTGCGGCGATGCGGCCGAGGGCCGCACCCTGCTGGAGCTGGTCTACGACGGAATCCGGGTGGTGGGCACCCTGGTGGAGGACGGCGAGCGCAAGATCATCCGGGTGGAGGTGATCGAATCCTGCGACCAGCCCCCGGCCTGCGCGGAAACCCACGGCGCGCCCACCCTGAAATAAGCAATAGCCCCCAACGACGAGAGCCCCCCGGCCGGCGGCCGGGGGGCTTTCATGCTCTTAGGGCAGGCGACTACTTGCTGGGGTTGAGCACATCCTTGACCTGGGCGGCAGGCTTGAAGGCCATGCGCTTCTTGGCCGATATCTTGATCGCCTCGCCGGTCTTGGGGTTCACGCCCTTGCGGGCCTTGGTCTTCTTGAGCGAGAAGGTGCCCAGACCGGCCACGCGCAGGGGACGGCCCGCCTTGACCTCCTTGACCGCCATGCTGACAAAGGACTCCAAGGCCGCCTTGGCTGCGGTCTTGGCGATGCCGGCGTCCTTGGCCATCTGGTCGATCATCTCCAGCTTCGTCATCGCTTTTTTTGCCATACGCCCCTTCCTCTCCTCCTGGGAAACTTTTTTTGCATCTAAGCACCTTTGCGCCCCTGGTGTCAATTGCCTGAATGCGAACTGCCCGCTTTTCACCGCGAAAACCACGAAAAAAATCCTCTGGCCCGATGATTCGGGCCTGTTTGTGAATTGAATCGCGCCGTGTGGCGGCTTTCAAGACCATCTTGCGGCCGGCATGGGGGCGGCATATCCTCTCCAGAATGACTTGGCCGCCACGCGGAGGTCGCGGGATATGGAGCCGATAAAGATCGAGCCGGACCTATTGGGCGCTCACCAGGGGCTGGCCCCGGCCGAGGCCGAGCGCATCCTGGCCCAGGAGGGGCCCAACGAGCTGCCCGCGGCCAAACCCCGCTCCCTGGCCCGCCAGGCGGCCGGCGTCTGCGCCGAGCCCATGCTGCTCTTGCTGCTCGTCGCCGGCGGGGTCTACCTGCTGCTGGGCGACCTCCAGGAGGCCCTGCTGCTCTTGGGCTTCGTGCTGCTGGTGCTGGGGCTGACGCTTTTCCAGGAGCGCCGCAGCGAAAAGGCCCTGTCCGCCCTGCGCCAACTGGCCAGCCCGCGGGCGCTGGTGATCCGCGGCGGCCAGGCGTTGCGCATCCCCGGACGCGAGGTGGTGCGCGGCGATCTGATCGTGCTGACCGAGGGCGACCGCGCGCCGGCCGACGCCCTGGTGCTGAGCTGCCGCAACCTCATGCTGGACGAGTCCCTGCTCACCGGCGAATCCGAGCCGGTGCGCAAAGAGGCCTGTCCAGACCCCTCCGCCGCGGCGGCCCCCCCCGGCGGCGGCCAGGACCGGCCGGAGGTGTTCTCCGGCTCGTTGGTGGTGCGCGGCCTGGGCCTGGCCAGGGTGACCGCGGTGGGCGCGGCGACCCAACTGGGGCGCGTCGGCGCGGCCCTGGGCGATCTGCGCCCGGAGCCCACGCCCCTGCAGCGGCAGACCGGCCGCCTGGTGGGCCGCCTGGCCGCGGCCGGCCTGGGCCTCAGCGCCCTGGTGGCGGTGCTCTACGGCCTGGGCCGGGGCGATTGGCTGCACGCGCTTCTGGCCGGCCTCAGCCTGGCCATGGCCATGCTGCCGGAGGAGTTCCCGGTGGTGCTGGCCATCTTCCTGGCCCTGGGCGCCCGGCGCATCGCCCGGCGCCAGGTGCTCACCCGCCGCCTGCCGGCGGTGGAGACCCTGGGCGCGGCCCAGGTGCTATGCGTGGACAAGACCGGCACCCTGACCCAGAACCGCCTGGCCGCGGCCGGGCTGTGGCGCGACGGCCAGGCCTGGGACCTGGCCGCCGCCGGCCGGCCCCTGCCCGAACACTTCCATCGCCTGCTGGAATACGCCGTGCTGGCCAGCCGGCGCGACCCCTTCGATCCCCTGGACCGCGCCCTGCGCGAGGCCGGCCGCGCCCATCTGGGCGAGCGCGAGCACTGGCACGAGGACTGGGAGCTGGCGCGCGAATACCCGCTGACCCGCGAGTTGCTGGCGCTCTCCCACGCCTGGCGCGGAGCGGGCGAGCCCGGCCACGTGGTGGCGGCCAAGGGCGCGCCGGAGGCGGTGGCCGATCTTTGCCACCTGGGGCCGGAGGCCGCCGCGCGGGTGGAGGAGGCCACCCGCGCCATGGGCCGGCGGGGCTATCGCGCGGTGGGGGTGGCGGCCGCCCGCCACGCCGGACCCGCCCTGCCCGAAGGCCAGCACGACTTCAGCTTCGAGTTCGTGGGCCTGGTGGGCTTGCAGGATCCGCTGCGGGCCGGGGCGTCCCAGGCCATCGCCGAGTGCCGCCGGGCCGGCATTCGGGTGGTGATGATAACCGGCGACCACCCGGCCACCGCCCGCGCCGTGGCCGACCAGGCCGGGCTGGACCACCACGGCGAGGTCGTCACCGGGGCCGAGCTGGCGGGGATGACCGAGGACCGGCGCGTGGAGCGCCTGGCGAAGGTCAACCTGTTCGCGCGCACCGCGCCGGCCCAAAAGCTGATGATCGTCCAGGCCCTCCAGGCCCAGGGCCTGGTGGTGGCCATGACCGGCGACGGCGTCAACGACGCCCCGGCCCTGAAGGCCGCCCACATCGGCGTGGCCATGGGCGGGCGCGGCACCGACGTGGCCCGCGAGGCCGCCGACCTGGTGCTGTTGGACGACGACTTCGCCTCCATCGTGGCCGCCGTGCGCCTGGGCCGGCGCATCTACGCCAACCTGAAAAAGGCCATGGCCTACATCCTGGCCGTGCACGTGCCCATCGCCGGCCTCTCCCTGGCCCCCCTGCTCTTCGGCTGGCCGCTGATCCTGCTGCCGGTGCACATCGTCTTCCTGGAGATGATCATCGACCCCGCCTGCTCGGTGGTTTTCGAGGCCGAGCCCGAAGAGCCGGGCGTGATGGACCGCCGGCCGCGCGACCCCGCCGCCCCCCTGTTCGGGGCCGAGGCCCTGGGTCTGAGCCTGGCGCAGGGCGGGGTGGTGCTGGCCGCCCTGCTGGCTCTCTTCGCCATCGCCCTGAAGATCGGCCACGGCCCGGACGAGGCCCGCGCCCTGGCCTTCACCGGCCTGGTCTTCGCCAACCTGGGCCTGATAATGGCCAACCGGTCCTGGGAGGCCACCATCCTGGCCAGCTTGAGGCGCCCCAACCCGGCCCTGTGGTGGGTGGTGGCCGGGGCGGGCGGCATGCTGGGCCTGGTGCTTTTCCTGCCCGGCCTGCGCGACCTGTTCCATTTCTACGTGCTGCACCTTCACGACCTGCTGCTCTGCCTGGGCGCGGCCCTGGCCAGCATCGCCTGGTTCGAGATATACAAGCTTTGGCGGCGCAAGAGACGCCAGGGGGGAGGCGCGGCGGTTTGAGCCCGGAACACCTGGTGTTCGTGTACGGCACCCTGCGCAAGGGCTACCGGAACCATCACCTGCTGGCCGAGGCCCGCGACCTGGGTCCGGCCCGCAGCGTGGCCCTGTACGCCCTTTATCTGGACGACTACCCCTACCTGGTCAAGGGCCACTCGGTCTGCCGCGTCGCCGGCGAGCTTTACGCCGTGGACGAAGCCGGCCTGGCCAAGCTCGATCTTTTGGAGGAGCATCCGGTCTGGTATCGCCGCGAGATGATCGCGGTGCAGGACCAGTCCGGGCGGGTCCATCAGGCCTGGGTCTATTTTTATCCCCGCCCCAAGGGCCGGCTGCTCATGAGCGGCGACCTGCGCGAGGCCGGCGACTACTAGCGGGTGCGATCCGGCCGCGCGCGGCCCAACCCCGGCGTCCTTGCCTGACCCCAGACGAAGGTCGACCCAGCCCTTCCGGCCGCGTTTGCCGCCGCCCCGGCTGGGCTTGGTGCCGGCGGGAGGATGTATTAGACTGGAAGAGTGGCGATTCAGGTCTGGAGCGGGAGGCACAGAGTGCAGATGGCCGCCAAGCGTGAATCCGGCCCCCGCCGGGGCGGACTCCTGGCCCTGGCCGGGATTGTCCTGGGCCTGGCGCTGGGCCTGGGGATCCTGGCCCCGCGCGCGGCCGCCGAACCGGCCGCAGCGCCCGCCCCGCCGCCCGCCGGCGGGGCGGGCCCGGTCTGGGTCATCGAGCTGAAGGACAGCGTCAACCCAGGCTCCGCCCGCTACCTGGCCGACGCGCTGGCCAAGGCCGCCGAGGCCGAGGCCGCCCTGGCGGTGATACAGCTTGACACCCCCGGCGGGCTGGTGGAGTCCATGCGCGCGATGGTCCAGGCCATCCTGGCCGCTCCCCTGCCGGTGGCGGTCTACGTGGCGCCATCCGGGGCGCGGGCGGCCAGCGCCGGGGCCTTCCTGGTGCTGGCCGCGCCCCTGGCGGCCATGGCCCCGGCCACCCAGGTGGGCGCGGCCCACCCGGTGGGGGCCGGCGGCCAGGAGATCAAGGGCGCCATGGCCGACAAGGTGACCCAGGACCTGATGGCCATGGCCCGCGGCCTGGCCCAGCGGCGCGGCCGGCCGCCGGAGATCGCCGAGCGCATGGTCAGCCAATCGCTCAGCCTGGAGGCCGGCCAGGCCTTGAAGGAGGGCCTCATCGACGCCATGGCCAGCGACCTGGGCTCGCTGCTGGGCCAGTTGGAGGGCGTCACCGCCGCCACCGTCGCCGGGCCCCGGGTGGTCAGCAGCCGGGGACGGACCCTGGTCTTCCACGCCCCCAACTGGCGCGACCGCCTGCTCAGCGCCCTGGCCAATCCCAACCTGGCCTACATCCTGCTCATGATCGGCCTGGCCGGGCTGTACTTCGAACTCAGCCACCCCGGCGCCATCTTCCCCGGCGTGGTGGGCGGCCTGGCCCTGATCCTGGCTTTCTTCGCCATGAGCACCCTGCCGGTCTCCTATGCCGGCCTGGCCCTGATCGGGCTTTCCGTGGTGCTGTTCATCGCCGAGATCAAGGTCGTCAGCGGCGGGCTCCTGGGCCTGGCCGGGGCGGCGGCGCTGATCCTGGGCTCCATCATGCTCTTCGACAGCCCCGGCCAGCTCACGGCGCTCTCGCTGGCGGTGTTGCTGCCCACCCTGACCGCCGTCATCGCCTTTTTCGGCGGGGTCACCTGGCTGGCGGCCAAGGCCCAGCGCGCCCGCTCCGTCACCGGGGCCGAGGGGCTCATCGGGCAAAGGGCCGTGGCCCTGGACTCCGGCCGGGTGCGGGTCTTGGGCGAGATCTGGCGGGCGAAGGCGGCCGCGCCCTTCGCGGCCGGCCAGGAGCTGGTCGTGACCAAGGTGGACGGTCTGATCCTGGGCGTGGAGCCCGCCGAGCAAACCCCGACGCGCTGAAGGAGGACCGCCATGCAATCGGCGACCGCGGACCTGAGGGCCGAGCACCAGGGCGTGCTGGCGGTGCTCAAGATCATGGAGGCCATGGCCAAAAGGCTGGAGGCGGGCCTGGGCGTGGAGTCCGGCCACTGGGAGCAGGCGCTCGACTTCCTCAAGGTTTTCGTGGACAAGTGCCACCACGGCAAGGAGGAGGACTTCCTGTTTCCCGCCTTGGAGGCGGCCGGCGTCCCGCGCCAGGGCGGCCCCATCGCGGCGCTGTTGGCCGAACACCAGGAGGGGCGCCGGCTGGTCAAGGCCATGGCCGGGGCGCAAGGCCCGGAGCGGGCCAAGGCCATCCGCGCCTACGTGAACCTGCTGCGCGACCACATCGCCAAGGAGGACGGCGTGTTGTTCCCCCTGGCCGATGAGCGCCTGGCCCCGGCCCGGCAGGGCGAACTGGCCCAGGCCTACGAGCGCCTGGAGAACGAGCGCATCGGCCCCGGCCGGCACGAGGCCTTTCACGCCATGATCGAGACGCTGACCTACACCTACCTGGGATGACGCGCGTGACCACCGAGTTGAACGAACACTACCGCAAGCTGGAGCGCATGTACGGGATCGCGCCCATCAACGCCTTTTTCCGGCCCACCGCCCAGATCGGCAAGGGCCGCTGCGAGATCGTGATTCCGATCCGGGAGGATTTTCACCACGCGGCCCACTCCGTGCACGGGGCGGTGTATTTCAAGGCCCTGGACGACGCGGCCTTCTTCGCGGTGCAATCCCTGGTGCGCGACGTCTTCGTGGTCACGGCCAACTTCAGCCTGTTTCTGGAGCGGCCCATTCAGTCTGGGGAGCTCAGGGCCGTGGGCGAGGTGGTGATGGCCGGCAAGAACATCTACGTGGGCCAGGCGGTCATGACCGACGCCCAGGGGCGCGAACTGGGCCGGGGCAGCGGCAATTTCGTGAAGAGCGGCCTCAGGCTGACGCCGGAGATCGGCTACGTCTGAGGCGTTCCCAAGCTAACCGGCCATGCGCCGGGCCAGGCGGCCGATGCGCTCCACGAACCAGCCGGCCTGGCGCAGCCAGTTGGCCGCCTCCTCGATGTTGACCTGGGTCAGCGGGTCGGCCTGGGTCCGGCGCACCACGTGGCCGAACTGGGCGTAGAAGCCCACCAGGCTCTTGCCGGCCCGGCCGCCGTGCCAGTCCGAGGGCCGGGCGGGGTATAGCCCGGCCTGGCCGGGGCGGCGGCTGGCCCGCCAGAAGGCGTGGGCGGCGTGGGCGCAGGCCACATAGGCGGCATTGAGGGCCAGCCGGCCCTGGCGGGCCGCGAAATGGGCCTGGGCCTGGACCAGGGCGGAGCGGGCCTCTCTCAGCAAGGGCTCCACGGGGGAGACGGTCGTCACGGCGGCCCTCCATTGCGGGTTAGGCGCACGCCAAATATAAGGCCCGCCGCCGCGGCGCACAAACCGGAGCCGGGTGACTCCATTCACAAACCGGGAGGCGAGACATGAACATCGTGTCCGGAATCCTTTCCCTGGTGGGCGGCTTCCTGCCGGTGGTCATACTGGCGGTGCTCTTCCTGGTCGTGGCCCTGAAGGTGCTGCGCGAGTACGAGCGCGGGGTCATCTTCCGGCTGGGACGCATCATCGCGGCCAAGGGGCCGGGGCTGATCATCCTCATCCCGGTCATCGACCGCATGGTCAAGGTGAGCCTGCGCCTGGTGACCATGGACGTGCCGCCCCAGGACGTCATCACCCGCGACAACGTCTCGGTCAAGGTCAACGCGGTGGTCTATTTCCGGGTGGTGGACCCGGTCAAGGCGGTGGTGCAGGTGGAGGATTATCTCTACGCCACCAGCCAGTTGGCCCAGACCACCTTGCGCAGCGTCTGCGGCCAGGTGGAGCTGGACGACCTGTTGGCCGCGCGCGACAAGATCAACAACCAGCTCCAGGAGATACTGGACACCCACACCGACCCCTGGGGGGTGAAGGTTTCCACGGTGGAGCTGAAGTTCATCGACCTGCCCCAGGAGATGCAGCGAGCCATGGCCAAGCAGGCCGAGGCCGAACGCGAGCGCCGGGCCAAGATCATCAACGCCGAAGGCGAGTTCCAGGCCGCCCAGAAGCTGGCCCAGGCCGCCGAGATCATCGCGGTGCACCCCCAGGCCTTGCAGCTAAGATATCTGCAAACCCTGCGCGAGGTGGCGGCCGAGAACAACTCCACCACCCTGTTCCCCCTGCCGCTGGACCTGTTCACCCCGTTCCTCAAGCTGGCCGAGGGGGTTGCCAAGCACGGTAAGACCGAGTAAACTCACCCCTTCGACCGCGTTGAACAACCAACGGCCCCTTGGGGCCCGCCGCCCGATGGCAGGAGATGTTGGCCATGGCCGAGAAGCAGGCTAAGGAAAAAGCCCTGGAGAAGATGACCGCCAAGGAGTTGCGAGAGCTGGCGCTGACCATCGACGGCATCGTCGGCGTGCACGCCATGAACAAGGCCGAGCTCATCGCCGAGATCAAGGCCGCCCGCGGCATCGTCGACGCCGGCAAAAAGGTGGACACCGGCGCCATCCGCGCCGCCAAGAGCGCCTTCAAGGAGCTGAAGGCCAAGCGCGACGCCGCCCGCGAGACCGCCAGCAAGACCGAGCTGGAGATCATGCGCAAGAAGCTGAGCCGCCTGAAGAAAAAGACCCGCAACCTGACCAAGGCGGCGTAAGCCTTTCTCCCGGTCCGCGGTCGGGAGGCCTCGCCCGGTTGCGCGCGGGGCTCCCCGGCTCGCCTCAACCCTGATTCCGGGGAGTTGGCGTCATGGACCGCGGCCAAGCCCTGGCCCTTCTGGAGCGGCACTGCCCCGACGAGCGGCTGAAGAAGCACAGCCTGGCCTCGGAGGCGGTGCTGCGCGCCTTGGCCCGCCGCCTGGGCCATGACGAGGATCTCTGGGGCTTGGCCGGGCTGTTGCACGACCTGGACTACGAGCAAACCGCGGCCGACATGCCCCGCCACGGCCTGGTCACGGCCGAATTGCTGGCCCCCCACGGCCTGCCGGCCGAGGTCCTCGCCGCCATCAAGGCCCACAACGCCGAGAACCTGGGGCTCACCCGCGTCACGCCGCTGGACATCGCGCTGACCTGCGGCGAGACCGTCACCGGCCTGGTGATGGCCACGGCCATGGTCTATCCCGACAAGAAGCTGGCCAGCGTCAAGCCCAAGAGCGTGGTCAAGCGCATGAAGGAAAAGGCCTTCGCCGCCAGCGTCAACCGCGACCACATCCGCCTCTGCGAGCAGATCGGCATCCCGCTCGATGAGTTCGCCGCCCTGTCCGTGGCCGCGCTGCAAGGCGTCAGCGACGACCTCGGACTGTAGGCCCGGCCCCGCACCAAGCCCCGGCGACATTTTCCCGAAACGCCTTCCTGGTCCGCCGCCGCCGCGCCCGCTAAAACCGGGGGCATGCAGCGCGAGCCCCGCCACATCGTCCTGGTCGACCCCGCCGAGCGCCTGACCCTCAAGGTCGGGGCCAGCGCCCTCCACTACCGCCGCCTGAGCCTGGGCGCCCTGGCCGCCATCGAGCGCCAGCAGGCCATCCCCCTGCCCGGCCCGCCGGGCGAGCCGCCCCGCTGGACCCTGCCGCCCCAGGCCCTGGAGGCCGCCGTCCTGGCCCACGTCCTGGTGGGTTGGGCGGGCGTGACCGACGCGGGCGGCCGGTCGGTGGAGTTCTCCCCGGCCGCCGCCGCCCGCCTGCCCGGCCGGGCGCGGCGGATCATCCTGGGCCGGGCGCGCAAGCTGCACCCACCCGCATCACCACCGGAGGAGCGTTCATGAGCAAGGGCATCCAGATCATCGACCCGGAGGAGAGCTTCGAGCTCGGCCTGGAGGGCGCGGTCATCCGCCTGCGCCGGCTGGATTCGGCCACCCAGCAGGCCCTGGAGCGCCGCCACGCGGCCGACCCGGACCGCTTGGGCCTGGCCGACGACCTGCTGGACTTCGTGATCCTGGACTGGGAGGGCGTCACCAGCCCCCTGGGCGAGGCCGCGGTGCCCTGCACCCGCGCCAACAAGCTGCGCCTGCCGCTCATGGTCAAGACCAGGGTGCTGGCCGCCGCGCAGGGGCTGCGGGCCGAGGCCGCCGTTCTCTGAGCGCCGCGATGCGCTCGAACCGGTAAAGCCCCCTCACCCCTCCCTCTCCACCAGGAGCTGGGGGAGAGGGGGCAAGAGATGACAGCGGGGAACAAGCCGCCGCCTTCTGAATTTTTTTAACCCTCGCCCCCGCCCGGCGGGGGAGAGGGAGGGTGAGGGGGTTCAGGGCTTTTAGGTCGAATACCCGCGCCCCGTCCGGCCCGCCATCCCCCCTCCCGCCGAGGGCAAAACCGCCCCGCCGCCGCCCGCGCAACCCCTTGGGGTGTTTACCCCAACCATTTTGGGCTTGACAGCGGAGCCCGCCTCAACTTAATTTAAGCCGCGATGATCGGGCTTTGCCCGCCCTGGCCGAGGGATTCTCTGGGGTTTCCAAGGGCCAGGGGGAGAAGGCGGGCGGAGCCGGTCGGCGGGGCCCCTTGGGGCCATTTGTTCGGTCCCCCATTGTGCAGTTCGGCACAACGAGAGCCCAAGGTTAGGCAGCCCCTCCGGGGTTGTCCGCAACATATGGTAGACCCCACCGCCGGGCACTGGCGGGCGCCCCCGATGGGCGGGCGCGTTACTTAACACGCAAGGAGGATTTCAATGGCATTGGTTCCCCCCCATGGTGGAGGCGCTCTGAAGCCCCTGTTGCTGAGCGGCGCGGCCCTGGAGGCCGAGAAGAAGGCTGCGGCCGGTTACAAGAAGCTGAACGTCTCCTCCCGCGAGGCCTGCGACTGCTTCATGATGGGCATCGGCGCCTTCACGCCCCTGGACGGCTTCATGGGCGAGGCCGACTGGAAGGGCGTCTGCGTGGACATGAAACTGGCCAACGGCGTGTTCTGGCCCATCCCGATCACCGTCAGCGCCAGCGACGAGGACGGCATCAACGTGGGCGACAAGGTCGCCCTGTACTGCGATGAGTTCGGCGGTCTGGTGGCGACCATGGAGGTCAAGGAAAAATACCAGATCGACAAAGAGCTTGAGTGCAAGAGCGTGTTCTGGACCACCGACAAGGAGCACCCCGGCGTCCAGAAGGTCATGGAGCAGGCCAAGTGGAACCTGGGCGGCCCGGTGAAGGTCGTCAGCGAGGGCGGCTTCCCTGAGGAGTACAAGGGCATCTACGCCACCCCGGCCGAGACCCGCGCCATCTTCGAGGAGCGCGGCTGGAATCGCGTCGCCGCCTTCCAGACCCGCAACCCGCTGCACCGCTCCCATGAGTTCCTCTGCAAGATCGCGGTGGAGGTCATGGACGGCGTCATCATCCACCAGATCCTGGGCAAGCTGAAGGCCGGCGACATCCCCGCCGACGTGCGCGTGGACGCCATCAACGCCCTGGTGGACAACTACTTCGTGAAGGGCACCATCGTCACGAAGGGCTACCCGATGGAGATGCGCTACGCCGGTCCGCGCGAGGCCCTGCTGCACGCGGTGTTCCGCCAGAACTACGGCTGCTCCCACCTGATCGTGGGCCGCGACCACGCCGGCGTGGGCGACTACTATGGCCCGTTCGACGCCCAGAAGATCTTCGACCAGCTGTGGGATGGCGCCCTGGTCATCCGTCCGCTGAAGATCGACTGGACCTTCCACTGCTACAAGTGCGACGGCATGGCCTCCATGCGCACCTGCCCCCACGGCAAGGAGGACCGCCTGCTGCTCTCCGGCACCATGGTCCGCAAGACCCTCAGCGAGGGCGGCGACATGCCCAAGGAGTTCAGCCGGCCGGAGGTCGTCAAGATCCTCCAGAAGTACTACCAGTCCCTCGACGAGAAGGTTGAGATCAAGCTGCACGGCGCCGCCACCGGCGATGTCAAGAAGTAGCCTGATCCCCTCCAGCCGATGAACGCGGCGGCGGCCCGACTGGGCCGCCGCCGTTTTTTTGCCCCGCGCCGTTCATCAAACCCGTCGGTCGTGCCGATAAGGCCAATAAGGCGTGATTCGCCCCGCCGTCCGGCGGCGGGGCGCGGGCTCCCTCGGCGGAGGCGATGCAGTGATCGGTCCCCTGGTTCCCTACCTGGCCCAGGCCTGGCCTCCGGGGCGGTCGGCCGTCGCCCCGGAGCGCCCGGCCCACCAGGCCGATCCCGCCCCCGCCGCCGCCGGCGGACCGGACGATCCCGCGCCGCTGGCCCCCGGCGCGGCCGGGGCCCCTCTCCTGGCCCCGCCCCCGCCGGCCGACCAGCCCGCGCCGGCCTGGGTGCAGCCCGCCGCCCCGGCCGAAACGCCCGGCGACCACGCCCGCCGCCCGGCCCCGCCGCCGATCTCGGCCCGCCTGCGCCGGCTGCACACCGTGGCCTGAACCTCCGCGCGCCGCCCGCCAGCGGCGTCCTGTCTGGACAGGTCCGTCCGCCTGGGCCATAATGGTTCCACCAAAACTGGGCCGCCAACCGCCTGTCAACCCGACCGGACGTCCAGCCATGCCAGCGACGCTTATGTCCGATATCGTCATCACCTTGGCCCTGGGCCTGGCGGTGGTCTTCCTGTGCCAACGCCTAAAGATCCCCACCATCGTGGGATTTTTGCTCACCGGCGTGCTGGCCGGCCCCCATGGCCTGGGTCTGATCGCCCACTCCCACGAAGTCGAGGTCCTGGCCGAGATTGGGGTGGTCCTGCTCTTGTTCACCATCGGCCTGGAGTTCAGCTTCGGCGAGCTGGTCCGCCTGCGCCGGCCCATGCTCCTGGGCGGCTCTTTACAGGTGGGCCTGACCGTGCTCCTGGTGACCGTACTGGCCATGGCCATGGGGCGGCTCTGGGGCACCAGCGTCTTCGCCGGTTGCGTGCTGGCCCTGTCCAGCACCGCCATCGTGCTCAAGTTGTTGCAGGAGCGCACGGCGGTGGACAGCCCTCAGGGGCGGGCCAGCCTGGCCATCCTGCTCTACCAGGACGTCATCGTGGTGGTGATGCTCCTGGTCACTCCGCTTTTGGCCGCGGGCGGGGGGGAGTCCGACGGCCAGGGTTGGTTGGTGCTGGCCAAAGGCGCGGCGGCGGTGTTGGTGCTGGTGGCGGCGGCCAAGTGGGCCGCGCCCTGGCTTCTCCACCAGATGGCCGCCACCCGCAACCGCGAACTGTTCATGGTCACCATCGTGGTGATGTGCCTGGCCGTGGCCTGGCTCACCGCCTGGGCGGGGCTCTCCCTGGCCCTGGGGGCCTTCCTGGCTGGGCTCATCATCAGCGAATCGCCCTACAGCCACCAGGCCGTGGGCAACATCCTGCCCTTGCGCGACCTGTTCACCAGCCTGTTCTTCATCTCCATCGGCATGCTGCTGGATCTCGGCTTTTTGGCCCAGCACCCCCTGGCCGTGGGCGCCACCCTGCTGGCGGTGCTGGCCCTCAAAACCGTGGTGGCCGCCCTGGCCGCCCTGGCCCTGCGCCTGCCGCTCCGGGTGGCCCTGCCGGTGGGTCTCGTCCTGTGCCAGGTGGGTGAGTTCTCCTTCATCCTGGCCCGCGCCGGCATTCCCCATGGCCTCTTGGACCCCTGGACCTACCAACTGATCCTGGTGGTCTCGGTGCTGACCATGGCCCTGACCCCGCCGCTGATGGCCCTGGGCTTCGCCCTGGCCGGCCGGCCCTGGCCGCGGATACTGGCCGGCCGGAATCCAGTCCCGGCCGCCTCTGCCGCCCCTGCCCACGCCGAGGCTCTCAGCGGCCACGTCATCGTGGTGGGCTTCGGCCTGGGCGGACGCAAAGTGGCCCGCGCCGCCTGCCTGGCTGGCATCCCCTACCTGGTGCTGGAGATGAACCCCTTCACCGTGCGCACGGAGCAGGCCAAGGGCGAGCCCATCGTCTTCGGCGACGCGGTCAACCCGTCGGTTCTGGAGCACGTCGGGGTGGCCCGCGCCCGCGCCCTGGTCATCACCATCCCCGACCCGGTGGCCGCCCGCCACCTGGTGGCCAGCGCCAAGCACCTGAACCCGTCGCTGCACATCATCGCGCGCGTGCGCTACCTGACCGAACTGGACGCCTTGAAGCGCCTGGGCGCCGAGGATGTGGTCAGCGAGGAGTACGAGTCGGCGGTGGAGATATTCGCCCGCCTGCTCAAGCGCCTCCTGGTGCCCCAGTCGGAGATCGAGCGCCTGGTGGGCGAGCTAAAGGCCGGCAACTACGAACGCTTGCGCCCGCCGGCCCCCGACGACACCGCCCGCCCCGCCGCCATCTGCGACCTGCGCGACATGCTGCCGGAGGTGGAGATCGCCACCCTGGCCGTGGAGGACGGCGCCCCGGCGGTGGGGCGCAGCCTGGCCGGGCTGGAGCTGCGCAAGCGCCACGGACTGACCGTGCTGGCCGTCCGCCGCGCGGGCGGGATGCGCGCCAACCCCCGCCCGGACGAGCCCATCGCCGCCGGAGACTGGCTGGTGGTCATGGCCCGGCCCCAGCGCCTGGCCGAGGCCGGCCAACTTTTCCGCGCCCCGGAACCGGCCAAAGGCGTAGCCGGCCCGGCTTGACCGCCGGCCAACCGTCTTTTAGAATCGGCCTCGCCGGATTCACCTCGCCAGGAGCAAATGCCATGAGCGACATCAAGGCCGCCTACCGCACCGTCATGGACGACCATTTCCCGCCCCAGGTGACCATCACCGTGGGCGACGCGGTGCTCACCTACAAAAAACGCACATGGAAGCTCATGGACGGTGGCGAGCTGGTGGAAAAGGGCCTGCGCTATGGCGAGAACCCCGGCCAGGAGGCGGCCCTCTACGAGCTGGTGGGCGGCAACCTGAGCGTGGGCCAGGTGCAGCTCATCGATCCCGGCAACGGCATGGTCAGCGCGCTGGGCGAGGCCGACATGCTCCAGGCCGGCAAGCACCCCGGCAAGACCAACCTGACCGACGTGGACAACGCGCTGAACATCCTGCGCCACCTGACCGACCGCCCGGCCGCGGCCATCATGAAGCACAACAACCCCTCCGGCGTGGCCCTGGCCGGCGACATCGCCAGCGCCTATCACCGCGCCTTCATGGCCGATCTCATCGCGGCCTTCGGCGGGGCGGCGGTGATGAACCGGCCGGTGGACAAGGCCTGCGCCGAGCTGATGGCCGAGCTGTACCTGGAGGTGGTGGCCGCGCCGGACTACGAGGCCGGGGCGCTGGAGATACTCAAGAAAAAGAGCAAGAACCTGCGCATCCTGCGCATCGCGCGCATCGACCGCCTGGCCGACTACCGCGACCGCCGCTTCCTGGACATCAAAAGCCTGATGGACGGGGGCCTGATCCTGCAAACCAGCAGCTTCAACCCCATCAAGAGCGCGGCCGACTTCCTGCCCGCCCGCTCGGAGCACCAGGGCCGGGTCTATGAGCCCCAGCGCCAACCCAGCCAGCGCGAGCTGGACGACGCGGTCTTCGGCTGGGCGGTGGAGCAGGGCGTGAGCAGCAACAGCGTGCTGTATGTCAAGGACGGGGTGACGGTGGGCATCGGCACCGGCGAACAGGACCGGGTGGGCGTGGCCCGCATCGCGGTCTACAAGGCCTACACCAAGTACGCCAACCAGGTGGCCTGGGAGCGCTTCGGCAAAAAATACGACGAGTTGGCCCTCATGGCCCAGCGCGGCGAGGCCGATCCCCAGATCATCGCCGACATCGACGCCGCCGCCAGGGAGGCCAGGGCCGGCCTGCCCGGCTCGGTGATGATCAGCGACGCCTTCTTCCCCTTCCGCGACGGCGTGGACGTGGGCCTCAAGGAGGGCGTGACCTGCGTGGTCCATCCCGGCGGCTCGCTGCGCGATTGGGAGTCCATCGAGGCCTGCAACCAGGCCGAACCCAAGGCGGCCATGGTCTTCACCGGCCAGCGCGCCTTCAAGCACTAGACGGAGGGAGCCGCCTTGGCCGCGCCGCCCGGCGACACCCAGGCTCCGGAGCTGGTCCGCGAGATCGCCGGCTGGCTGGACCGCCAGGCGCTCTTGGACCCGGACACCCTCCTGGGCGCGCTCCTGCTGCTGGCCGTGGTGCTGCTGGCGGCCATGCTGGCCTCGCGCATCCTGGGCCGGGTGCTCACCCGCAGCAACCTGCTGGCCGCCCGCATCGGCAACCGCACCCTGGACGAGACCTTCCTGCGCTACGCCCTGCGGGTGAAATCGGTGCTGGTCTACCTGGCCGCCGGCGCGCTCTACGCCAGCCTGGTGCCGGGGTTGCGCGCCCTGTTGGGCACGGTGGTGGCCAGCGCCGGCATCACCGCGGTGGTGGTGGGCTTCGCGGCCAAATCCACCCTGGCCAACCTCATCTCCGGCCTGAGCCTGATCTTCTACCGCCCCATCCGCATCGGCGACAAGGTGTCCATCGAGGGCGTCAACGGCACCGTGGAGGACATCACCCTGCGCCACACCATCGTGCGCAACTGGGAGAACAAACGCCTGGTCATCCCCAACGAGAAGATCGACCAAATGGGCCTGGTCAACTACAGCCTCACCGATCCCAAGCTCCTGTTGGCCGTGGACATGGGCGTCAGCTACGACACCGATCTCGATCTGGCCCGGCGGCTCATCCTGGAGGAGGCCGCCCGCAACCCCCACCTGCTGCCGGCCGACCAGGCTCCCAACCCGCCGGTGGTGCGGGTGGTGGAATGGGCCGAGTCGGCCGTGATCCTGCGCGCCCTGATCTGGGTGCCGGACTGGGACAAATACTTCCTGGCCAAATTTCATCTGCTGGAGGAGGTCAAGAAGCGCTTCGACGCCCAGGGGGTGGAGATACCTTTCCCCTACCGCACCCTGGTCTACAAGCGGGACCTGCCCACCCCCCCGCGCGAAACCGCCGCCGCCCCGGACCAGGCCGACCAGGCCGGCCGGCCAGGCGATCCCGGCCGGACGGCCTGAGCGTCGCCCCGCCCCCGGCTTGAGAAGCCCGCGCCGGGATGCTATCCTGGTTCCGGTTTGCCGCCACCAACCCCAGCCGGGAGGCCTGGCCCGTGAATTTCCCCGACGATCTGCGCTACAGCTCCGACCATCTCTGGGTGCGCCTCATTGGCGACATCGCCACCGTGGGCATCAGCGACTTCGCCCAGGACCAGTTGGGCAAGGTGATCTACGTGGACCTGCCGGCCGTGGGTCAGGCCGTCAGCGCCGGGGCCGAAATGGGCGCGGTGGAGAGCGCCAAGAGCGTCAGCGACCTGATCGCGCCGGTGGACGGGGAGGTGGTGGAGGTCAACCCGGCCCTGGCCGACAACCCCAGCGCGCTCAACGACGATCCCTACGGAGCGGGCTGGGTGGCCAAGGTGCGTCTGAGCGGGCCGCTGCCGGCCGGGCTCATGGACGCCGCCGCCTACCGGACCAGCCTGGGCTAGCGCGCGCCGCGCCGGGCTTGACGGCCGCGGGCAATACCGGTAGTAATTGATCCCAACTGATCCGGCCCCGCAGGGCCGTTTTTGCCCGTCATCCGCCGCGCCGGCCGCCGGCCGCGGCTAGAAAGCGATTCCTCCCCTTGTTGCGCGCGCTTTTCATCGGCGACGTCTTCGGCGTCCCCGGCCGTCGTTGCCTGCAATCCCTGCTGCCCGTGCTGCGCCAGCGCCTGGCCCCGGACCTGGTGGTGGTCAACGGCGAAAACGCCAGCGGCGGCCTCGGCCTGGCCGCCCGCGAGGCCAAGGAGATCTTCATGGCCGGGGTGGACGTCATCACCACCGGCAACCACGTCTGGAAGCAGCGCGACCTGGTCCCGCTCTTGAAGCAGGAGCCCCATCTGCTGCGCCCGGCCAACTATCCCCAGGGCGCGCCGGGCCAGGGCTGGGTCATCGCGCGGGCCAGGAGCGGCCATGAGGTGGCGGTGGTCAACCTGGAGGGGCGCACCTTCATGACCCCCCTGGACTGCCCCTTCGCCACCCTGGACAAGCTGCTGGAAGGCCCCCTGGCCGGCTGCGCCATGGTCTGCGTGGACATGCACGCCGAGGCCACCAGCGAGAAGCAGGCCCTGGCCTGGCACTTCGACGGCCGGGTCAGCGCGGTGGTGGGCACCCACACCCACGTGCAGACCGCCGACGAGCGCATCCTGCCCCGCGGCCTGGCCTACATCACCGATCTGGGCATGACCGGCCCCCAGGCCTCGGTCATCGGCATGGACCCCGACGCGGCCATTCCCCGTTTCCTCGCCCAGCGGCCCCAGCCCTTTCGGGTGGCCGCCGACGACCCCTGGCTGCACGGCGCCCTGGTCAGCATCGACGAGATCAGCGGCGCGGCCGTGAACATCGAGCGCATCAAGGAGCCGCTGAAGGAATAGCGGGTCGCGTTCGCCGGGAGTATTCCGCCTTGACCGCAACCCGGCGTCACGCCTGGCCGGCGGCCTGGCCGCCCAGGCGCGCCCTGGCCCGCTCGAACAGGCCGTGGACATCCTCCAGGATCAGGTAGAGGCAGGGTATCAGGAGCAGGGTGATGCCGGTGGCGAACATCACGCCGAAGCCCAGGCTCAAGGCCATGGGGATGAGGAACTGGGCCTGCATGCTGCGCTCCAGGATGATGGGCATCAGGCCGGCGAAGGTGGTGACCGAGGTGAGCAGGATGGCCCGGAAGCGCAGCGGCCCGGCCTGGCGGATGGCCTCGGCCGCGCCCAGGCCTCCCTCGCGCAGGCCGTTGGTCTTGTCGATGAGCACGATGGCGTCGTTGACCACCACGCCCGCCAGGCCCACGATGCCGAACATGCTCATAAGGCTCAGGTTGTAGCCCATGAGCAGGTGGCCGACGATAGCTCCCACCACCCCGAAGGGGATGGAGGCCATGACGATGAAGGGCTGGGTGAAGGAGCGGAAGGGAATGGCCAGCAGCACGTAGATGGCCGCCAGGGCCACCATGAGGCCCTTCTGCACGTCGGCCATGGATTCCTTCTGCTCGCGGGCCTCCCCCTCCATGTCGTAGCGCAGGTCGGGAAATTCATTGGCCAGCTTGGGGATGTACACCGCCTCCAGCTCGCGGCGCACCTCGGCCGCGTTGGACTTGGTCTCGTCCACGTCGGCGATGACCTTGATGACCCGCTTGCGGTTGGCCCGCTGCAAGGTGGCGTAACCGCGCTCCATCTTCACCTGGGCCACCTCGCCGAAGGGCACCTCCTTGCCGTCGGGGGTGCGGATGCGCATCTGCTCCACGTCGGCCAGGCTGCGGCGGTCCTTTTCCGGGAACCGCACCATCACCTTGACCTCGTCCTGGTCGCGCTGGATGCGCAGGGCCTCGGCGCCATAGAAGGCGTGGCGCACCTGGTTGGCCAGGTCGCCCAGGGTGAGCCCCAGGGGCCGGGCGGCCGGCTTCAGGGTGAGCTGCATCTCCGGCTTGCCGGGCAGGAACGAATCGCTGATGTCGAAGACGCCGGGCAGGATGGCCAGGTATTGCTTCAACCGCTCCACCGCGGCCAGAAGCCGATCCTGGTCCGGGTGGGTCAGGTGCACCTCCACCGCGTTGCCGGGCTTGAACAGGTCGCTGCTGAAGGTCAGGGACTCGGCCTCCGGTATGACGCCGGTCTTGTCGCGCCAAAGGGCCATGACCTTCTGGCTGGAGACGTCGCGCTGCTCGCCTTCCAGCAGTTGCACGAAAACCGTGGCCTGGTGCCCGCCGATCTCCACCGCCCCGGCGTGCCCCGCCCCGCCAACCTTGAGCCCCACCAGGCTGACCACGTACTCCAGGAGCGTGGGGGCGTCCTTGCCCCTCTGGGCGTCCAGCTCGGAAATGGCCGCGCGGGCGGCGTCCTCCAGGTGCTTGACCGCCTCCATGGTCCGCTCCACCGGCGCCCCGGCCGGCATCTCCAGCTCGGCGGTGAGCACGTCGCTTTCCACCTTGGGAAACAGGGTGAACTTGAGCCAGCCGCCGGTGAAGGCGCCCAGGCTGAGAAAAAGCGCCGCCACGCCGGCGGCCACGGTGAGATAGCGCCAGTTGAGGCAGAAATCCAGGAAGCGGGCGTAGGGGCCGTTGACGAACTGCTCCAGCTTGCGCGAGGCCCACTTGGACTTCGGCGTGCCGTCGGGTTCGCGCTTGAACCCGGCCTTGGTGCGGGCCAGGTGGGCCGGCAGCACAAAAAGGGCCTCCAGCAGCGAACCCATGAGCACCACGCAGACCACCAGGGGGATGTTGCGCATGATCTTGCCCATGGAGCCGGTGCCCATCAGCAACGGCGCGAAGGCCGCCACCGTGGTCAGCACGCTGAAGATGACCGGCCCGCTCACCTCCAGAGTCCCCTCCACCGCCGCCTGCATGCGGCCCACGCCCTCCTCGCGCTTGCGGAAAATGTTCTCGCCCACCACGATGGCATCGTCCACCACGATGCCCAGCACGGTGATGAAGCCAAACAACGAGATCATGTTGATGGAGACATCCAGGGCCGGCAGGGCCCAGACCGCCACCAGGAAGGAGACCGGCACCCCCAGGGTGACCCAGAAGGCCAGGCGGCCGTTGAGGAACAGCCACAGGGTCAGCACCACCAGCACCAGGCCCTGGGCCATGTTGCGCATGAGCAGGCTCAGGCGGCTTTTCAGAATGACCGAGCGGTCGGCGAAAATGCCCACTTCCACCCCGTGGGGCAGGCTGGGTCTCAGACGCTCCACGTAGCGGTTGAGCTCGTCGGCCATGTTCAGGGCGTTCTGGTCGGCCACTCGGTAGATCTGGATCAACCCAGCCGGCTTGCCCTGAAACCGGCCGAAAAGATCGATGTCCTCGAAATCCTCCTTTAGCGCGGCCAACTGATCCAGGGTCACCTTGCTGCCGTCGGGGTTGGTCAGCACCGCGATGTCGCCGTATTCGGCGGCCTGATAGCGCCGTCCCTTGGACCTGAGCAGCACCTCGCTGCCGGCGGTCTTGATGCTGCCGGCCGGAAGGTCCAGGCTGCCCTGGCGCACCTTCTCGGCCACCTGGCCCAGGGTCAGGTTGTGGCGGCGCAGGGTGTCCTCGCCCACCTCGATGACGATCTCGCCCTTGCGCACGCCGAAAAGCTCGGCCACGGTGATGCCGGGCAGGGTGGTCACCTCGTCCTTGACCCGCTCGGTCAGGTGCTTGATGGCGTGCTCGCTGGCGTCGCCGTAGATGGCCAGCCACATCACCTGCACCCGCTGGGTCACCTCCTTGACCACCGGCTTCTCCGCCTCTTCGGGCAGGGTGGTGATGCGGTCCACCTCGGCCTTGACGTCGTCCAGGAGCTTCTGCACGTCCCAGCCCTGCACCGCCTCGATGGTCACGCGGCCGAAGCCCTCGCGGGCGGTCGAGTCCACCCGGCGCACGCCCTCCACGCCGGCCACCCGCTCCTCGATGCGGCGCACCACCGACTCCTCGACCTCGTAGGGCGAGGCGCCCAGGTAGGTGACCTCCACCGTCACCTTGTCCAGGCTGAATTCGGGAAAGACCTCGATCTTGATGTTAAGCGCGGTGACGACGCCGCCGAAGACGAAGAACAGCATCAGGAGGTTGGACGCCACATGGTTGTGGGCGAACCAGGTGATCCACTTGCTCACGACGCGCCCTCCCCTGCCCGCTCCTTGGCCTTGCCTTCATCGGGGGGATTGTCCCACGGCCCCGCCTCCAGCCGCACCCGCATGCCCTCGGTCACGGCCTTGAGGCTGGTGGTCACCACCCGCTCGCCCTGGACGAGACCGCCCTTGACCAGCACCTTCTCGTCCTGGACCCTGGCCAGCTCCACCGGCCGGATGCTGACGCGGCCTTCCTGGTCCACCACCCAGACCACCCCCCCCGGCCTGATCGCCGACCGCGGCAACAACGTGGCCTGGGACAGCGTCTCGCCCAGCAGCCTGACCCGCACGAAGCCGCCCACGGCCAGGGGCGGGCGGGTGGCGTAGGGGCTTTCGACCCGCACCACCAGGGGCACCAGGCGGGTGCGCTCGTCCACCCGGCCCTCGGCCCTCACCACCCGGCCGGGCCAGGTCAGGGACTGGCCGGCGAAATCGGTGCGCACCTGGGCCTCGCTGCCGGGGCCTCTGTCCGTGGTCAGGCCCGGCACCTTGAGCCAGGCCAGGTCGGCGTCCTCCAGGGGCACCACGATCTCGGCCGCCTCGGTGGCGTAGACCGTGGCCACCCGGTCGCCGGCCTTGAGGTATTGGCCCAGGTCGGCGAACTTGGCCCCGACGCGGCCGGCGTAGGGCGCCCTGATCTCGGTGCGCTCCAGGTTCAGCTCGGCCCGGGCCAGGGCCGCCCGCGCGGCCTCCAGGCGGGCCTGGGCCGCCTCCAGTTGGGGCCGCTTGGCCACCAGGTCCGGCGGCTCGCCGGCCCGGCCCAGCCGCTTCCACTCCTCGCGGGCCACCGCCGCCTCGGCCTGGGCCTGCTGGAGCCGGGTGTCGGCGTCGTTGACGTCGGCCCGGGCCGCGGTCACCGCCAAGCGGTATTCGGCCTGGTCCACCGTCAAGAGCACCTCGCCCTTGGCGAAGATGCCGCCGTTGACCATGGCCGGCGATACCTTGACCACCCGCCCCGGCACCTCGCCGGCCAGGGTGGATTCGTACAGCGGGCGCACGGTGCCCTCGCCGTCGATGACCACCGCCAGCGGACCGACCTCCACGTCCACCGTGCGCACCAGGGGGCGGTACTCCTTGGCCGGCTTGGGCAGCATCGGCGGCCGGCTCTTGGTCAGGACCACGAACCCCGCCACGCCGACGGCCACCACCAACAGGGCCAGGCCGCCGTGCAGCCATCTCCGGGATCTGTTCGCGCTCATGGCTAGTTGTCCTTCGCGATGGCGTCCAGCGGCGGCGGGCTGGCCCAGCCGCCGCCCAGGGCGCGGTGCAGGGTTACGTAGTTGGTCAGCACGGCCAGCTCGGTCAGCACCAGGGTGTCCTCCAGGCCGTAGCGGGCGCGCTGGGCGTCCAGCACGGTCAGGTAGTCGGTCAGCCCCCGCAGGTAGCGGCTCTCGGCCACCTCCTGGGTGTTCACCGCCTCGTCGAGGGCGGCCACCACCAGGCGGCGGCGCTCGATCTGCTCCTGGCGGGTCAAGAGCGCGCCCTCCACCTCGGCGAAGGCGTTCAGGACCGTCTTTGCGTACTCGGCCTGGCCCTGCATCAGCCTGGCCCTGGCGGCGGCCTCGCCCGCGGCCAGGTTGCCGGCGTCGAAGACGCTCTGGCTTAAGCCTCCGGCGATGGACCACAGCTCGGAGACCGGGGTGAACAGATCGCCCAGCTCGCCGCTGGCGTAGCCGAACCCGCCGGTCAGGCTGATGCGGGGGAAGCGGGCGGCCCGGGCCGCGCCCACCCGCGCGGTGAGCGCGTGCAGGCTGGATTCGGCCCGGCGCAGGTCCGGCCGGCGCAGCAAAAGCTCGGAAGGCAGACCGGCCGGCACCTCCGGCGGCTGGCGGTAATAGTCCACCGGGTGCTTGCGGGCCGGGCTGGCGCGGGGATAGTCGCCGGCCAGCACCATGAGCCGCTGCTGGCGCAGGCTCAGATCCTGGCGCAGACCGGGCAGGGCGGCCTGGGCCGAGGCCAGGGAGCGCCGGGCCTGGTGCAGGTCGAGCACGCTGACCAGCCCGCGCTGGTAGCGGCCGTCCACGAAGGCCACGCTGTGGTCGAAGGCGGTGATGGTCTTCTCGGCCACCTGGATGCGGCGTTCCAGGGCCTGGGCCTCCAGATAGGCCGCCGCCACCTCGGCCACCACGGTCTGGGTCACCACCCGGCGGTTCTCCTGCTCGGCCAGAAGATCGGCCCGGGCCGCCTCCTCGGTCCGGGCCAGGCGGCCCCAGAGGTCCAGCTCGAAGCTGGCGGCCAGGGAGAGGCTGTAGGCGTCGGTGGTCGCGGCCAGGGGCTGGCCGATGAGCGGCGAGCTTATCTGGGTTCGCTGGCGCTGGGTGTTGGCGTTCAGGTTCACCTGGGGCCAGCGCGCCGCCCCGGCCTGGGTCAGGCTGGCCCGCACCTCCAGCACCCGGCCGGCGGCCTTGGCCAGGTCGTAGTTGCGGACCAGGGCCTTTTCCACCAGGGCGTCGAGCTCCGGATCGCCCAGGAGCTTCCACCAGGCGTCGGTTTCCACGTAGGCCCCCGCTCCGGCCTCCTGGTGCTGATAGGCGGCCGGCGGCGGCGTCGGGCTGCCGGGGGCGGCGAAGTCCGGGCCCAGCCTGAGGCAGCCGGCCAAGAGCGGCAGGCAGGCCAGGGCCAGGCAGAGGCGGGCCTTGCTCATGAGACCTTCTCCGGGGGCCGGCTGCCGTCCAGCCCGTGCAGGGCGAAATCCACCAGGTGGGCGGTGAGCCGGCCCAGGAACGCCGCGTCGTAACTCTGTCCGGTGGCCTTCATGACCATGTTGCGAGCGAAACTGAAGTGCAGGCTCTGGAAGAAAACGCTCAACACGTAGAGAGTCAGGCGCTCCTGGTCGGCGCCGGGCAGGTGGGCGGCCAGCAGGCGGCGGGTCTGCTCCACGAAGGGGCGCATGACCTCCTGGGCCACCATGTCGAAGGCCGGGCCGGGCCGGGTGACCTCGCGCATGATGAGCAAACTGTGGCGGCGGCGCTCCTCCTGGTCGGCCAGGCCCACCAGGAAGGCCTCCACCACCATGGCCACCACCTGCTCCGGCCCCACGTCCGGCCTGGCCTCCAGCGCCTCCAGACGGCCGAAGACGCGCCGGGCCCGCGGCATCCAGCGCTGGCGGAAGACCTCCAGGTAGAGGTTGTCCTTGCCGCCGAAGTGATAATTGACCGCGGCCAGGTTGGTGCGGGCGGCGCTGGTTATCTGGCGGACGCTCACCGCGTCGAAGCCCATCTCGGCGAAAAGGCGCTCGGCCTCGTCCAAGATGCGTTCGCGGGTCTGGTCCGGGTTGCCTTCGCGTGTGCTCATGATCGCTCCCGGCGGCCGGGGCGGCCCCGGCCGGCCGCCCCAGGGGTTCGCGCTTCCGGGCCAATTTAACGAACGATTGTTTCAAATGCAAGTTACAATTTTGCGCCCAGACCGGCGCCGCGGCCAAGCGCCCGGAAACCAAGCAACCTCCGCGCCAAGAGACGTTATAGTATATCTTATTTATATTATTTAATTATTTAACCTGGGGATCCCAGGCGGGCGCCGGATGGCGTAAAATTTCTATGCACCCGAACCGGCCAGGTGGGCAGGCAATACCCTGGCCGGGCGCGGCGCGGCCGGAGGCGGTCAGAGGAAAACGGCCAAGGCCTCCTGATAGGTTTTGAGCTCCTCGAAGGGCATCAGGGTGCCCATGGCCCGGTTGCGGGTGGGGATGCCCGCCTCCTCCACCGCCGCCATGGGGTTGAGCCCGCCCACCACCACCAGGCCCACCCGGCCGGGGCTGACCGGTATCTCCAACAGCGGCTGGCCGGGCCGGCCCAGCAGGATCACCCCGCCCAGGCCGATGCGCTCCATGCGCGAGATGAGCCGGCGGGCCAGGCCGGCGGCCGGGGCGGGAATCTCGCGGAAGCTGGCCCCCACCACCCCGTGGCCGGTGCGCACCACCTGACCCACGCTGGTCATCTGGCCCTTGATGAAGATCTCCAGCGGGTCCAGGGTGGTACCGTCGTAGTTGATGATCTGGGTGAAGCGCGCCGGCCGACCGCCCACGTATTGCAGCAGGCCGCCGAAGCGGGTGACGGTGGGGATGCCCTCGGAGAGCAGCACCCCGTTTACGCTCATGGTGCAGACCGTGGCCACGCCGTATTCCTGGGGGCCCAGGCCCACCCGCCCCAGGCGGCTGCCCGGCGGGGCCACCAGCAGGCGCTGGCCCATCGAAAGCCCGGCCCCGAAGACCTCGCCCAGCACCCGCGCCGCCGCAGGCATGCGTTCGGCGTCCAGGCTGGAGAGGTTGACCACCACCTCGCCCTTGGCCTGGCGCAGGCGGAAGGTCATGCGGTAGGTGAGCGCGTCCACCCGGGCGGCCACGAACCCCACCTTGTCCACCACATAGGCGTTCTCCAGCTCCTGGCGGCCGCGCTCGGTCAGCCGCCGTCCGCGGCGGCCCTCGCGGGCGGTCAGGCCCTGGCGGTCGGTGATGCCCAGGTAGTAGCGGATGGTGCGCTGGCTCATCTCGGTGCCGGCCAGAGCCAGGGCGGCGGCGATGCGGGTGCCGCCCAAGGGGCGCTCGGATTCGTCCAGCACCCGCAGGATGTCCAGGATTTTGCGTCGGCTGCGTTCGTCCATGCTTATACATCCGCTAATCGGTGGGGTTCAGCCTAACGCTACTTGGCGGCTCGGTCAAGGGTAATTGCGGCAATATTGCCGCTTTCAGCCGGCAGCTTAAAGACAAGGCCCCGGAGGAGCGCGCGGCGGGCGTTGTTAGTTCTACTGAAAAATGCCCTTATTACAATAGTGAAAGAGTTTGCCCCGCTGGTCATAATCACTCTTGACAGTATTGTCCGGGCATGGGATATAGGGCAATTACTGCCGCTTCGCGCCGAAGGGACCCATCGCCTGACCGCCGGGGAGGTTTCGGGTAGAATATCCCCAGGTTCAGGAATATTTAACGCAGCCCAACCCCCGCGAAGGCCGGCGATTCCGGCCCAGGCGTCCGGCGCGCCCCGGTCCCGGCGGCAGAATCGGTGGATGATGTCCGAAGGCAACCAGACCCTGCGCATAGCCCAGGCCCAGATCAACCCCACGGTCGGCAACCTTGCCGCGAACCTGGAGCTGATCCGGAGCCAGATAGACCTGGCCCGGCAACGCCGGGCCGACCTGGTCACCTTCCCGGAGCTGGCCATCTGCGGCTATCCCCCCGAAGACCTCCTGCTCAAACCCCGCTTCCTCAAGGACACCGCCAGGGCACTGGACCAGGTGGTGGCCGCCACCGCCGGCATCACCGCGGTGGTGGGTTTTGCCGAGCAGAACCACGGCCACGTCTACAACAGCGCCGCCCTGGCCCACGACGGCGCCCTGGTGGCCATCTACCGCAAGATCGAGCTGCCCAACTACGGCGTCTTCGACGAAAAGCGCTATTTCAGCCCCGGACTGGGCTGCGTCTTCGCCCAGGTGCGCGGGCTCAGGGTCATGCTCACCATCTGCGAGGACGTCTGGGTGGTGGGCAGCCAGGCCGAGCAGTGCGCCCAGAACCGGCGGCCCCAGGTGGTGGTGAACATCTCGGCCAGCCCCTTCCACGCCGGCAAGCTCGACCTGCGCCGCCAGGTCCTGGCCCGCTTCGCCCAGAGCACCGGCGCCCACGTCTGCTACAACAACCTGCTGGGCGGCCAGGACGAACTGGTCTTCGACGGCGGCTGCCTGGTCATCAGCCCCCAGGGCGAGATGCTGGCCTGCGCCCGGCGCTTCGAGGCCGACCTTTTGGTCTGCGACCTGGAGCTGGCCCCGGCCGCCGAGGCCGCCGCCGAGCTCAGCCCGCCCCACCGCCTGGTCAGCCTCTCCGGCCCGGCCCCGGCCCCGGCCCTACCCCCCGCCCCGCCCGCCTGCGCGCCGGAGCTGGACCGCCTGGAGGAGGTCTGGCTGGCCCTGGTGCTGGGCGCCCGCGACTACGTGCGCAAGAACGGCTTCAAAAAGGTGGTGCTGGGGCTCTCCGGCGGCATCGACTCCTCCCTGGTGGCGGCGGTGGCCGTGCGGGCCCTGGGGCGCGAGAACGTGGTGGGCGTGACCATGCCCAGCCAGTTCACCAGCAGCGAGACGCTCTCTGACGCCGAGCTGCTGGCCCGGAACCTCGATCTGAGCCTTTACACCATCCCCATCAAGGCCATCTTGGATGAATACCTGAAGGAGCTGGCCCCGGCCTTCGGCCCCGGCCCCCTGGGGGTGGAGGTGGAGAACCTCCAGGCGCGCATCCGGGGCAACCTGCTCATGGCGCTCAGCAACCGTTTCGGCTGGATGGTGCTGACCACCGGCAACAAGAGCGAGACCGCGGTGGGCTACTGCACCCTCTACGGCGACATGGCCGGCGGGTTCGCGGTCATCAAGGACGTGCCCAAGACCCTGGTCTACGAGCTCAGCGCCTTCGTCAACGC
The DNA here is from genome assembly GCA_049322275.1 of Thermodesulfobacteriota bacterium. Classification (GTDB taxonomy): domain Bacteria; phylum Desulfobacterota; class Desulfarculia; order Desulfarculales; family Desulfarculaceae; genus JACRDC01. The sequence continues at coordinate 83,874 of JBMORH010000053.1, forward strand.
CCAGGCCGGCCGCGAGATCATACCCAACAGCGTCATCGCGCGCCCGCCCTCGGCCGAGCTCCGGCCCGACCAGAAGGACGAGGATTCCCTGCCCCCCTACGCCGTGCTGGACCCCATCCTCAGGGCCTACGTGGAGCAGGACAAGGTTTTGGACGAGATCGCCGCCGAGGGCTACGACCCGGAGGTGGTCAAGGAGGTGGTGCGGCTGGTGGACCTGAACGAGTACAAGCGTCGTCAGGCCCCGCCGGGGGTCAAAATCACCCCCAAGGCCTTCGGCCGCGACCGCAGGCTGCCCATCACCAACCACTACCGGCCGGGCTGGGACTAGCCCCCGGCCCCAGAGCGAGTCAACCGGCCGCGCCGGCCCGGCGCGCCACCCGATAAAGGGTTCACACCAAGGGGGTGAAACCTCATGAGGTTAATGCACCGCAAACAATATCCCACCTCCAAGGACATCAGCGGCTGCGCCATCAGCGGCATGATGAGCGAGGCGGGCGAGCGCATGAGCGGCGAGGCCATCATCCGCTCCATCGCCAACATGCACGACCGCAGCAACGGCCTGGGCGGCGGCTTCGCGGCCTATGGCGTCTATCCGGAGATGCGCGATCACTACGCCCTGCACGTCATGTATGACGCCATGGAGGACAAGCAGGAGACCGAGCGCATCATCAGCCGCTGGTGCACCGTCTTCGGCGACGAGACCATACCCACCCGGCCCACCGCCACCGTGCGCCACCGGCCCATCCTGCACCGCTACTTCGTCAACCTCAAGCCGGAGGTCATGGAGCGCTTTTGCGACGAGACCGAAGACGACGCCATCGTCGACCTGGTCATGAGCATCAACGCCGAGGTCAAGGGCGGCTTCGTCTTCAGCTCCGGCAAGAACATGGGCGTGTTCAAGGGCGTGGGCTATCCGGAGGACATCGGCGAGTTCTACCGGCTGGACGAGTACCAGGCCTACATCTGGACCAGCCACGGCCGTTTTCCCACCAACACCACCGGTTGGTGGGGCGGCGCGCACCCCTTCTCGCTGCTGGACTGGTCGGTGGTGCACAACGGCGAGATCAGCTCCTACGGCATCAACAAGCGCTACCTGGCCAACTTCGGCTATTTGTGCACCCTGCACACCGACACCGAGGTCATCGCCTACCTGTTCGACCTCTTGGTGCGCAAGCACCGCCTGCCCTTCGAGGCCGCTTGCATGGCCATGGCCCCGCCCTTCTGGCCGCAACTGGAGCGCCTGCCCGAAGCCCGGCGCGAGCTGGCCCGCACCCTGCGCATCGTCTACGGCGGCGCGCTCCTGAACGGCCCCTTCTCGGTGCTGGTGGGGCATTCCGGCGGCATGGTGGGCTTCAACGACCGCACCAAGCTGCGCCCCATGGTGGGCGCGCGCAAGGGCGACATGGTCTACATGGCCAGCGAGGAGGGCGCCATCCGCGAGGTGTGCAACGACCCGGAGGTGGTCTGGCACGCCGCCGGCGGGGCGCCCATCGTGGCCCAGCTCAAGGACCCGGAGCGGGTGATCGGCCCGGAGGCCACCGCCCGCTTGAAGGCCCACACCTGCAAGCTCCCCTCCGGGACCTGGCAGGAACCGCCCCGGGCCGGCCGCGCCGCGGCCGCGGTACAGTAAGCGCACCCCCCGCCCCAGCGGCGGCCGACGGAGGAAGCCAAGGTGAGCAAGAGACTCGTTCAACCCGAATTCACGGTGGTGCGCGACCCGGAGCGCTGCATCCAGTGCCAGGTCTGCGTGCGCCAGTGCTCCAACCAGGTGCACGCCTACGACGAGGAAGCCGACCAGGTGCGCTGCGACGAGACCACCTGCGTGGGCTGCCAGCGCTGCGTCACCCTCTGCCCCACCGACGCGCTCACGGTCAAGAAAGCCCCGCCGGAGTTCGCCCCGGCCAACAACTGGACCCCGGACGTCATCCAGAACATCTACCGCCAGGCCGAGACCGGCGGCGTGCTCCTGGCGGCCATGGGCAACGACACCGCCAAGGTCAGCTACTGGGACCACATGCTGCTCAACGCCAGCCAGGTGACCAACCCCAGCATCGACCCCCTGCGCGAGCCCATGGAGCTGACCACCTTCCTGGGGGCCAAGCCCAACGCGGTGGAGCTGAACTTCGACGACCAGGGCGGCCCCAGCCTGGCCACCCGGCTGGCCCCGCAACTGGTGCTGTCCACCCCCATCATGTTCAGCGCCATGAGCTACGGGGCTATCAGCTACAACGCCTTCCTCAGCCTGGCCCGGGCCGCCGGCCAGTTCGGCACCTTCGCCAACAGCGGCGAGGGCGGCCTGCACAAGGACTTCTGGCCCTACGGCCCCAACATGATCGTGCAGGTGGCTAGTGGCCGCTTCGGGGTGGACATCGACTACCTCAAGGTGGCCGCGGCGGTGGAGATCAAGATCGGCCAGGGGGCCAAGCCCGGCATCGGCGGCCACCTGCCGGGCGAGAAGGTGGACGAGCGCATCAGCCAGACCCGCATGATTCCGGTGGGCTCCGACGCCATCAGCCCGGCCCCCCACCACGACATCTACTCCATCGAGGACTTGCGGCAGCTCATCTACAGCCTGAAGGAGGCCACCCGCTACAGCAAGCCGGTGAGCGTGAAGATCGCGGCGGTGCACAACGTGGCCGCCATCGCCAGCGGCATCGTGCGGGCCGGGGCCGACATCGTGGCCATCGACGGCTACAAGGGCGGCACCGGCGCGGCCCCCACCATGATCCGCAACAACGTGGGCATCCCCATCGAGTTCGCCCTGGCCGCGGTGGACGACCGCCTGCGCCAGGAGGGCATCCGCAACCAGGCCAGCATTGTGGCCTGCGGCGGGTTCCGCTCCTCGGCCGATGTGGTCAAGGCCATCGCCCTGGGCGCGGACGCGGTCTACCTGGGCACCGCGGCCCTGGTGGCCCTGGGCTGCCACATGTGCCAGAAATGCTACACCGGCAAGTGCAACTGGGGCATCGCCACCCAGGATCCCTACCTGACCCGCCGGCTGAACCCCGACATCGGCGCCCGCCGCCTGGTCAACCTGCTGCGGGGCTGGTCGCACGAGATCAAGGAAATGATGGGCGGGATGGGCATCAACGCCATCGAGAGCCTGCGCGGCAACCGCGAGCATTTGCGCGGCGTGGGTCTCGGCGACCGCGAGCTCAACATCCTGGGCATCAAGGCGGCGGGGGAGTAGGTCCATGAAGCGCATCGTAGCCAAGGAAGAATACTGCATGAACTGCCGGCTGTGCGAGGTCCATTGCCTGGTCAGCCACAGCCGCAGCAAGGACCTGATCAAGGCCTTCCGCCAGGAGCGGGGCGAGGTGGTGGCGCGCATCACGGTGGAGCGCCACGGCCCGGTCAGCTTCGCCGTGCAGTGCCGCCACTGCGAGGAGCCGGCCTGCGTCGAGGCCTGCATGACCGGCGCGCTATTGCGCGACCCGGCCACCGGCGAGGTGCGCCACGACGCCGGCCGCTGCGTGGGCTGCTGGATGTGCGTGATGGTCTGCCCCACCGGGGCCATCCGCCGCGACAAAAGCGGCCACGTGGCCGCCAAGTGCGACCTTTGCCTTGAAACCGGCACCCCCGCCTGCGTCGCCAACTGCCCCAACGAAGCGCTGGTAATCGAGGAAGACCATGACTAGGACCAAGTATCTCATCATCGGCAACTCCGCCGCCGCGGTGGGCTGCGTGGAGGGCATCCGCCAGGCCGACCCCGACGGCGAGATCACCATCGTGGCCAAGGAGAAGGAGCACGCCTACTCCCGGCCGCTCATCACCTACCTGCTGGGCGGCAAGGTGGACGAGGCGGGCATGGCCTACCGGCCGGCCGACTTCTACGCCGCCAACCGGGTGACCACCCTGCTGGGGGTGGAGGCGGTCAAGGTGGATCCAGAGGCCCGGAGCGTCGCCTGCGCCGACGGCCGGGTGCTGGGCTATGAGCAATTGCTCATCGCCAACGGCGGCAGGCCCATCGTGCCCCCGGCGCTGGGCGGCGCCGACGCGGCCGGCGTCTTCACCTTCACCACCTGGCAGGACGCCCGCGACATCGAGGCCTACATCCAGGCCAATCGCGTCGACCACGCCGTGGTCATCGGCGGCGGCCTGATCGGCCTGAAAAGCGTCGAGGCGCTCACCGCCAGGAAGCTCAAGGTGACGGTGCTGGAGCTGGCCCCGCGCATCCTGGCCGTGACCCTGGACCAGGACGCCAGCAACCTCCTGGCCGGCGCCCTGGCCGGGGCCGGGGTGGAGCTTCTGACCAACACCACCGCCCAGAGCATCGACAGCACGGGCGGCAAGGTCAGCGGCGTCACCCTGCCCGACGGCCGCAAGATCGCCTGCGGGCTGGTCATCCTGGCCATCGGCGTGCTGCCCGACCTGTCCCTCGTGGCCCAAAGCGGCATCGCCACCGACCGGGGCATCCTGGTGGACGAGCGCATGGCCGCCAGCGCGGCCCACGTCTACGCCGCCGGCGACGTGGCCCAGGCCCCGGAGATGCTCTCCGGCGAGCGCCGCTCCATCCCCATCTGGCCCAACGCCTACCGCCAGGGCTTCATCGCCGGGACCAACATGGCCGGCGGGGACAAGACCTACGAGGGCGGCCTGGCCATGAACTCGGTGGAGATCTGCGGCCTGGCCACCATCAGCGCCGGCGTCACCAGCCCGCCCGAAGGCCAGGGCTATGAGGTGCTGACCAGGCTGGACCCCAAGACCAGCAACTACCGCAAGCTGGTGGTCAAGGACGGCCGCCTGGTGGGCTACGTGCTGGTGGGCGACGTGGACCGGGCCGGCATCATCACCGGGCTGATCAAGGGCCGGGTGGAGGTGAAGGGCCTGGAGGACAAGCTCCTGGCCGCGGATTTCGGACTCATTTCGCTGCCGGCCCGCCACCGCGAGCGGGTGACGGCCGGCCTGGGGGTCTGGTCATGACCGTCATCAACGCCGAGGGCGTCCACTACAAGAAGCTCAACGAGGACATCCACCAGGCCCTGGCCGGCGGCGAACGCCAGGTGGCGCTGAACAACGTGCGCGGCCAGCGCTACATCGGCGTGGGCCTGGACGCTGGCGTGGAGATCGACATCAACGGCGTGCCCGGCAACGACCTGGCCGCCTTCATGAACGGGGCCGTCATCAAGGTCAACGGCAACGTCCAGGACGGCGTGGGCAACACCATGAACGCCGGCAAGGTCATCGTGCACGGCGACGCCGGCGACATCCTCTGCTACGCCATGCGCGGGGGCAAGGTATTCATAGAGGGCGACGTGGGCTACCGCTCCGGCATCCACATGAAGGCCTATCAGGACAACTTCCCGGTGCTGGTCATCGGCGGGGTGGCCGGCGATTACCTGGGCGAGTACATGGCCGGCGGGGTGATCGTGCTGCTGAACCTGGCCGATCGTCCCCAGCCGGCCGGCTACCTGGTGGGCACCGGCATGCACGGCGGGGCCATCTTCGTGCGCGGCCAGGTCGACCAGAGCCAGGTGGGGGCCGAGGTGGGCTTCGAGCGCCTGAGCGACCAGGAATGGGAGCTGCTACAGGGTCTGTTGGCCGAGTTCTTCGCCGACTTGGAGCTGAAACCCCGCGCCTTGGACCGCGAGGAGTTCCAGAAGCTCTATCCCAAGAGCCGCCGGCCCTACGGCAATCTCTACAGCTACTAGCGCCGGGGCCAAAACAACAGCCGCGGAGCCTCCATGGGGGTTTCGCGGCTGCATTATTCAAGGGGTCTTGAGTTTACTCCGACATCAGTCCGGTGCATTGTTTCCAACAACGCACGGGCGGGGATTGGCCCCGCCCGTCTTTTGTCAGCCACGAAACGTAATTACTGCGGCTGAAATGCCGTCAGGAGGCGCGGCGCAACCGCCCCTGGGGGCAGCACTGAACATAGACCTTGCGGCAGCGCGGGCAGGTGGCCTGGTATTCGACGATCACCTCTCCGGCGAAGCTGATGGCTCCGGTCGCCTGGGCGACCGCGCGGGCGGCGCGTTCCCGGATGCCGTCCAGGTCCACCTCGGTCGCCCCGCAGAAGGGGCAGATCAACCGGGAAGCCGCCTCCCGCCCGTCCTCGTCGCTCACCAAGCGGATCACCGGCTCCACCACGCTGACAGCCATGGGTCTTTCTCCAGCCTGTTGCCTGCTTGCCAGTCGAATTCACACACCTGCCGAGATCGGCCTGGCTGACTGCCGTCAATTTTAGATTAACACGGGCCAGCCCGACTGTTAAGCGGTTTCACAAATAATTCTCAATAATCCACAGGGGCGAAAAAAGACCGGACCCAGGCGAATGGCCTGGGTCCGGTCGGCGTGTGCTGGGTGCTGTGGCTGGCGCGCGGCCTAGCCGCGGTCGAAGTACCACATGCCCTTGTAGATGTGGTTCTCGTCCTTGATGCGGGTCTCGTCGTACAAGGCGTCCACGGCCTCGAACCAATTTTCGCCCATGCGGTAGAAGCCGTCGTAGTTGGGGTGCTTGTTGTCCGACATCAGGGAGCGGTCGGCGGCGCCGCTGCCGGCGTCGTAGAGATCCCAGAAGTTGGCGTCGGTGAAGATGTCGATCTTGTCCAGCCGGGTGCGCAACTGCTCGTTGTAATACTTGGCCGTGTCGCTCAGGGTCCCGCTAAGATAGGGCGGCACGCCGGAGACGATGACGGCCGGGCGCAGGTTGCGGTCGCTGACGCCGCCCAGGACGCTGTCCACGATGGCTTGCACGTTGTGGACCATGGCGTCGGCCAGGGCCTCCTTGGAGGCTCCGCGCTCATAGTCGATGTCGTTGGTGCCGGCCATGATGACCACGAAGTTGGCGCCCTCGCCGGCGCCGTAGTCTCGGCTCACGGTCAGGTTGAGGATGGAGGCGGTGGTGCCGCCGGGCAGGCCGTGCCGGTAGACCTGGGTGTAGCCGGGAATGCTGCGGAAGGTGAAGCCTGGATCGTTGAGGCGCGAGTAGAAGATGCCCTGCAGGTGGGGGCTGTCGGTCAGGCTGTCGCCGATGGTGGAGCAGGTGAACTGGTAGCCATCGGTGTCGTCCATGGCCCAGCCCACGGAGCCGCTTTCCGTGCCGGAAATAGAATAGGACAGACCGCCCAAGCCGTTGGCCTGGTCCAGGGTCTCCAGGGCTCTGCCCGCCGCGGCCGGAGAGGCCGCCAGGACCAAGCCGCACAATGCCGCCATCACCACAGCCAGCCGAAAGGCTTTTCTGCTAGACATTTTGCATACCACCCGTTAACCAGTTGTTGATCGGGCTGCCGCTGCGCAGTCCATGCCCGCCGGGCCGGTTTGTCCGGCATGGCGGCATCATTACACCTACCACCAGAGACATCTCCGGTCAATAATCAATATTCTTTAGCAAGTTAAACTACCTGCACCCCTTGATGGCGCAACGCCTTCTAATCCCCGGCGGGACGGACCGGCCGGCCGCCTCCAGAGCGCGGGTGAAGCAGACGGCGGTTCAGTCGGCCCGGCCGATGGAGCGCTCCAGGGGGAACCCGAACACCAGATACCCCGCGAAACGGGCGCCCTCGCCCACCCCCACCAGCAGCTCCAGGGGCCCCAAGGGGGTGCTGACGCCCAGGCCGCCGCCGCCGCCCCAATACCAGTTGCCGGGATCGGTCACATGGTTGACGTCGCTGCCAGCGGCCCCGAAATTGGCCGCGGTGATGAGGTGGAGGTTGTCGCCCAGGGGATAGAGGTGGCGAAGCTGGAAGCGCAAGACCTCCTGGCCCACGAACTCGTCTTGGGCCGCGCCCAGCAGGCCGGGATAGCCGCCCAGGAACATGAGCTGGGAATTGGATGGGTTGGCGTCCAGGGAGGTGCCCAGGGTCCAGTTGGGGATCAGATAGCCGGCCTTGCCCAGGGGCCACACCCAGGCGGCCTCCCAGACCAGGCGGGTGAAATCCAAGTCCGCGCCAAGTTCCTTGAAGGAGCGCAGGGCCGACAGGTCGGAGGCGAAGCCCCGCCGGGGATAGGGGATGCGGTCCAGGGTGTCCACCCGCAGCCTGGCGATCAGGGCTGAGATGAAGTCGTCGGCCTCCGGCACCTCGGTGGTGGCGATGCGCGGGGAGATGCTGTCGACCCGCCCCACGTATCCTAGGCGGAACTGGCCCCAGGTGCCCAGCTCCTGGGCCGCGCTCAGGTCGACGCCCCGCGAGTCGCGGCGGTACTCGGCCTTGATGGTCTGGTCCTGGTAGACGTTGTGCAGGGTCGAGTAGTAGAAGACGTCGGGCTGGAAAATAAACCCCTCCCAGGGCTGGTTGGGCAGCGACAGGCGCAGGTCGCCGCCCAGGGTGCGGCCGGCCGAGAGGTTCAGGTCCGCGTGGGCGCCGGTGTACAACAGGTTGGGCCGGCGCAGGTTGAGCAGCAGGGTGAAGTCGTTGCTCCGGTTGGAAGAGGCCTCCAGGTACATCCCCAGCCGGGTGACGTATTGGCCGTAGCCTTTTTCCTTGAGCACGAACACCAGCTCCGATTGCCCATCGGCCAGGGGCCGCACCCGGTAGCTTACGCTCTCGAACATGCCCTGGCCATAAATCTTCTGCACGCCTTGGTCCAGCTCGTCGGCGCTGACCTTCTGCCCCGGCCGAATGGGCATCAAACGCCGCACCTCGCCGTGATACACCGCCGGCCCCTCCACCGACACCTTGCCCACCACGATCTCCGCCACCGGCCGAAGACCGGGCCGGCCGTCCTTGGCCGTCAAGGCCACCCCACGCTTTTCCAATAGCGTCAGGATCCGCGGCAGGGCGGCCAGGGCCGCCTCGCGCCCCCGCTGGCGCAGTTGATCGCTCTGGTCGAAATCGGAGTTGGAATAGCCTTCCAGATAGGGCGCGATGACCAGGTCGGCCTGGCGCGCCTCGGATTGGGTGGCCAGGATCATCTGGATGCTGATGGTCTGGTCCATCACCCGCAGCACGTCGCCCAGGTCCCCGCGCTTGCGCAGGGGGGTGGAGACGTTCACGCCGATGACCAGGTCCGCGCCCATGTCCTTGACCGTCTGCACCGGCAGATTCTGGACCACCCCGCCGTCCACCAGCAGGCGGCCGTCCAGCTCGAAGGGGGGAAACACGCCGGGGATGGACATGGATGCCCGCATGGCCTGGGCCAGGCTGCCCCGGCCCAGCACCACCGCCTCGCCGGTGGCCAGGTCGGTGGCCACGGCCCGGTATGGTATGCCCAGGCGGTCGAAGTCCTCCACGCCGGCCACCGGCAGGCAGAGCCGGGTTAGCAGGGCGGTGAGCTTGTAGCCGCTCAGGAGCCCGGTGGGCAGCTCGATGCCGGCGCTGCCCAGGCCCACCTCCAGCAGGTAGCGCTGGCTTTCGTCTTTTTCGGAAAACCCCAATAGCTGCCGGGCCGGAGTGGAGGAGAACGCCTCCTTCCAATCCACCTTGGCCACCATCTCGGTGATCTGGTCGGGACGGTAGCCGGCGCAGTAGAGCCCCCCGATGATGGAGCCCATGGAGGTGCCGGCCACCAGGTCCACCGGCACCCCGGCCTGTCCCAGCACCTCCAGCACGCCGATATGGGCCAGCCCCCGCGCGCCGCCGCCGGAAAGGGCCAGCCCGACCCTGGGCTGGCGCTCCCCGGCCCAGGCCGCCCCGGCCAGGGACAGCGCCAGCGCGCAGGCGATCATCACCGTCAACCAGCCCTTGCCGGCCCCGGCCGGCAGACCCCGCCCGGCGTCAAACCTGGATTTGCCAAGCACAGCGCACCCCTTCTCGGCCTCTTGGGTTACCATGGAGGTATCCTACTAGGCGGCCCCCGGCAAGGCCACGGGGAATTTCGGGCCGAGCAGCCGGGCCGCGTTGGCTCGTCATACTGGATGCGACCGTTCACGGGAGAACCGGCATGACCGCCTTCAGTCTCGTCGCCGGCTGCTTGTTATGCCTGGCCCTGGCCGCGCCGGCCCCGGCCGCCGAGCCGGACTGGGCGGCCCAGCGCCGGGCCATGGTGGATGAACAGATCGCCGCCCGCGGGGTGCGCGACCCGCGGGTGCTGGCGGCCATGGCCAAGGTGCCGCGCCATCTCTTCGTGCCCCCGGCCTGGCGCGGCCAGGCCTACGCCGACCACCCCCTGCCCATCGGCCAGGGCCAGACCATCAGCCAACCTTTCATCGTGGCCCACATGACCGCGCTGCTGGCCCTCGCTGGCGGCGAGAAGGTGCTGGAGGTGGGCACCGGCAGCGGCTACCAGGCCGCGGTGCTGGCCGAGCTGGCCGGGCGGGTGTGCAGCATCGAGATCATCCCGGAGCTTAGCGCGGGGGCGGGGAAGGCGCTGGCCGAGCTGGGCTATGCCAACGTGAGCCTCAAGGTGGGCGACGGCTGGCGGGGCTGGCCGGAGGAGGCCCCCTTCGACGCCATCATGGTCACCGCCGCGCCGGAGACGACGCCGCCGGAGCTGGTGGCCCAGTTGAAGCCCGGCGGGCGCATGGTGCTGCCGGTGGGGCCGCGGGCCTGGCAGGAGCTGGTGCTCATCACCAAGTCCGCCGACGGCGCGGTGACGGCCAACCGCCTGGAGCCGGTGCGCTTCGTGCCCCTGGTGGGCGGGCCGTGAGCGCGCCGCGCTCAGTCCTGGAGCAGCACCTGGTAGTCCATGCCCACGATCAGGGCCCCCCAGTGGCGGCCGTTCACGAACAGCGGCAGCGAGATGTCGTTTAGTATCTCGCCGGTGTCGCGCAGGTAGGTTTGCAGCAAGAACGGCTGGGTGTGCCTGGCCCGGCGCACCTCGGTCTCGTTGGAGGCAAAGATGCGCTTGTCGCGGCTGTGGAGCAGGTCGCGCTCGTAGTCGCCGGTGAGCGGACGGGAGACGTGGCTGTGGTGGGTGGGGGCGTAGCCGTTGGCGTCCACGGCGATGAAGTAGGCCCCGCCGGCCAGGCCCTTCAGGGCCTGGTCGAACAGCCCCTGGAACTCGCGCGCGAAGACCTCGTCGTAGGCGGTGCGGTATTTCTTGGGGTTGCTGTCCGGAATCTCGCGGTAGCTGCGGTCCAGCAGGTTCAGGCCGCCCTGGGCCAGCTCGTCCATCCGGCGCTGCACCAGGTCCCGATAGCCGCGGGCGTAGCCCAGGGCCTTTTCCAGCGCCCCCTGCCCCACGCTGAAGCGGGTGATGAGCCCCTGCAGGCGCTCGGTGGCCTCGCGCAGGCTGCGGCAATAGCCCAGCGACTCCTGCATGTCCCCCGCCACCTCCTGGCTCAGCCGCATGATCTGGCCGATCTTCTCCCCGGAGGCGCGGGCGTCGTCCTTGGTGCGCAGGTTGATCCGCTCCACGTAGGCGATGGTCTCCACCGCGTCCTGGCGCGCCCGGCCCATGGCCTGGGCCAGGGTCTCGGCGGTGGTGGCGATCTCGTCCACCGCCTCGTCCACCTTCTGGGCCAGGTTCTTGACCTCCTCGGAGACCACGGCGAAACCGGCCCCGGACTCGCCGGCCCGGGCCGCCTCCACCGCCGCGTTCAGGGCCAGCAGGTTGGTCTGCATGGCCACTCCGCGCACCAGGTTGACCACCTTCTGGATGTGATCGGCGCTGCCGGCCAGGTCCTCGATGGTCTTGCCCAGGCCGGCCATCCTCTGGCCGATGGCCTCCACGCTGGCCACCGATTCGGCCGCGGACTGGCTGGTGACCTCGGTCAGGTCGCCGGCCTGGCGCTCCTGGTTCTGGGCCTTGTCGTGGGAGCCGCCCACCCGTTTGTTCATCTTGGCCGCCTCGGCGGCGATGTTGATGCTCATCTTGCGGGATTCGGCCACGGCCCGGCGAAGGTTGGCCAGGAAGGCCTGGTAGTTTTCGGCGATGGGCCTGAGCGGGGTCTGCTGCTCCAGGGGTATCTCGCGGGTCAGGTCGGGCTCGGTCTCCGCCGCCCGCTGAGCGAAAAAGCCCATCAGCACCCGCGCCGGCCGCACCCAGAACCAGTGCACGTAGACCGCGAACGCCAGGCTGACCGCCAACGCGGCCAGGGCCAGGCCCAGCTCCAGGGGGGCCGACCAGCCCCGGCGCCAGAAGATCGCCAGCGCCAGCCCCGCCGGCAACAGCACCGCCAACATGGCCACCAGGCCGCCCATCCTGCCGATCCAGTTCTCCGCCCCCCCAACCTTGCCGGCCATGACCGCCTCCCGGTGTTTGACGCAAGACATCAACCCGCGAGCCACTAAAGCGTCCGCTCCGGCCTGCCAACGCCTTGCCGGTCGCATGACGCATGCTCTGCAATCGCCCAGCCGCCCTCCCCCTGGCGGGACGACGCCGATTACTCCCCGCGGGCCAGCCAGGCTTCCATGCGTTCGCGGGCCTGGGGCCAGGTCAGGCCCTCCAGGGACGCGGCCAGCCCGGCCAGCTCGCGCGGCTCGACCGCCAGCCCCAAGGCGCTCAATTCCACCTGGCGCAGGCGGTCATCCACCAGCAGGTGGCGGGTCCGCAGTCCGCCGGCCCGGCCCAGGTGGTCGCGCTGCTCCAGGAAGACCCCGGCCCTGATCTTGACCCGGCGGCCGGGCCGGGGCCGGCGCGCAAAGCGCAGCCACCCCGGAGATAGCATGCGCCGGCCCACTTCTTCAACCTTGGCCTCCAGCCCGGCGTCGGGCGCGGCCGGGGCGAGCGGCTCCAGAACCTGGGCGAAGTTGGCCGCCAGGGCGTCCATGAGCCCGCTCCGGTCCAGGGCCGCGGCCTTCTCCGGCCCCAGCTCGCGGGCCAGGCTGGTCAGGTGCTCGGCCATGCCGGCCTCGAAGCGGCGGCGGAAGTTCTCGTCGGGCGCCTTGATCACCCGCGCCATGGCCGCCTGGTCGAAATCCAGCATCAGATTGCCCACGAAGACCCACATGGGGCCGACCTCGCCGGCCCCGGTGCCGCAGATCTTGCGGCCGCCCACGCTGATGTCGCTGACCGGGGCGAACTCGGCCGCCACGCCCAAACCGCGGTAGACCGCGATGACCGGTCCCAAGAAGCGGCGATAGAAGACATCGCGGCGGCGGGGGGCGGCGGGATTGTCCGGGCTGATGACGAGCTGCCAGAAAAGCTGATCGCGGTCCAGGTAGACCCCGCCGCCGCCCACCTCGCGGCGGAAGATCGGCAGGCCCTGCTGGCGGCAATAATCCTGGTCGATCTCCTGCTCCACGTCCTGGTGGTAGCCCAGGCAGACGTAGGGCTCTTCTGGCCAGCAGAGCACCAGGGCCTCGCGCCCCAGCTCGGCCAGGGCGTGATAAAAAAGCTGGGAGCGCGCCCAGGGCACGGCTCCCAGTCGATACAGGCGCGCGCCCGCCTCTCCGGCCCTAGTCGTCATCCAGGTCCAGGGCCTTGCGCACCAGTTGGCTGATGTCCATGACCTTCAGCGGCACCTCGTTGCGCCGGCAGTAGGTGGCCATGGTGCGCACGCACTGCTGGCAGGAGGTGATGATGGCCTCCGCTCCGGTGGCCAGGGCCATCTCGATCTTCTGCTTGGCGATGCCCTTGTTAAGCTCCTGGTCGATCATCTCCAGGTTGCCGCCGCCGCCGCAGCACAGGCAGTTCTCCCGGTTGCGCGCCATCTCGATGAGCTCCACGCCGGGGATGGCTTTGATCACCGCCCGCGGCGCGTCGAACTCGCGGCTGCCCCGGCCCAGGTCGCAGGGATCGTGGTAGGTCACCTTGAGCTTGAGCTTTTTAAGCGGCAGCTTTTCTTGCGCGATGAGATTTTGCAGGAACTGGGTGGAGTGATAAAGCTCCAGGCCCTGGGCCGGGTAGTGCTCGCGCCACATCATGTAGCAGGAGGGGCAGGCGAAGACCACGCCCTTGGCCCCCCGCGCCCGCACCGCCTCGGCGTTGTGGGCGATGATGTCCTTGGCCGCGTCCTTGAGCCCCGCGCCCAGCAGCGGGAAGCCGCAGCACCACTCGTCCTCGCCCAGGAGGGTGAAGTCCACCTTGGCCGCGGCCAGTATCTCGCTGAGGTTCAGCGGCACCTGCTGGGCCAGGGGGAAGAACGCCGCCACGCAGCCGGTGAAGTAGACCCACTCGGCCCGGTCCTTCAGGTGGCCGTGGTCCGGGGGCTCGTCCAGGTCCTCCACCCAATCGGCCCGCTCGGAGTTGTCCTCGTTGAAGACGTTGTGGCTCTCGGCCAAATTGTCCCGGATCAGGTTGATCTTCTCCGGGTAGTGCAGGTTCTGCACCAGCTCGCCGCGCAGGGTCAGCCACATCTCCTTGAGCTCTATGCCGGCCGGGCAGACCTCCTGGCAGTTGCCGCAGAGCGTGCAGCGGTATACGGTCTGGGAGAAGCGGTCCCAGTCCGCGTCCGTGGGCGGCTTTTTGCCAAAAAGCCGGCGCAAAACGCCGCCGCGGGCCTTGAAGGCCCGGCGCATCCAGGCCAGGCGGTGGACGCCGGAGAGCTCGCCGTCGCCGGCGGCCATCACCGCCGGGCAGATGTCGGCGCAGGCCTGGCAGCCGGTGCAGGCGTCCAGCTCCAGCAGTTGCTTGCGGTTGTAGAGGGCGTTGGCCAATTCAGCTACCTCGCGCGGGCGGCGCGCCCGCCGGCGGCCACGCGGGCGTCCCCGCGCCGGCCGCGCGGATCGACGGCGGCCGGCGGCGGGGCGGCGCGGCTACTTCTTGTCGGCGTACTTCTCGACCTCGGCGGCCATCCATTTTTGCAGGGCCTCGGCGCCGTGGACCAGGTCGCTCAACTCACCCAGGTCGCCGGCCTTGATGCGGTACATCCAGCCGGCGCCGTAGCAGTCCTGGTTGATCAGGTTGGGCTTGGTCTCCAGGGCCTCGTTGACCGCGATCAGCTCGCCGTTGACCGGGCTGTTGACCTTGCCCAGCCACTTGCCGCTCTCCACCTTGGCCAGCTTGCCGCCTTTTTTAAGCTTCTTGCCCTCGTCGGGCAGCTGCACGAAGACGATGTCGCCGGCCATCTTCTGGGCGAAATCGTCCATGCCCATGACCAGCTCGCCGCCCTCGACCCGGACCCAGAAGTGGTTCTCGTCGTAGTAGAGGTCCTCAGGCATGTTGTAGCCTTGGATTTCCATCATTTCCTCCCTATTCCCAGCCGTTGCCTAGTGCTTGCTTCATTCCAACATGCTGAATACGCCAGGCTTTTCCCTAACACCGCTTGGCCCAGGTTACCAGGTCGGCGCGCCGCCGGCCAGCCCCAAGCGAGGGGCGCATGCCAAGGCTGTGCTCATGGATGAAACCCATTAGCCCTCTCACCTTTCCCTCGCACCCGCGGGCGGGGGCGATGGTTGGCGACAAAAGGCCGTTAGCGTAAACCGGCCCTATTCGGCGTCCTCCAGCAGCTCGCTGATGAACTGCGCGGTGGTGAGAATGCGGAACTTCTGTTTGCGCAGCTTGGCGTTGGAGAGATTATGCGCGCAGGAGTTGCACTCGGTGAGAAGCACCTGGGCCCCGCTGGCCTCCATCTCCTCCAGCCGCCGCCGGGCCATGGCCAGGCTGTTGGCCGGAAAAGCCCCGCGCACGCCGCCGCCGGCCCCGCAGCACAGGGAGCCCGCCCGGTTGCTGGCCAGTTCCACGAAGTTGGGCGCGACCTTCTTGATGGTGGCCCGCGGCTCGTCATAGATGCCGGTGTGGCGGCCCAGGTCGCAGGGGTCGTGGTAGGTGACCACCTTGTCGGTGCTCACCCCGAAGTCGTGGTCCTTGAAGAACTGGCTGGCGTGGACGATGTTCAGGCCGGCGTCGCGCAGGGGCTTGTACTGCTCCTTGAAATGGAAGGTGCGATAGCAGTAGGGGCAGCCGGTGATGAGCGTCTTGGCTCCGGTGGCCAGGATGGTTTCGATGTTCTTTTTGGCCAGGTCGCCCTGGATGGCGTAGCCCACGTCCTCCAGCACGCCGGAGCAGCAGACCTCGTCGATGAGGGTGTAGTCGATCTTGAGGTGGTCCAGCAGGTTCAGGGTGGCTTCGGTGGCCTCGTCCTCGCGGTAGAGCCCCACGCAGCCCACGAAATAGGCGACCTCGGCCGTGGCCTTGCGCTGGCGGTCGAAATCGGGCCGCTCCTCCTCCGCGTAGATGTTGCCGTGCTGGGCCAGGACCTCGTTCATGCCCACGAAGGCCGGGTGGCAGGTGCCGATGTTGACCATGTCGCGGCGCACGGCCTTGATGATGGCGGGCACATCCACCCCGGAGGGGCAGTTGTGGGCGCAGGAGGCGCAGGTGGTGCACTGGAACAGGGTCTCCACCATCTCCTGGCTCAGCTCCAGCTTGCCCTCCAGGACTTCCTTGAGCAGCAGCATCTTGCCGCGGGCGTTGTAGGCCGGGCGCAGGGTGGCCCCGAAGACCGGGCAGACCGCCTGGCAAAAGCCGCAGCGGGAGCACTTGATGATCTGGTCCTGATACTTGCGGGTGAAGTCGTACTTGGCTTCCATGTCCGTCAGCCCCCTAGGCGTCCAGCGCCATCTTGCCGGGATTGAGAATATTATTGGGATCGAACAGGCGCTTGATGGCGCGCATGGAGTCCATGGCCACCGGGTCGTGCTCCAGGGCCATGTAGGGGGCCTTGGAAAGCCCGATGCCGTGTTCGCCGGTGAGCGTGCCGCCCAGGCTGATGGCCAGCTTGAACAGGTCGGCCGCCGCGGCCTCCACCCGCTCCTTCTCGGCATGGTCGCGGGCGTCGTAGAGGATCTGCGGGTGCAGGTTGCCGTCGCCGGCGTGGCCGAAGCTGGCGATCTGCACGTCGTGCTTCTTGGCGATCTCGGCCACGCCCTTCAACATGTCGGCCACCTTGCTCATGGGCACCGTGATGTCCTCCAGGGCGAAGTTGGGGCGCAGGCGAGCCAGCACCGGGTAGCAGCTCTTGCGCGCCTTCCACAGCTCGGCCACCTGGTCCGGGTCGGTGGCCTGCTTCACCTCGCGGGCGTGATTGGCCTTGAAGACCTCGATGACCTTGGCGATCTGGAACTCGCACTCCGCCTGGGTGTAGCCGTCGGTCTCGGCCAGCAGCATGGCGTCCACCTCCGGCAGGTTCAGGTCGGTGCTCTGGTTGATGGCCTGGATCGTCTCCCGGCCCAGCACCTCCAGCACGCTGGGGATGATGCCGCTACTCATGATCTGGGTCACGGCCCGGCCGGCGTCGGCCAGGTCGTCGAAGATGGCGGTGGCGGTGGCGGCCTTGGGCGGCTTGGGAGCGATCTTAAGGATGATCTCGGTGACGATGCCCAGGGTGCCCTCGCTGCCCACGAACAGATGGGTTAGGTCGTAGCCCGACGAGGACTTGATGGCGCGGGTGCCGGTGCGCATCAGACGGCCGTCGCCCAGGACCACCTGGAGGCCCAGCACGTAGTCCTTGGTGGTGCCGTACTTGGCGCCCTTGACCCCGCCGGCGTTGGTGGCCACGTTGCCGCCCAGGGTGGCGGCCTTGCCGCTGGCCGGGTCGGGCGGAAAAACGAAGCCGTGGGGGGCCAGGACCTTTTCCAGGCTGGCGTAGACCACGCCCGGCTGCACCACCGCCACCCGGTCCTCGATGTTCACCTCGATGATCCGGTTCATGCGGGCCATGTCCAGCACGATGCCGCCCATCTGCGGCACGGCCATGCCGGAGAGACCGGTGCCGGCCCCGCGGGGGATGAGCGGAATCTTCTCGGCGTTGGCCAGCTTGACCAGGGCGATGATTTCCTCGGTGGTGGTGGGCCAGACCGCGCAGAAGGGGCGCTGGCTGTGCTCGCTGGCGTCGCTGGAATAGGAGACCATGTCGATGAGGGCGTCGGAGAAACGCTCCTCGCCCACGATCTCGATCAGGGCCTTTTTGATGCGCTCGTCCATGGAGGATCCCTTCGCAAAAGTTCGGTCGGTGCTCGCGGCCGCCCCGCTAGCGCCCGTGCCCCTTGGCCGCGTTGATCATCAGCACGATGGGCGCGATCAGGATATGGAACATGCGGCTGAAGGGCAGATAGGCCAAGAAGGCGCCGGTGAAGACGGCGTGGACGTACCACAGCCAGGCGTAGGCCGCCTGGGCCCCGGCCTGGCTGAACAAGTGGCTGAGGGCGTAGCCCACGAAGGCCCAGCCCGCCCGCGCGGGCGCGCCGGTCATGGCGATGCGCGCGGCCTCCAGGATGAAGCCCACCACCACGATGCCGGCCATCAGCCCCAGGGCCAGCCAGTCGGGCCGGGGCAGGCCGGCCGGGCGGGGCGCTTTGCTGGCCAGCCGGCGGCCGATGGCCCCGGCCACGCCCAGCACCACCATCAGGCCGGTGAGGTCGAAGACGAAGCCCGCGCCGGGGCTGTTCTTGTCGGCCATGTAATAGGCCCAGTCCTGCTCCGGGCCGATCAGGGTGCCGATGAGCGCCGCCATGCCCCAGGTGAAGCGGATCACGAAGGGGAAGAAGATCAGGTTGTGGATCAGCCCGCGCAGGGGGCTGATGCGCCACAGGCGGCGCTGGAAGACGCCGTCCAGCACCAGGGCGGTCAGCGCCCGCCCCAGGGCCGAGCCCTGGGCGTGGTGGCCGCCGTGGCCGGGGGCGGCCGGGGCGGCGGGCGCGCCGGTGAACCAGAAGCCGAGCGCCGCGATGAGCCCCACCGCGAAGACGATGAGCGCCGCGAGGCTGGTGGCGTCGCCGGCCGAGAAGGTGGCGGTGTGGCAGGGCATGCAGATGACGCTCTTGGCCGGCAAAACCATGGTGGCCGCGCCGATCTTGTTGCCGGCCTGGTGGCAGCGGGCGCAGGCGGCCTCGTCGGCCGCCTTGGTCAGGCTGTGCACGCTCACCAAGCCGTCCTGGCCTTTCTCTACGCGCCAGAGCACCCGGCCGGTCTTGGCGTCGCGCCAGGGGCCGACGCCCTCAAGATGGCAGGCCTGGCAGCTCACGCCCAGGTGCAGGTCGCCGCCGGCCTTTTTCTCGTCGTGGCGCACCGGATGGCAGCTGGCGCAGTCCACCGCCTGCTGGCGGTGGTGGGGATAGCGCGCGCCCTGGGGGTGGCAGGTCAGGCAGGAAAGCGCCTGGTGGGGGTTGTCCTTCCGAAAATCCGCCGCCGTCACCACCGGCATGTCCTTGGCCGCGGGATTGGCCTGGCCGTGGCAGCCCAGGCAGAACTGGGCGTCGCTGGCCGCCGCGGCCGCCGGGGCCGCTGACTTGGCCGGGGCCATGTGGCAGGCGTAGCAGTCCTTCAACTCGGCGGCCGGGGCCGGGGGCTGGGTCTTGGCGTCATGGCAGGCCGCGCACTGGGCCTGGCGGGGGACGCCGGGCTTGAACTTGCCCGCGACGTCCGGGTTTGTGGCCCGGGTGGCGTGGGGGTCGTGGCACTCTATGCAAAAGCCGTAGCGGGCCGGGTCGTCCACGGCGCGCCGGCCGTGACGGCCGGCCTTGAGCTGGCCCTGGATCTCGGCGTGGCACTCGTAGCAGGCCTGGGACCGGAAGCTCTCCTTGGGAACCCGGTTCACCCTGGCCGGGTCGGGGTGGGTCTTCTCGCCAGGCGTGCCGGCGTGGCAGTCCAGACAGGAAAGCTGGCCATGGGCCGAGACGTGGTACTTGGCCGGGTCCAGCCGCCAACCGGCCGCGGCCGGCGCGGCCAGGGCCAGACCGAGGACGAGGCCGGCCAGGGTGAGCGTCAGGCCGGAGAGGCGGCGGGGTGAGCTTGAAATGGCGAGTTTGGCGCTGGGCATGTCGTCGCTCGTGTGCATGGTGCGGGGTTGGCTTGGCGCGGAGGCCCCCGGCGGGCCCGCCGGCACGCCATAATATACCGCGCGTCCGCGTCCGGGCGCCGCCGCCCGCCGCGGGAAATCTTGCCTGCGGTGTGGTCAGACCACATGCGTTGGGTCTTACCAATTCTTAAAAGAAGCACGCCCGGCTGTCAAGGGTTTTCCTGCGCGGCGGCGGGGTCCGGCCGGCCGGGCCGGCCGCGCGTTCCGGCATGCTGAACACGGCGCGGCCACTACGCATTGCCAGCCTGGGCCGGGCCCGCCGCCGTTAGGCCCAAATGCCCCGCATAAACCGTTGACAAGGCGGCCGGGGATGGCCTATATCTTAGGTCAAACCAATTTCACCCACCCCGCACATCGGGTCTGCGCCGGTGCGTGAGGGGCAGGCGGCCCCACGACCCCCGGCTCCAGCCCAGGGAGGATGACCATGCGCGTCGGCATGCTTTGCGGCCAACAGACCCTTGCGGTGCAGGTGCCCGATTCGGCCCAGGTCTTGGCCACCAAGCCGGCCGCGCCCCTGGCCGACCCGGCCGCGGCGGTGGCCCAGGCGCTGGCCCAGCCCATCGCCAGCCCTCCCCTGGCCGAGCTGGCCAAAGGCCGCAAAAACGCCTGCATCGTCATCAGCGACATCACCCGGCCGGTGCCCAACCAGGTCATCCTGCCGCCCATGCTGGCCATCCTGGAGCAGGCCGGCATCCCCCGCGAGGCCATCACCATCCTCATCGCCACCGGCATGCACCGGCCCAACGAGGGCGAGGAGCTGGCGCGGGTGGTCGGCCGGGAGATCATGGCCAACTACCGCATCGTCAACCACTTCTGCCGCCGGGCCGAGGACGTGCGCCGCATCGCCACCATCGACGGCGGGCCGATCGAGATCAACCGCCACTATCTGGACGCCGACCTGAAGATCATCACCGGCCTGATCGAGCCCCACATGTACGCCGGCTACTCCGGCGGGCGCAAGGCCATCCTGCCGGGCATCAGCAGCTTCACCACCATGCAGTTCATGCACTCCTTCGCCATGATCGCCCACCCCAAGGTGACCAACTGCGTCCTGGACGGCAACCCCTTCCACGAGGCCGGGCTTCAGGTCACCGCCCTGGCCGGCTGCGACTTCATGCTCAACGTGGTCATCAACAAGGAGCGCCAGACGGTGGGCGTCTTCGCCGGCCACTATGACCAGGCCCACCGGGCCGGCTGCGCGGTGGTGGAGGAGCACTCGGTCCACCACCTGGACCGGAGGGCGGACCTGGTGCTCACCTCGGCCGGCGGCTACCCCCTGGACCAGACCTTTTACCAGGTGAGCAAGGGGCTCATCATGGCCAAAAACATCGTCAAGCCCGGCGGGACCATCGTGGTCACCTGCGGCTGCGCCGAGGGCCTGGGCTCGGCCGAATACTGCGACCTGGTGCGCCAGGGGCGCAGCCCGGCCGAGTTCGTGGCCCACTGCTGCCGGCCGGAGAACTTCGTCATCGACCAATGGTGCTTGCAGACCACCTATCAGGCCATGGCCCACGCGGGCAAGGTCTACGCCTATTCGCCGGGCTTGAGCGCCGCGGACCTGGGCGCCATGGGCATCGAGAAGGTGGAGGACCTCCAGGCTTGCCTGGACGGCCTGACCGCCGCCAACCCGGACATGGTGGTGGTGCCCGAAGGCCCCTACGTGGTGGGCCTGGTCAGGGAATAGGCGCGGGCGCTGAACCGGTGGCCGCGCCACGGCTGGGCATCCACGGCCTGATTTTCGCAATAACGACAAAAACGCGGGCGGGGGCAAACCCCGCCGCTACAAAGAACATTGCGAACTATTTCACGTCAGCCGCCGAACCGCCGTTGAGCTTGATGG
Organism: Thermodesulfobacteriota bacterium; assembly: GCA_049322275.1. GTDB lineage: Bacteria > Desulfobacterota > Desulfarculia > Desulfarculales > Desulfarculaceae > JACRDC01. The sequence continues at coordinate 105,275 of JBMORH010000053.1, forward strand.
ACACCTTGGAGGGCGAGTCCGGGTAGCGGTTGGCGATGAAGTCGATGACGAAGCCGATGTGCACCCGCATGGCGTCGAAGGCCTCCTGGGTGTCGTGGCGGCGGATGGCCTCGTAGACCCGCTCGTGCTGGTTGATGATGCCGCGCAGGTTGGCCGGCTTCTCGTAGAGGTGCTGGAGGCTCTCCTTGATGCCGTAGTGCAGCATGTCGTAGAGATAGCGCATGATGTGGATCTGGACCTGGTTCTTGGTGGAGTAGGCGATGCACATGTGAAACGCGACGTCCTCCTCCAGGCCCAGCTCGCCCTCCAGTATCTTGTCGCGCATCAGGTGGAAGCTTTTTTCCAGCAGCGCCAGGTCCTCCGGCGTGGCCCGGCGGGCGGCCAGCACCGCGGCGTTGCACTCCAGCCCCAGGCGCACCTCCAGCAGGTCCAGGGGGGTGGCCTCGTAGCCCTCGATCATGGCCTTGAAGGGGTTGTGGGCCTGGCCCGGTTCGGGCATGGCCACGAAGGTGCCCTGGCCCTGGCGATGCTCCAACAGGCCTCGATAGACCAGCTTGTTGATGGCCTCGCGCACCGTGGGCCGGCTGACGCCCATGCTCTGGGCCAATTCCCGCTCCGGCAGCAGCTTGTCGCCCGGCTTGAGCTGGCCGCGGAAGATCAGGTCGCGCAATTGCTCGAAAACCTGGTCCGAGTAGCGCTTGGGCTTGACCATTCTGTAGAGGGTCATCGCTCGCCCCTTGCCTGGCTGGCCGCCGAAAGCCGAAAATTGGTCTGGCAACTTATACCGGAGCCCGCAGATCGCGCCTCGTCCTGTTCTGGCCTGGTTTCATGCCCTGATTAACGGATCGGTTCGGCCAAATCAACCGCATGCCGGCAATCCCGGCAATGTCAACTGAGATGGTGTGCCTTGTTTACCATACTTTAATTGTTATGTGAAGCTGATTAATGGCGCGAACCGGGTTGCGTCGCCGGCCATCCGGTTTGGGCCCAGGAGCGGCTAGCCATGTTATCTGGCAGTTTTTAATGCAAGTTATGCCTGGCCAGCGCTGGAACGAGCCAGGATGCCGACCCCGGCCCTCGGCGCCGATTGCCAGCCTGCCCAACGCCTTCGCCTTGGTCTATCCAATTACGGCCGCATCCTGGCCGATTCTTGTACGCCCACATCGCCAGAGATGGAACGGCGGACCGAAAACGGCTTGGAAAATCGGTGGCGGACCGATTAATATCATTTGGTAATACCAATTGCGCCGCAAACCATAGGGTGTCTGGTCTTGGCTCTTCGTCGTTTTGGCTGAAATTTTTGGGCAAGGAAAAAATGAATCCGGTGGCGGCTCGGCCTTGGCTTGGCGGCGCGCCCGGCTTCAAGCCCGCCCGGCCCGCGGCTCCCCCGCCGCAGCTCCCCGCTGGTCCAACACCGCCCGGATGCTGCCCAGCATGGTGGCCAGGCGGAAGGGCTTGGGTATGAAGTAGGCGCCCAGCTCCTGCAGGGCGTCCTGCACCGGTCCCTGGGGCGCGTAGCCGCTGGCCACCATCACCGCCACCTGGTTGCCGGCCTGGCGCAACCGCCGCAGGCACTCCAGCCCGCCCATGCCGGGCATGCCCAGATCCAGCACCACCAGGTCCACGCGTTCTCTTTTTCCGGCCAGAATCGCCAGGGCCTCCTCGCCGCTGCCCGCCTCCAGCACCTGGTAGCCGCGCCGGCGCAGGTATTGACCCAGGCTGGCCCGTATGCCGGGCTCGTCGTCGGCCAGCAGCAGGGTTTCCTCGCCGCCATGATCCGGCGCCTCGGCCGCGCCCGCCGGGCCGCCCTGGGGTTGCGCCTTTTTGGCCAGCGCCGGGAAAAACAGGTCGAAAGTGGCGCCTTGGCCAGGTTGGCTGGCGCAGGAGACGAACCCGCCGTGGTTCTGCAGAATGCCATAGGCCACGGCCAGGCCCAGTCCGGTGCCCTTGCCCACCGCCTTGGTGGTGAAGAAGGGCTCGAACATTTTTTTCTGCACCTCCTCGTCCATGCCCTGGCCGGTGTCGGTCACGCTGAGCCGCACGTATTCACCGGCCAAGGCCCCCGCCGGCAACAGCCGCTGGGCCTGGTCCCAGTCCAGCCGGCTGGTGGCGAACTCCAGCCGGCCTCCGTCGGGCATGGCGTCGCCGGCGTTGGCTCCCAGGTTCAGCACCACCTGCTCCAGTTGGCCGAAGTCGCCCAGGACGGGCGGCAGGCCGGCCTCCGGGCGGTGGACGATGGTGATCATCTTGGGCAGGGTGTGCTGCAAAAGCCGCACCCCGGAGGCCACCACCTGGTCCAGGTCCACCGGCTCCAGGCGCGGCTCCACCTTGCGGCTGAAGGTCAAAAGCCGCTTGACCAGCTCCGCGGCCCGCTCCAGGGTGGCCAGCATCTGCTCCAGATAGCCCCGCAATTCTGGGTTGCCGGCGGTGCGCTCCTGCACCAGCTGGGCATAGCCCCCCACCGCCTGGAGGATGTTGTTGAAATCGTGGGCGATGCCGCTGGTCAGCGTGCCCACGGCCTCCATCTTCTGGGCGTGGCGGAGCTGGCGCTCCAGGGATTCGATCTCGGTCACGTCACGCACGAATCCCTGCAACAGCTTTTGCTGTCCCTGGCGCACCAGGGCGTAGGTGACCTCGAAACGCAACCGCGAGCCGTCCTTGCGCACGCCGGTGTAGACCCGCCGGCTGGCGTCGGCCGGATTCCGCAGGTATTGGCCCAGGCTCTCGCGCATGGCCGCGTGCTCGTCCGGGCTCACCACGTCCCAGACCTTGAGCCGCCGCGCCTCCTCCAGCTCATAGCCGAACATGCGGCAGGCGCGGTCGTTGACGAAGTGGAGCCCGCCCAGGGGCAGTTCGGCCAGGAACAGGCCGTAGGGCACGTTCTCCACCAGGGAGCGGTAGCGCTCCTCGCTCTGGGCCAGGGCCTCCCTGGCCTTGCGCTGCTCCTCGATCGCGCGGGTGATGGAAAGTATGTGCGGCTGGCCGTCCAGCGTGATGATGGTCGCCGACATCAGGGCGGTTATCAGGCGGCCGTCCTTCATGCGGAACACGGCCTCCAGGTTGGCCACCCGGCCCTCGCGCGCAAGGCCTTCCACCAGGCGCTGGCGGTCGGCTGGGTCGTTCCAGATGCCGATCTCCGACGACGGCCGGCCGATCACGTCGGCGCGGGTGTAGCCGGTCAGCTCGGTGAAGCCCTGGTTGATGTCCACGTAGGTGCCGTCCATCTGGTTGATGTTGACGGCGTCCGGGCTGGTGGCGAAGGCCAGGCGGTAGCGCTCCTCGCTCTCGCGCAGGGCCTTTTCGGCCGCCTGACGCTGTTCGGCCTGCTCCCGCAGGCCTTGGTTGGCCTGCTCCAGTTGGCGCACCGCCTCGCCCTCCTTCGCCAGGGAGGTGGTCACCGCCCGGAAGACCACCGCCACCCCGCTGGCCACCAGGGCGTTGAGCATGATGATGTTCACGCTCAGCACCCACCAGCGCTGGGGCGTCACCGGCCACTGGGCCAGCCAGGGCAGGGCCTGGGCGTGAATCAGCCCGCCCACGGCGGCCAGGGTGGCGGCGTTGATGAGCACCGCCAGGACGGTGACCCGCAGCCCCAGGAAGAAGGCGGCCGCCACCGCGAAGGTGAACAGCCACATCGGCGCCGCGCTGATGGGCCCCAGGTTGAACAGGAGCATCGCGCCCACCAGATAGAGCGCCGCCAGGCCGGCCCAGGCCCGCACCGGGTAGCTGATGCGCCGGCGGCCCAGGAAGCCGGTCACCGCCCAGGCGAAGACGGTCAGGTCCATCGCCAGGACGCCCCACAGCCGCTCCTTGATGATTAGGCCGGCGCTGACCGCCAGCACCACCAGGCCCAGGCAGACGCCCAGGCCGTAGAGGCTGGTCAGGATGCGTTCGCGCCAAAGCCAGAGATCCGGCGCTGAGGTCATGTTGTCGGGCTTGGCTTGGGGTGTGGTCAATGAATCTCGCTCGCCCGCGTCTACGCCGACGCGCCGCGCCCGGCGGGTCCGGCCGTGAATCAGACCGCGGGGGCAGACCGCGACCATATCTTATCGCAAATAGTTACTATAAGCTAGCCGCCGGGCGACACGCCGCGGCGCCAGCCGATTTACAGTAGCATATAGGCCTTTCACCGGCGCGGTCAACGCTCCGACCCGGCGGAGGATCCGGGCATTTTGCTGGGCCGCGCCCAAGGGGGCGTGTTAAGATGCCAGATGCGCCCGCACGCGCTAGGTAAGGACGCGATCGCCATGGCCCAGGACGCCTACCACAAACTGGCCCGCCATCTGGACGGCCTGCCCGGCGGGTTCCCGCCCACGCCCGACGGCGTGGAGCTGCGCATCCTCAAGCGGCTGTTCACTCCCGACCAGGCCGAGCTGGCCACCAAGCTGACCCTGATCCCGGAGACGGCGGCGGTCATCGCCCGCCGGGCCGGGCTGGACCCGGCCGAGGCCGGCCGGCGGTTGGAGGAGATGGCCTCCCAGGGCCTCGTCTTCCGCTATGAGCACCAGGGCCAGGCCTGGTACATGGCCTCCCAGTACGTGATCGGCATCTGGGAATACCAGGTCAACAAGCTCGACCCTGAGCTCATCGCCGACATGCGGGCCTACATCCCCACCCTGTTCGACATGCGCGCCTGGCAAAAGGCCCCCCAGTTGCGCACCATACCGGTGCAAAGAAGCCTGGCCGCCCGCCACGAGGTGCTGCCCTACGAGCAGGCCGAGGAGCTGGTGCGCGGCCAGCGCAAGATCCTGGTGGCCCCCTGCATCTGCCGGCGCGAGCACGCCATCACCGGCGAGGCCTGCGGCAAGCCGGAGGAGGCCTGCCTGGTCTTCGGCCTGGGGGTGGACTATTACGAGAAGAACGGCCTGGGCCGGCGCATCACGGCCGAGGAGGCCATCGACATCCTCAAGCAGGCCGACAAGGCCGGCCTGGTGCTCCAGCCCAGCAACAGCCAGAAGATCATGAACATCTGCTGCTGCTGCGGCTGCTGCTGCCACGTGCTCAAGAGCATGAAGCGCCATCCCCGCCCGGCCGAGCTGGCCGCCAGCCCCTTCACCGCCCGCCTGGACGCGGACAAGTGCACCGGTTGCGGACTGTGTCTCAAGCGCTGCCAGATGGAGGCCTTGCGCCTGGTGGGCCAGGACAAGAAAGACCGCAAGGCGGTGCTGGACGGCGAGCGCTGCATCGGCTGCGGGCTTTGCGTCACCACCTGCCCGGCCCAGGCCCTGGAGCTGGCGCGCAAGCCCGCCCCGCCGGCGGTGCCCAAGAGCGTCCAGGCAAGCTATCTTAAATTGGGCCGCGCCCGCGGCAAGCTGGGGGCGGCCGACCTGGCCTGGATGGCGCTCAAGTCCAAGGTGGACCGCCTGCTGGCCGGGCGGGGCCAATAGGGCGAACCCAGGCCGGAGGGCCGGCCGCGAGGCGAGAATTGGGAGAGGCCATGGCCGGACGGGTGCTGGTGAACACCGGCAGGGGCAAGGGCAAGACCACGGCGGCCATGGGCACCGCCCTGCGCGCCCTGGGCCAGGGGCAGCGGGTGGTGGTCTTCCAGTTCATGAAAGGGGCCATGCCCAGCGGCGAGACCGGCCTGCTGCAAAAGCTGGGCGCGGTCGTGCATCGCCTGGGCACCGGGTTCTCCTGGACCAAGGAATCCTGGGACGAGGACCGCACCCTGGCCGCCAAGGGCTGGGAGCAGGCGCGGGCCGCCCTGATGAGCGGCGACTGGGACCTGGTGGTGCTGGACGAGATCAACTACGTGCTGGGCTATGGCCTGCTGGACGCCGCGGCGGTGGCGGCGGCCATCCGCGCGCGGCCGGCCAGGCTCAACGTGATCCTGACCGGGCGCGGCCTGGAGCCGGCCATCGCCGAGGTGGCCGACACCATCACCGAGATGGTGCCGCGCAAGCACGCCTTCGACGCCGGCATCAAGGCCAGCAAGGGCATCGAGTTCTAGGCGGCCCGGCCGGGACGCGGCGGCGCCGGCCCCCAGGGGGAGAAAGGCATGGACGCGCGGCAGAGGGTGGCCTCCGGGGTCAGCCAGCTCGACCGCCTCTTGGGCGGGCTCTATATCGGCGACAACGTGGTCTGGCACGACGCGGCCGGCTCCCTGGCCCAGGTTTTCTGCCTCAGCTTCGTGATGGCCAGCCAGCACCAGGACCGGCCCCTGATCTACGTGAGCTTCGACCGCTCGCCCAAGAACCTCCTGGACATGCTGGGCCCGCTGGCCGACAGCCCCCGCCTGACCATCCTGGATTGCTTCACCCACGGCAAGGGCGCGGGCTCGGCGGTCTTCCGCCGCTTCTACGACGCCAGCCGGGCCGAAGACGGGCCGGCCTGCCAGATCCGGCCGGTGGCCGAGCCGGCCCGGGTCGAGGCGGTGATGGACGCCTTCTACGGCGCGCACGCCGCCCTGGAGGACCAGGGCGACGTGCGCTTCGTCTTCGAGAGCCTCACCGGCATGCAGGAGCTCTGGGGCGGCGAGGAGGCCATCATCAAATTCTACGCCCACTCCTGCCCCCGGCTCTACGACCTCAAGACCATCGCCTACTGGATACTGGAAAAGCAGGCCCATTCGGCCCGGCTGCGCGCCCAGATCAACCAGATCGCCCAGGTGGCCATCGAGCTCAGCGTCCGCCGGGGCACCACCAGCCTGACCATCCTCAAGGCCGAGCGCCGGCCGCCCGACGCCCACCACCAGCCCCACGCCTACTGGACCAAGGACCTGAACGTAACTTTCGACGACCAGCGCCGGGCCGGCGGCCGCTGGGACCTGGGGCTGCGGCTCAAGGAGCTGCGCGGCAGAAAGGGCGTCAGCCAGACCGAGCTGGCCAAGCTGGTGGGGGTGACGCCCAGCACCATCAGCCAGGTGGAGTCCAACCTGATCTACCCCTCCCTGCCGGCCCTGCTCAAGATGGCCGAGGTGCTCGCGGTGGACGTCAGCAGCTTTTTCCGCGAGGAGCCCGACCAGGAGCGGCGGGTGGTGTTCGCCAGCGCCGACGCCGAGCCGGTGAGGCTCGGCGACCTGCCCCAGGACGGCCTGAGCGCCCGCCTGCTGACCCCGGTGGACATGAAGGCCAAGGCCGAGCCCTATCTCATCGAGGTGCCGCCCCGCCAGAGCATCAACAGCCATTTCTTCGTGCACAAGGGCGAGGAGGTGGGCTATCTGCTCAGCGGCCGGCTGCAACTGAAGTTCAAGCTGGCCACCCACACCGTGCGACCAGGGGATCTGGTCTACCTGACCACCGAGATGCCCACCTCCTGGCACAACCCCGGCCGCCAGCCGGCCCGGCTGCTGTGGTTCAAGATCAAGTGATCCCCGCCCGCCCACCGCGACGCTAGCCATTAACAGACGCTAATCACACACCCCAGGCCCGTCAAAAGAGGCCGGCGCCGCTGTTTTGGTGAAAATAATTCCGATGCGGCAAAAACGGCAATGCTGCCGCCTTTGCCCCTTCTTGCCTCCCTGCCGCAACCACCGGTGGTCAAGCCATGGTATACGGCAATATTGCCGCAATATATCCAGCGGCAACTCATTTGCCCAAGCGGCCACATCCTTTCTGGTTGCCGGTCTCAGCCCAATTTTGCCGGAGAATTGTGGCAGTTAGCTTTAGTTAAACTTAATGGATGCCCCTTGACATCCCCGGCGGGGTCATGGGATAAGGCAGGCATTGCCTTTTAGTGTAACTAATTGCAGGCGGGCCATCACCCGCCGCCCGGCCAAACCCAGCCCCAAGGAGACAATCCATGAACCTGCATCGTCCCAACTCCAACGAGGCCCTGCAAACCAAGAACCGCTCCCGCGACGTGGCCCCCCAGAGCGGCATCTGCTCGCGCTGCATAGACGGCTGCAAGGGCAACTGCGACCTGTTCAACGCCACCTTCCGCTCCCGCGAGCTGCTCTATCCCAGCCCCTTCGGCGAGCTGACCGCCGGCGCGGACAAGGACTACCCGGTCGATTACAGCCACCTGAACATCATGGGCTACGCCCTGGGCGCCGAGGGCGTCAAGGCCGACCCCGACCACGCCACCTTCCCCAGCGTCAAGACCGAGACCAGCTACGGAGTGGCCAACAAGGTCAAGATGAAGATTCCCATGTTCACCGGCGCCCTGGGCTCCACCGAGATCGCCCGCAAGAACTGGGAGCACTTCGCGGTGGGCGCGGCCATCACCGGCATCAGCCTGGTCTGCGGCGAGAACGTCTGCGGCATCGATCCCAAGCTGGAGCTGGACAAGAAGGGCAAGATCAAGGAAGCCCCCGACATGCGCCGCCGGGTGGAGGACTACCGCCGCTATCATGACGGCTGGGGCGACATCCTGGTGCAGATGAACGTGGAGGACACCCGCCTGGGCGTGGCCGAGTACGTGCTGGACAAGCTGGGCGTGGAGACCATCGAGCTGAAATGGGGCCAGGGCGCCAAGTGCATCGGCGGCGAGATCAAGGTGCACAGCCTGGAGCGCGCCCAGGAGCTGAAGAGGCGCGGCTACATCGTCACCCCCGACCCGGACAACAAGGCGGTGCAGGCCTCTTTCAAGGACGGGGCCATCAAGGAGTTCGAGCGCCACAGCCGCCTGGGCTTCGTGGACCAGGCCGGCTTCATGGCCGAGGTGGAGCGCCTGCGCAAGCTGGGCGCCAAGCGCGTGACGCTCAAGACCGGCGCCTACCCCATGCGCGAGCTGGCCATGGCCATCCGCTGGTCCTCTGACGCCAAGATCGACCTGTTGACCATCGACGGCGCCCCCGGCGGCACCGGCATGAGCCCCTGGCGGATGATGGCCGAGTGGGGCATCCCCTCCCTCTACCTGCACAGCATGGCCTACGAGCTCTGCGCGCGGCTGGCCAAGCGCGGGGCCTGGGTGCCCGACATCGCCTTCGCCGGCGGCTTTTCCAGCGAAGACCACATCTTCAAGGCCCTGGCCCTGGGCGCGCCCTTCACCAAGGCCGTGTGCATGGGCCGCGCGCTGATGATCCCCGGCATGGTGGGCAAGAACATCGGCCGCTGGCTCAATGGCGAGGACGGCGGCCTGCCCAGCACCGTGAGCAAGTACGGCGCCACCAAGGAGGAGATATTCGTCTGCTACGAGGACCTCAAGTCGAAGTTCGGCAAGGAGGTCAACAACTTCCCGCTGGGCGCCATCGGCATCTACAGCGCGGGCGAGAAGCTCCGGGTCGGCCTGCAGCAGCTCATGGCCGGCGCCCGCAAGTGGCGCACCGACCTGATGAGCCGCAGCGACCTGGCCAGCCTGACCGAGGAGTGCGCCAAGGTCACCGGCATCCCCTACATCATGGACGCCTACCGCGACGAGGCCCTGGCCATCATCGACGGCGCCGATCTGGACGCCAAGGCGGCCAAGATCGCCTAGCCCCCGGTCCTGGCCCACGCGGCCGGCCCTCCCCAGCGGGGGCCGGCCGCGTGTTTTTTGGCCCTGCGTCTACTTGCCGGCGGGGCGGGTCAGGGTGACCAGCATCACCCGCCCCCCCAGCATGGTCACGGTCAGGCCGCTGTCGTAGGCGCCGTACCAGGTGCGGGCGTCATACTCCCACACCCCGGCCACCCCTGGCGCCTCCTGCATGCGGTCGGGCTCGCCCAGTATCTCGCGCACCTGTTCGGCGCTCATGCCGGATTTGATCTTGCGGAAATTGTCCAGGTTCTTCTGGCCCGAACACCCGAAGCCGGCCCCCAGCGCCATGGCCAACCCCAGCACCAGGCCCCACCGGGCCAGACCGCGCCACCAAGCCATCCGCGCCCTCCGCTACGGTTTAACCCAGCATAGCACCGCGCCGGACGCGAAGCCAAACGGCCGCGCGGCCGCGCGCCAGCCGGGTTGTGCTATGCTTTAACCAGGCGGCGCGCGCGGGAGGCGGTCATGTCCATCGACTACAGCGAGGTCATGATCGGAGCCCCGGCCGAGGTCTTCGCGCAACTGGGCCGGCGGCTGGGCGAGTTCAATTTGCACTGCGTCAACCTGCGCACCGGCATGACCAGCAACCCGCCCGCCACCTTCCTGCGCCAGAGCGCCCAACAACCCTGGATGGTGATGAAGCTCCTCTGGGTGACCCACTCCTTCGCCCAGGCCCTTCAGATGCAGTCCCTGCTGCGCGCCTGGGACGGCAAGCTGTTCGCGGCGGAGGAGCCGCTGGCCGAGTCGGGCCCCGGCCGCCGCGCCCCCAGCTTCTACGCCTACGCCCTGACCCGCTGAAAAGCGGGGGGGGTTGCGCCGCCAGAGTTAAATATTTTACAGTATCGACAATTTTCAACGCTCGCCGGCGCCGTCCAGGGGGATTTTGCCTGCATCCGGGGGGGGTGAACAGGCCTTGGGGGCGCTTCTGAGTCCTTCCTGCCCCGCTCGCGGCCGCTGTTTGTCGTTCCGCGGGACAGGCTTCACTTGGAGGCATTGATGAGACGTCTGCGCCTGGGTGTGGCCGGCAAGATATTCGCCGGCTTCCTGGCCCTGGTGGCCCTGGCCCTGGTCATGGGCGGGGTGGGCAACTGGAGCCTGCGCCGGGTCATCGGCCAGGCCGGCGACGAGGAGGTGGCGCTTAACCTGCAAACCCTGCTGCTGGAGGCCCGCCGCCAGGAGAAAAACTATCTGCTCCGGGGCGACCAGGACAGCTACGCCAAGCTCACCCAGCACCTGGCCCAGATCAAGGATCTCCTGGACGATCTCAAGAACCGCGGCCTGCCGGAGGGTGAGCTGGAAAAACTGACGGAAGGGCGCGAGACCTATCAGTTCGCGGCCCAGGAGATCAAGCGCCTGACCGAGGAGGACGCCAGCCTGCTCAGGGAGCTGGAGACCACGGCCGAGACCATGTCGGCCCTGAGCGCCCAGGTCTCGGACAAGGTGGTGGTGTCCACCCGCGACAACCTGGTGGACAACCTCAAGGGCACCATGGACAAGGGCACCGTCAAGCAGGTCAGCGACGTGGTCAACCTGGCCTATCACGCCCTGAACTTCATGCACGCCAACGGCCAGAACAAGGAAACGGCCCTCAGGCTGGTGCGCAGCCTGCGGTTTTCGGGCAACAACTTCTTCTACGTGGTGGGCAAGGACATGACTTTCCTGGCCCATGGGGCGGACGCCACCCTGGAGGGCATAGACGTCAGCTTCATCCAGGACGAAAAAACCCGCAAGCCCTTCCTCAAGGATCTGGTGGAGACCGCGGTGGCCGACGGCGAGGCCGAGGTGGAGCACCATTGGACCAAGCCCGGCGCAGGCAGCGAGGTGTATCCCATGATCACCTACGCCCGCTATTTCGAGCCCTGGCAGATGGTGGTCTGCGCCGGGGTCTACCTGGACGACATCCAGCGCAAGACGGCCTTCTTGGTAGACATGCTCACCTACGGCATGAACGAGCTGCGCGGGGCCTTCGAACTGGACGCCCTGGCGCTCAAGGCCAGGGTGGCGGCTCTGTTCTACCTGAAATACCGCCAGCAAGGCGATCAGGTCGAGAAGAATCTGAAGATGCTGCGGTCCATGGACCTGGCCCCTCCGGAGCTTAAAAAGGGCGCGGAGGCCTACCAGACGGCCTTCGCCAAGCAGGTGAGCAACGACAGCCTGCGCCAGGAGCAACTGACCCGCATCCAGCAGGTGGCCCGCCGCTTCATGCAGTCGTCCCAGGCCCTCAGCGGCCAGGCCCAGCAGGAGTTTCGCAGCACCGCCGAGCGCGGGCGGTCCCTGTTGATGTACGTGGTGGCCGCGGCCGCCGTCCTGGGCCTGGCCCTGGCCTGGCTGCTGGTGCGGGCCATCACTCGGCCGGTGCGCCGCGCCATCGACGGCCTGCAGCAGTCCGCGCTCATGCTGGCCGCCAGCAGCCAGGAGGTGGGCTCGGCCAGCCAGTCGCTGGCCCAGGGGGCCAGCCAGCAGGCCGCCACCCTGGAGGAGACCTCGGCCAGCCTGGAGGAGATGGCCAGCATGAGCCGGGCCAACGCCGAGAACGCCAGCCAGGCCAACCGGCTGATGGCCGAGACCCGCAAGGTGGTCGCCGAGGCCGACGCCTCGATGAAGGAGCTGCGCGCAGCCATGCAGGAGATCAACCAGGCCAGCGACCAGACGGCCAAGATCATCAAGACCATCGACGAGATCGCCTTCCAGACCAACCTGCTGGCCCTGAACGCGGCCGTGGAGGCGGCCCGGGCCGGCCAGGCCGGGGCCGGGTTCGCGGTGGTGGCCGGCGAGGTGCGCTCCCTGGCCCAGCGCGCCGCCGACGCGGCCAAGAACACCGCCCAGATCATCGAGGGCAACCTGGTCAACATCCGGCGCAGCGGGGATCTGGTGGCCCACACCGACCAGGCCTTCGACCGGGTGCAGGCCAGCGCGGCCAAGGTGGCAGAACTCTTGGGCGAAATCAGCGCTGCCAGCGGCGAGCAGGCCCAAGGGGTGGAGCAACTCAACCTGGGCCTGGGCCAGCTTGACCAGGTGACCCAGCAGAACGCCGCCCACGCCGAACAGACCTCGGCCGCCAGCCAGGAGCTGATGGGCCAGGCCGACCACATGAAGGGGTACGTGGGCGACTTGGTGGGTCTGGTGGAAGGCGACCGCAAGGCGGCCGGGAACGACGGCCGCAAGCTCCTGCCGCCCCTTGGGCGCAAGGCCCCGGTGCCGGACAAGGCGGACCCCGTCGGCGCGGGCGGCGCGGCCATGGCCGCGGCCGGCGCCGTGACGGCGGTCGCCGGCGCGGCGGACGCCGGCGACGACGGGATCGTGGAGGCCCAGGTGCTGGCCGAGACCGCGGCCACCCCCCCGGCCAGGCCCAAGCCGGAGGAGATCATCCCCCTGGACGACGACTTCAAGGATTTCTAGCCGGCGGGCGCGGGAAGGATCAGGGGCCGGTGAGTCCGGGCGGTGTCTCGCCTTTCATGAACTGGTCCACGTACCAGTCCACCACCGCGTCGGAGAACATGACCATGTCCATCTGGCGGGTCATGACGAAAAGCCGTCCGATGACGGCCAGCTTGGCCTCCAGCACCGCGCAGGGATACTTCTCCAGGCGGGCGAAGACGTTGTCGCCCTGGATATCCACCCAGTAGCCGCTTTTTTCCAGCACCGCGCCGATGAAGCGCGCCCGGCGCATGCGCCGGGGCGGATCGGCCCCGCCGCCCAGGAAGGTGAAGCGGATGTAGTTGTCGCTGTCTGTGGCCGAGCACAGCGCGTCCACGGTGGAGAAATGAAAGCCCAGCCGCGAGGAGAGGTTCATGTACTCGCGGCTGATGAGCACGTAGTTGTGGCGGTAGATGCGCCGGCGCACCTCCGGGTCGTGATGGTCCTGGAGGCTCTCGGCCAGGGTCTTGGCCTCCACCGCGCCGGGGCCGCGCCACTCCACCGAGTGGATGCCCTTGAGCAGCCCCAGGAGCGGCCGGCAGCGGACGTCGGCCTCGGCCACCTCGGCCCCCGCCGCGGCCGGGTCCACCCCCCCGCCCAGGTCGATCAGGTACAGCTCCAGGGGAAAATCCGCCGCCAGGCGGCGGGCCGCGCCTGGGGTGTCGCAGACCAGGCGGCCGCCCTCCAGGTAGCAGACCTCGCCGGCGCTCTCGCCGTAGCGGAACATCTCCTGCATGGCCATCTCATGACAATAGCGGGTGATGTCGTGCAGGGTGCGGCAGTGGGCCGGGCCGAACTCCGGCTTGCGCGGGTCGGTGAGGTTCAACGGGGTGATGCGCTCCAGGGCCTTTTCCAACACCCGATAGGCCTGGGTCTCCACCAGGGCCAGGAAGCGCTTGGCCTGCAGGATGACCAGGGCGCGTATCTCGCCGGCGTAGACCAGGGCGCGGTCGGCGTCCAGGGTGACCAGCTCGCCCTGCTTGAGGGCGCGGCGGGCGTCGGGCACCCCGAAGACCGCCGGCACCCGGCGTTCGCGGGCCACCGAGGCCAGGTGGCTGGCCGGGCCGCCCACCTCGCAGACCAGCCCGGTCGCCTTGTCCAGCACCAGGGCGTATTCGGGCAGGCTGGACTGGGCCACCAGCACGCAGCCCTCCGTCACCCCGGCCAGGTCGGCGCGGCCGTGCACGTGGACCACCCGGCCCACCGCCACCCCCGGCGAGGCGGTGACGCCGCCCGTGGCCAGCACCGGGTGTCCGGCCACGATGCGCTCGTAATCGGCCGGCACTATCTTCTTGGCGATGATGCGCAAGGATCGCGCCTGCAAAAGGTGCAGCCCGCCCTCCGGCCCCACCGCCCATTCCACATCCACCGGCCGGCCGTAGTATTCCTCCAAGCGCTGGCCGATCTCCCAGAGCTGGCGCAACTGGGCCTCGCTCAAGAGCGGCTCGTCCGCCAGGCCATCTGGCAAGGGAGATTCCGCCAGGCCGCCGTCGGCGGTGGCCACGGTCATGGTCTCCTGGGGGGCGATTTCCTGGTGGATGAGCCGCCAAGGGGAGGACTTGCTCACGAGCATCAGACTGCTGGGCATCTGGCCGCCCACCGCCCGCGCCCCCAGGCCCCAGACCGCGCTGACCATCATGGCGTCCTGTTCGGGGTCGTTGGGGTTGCAGGTGTAGAGCACGCCCGACACCTGGGCCGGGATCATGAGCATCACCGCCACGCCCATGGCCATGTCCTCCAGGCCCAGGCCGCGCTGGTGGCGGTAGGCCACCACCTGGGGGCTGAACTGGCTGACCACGATGCGCTTGTAGGCCTGGGCCAGGCCGTCGCGGCGCACGTTGAGCAGGGTCTCGTACTGGCCCGCGAAGCCGGCGCTGGTGTCCTCCATCAGGGCGCTTGAGCGCACCGCCACCCCGCGATCGGGCCGGCCGGCGGTGGCCTGGTCGTAGGCCGCCTCCAGGGCCTGGGCCAAGAGCGGGGGCAGCTCGCCCTGGGCGATGAGCCGTCCGATGTTGGCGCAGGCCTCGACCACCTCGGTCTGGTGATCCAGGCGGCAGCGGTTCAAAAGCTCGTGGATGCGCTGCCAGAGGTCGTTGTGGTCCAAAAAGCGCTTGAAGGCGTAGGTGGTGACCGCGAAACCGGGGGGCACCGGGAGATTCAGGTGGCTGGTCAGCTCGCCCAGGTGGGCGGCCTTGCCTCCCACCATGTCCTCCTGGTCCATGCCCAGGCGGGAGAATGGAATGACGAACTCGGCCTCCGGGATGACCCGCGTGCGCGACAATATCTGGTTTATGCGCAGCCTGAGCTCGCGGTAGACCTCGGCCAGACCCTCGGCCGCGGCGGGAGACATCGCCCCCAGACAGTCCACGATGCGCCCGACCTCGTCGTTGAGCTCGCGGACCCGGTCCTGCACGTATTCCAGGGATAGATCGCTGTCGCCCCGTATCTTGGCCTGCAGCTCGGCCATGATCTCCAGGGCGCGGTTGTTGGCCCGCAAGAGGCCGATGAACTGCTCGTAGCGCTGGGCCAGGGGCAGGCCCGGCACCGGGCTGGTGAGCCCTGGCGCGCCCCCGGCCGGGCGCGCGCCCGGCCGGGCCGAACCCTTGCCGCCCAAGCCCAGGCGGCTCAACCAGTTCAGCGCCATGGCGCCAGCCGGCGGCGGCCGGCGTAGCCGGCCCCGCCGCCGACCGCATCACAAGGCCAGGATGGTCTTGCTGATCTCGTGGAAGATGTCATCCAGGCGCACCACTCCCTTGACCCGGTTGCCCTCCATCACCGGCAGCAGGTCCAGGCCCTCGGCCAGCATCAGGTGGCTGGCCTTCATCAGGCTGTCGTCGGCCTCCACGGTGTGGGCCACCGGGCTCATGAACTCCTTGATGGCCTTCTTGGCCTGCTCCTGCGCGCCAGCGGCCAAGAGATCCTCCCAGGCCAGGGGAATGGTGCTCTGGGGCGAGCGGGCGAACTTGGGCTCGATGCCGCGCAGGATGTCCCGCTGGGTCAGCACGCCTTGCAGCTTGTAGGCCTCGTCGAAGACCAGCACCGTGCGCCGACGCTGGTCGGCGCCCAAACCCTGCTGGGCCAGGGTGAGCTGCACCACCGCCTCCTTGAGGCTGGCCCAATAGGGCATGTGGGGATAGTCGGTGAGGGGGATCAAGAGGTCCCGGACCTTTTTCTCGACCTGGCCCTTGCTCATTTATTCATCTCCCAATGCCGGGCCGGGGGCGGACGCCTCGGCGACTTGGCTGCGCGCCTGGCGCAGCACCTCCTGCAGGGTCTCCCCCGGCTCCAGACGATAGTTTTTTATCAGTTCCAGCAACGCCTGTCCCTGAATTTTGATCTCCTGGGCCAGCTCCGCCCGCTCCCGCGGGGTGGAGCCCACCCGATGCATGCGGTTCAGGGCCGCCATCACCGCCTGGCTGGGCCGCCTGGCCTCTTGCCGGAAGGCCTCGGCGCACTTGGCGCACAGGCCATGCCTGGCGTCCCAGGCCAGGAGCCAGCCGCGGCGGTTGCAGGCGGGGCATTGGGGTCTGGGGCGCATGTTTCCCCCTCGCGGGAGAGGTTAGCATCATCGCTCGCCTGCACGCCAGCCCCCCGCCCCATGCCTAGCGGACCAGGATCGGCATGCCGAACAGGGGCCACACCACCAGGATGGCCACGGTCAGCACGATCATCAGGACTATGTTGGCCGGCCAACCCCAGAGGAAGAACTCGCCGGTGGTGAACTGGCCGGATTCGTAGGCCATGGCGTTGGGCGCCGCGCCGATGAGCAGGTTGAAGGGCATGCCGGCGGTTACCAGGGCGGCGAAAAGCACCACCTCCGGAGTCACGCCCATGTACTTGGCGATGACCAGGGCCACAGGCAGGCTGATGGCGATGGCCGCCACGTTCATGATGAAGTTGGTCATCATCAGCACGAAGAAGGCGATGGACAGCAGGAAGACCAGCCAGTGGGCGTCCTGGAACATGGTCAGCCAGTGCACTGCCAGCCACTCGGCCGCGCCGGTCTTCCACAGGCAGAAGCCGATGCTCATGGCGCCGCCGAAGAGGAAAATGATGTTTAGCGGCAGGTCCTCCAAATCCCTGACGCTCAGCACCCTGGTGAGGAAGAACAGCAGGGTGGGCACCAGGATGATGGCCGCCCGGTCCAGGTCATTGAGCGCCGGCACGAAGCTTTTAAGCGCGAACAGGAGCACCATCACCGCCGTGCAGACGAGCACGAACTTTTCCTTCCAGTCCATGGGGCCCAGCTCCCTGGCGAGCACGGCCACCCGCTCCTTCAGGCCCTCGATGCGCTCCTTCTCCGGCTTGAAGACCGCCATCATGAACAGCCAGAGCAGGAAGACCATCACCACGCCCACCGGCCACATGTACCAGATCAGCTCGAAGAATCCGATGTCCTTGCCGGTGAAGGTCTGGTACATGCCCGCCGCGGCCACGCCCCGGGCCGCGCCCAGGAAGGTGATGATGGAGCCAGCCCCGGCCACGTAGGCCATGCCGATGAACAGGGCCTTGCCGAACTTGGTTACCTTTTCCTCGCCGTCGGTGTACAGGCTGTGGATGGCCATCAACAGCGGCATCATGGCCGCGGCCACGGCGGTGTGGGCCATCAACAGGGTCATGGCCGCCACCGTCAGGTAGCTGCCCAGCAGGATGACGCTGGTGCGTTCGCCCACCATGGTCAGCATCTTGTAGGCCATGCGCTTGGTCAGCCCGGCCCGGGTGAAGGCCATGCCCAAGACCAGCGAGCCGAAGATGAACCAGACCGACGGATCCAGGAAGTCGCGGAAGCCCTCGCCGCCCTGGCGCAGGTGGAACAGGGCCTGCATGACGCCGATCATGACGCTGGTCACGCCGATGGGGATCACCTCGAAGACCCACCAGGTACCGGCCATCAGGAACAGGCCCAGGGCCAACTGCCCCTCGCGGCTGATGGAGAACACCTTGCCGGTGGGATCGGTGGCGTTGGGCAGTTGGGGCAGATAGTACATCAGCAGGAACAGCCCCAGGCCCAGCAGGATGAAGACGACGCGCTTGAAGTCGATGGGCTTCTTGCTGGGGGCCAGCTCGATGGTTTCGGGCATGGGCGGCAGGCCGCCGCTGGGGGCCCCGCCTTGCTTGGTTTTCACGGCAGCGGACATGGGTGGCTACCTCCTCCTCGCTCCACGCAGGTGGTCACCAGGCTCATTTCAGGGTGATGCTCTCCGCCCGCCAACCCATCTCCCACCCGGTCGGGCCACGGCAGGCTTTCCAGGGCCAAAAGCAGGAAGGGTGCCAATTGTGTCCATGGGCCGGACCTGTCGGCTTAAGATGTCAAAATTGATAGCTAAATTACTAATCGCCTCCGCAAGGAGACCGCCTCAGGCTCCCTCCTGCCGCTGCATACCGTCACCAATTGATGACACTACCCCAAAACCGTCCGCATAAAGGTGTGAAATACTTCACTTATGCATATGTCCTCTGCCTGGGACCATTAGCGGGCCGCCCTGACGCCTGCGGCCTGACAGGTCAACCCCGCGGCCAGACCGCGCGCGGAGGCGATTTCCTGGAGGTTAGCTGTTTGCCAGATTGCACAACTGTAGTAACCTGTGTCCGGATAGCACAAGCGCCAACGCGCCCTGAAATGCACAAGGAGCATGACATGCAGAAGTTCGCTTCCGTGGATGAGGTGCTGGACTTCGCCATCGCCAGGGAGGAGGAGGCCGCGCGCTTCTACATGGCCGTGGCCGCCAAGGCCAAGCCCTGGATGGCCGAGATATTCAAGGACTTCGCCGCCGAGGAGTCCAAGCACCAGGCCAGGCTGCTGGCGGTCAAGCGCGGCCGGCAGATGATCGGGGCCGCCGCCAAGGTGCAGGATCTGAAGCTGGCCGACTATCTGGTGGCCAAGGAGGACTGGGACGGGGCCGACTACCAGCAGGCCTTGATCCTGGCCATGCAGCGGGAAAAGGCCGCCTTCAAGCTTTACAACGACCTGGCCGCCGCCGCCGACCTGGCCGAGATGCAAGCCCTTTTCCTGGAGCTGGCCCAGGAGGAGGCCAAGCACAAGGTGCGCATCGAGATCGAGTACGACCAGGTGGTGCTGACCGAGAACTAGCCGAACGCCCACATCCCCCGGCCAGTCGCGCGAATGAAACGGTAAGGGCCGGCCCTGGCGGGCCGGCCCCGTATTAGACCCTCCCAGGCGGCCTTGGCGCGGCCGGTGGCCTCCCCCCGCTTGGAGACCTACCGCGAACCCCGCCGGAGACCGGTCTGGGAGGCTCCGCTACGCCATCGTCATCGTCCTTCCGGTCGGGAGCCGGACCGGCCCAGGGCCAACAGCTCCTTGGTGTGTTCGCGGCTGTCCAGGATGTAGAGGATCACTCCCACCCGGCCCAGCTCGTCCTTGATCTGCATCAGCTTGCTGCGGTCCACGCTCTTCATGCGGATGTAGACCCGCCGCCGCCCCTCGGCCACCCGGTCATAGCTGGTGAGGATGCTCACCATGCGCCCGCCGTACTTGCGGATCACGTCGGCGGCTTCCTTGATGGAGCCCGCCTGGTCGGGTAGATCCAGGGCGAACTGCACCCCCCCGCGGGTCACCCCGGTCAGGCTGATGAGCGCCCGGAAGATGTCGCTCTGGGTGAGCATGGCCACCACCCGCCCCGCGTCGTCCACCACCGGCAGGCCGGAGATCTTGTTCTCCAGCATGGTCAGCGCCGCCTCCTCGATGGTGTCATGCATGTGCGCCGTTATGGGCTTGGGCGTCATGATGTCCTTGACCTTGACCCGGCTGAGCAGGTAGGCCAGCTCGTGCACCTCCAGGGTGGTGGCGTCGCTGGCCCCGGCCCGCTTGAGGTCCTTGTCGCTGACGATGCCCACCAGCCGGCCGTCCTTGATCACCGGCAGCCGGCCGATGTGGTTCTCCTTCAAAAGCCGCATGGCGTGGCTCATGGAGTCTTCCGGCTCCACGCTCACCAACCGGGTGCTCATCCAATTGACCACCAGCATGGACACACCTCCCGCCGGCCTCAGACGCCGGCCGCCTCCGCCAGCTCCCGCAGCGCTCCCGCCGCGCTGCGGCCTTGATTCCTGTTGTACAGCACGCCCCCCAGGCAGCTCATCAGTTCGCGCAGGTTCAGGGGCTTGCGCAAGCAACGCCGGACGCCGTGACGCCGGGCCGTCTCGGCGGCCCCGCGCCAGTCGGGCGAGCCGGTTATCAGCACCACCGGCGTCCCGCACCGGCTAAGCCGCACCGCCTCGGCCACGGCCAGGCCGTCCATGCCCGGCATCTGCCAATCGGTTATCACCGCCGCGATGTCGTGGTGCTCCAGCAACTTAAGACCTCGTTCGCCGCTTTCCGCCGCCAGAGGGCGGAATCCACAGGCAATCAGGGCCTCGCCCAGGTCCCGCCGGCAATCGGGATCATCGTCGATCAGCAGTATCAGCGGTCCTCCATCCCCTTGCCCGGCATCCATGGGTCGCTCCTTTCGGGCGGCCTTCCGCCGCCGCCCGCGGCCCCACCGGTTATCCTGATTGTCAGTCTAGAACAGCGCGCGGCGCGGCAAAATAGAAGGCGGGCCTCATTCGCCCGCCTTGCCCCCCCCCCAAATGAGGATGGGATACTCCTCTAGCATCCTTGGGGTGATTCCTCCAATTGACTCTGGCCGGCCCGCCGACCGCAGGCCATTGGCCATGCGCCCGCGGCCAGACCATCCAGCAACGCCTCGCCTCTTTCATGGACCATTTTTCCGCGCAGAGCGGTCGCCGAACGTCTCGGCCGATGCGCCATCTTGGTTTGCCTAGAAATACAAGGGCGGGGATCAACCCCGCCCCCTGCGAAACCCAAAGCAGTAGTTTCCTCTTGGCAACCGGCGGGGTTTGTCCCCGCCCGGCCCCAGCCCCCTACCGGCTCCAAGAGTCCGGGTCCACCAGGCCCATGGCCATGGCGTACTTGACCAGGCCGATGACGTCGTGGCGGCCCAGCTTGGCCATGATGCGGGCGCGGTGGTTGTCCACCGTCTTGGGGCTCAGGTACAGGCGGTTGGCGATCTCCTTGTTGGGCAGCCCCTCCACGATGAGCCTCAGGATCTGGCGCTCGCGGTCGGTCAGCCGCTCCTGGGGCTCGCTGCCCTGGCTGACTTCCTTCTCCGGCAGCTTCACGAACTCGTCCACGATGTGCCCGGCCACCGGAGAATCCAGGTAGCAATCGCCCCTCAGCACCGCCTGCACCGCGTCCAAGAGCTTGTCGCCGGCCGAATCCTTGAGCACGTAGCCGCGGGCCCCGGCCTTGAGCGACTCCATGATGAAGGTCTTGCGCGAGTGAACGCTGAGGATGATGATCCTCGTCTCCGGCAGCAGCGAGACGATCTCGCGGGTGGCCTCGATGCCGCTCTGCTCCGGCATGCTGATGTCCATCACCACCAGGTCCGGCTTGAGCTTCTTGACCGTGTCCACCGCGGAGAAGCCGTCGGCCGCCTCGCCCACCACCGTGAGCGCCGGGTTCTTGGCCAGGACGTTCTTGATGCCTTCGCGGAAGATGGCGTGGTCGTCGCAGATGACGACGCGATGCGCGGGGGTGGTCATGACTTGCCTCCCAGGTCGACCTCGGCGGTCAGGGTGGTGCCTCCGGGGCCGGATTCTATGTTCAGGCTGCCGTTTATCAGCCGGATGCGCTCCTCCATGCCCACCAGGCCCAGGTGCTTGCTCTCCACGCCCACGCCCATGGCCTCGGCCACGTCGAAGCCGCGGCCGAAATCGCGCACCGAAAGCCGCAGGCGGCCGCCGGTCTGGCTGAGGCGCACCTCGGCCCGATCGCTGCCGGAATGCTTGACCGCGTTGGTCAGCGATTCCTGCACGAAACGGAACAGGGCCGTCTTGGCCTCGGAGTCCAGGGCCTGTTCCTGGACCTCTTCCAGGTGAGTGTCCACCCGGATCAGGCCCGATTCGCCCAACGACTCGCAGAGGTCATCCAGGGCCGGCACCAGGCCGAAGTTGTCCAGGATGGCCGGCCGCAGGTGATAGGCCAGGGCGCGGATGCGGTCCATGATCTTCTGCGAAAGCCGGATCAGCCGGGCCAGCTCGCCGCCGTCGCCGTCGCCGTGCTGCTGGGCGAAAGACTGCAAGCCGATCTTCAGCGCCGACAGGAGCTGGCCCATCTCGTCGTGCAGATCCAGGGCCACCCGCTTGCGCTCCTCCTCCTGGGCGTTGATGAGCCGGTG
Organism: Thermodesulfobacteriota bacterium; assembly: GCA_049322275.1. GTDB lineage: Bacteria > Desulfobacterota > Desulfarculia > Desulfarculales > Desulfarculaceae > JACRDC01. The sequence goes on from JBMORH010000053.1 coordinate 127,282, forward strand.
GGAGAGCTCGCGCACCCGGCGCTCGGCCATGACCTGCTGGCTGATGTCGCGGGCCACCCCCCGACGGCCGACCATGCCGCCCTCGCGGTCGAACTGGCCGCGGGAATGGATGGCCAGCCAGCGCACGCTGCCGTCCTTGGCCCGGTGCCGGAGAGCCAGGTTGCTCATCTGCTCGCCCTGGGCGGCCCGGTTGCGCTCCTCGTCGAACTTGTGCCGGTCTTCGGGCACCACGTATTCGCGCCGGGGCTTGCCGATCATCTCCTCCGGCCGATAGCCCAGGATGGCGACGCAGGCGTTGCTGACGAAGGTCAGCCGCCCATTGGCGTCCATCTCGTAGACCATGTCGGGCAGGTCCTGGACCAGGCTGCGGTAACGCTCGGTGCTGTTGAGCAGATCGGCGGTGCGCTGGGCCACCACCTGCTCCAACCGCCGCGCCTCCTCGTCCACCCTGGCCAGCAGGCGCTGCTGGATGCGGTAGCGCGACAACAGCAGAAAGCCCACCAGCAGCAGGCAGCAGAAGAGCAGCAGCATGAACAGGACGATGTTCTTGAACATGGTCCGGGCCGGGGCCATGGCCACCCGGTAGTCGTGCAGCACCACCAGGCTCCAGCCCAGGGGATCGATCGGGCTGGCGGCGGCGAAGGTGCGGCCGGGGGCGTCGGGGGGGCCATAGATGGCGCTCACCGGCCGGCCCTGGTCCAGCAGATCCTGGCGCACCTCGCGGGCCAGGGCGTTGAGCTCCTCGGCCGGGCGCAGGGCCTGGCCCAGGCCCGCGGCCACCACCTGGCCCTTCTGGTCGAACAGGTGGAAGGTGCGGCCGGGGCGGGCCGAGAAGCGGCTGAAGAAGCCCTGCCAGAAGCTCAGGCGCTGGGACATGCCCAGATAGCCCAGCAGGGCGCCCTCGGCGTCGATCATGGGCGCGGCCAGGGTGACCACGGGGTGATGATCCGCGGCCAGGCCGGGGTGGGTCGGGGACACCCGCGCGTCCCGGACCACGCTCCCGGCGGGGTCGATGGGTATGTGCAGGGGTTCGTGCAGATCCGCGGCGGCCGGCGGCTCGCTCAGCCAGACCGTCCCTTCCGGCCCGGCCACGAACACCATCTCGATCTCCTCGGAGCTGGCGAACAGCGGGGCCAGGAAGGACCTCAGGTCGGCCAGATTGCGCGCCCTGACCGCCTGGTGCAGGACGTTGCGGGCCGAGATGGTGGCCAGGCGATCCAAGAGGAGCTTCTGGTGGTCGGCCACGAAGAGCACGCCCATCTCGGTCAGGGCGAGGTCGGCGGCCAGGGTCTCGCGCTGGGCCTGGTCGCGCAGGGTGCGAAACACCACCAGGCTGTAGGAGCCGCCCAACAGGATGAGCAGCAGCACCGCCGCGAAAGCCATGTAGGCCACGCGTCGCCAGGACAAGCTCTTTTCCAGCCGCTCGCGATCCAAAAAACCTCCCCGCGCCCCGCCTGCGGGCGTGTGCACGCCCGGCCCAGGTCAATATACCCCAACCAGGCCGGGGCTCAAAGCTCCCGCCTGCGCGCACCGGAGGACAGCCCGCCGGTTTGGCGCGCGGCCTGGATCGGCCATCGCCTTGAATTTTAGCCGATTACCCGCAACCGACCTTCTCGCGGCGGCTGCGGTGACCTTGGATTTGGGGGCTTTACCCCCCATCAAATGAGGCCCCCGCTCTATTTGCCCTACGAAGGCGCTCCCTTAGACTGCCTTCAGGAAGCTAAGGCCCGCGGGGAGCGTCGCGCATGGCGGCCAGAAAAAGCAAATTCCGGGTGCTGGTCATGGAGCAGGAGGAGGACCTGCGCCATTGGCTGGGGCGGCTTTTGGCCCAGACCGAGGGCTTCGAGGCGGTGGGGTTCCTGGACAAGGATGCTGAACTGGGCAGCGAGGCCCGCCGCCTGGCCCCGCACCTGATCCTGCTGGACACCCACAGCGCCAGCCATCTGCCCCCTGGCGCTCTGGCCGAGCTGCGCAAGGACCTGCCAGGCGTCTACGTGGTGCTGATGGACCTGGAGGAAGGCCCCAACTACGAGCGCCTGGCCCAGAAGGCCGGCGCGGACGGGTTTCTGAGCAAGGCGCGGGTGCCGGAGTCGCTGGACCGCCTGCACGCGCAGTTGAGCCGGCGGGAGGCCTGAGCGGTCTCTTTTGCCTCCAAGCTTTGGCGTGATCCTCCGCGATGCTGGGCATGCGGCCGGGTCTAAGTTTGTGCTTGAAAAATGCTTGTGGAATGCATCACAATATGGCACCTTTGTGTTGCATTATGAAAAGGTTAAGTTGCTGATGGCAACAGTGGCTCCTTCAGCCCTGACGGCGGAGGCCGCGCCAGGCCCCCCGCGCGGTCGCAAGCCCTGGTTCGCTTCAGGGCTTTTTCCGCTTTCCCAAACCGTCCTTTCCTGGTCCAATGCCCTCCAACGGCAAGCAAATAATGTGCGCTGGACCTCGCGTCCGCGGATCAAACCGGAGCGGCGGCCGGGCGGGGAAGGAAGACAAAGATGAGCGGCGATCCCATCAAGGTCTTGTTGGTGGACGACGAGCAAGGCTTTTTGGAGGCCATGGGCAAGCGCCTGGCCAAACGCGGCCTGGTGGTGCGCATGGCTCCCGGCGGCCTCCAGGCCTTGGACATGCTGGCCGAGGAGGCCGGCGACGTGGTGATCCTGGACCAGAAGATGCCGCAGATGGACGGTCTGACCACCCTGTCCCAGATCCGCGAGCGCTTCCCCGGCGTCAAGGTGATCATGCTCACCGGCCACGCCACCGTGGACTCGGCCGTCAGCGGCATCGCCCTGGGGGCCTTCGACTATCTGGTCAAGCCCTGCGACCTGGAGACGCTCCTGGCCCAGATTCACGCCTCGCTGGGCCGGCGGGCGGAATAGGCCGCGGGGCATAACCCGCCGGGCCGCGGACCGGCTAGTTGTCAACCCGGCCAGGATGGTGGGTTCCTGAGCCGCAAAGACGGATCGATGAAACCAGCGCCGTCCCACGGGCCGGCCGCGAACAAACCGGGCGAGGATGGTGGGTCCTGGCCCCATTGGCCGGAAAAGCAAATCGGATCGAGGAGTGGAGGGAATCACGAAATGAATTTCTTTAAACAATGCGGACACTTCCTGATGGAAGCCAGCCGCGCCCACGCCAAGTGGGAGCTTGAGACGTCCAGGACCATCCTGGGCGACAAAAAGCGGCTGGTCATCCTGGGGCTCTTGTTGGTGCCCATCATCCTGGGCGGCGTGGCCTTCGCCGACCAGATGAGCGACACCATGCCCCAGTTCCTGGGCGGCAAGAAGGCCTACAGCCCGGCCTTCTACACCACCGGCATCTTCCTGGCCTCGGTGGCCATCGGCCTGGGCGCGGGCCTCATCACCGGCTGCATCGGCGCCGGTGGCGGCTTCATCATCGCCCCCGCGCTGATGAGCGCCGGCATCAAGGGCATCCTGGCCGTGGGCACCGACCTGTTCCACATCTTCGCCAAGGCCATCATGGGCACCGTCATCCACCGCAAGCTGGGCAACGTCTCGGTCGCCCTGGCCCTGGTCTTCCTGGTGGGGGCCATCGGCGGGGCAACCACCGGCGGCATCATCAACCGCACGCTTTACGAGCTGAACCCGGTGCTCAGCGACGCCTTCATCACCACCATCTACGTGCTCATGCTGGGCTTCCTGGGCCTGTACGCCCTGTTGGACTTCCTCAAGGCCCGCAAGAGCGGCAAGCAGGACTTCCACGGCGGCGACGGCAAGAGCGAGGGCGCCGAGATGGGCGGCCTGCCTCAGAAGCTCCAGGCCATCAAGGTCCCCCCCATGATCTCCTTCGACCAGGGCCTGGTGCCCGGCGGACGCCAGATATCCTGGGTCTTCCTGGTGGGCAGCGGCTTTTTGGTGGGCTTCGCCGCGGCCATCATGGGCGTGGGCGGCGGCTTCCTCACCTTCCCCATCTTCGTCTACGTGCTGGGCGTCAGCTCCATGACCACGGTGGGCACCGACATCTTCCAGATCGTCTTCACCGCCGGTTACGCCGCGGTCAGCCAGTACGCCATCTACGGCTTCATCTTCTACACCCTGGCCATGGGCATGCTGCTGGGCTCGCTGCTGGGCATCCAGGTGGGCGCCATGGTCACCAAGGTGGTGCCGGGCATCTACATCCGCGGCTTCTACGCCATGGCGGTGCTGGCCGGCTTCGTCAACCGGGTCTTCGCCCTGCCGGGCAAGATGGGCGACATGGAGGTGATCGAGATCAGCAAGGGCACCGCCAAGGTTCTCGATGACATCGGCATCTACGCCTTCTTCATCGTCATCGGCATCTTCGCGGTCTGGGTGATCGGCACCTTCGTGATGAACATCAACAAGCTCAGGGGGGAGGTGCACTGATGGCCGCTCAAGGCAAGAAACTCACCAGCGGCCTGGTGCTGATGGCCGCCTTCACGGTGGTCTTCATCATCATCTTCCTGCCGCTTTTTGGCAAGGACTCCCACGGCCAGGCCCAGAACGGCCTCAACTACCTGGACAACCTCTACAACACCATCTCCAAGGGTTCGGCCTACTACATCCCCAAGGTGCAGGAGGACGCCAAGAAGTTCGATGGCAGCCAGGTCGAGCTCGGCCTGTCCTTCAAGGACGCCAAGCAGGCCGAACTGGCGGCCAAACTCTTCTCCGTCGGCGGAGCCCAGGTCCAGGCCAGCGCAGAGAAGCTCAAGATAAGCGGCGGGCTGGGGAAAATCTTCGCCAACATCCTGGCCGACAGCGACGAGATGTACCACAACCGCGGCGAGAAGGTGGCCCAGAAGTACGGCGCGCCGGAGCGACTGGTGCTCTACACCTGGCATCAGGCGCTTTCGGCCATGCAGAAGGAGCTGGACCGCCAGCACAAGTTCGCCGAGAGCAAGATGGCCGACACCGTCAAGACCCGCGCCGTGGAATGCTCCTACAACTTCTACGGCGTCCAGCCCCAGAGCATCGGCGACAAGTGGGGCATCGTCATCTTCTCCCTGGCCTTCTACGTGGTCTACACCCTCTGGTACGGCTTCGGCATCATGTACATCTTCGAGGGCATCGGCATGCGGCTGGAGCACTAACCTCCACTCCGGGACCCGGCCGGCCGCCTTCCCCCCCGCGGGGAAGACCCGGCCGGGGCCCGGTCCGGGTTGCGGACCGCGACGGCCAGTCGCGTGCCGCGACAGCCGCATCGAGTCGGGTGACGCCAACCCCTGAACCCACCTTGCACGCTCCCGTAGGGGCCGCGTCAGATATCAAGAGATGACAACCGCGCGACCCTGGGCGCTGGCCTCTTGCGGCTTGGCCAACGCGGGGCTAGAGTAGGTCAGCAGAGCGGCAGGCAGCGCGGGAGGCGATCCGATGAGCGAGATCAAGGTGCTATTGGTGGACGACGAGCCGGATTTCATGGAGCCCCTGACCAACCGGCTGGTCCTGCGCAAGCTGGACGTGGCGACCGCCGGCAACGGAGCCGACGCCCTGGCCCTGCTTGAGCGCCAGCCGGTGGACGTGGTGGTGCTGGACGTGAAGATGCCCGGCATGAGCGGGCTGGAGGTTATCCGCCAGCTCAAGAAGCGCCACCCCCTGGTGGAGGTCATCATGCTCACCGGCCACGCCAACCTGGAGGCCTCCATCGAGGGCATGGAGGCCGGGGCCTTCGACTATCTGCTGAAACCGGCCCAGATCGACGAGCTGGTCTACAAGATCCAGGACGCCTTTCAGAAGAAGACCCTGCAGGAGAAGAAAATCGCCGCCCTGAAGCAGGAGGCGGGGCGCTAGCCCCCCGCCGGCTCCGGCGTCTCGGCGGCCTGGCGTTGGGCCTCGGCCGTGGCCCACTGGCACTGGCCCTGGCTGCACATGGCGGCCAGGTCGCGGCGGATTTTCTGGCCAAAATGCGCGGCCGCGGCCGGGTCGGCCATGACCATGTCCAACTGGCGGGTGTGCATGGACAGATAGCCCAGCACCCGGCACTTCTCCACCATCCGCGCCTCGTCCAGGCCCTCGATGCGCGCGAAGGTGGCGTCCTCCTTGCGCTCCACCCGAAACCCCTGCTCCTCCAGCACCTCGGCCACCAGCTGCGCCCTGAGCAGCCGCCGGCCCATGTCCGCCGCGCCGCCCTTGAAGGAAAAGGCGATGTAGTTTTCGCTGGGCCGCTCGCCCACCAGGGCCTCCACGGTGGAGAAGTGGAACCCGAAGCGGGAGTACAGGCTGCAGAAGTGCTTGGAGATCATGAAGTAGTTGCGGTTGGCGTAGCTGGATTTCAGCGCCGAGACCAGCGCCGGGTTGGTGGTGGCCTGGAACATCACCGCGGCGAAGCCCTTGGCGTCCACCGGCGGCGGGCCTTCCCAGGGCACCGCGATCATGCCTTCCCACAGGGCCAGCATGGGCACGCTGGCGATGAGGTCCAGGCCCACGTACTTGCCCTTGACGTCCTCCTTGAAGCCGTCGTCCAGGTTGATGACCCACCACTGCATGGGCACCTTGTAGTAGAGCTGCTTGCTGGAGCGCTCGCTGAAGTGGTGCTCCTTGCCAAAGGCGAACATCTCGTGCACCGCCTTCTCGTGGCAGAAGCGGGTGATGTCGTGCAGGGTCTGCACGTTGGCGGCCCGGAACTCAGGCGCGTCGGGGTTGAGCAGCGTCAGCGGGCTGATGTGGTTGAGCACCCTGGCCAGCGTCTGGTGCACCGGGCTGCCTTCCATGAGGTTCCTGCGCTTGCCGGCCCGCTCCAAAAGCGCCGCCACGCGCTCGGCGTAGATGGCCAGGCCGTCGGCATCCACCGTCACCTCCTGGCCGTTGGCCAGCGCCGCCAGCCCCGGCGAGCCGAAGAGCGCCGGCACCTCGAATTCGCGGGCCACGTTGGCCAGGTGGCCGGCCACGCCGCCCTCGGCGGCCACCACCGCCGCCGCGCGAGAGAGCAGCGCCGCCCAGCGCGGCCGGGCCTGCTCGCAGACCAGCACCCCGCCCTCCGGGAAATCGAGCGCGTCGTGATCCTTGCGCACCCAGTGCACCGGCCCGGCCGCCACGCCGGGGCTGGCGGTCACGCCGCCGCTTATGAGCACCCGCCCCCCGGCGGTGGCCCGGCCCGCGCGGCCGTCCGGAGCGGCTTTTTGCATCAGCGGCCGGCATTGCAGCACCAGCACGGATCCATCCGGGGCGATGGCCCACTCGATGTCCTGGGGGCCGCCGTAGTATTCCTCCAGGGTGAGCGCGATGCGGGTCAGCTCTAGTATCTGGCCGTCGTCGAGCGAGGGCGCGTCGGCCGTCTCTCCGGTCAGGTCCAGGCGGCAGACGCCCTCGCCGGGATAGCAGACGAACTTCCGGTCCTTGCGGGCGATGACCCGCTCGCGGATCCGCGGCGGATCGGAGCGCTCCACCACGAACAGATCCACCGGCGTGGCGCCGTCCACCACGCTCTTGGGCAGGCCCCAGACGCTGTTGATGTGCACGCTCTCGTCGCGTATGTCCACCGCGTTGCGGGTGTAGATGACCCCACCGGCCACCGCGTCCACCATGGCCATGCAGCCCACGCACATGGCCACGTCCTCGTCGCGCACGCCCCGGCCCAGGCGGTAGAAGACCGCTTGCAGACTGTACTTGCTGGCCACGATCTCCTTGTAGGACTGCAACAGGTGCTCGGCGGTCACGTTGAGCTGGCTCTGGTATTGGCCGGCGAAGGAGAGCCCGGCGTCGTCCTCGCCCAGGGCGCTGCTGCGCATGGAAACGGTGACGCCGGGGCGGGTGCGGGCCTGAAGGTCGCGGTGGGCGGTTTCGATGGCCTCGGCCAGGTCTTTTGGCACCTCGGCCTTGATGATGAGCTGCTGCACCGCCGAGCTGAGGGCGAAGAGCTGATCCATGCGGTCGAAGGTGGCGGCCTGGATGCGGCGGTCGATCTCGGCCTGGAGGTCGTTGTGGGCGAAAAATCGCTGGTAGCCCAGCGCGGTGATGACGAAGCCCTCCGGCACCCTCAACCCCACCCGGTTCTTGACTTCGCCCAGGTTGGCCATCTTGGCCCCCACCTGGTCGGTGAGGTGGCGGTCCACCTCGGCCAGGGTCAGCACGCACTTGTCGCCCTTGAGAACCCGCTGCTCGGCCAGGATCAGGTTGATGCTGTCGTTGATCTGGTGGAAGCGCTCATAGAGCGCGGTGTAGCGTCCCGGAGCCAGGGCGTCCATGTTCTTGACCATGTTGAAGACGTTGACGCCCACCGCAGTGCAGTTGGCCCGCACGAAGCGCATGCCGAACGGCCGGCCCCCGCGCAGGGTGGCCTCCATCTCGCCCATGATCTCCAGGGCCTTGTTGTTGGCGGCCAAGAGGAGCTTGAAGTTGTGATAGCGGGCCCTGAAGGCCGCGCGCAGCTCCTCCTCCTGCTCCGGACCCAGGGCCGGCCCGTCGTCGCGGGATACCAGGCGCTTGAGGGCTTGCCAGAGTTTGGCCATGCTGCGCCTCCTGACGCCAACCTGCGGTCCCGGCCATTCCTGGCTTTGACCGCTTCCCGGCCGGGCGGTGGCTTGCGCGCCCGGCGGGCCATTGGCCGGCCGCCGGCGGTGGACACGACGCGGGGTGAGTCATCTTACCATGAAACGGCGGGGCATTGGCGGGCGGCGCGCCGGCCGGCCCCAGGGCCGACGGCCAGGGAGCGGAACCGACCGCGCCGCGGATAACCGGGCGCGGCCGGGGCGCGGGGGCTACTTCTTTTTCTTGGCGTCCTTGGCCGCCGGCTCGGCGGGCTTGGCCGGGGCGGCGTCCTTTTCGGGCTGGGGATTGACCTTGATAAGCTCCACCTCGAAGACTAGCACCGCGTTGGGGCCGATCTGGGGGCCGGCGCCTTGGGGGCCGAAGGCCAGGTCGGAGGGGATGAATATCTCCCAGCGGTCGCCCTCCTTCATCATCTGCAGGGCCTCCTGCCAGCCCTTGATGATGCCGTCCAGCTCGAAGACGGCCGGCTGGCCGCGCTGGAAGGAGTCGTCGAAGACGTTGCCGTCGATCAGGCGGCCGCGGTAGTTGACCATGACCGTCTCGCCGGCCTTGGGCGAGACGCCCTTGCCCGCGGTCACCACCTTGTATTGCAGGCCGCTGGCGGTGGTCTTCACGCCGGGCTTGGCCTTGTTGGCGGCCAGGAAGGCCTGGCCCTCGCTGAGGTTCTTCTCGGCCATGGCCTTGAGCTTGGCCAACTGCTGGGCCTGCATCTGCCGGCCGAACTCCGTCAAGGCCTTTTGCATCTCCTCGTCGCTCAGGGCCGGCTTGGCCCCGGCCAGGCCATCCTTGAGCCCCTTCATGAAGGCGTCGGAGTCCAGCTTGACTTCCTTCTCCTTGAGGTCCGAGCCTATCTTCATGCCCAGCGCATAGGCGGATTTCTGCTCAAGGGTGGTCAGCGGGGCCGGCTCGGCGGCCAGGGCCGGGGCGGAAAAGATCAGGGCGACCAGGATCAGCGCGGCAGGTTTCATCATGGTTTTCCCACCGGCGCCGGCTTTGCGCCCCGGCGCCTCCCCAACAGGCGGTTAAGAGCAGCGGCCGCAGGGGAGACCACCCCGCCCTGGGCTGAGACACCAAGCATACCCCAAGCCCTGCCAATGGCAACAGCCCCGATCTTACGGGGAGTTGGCGTCCTCCCCGGCAAGACGCCTGTCATGCCGGGCGAGACAAAAAAGCGACCCATGGACGGGCCGCATCACATGCGGCCAGCGCGGATGCGCCCTTTTCATCATCAAGCCGGCGGCATGCCATTTGCAAAACTCGTGGGCAGGGAGATCATCAAATGGAGCCGACACCGATGGATTTGATAGCCTTTCTTCCGCCGATCGAGGATCATTCCGACCAGGACTGGGAGCAGCGGCTGCGCGCGAGCTGGATGGCGGGCAGGGTGGAAACCTACGCCACCCTGGAAGACCTGTCCCTACGCCTGGGCCATCCCCGGCAGGAGGCCTTCCTGCTTCTGCTGTGGGCCACCCGCCAGCCCTACCTGGACCGCCTTTTGGCCCTGCGCGACCTGGTGGCGGGCCTGCCCATCATCTGCGTGCTGCCCGACGACCAGCCCGCCACCCTGGCCAAAGGCCACCTCCTGCGCCCCCGGCTGCTGCTCTCCCAGTCGGAAACGCCGGAGGTCATCAACGAAGTGTTGAGAAAATTCCAGTTGCGGGTTAAATCAAACAACTAACCCGGCTTGCAGGCCTGCCCCGGCCTCGGAGCCCCGCACAGGAACCTGTCCCGCTCCCAGGAGTCGCAAGCATGAAAAATCGAGGTCTACGCTCCAAACTCATCCTAGGATTCATCTTGGTGGCCCTGATCAACCTGGCCGTGGGCCTGGTGGGCTGGGTCAATTCGCGCACCCTCTCCCAGGACATCGCCGAAATCGGACGCGGCTCCCTGCCCGCCGTCAGCGGCCTGCTCCAGGCCCGCGAGGCCGTGCAGGCCATGCGGGTGGGGCAACGCACCCTGCTCAACCCGGAGGCCGACGCCCAGTGGCGCCAGCGTCAGTTCGCCAACATCGCCGAGGCCCAGCGCCGGCTCAAGGCGTCCCTGGACGCCTACGCGGCCCTGGAGCACGGCGAGCAGGCCCAGGCGCTCTGGCAGAAGCTGGCCCAGCCGCTCAAGGACGCCGAGGCCGCCAACCAGCAGTTCCTGGACCTGGCCCGCCAACTGGAGCAGACCAGCATACTCAACCCGGTGGCGCTCCTGGCCCAACTGGAGACCTTCCGAGCCGATCTTTTCAAGCTGATGGCCGACACCGGCAGCCTGTTGTTGACCGGCATCGACTCCGCCGGGGGCGGCGACCCCAACGTCACCCCATTCGGCCGCTGGCTGGCCGATTTCCGCACCGACAACCAGCAGGTGGCCAAGCTCATCGGGCTCATCAAGCCGGAGCATGAGCGTTTTCACGCCGCGGTCAAGGCCATCAAGGACGCTGTGAGCGAGGGCGCCGCGGCCGAGGGCAAGGCCATGTACCAAAACCGGGTGGTTCCGTCGGCCGAGCACATGTTCCGAGCCTTCGACGCCATCATCCGCGAGGCCAACAAGGCCCGCGAGGCCTACGCCAGGATGAACGAGAGCGCCGTGGTGCTGGTTTCCAAGACCAGGCCGGCCCTGGACCAGTTGGACGCCCTGGTCCAGTTGAGCGTGGCCGAATCCGGCCGGGTGGTGGAATCGGCCGAATCGGAGGCGCGCGCCGCCGGGCTGTTCGCCTGGGCCGGCATGGGCCTGGGTTTGGTGTTGGCGCTGGCCTTGGGCATCGGGCTCAGCCTGTCCATCACCCGCGCCCTGGGCCGGGTCATCGCCGGCCTGGAGCAAGGCTCCGAGCAGGTGGCCTCCGCCGCCGGCCAGGTCCACAACTCCAGCCAGAGCCTGGCCGCCGGGGCCAGCCAGCAGGCCGCCAGCCTGCAACAGACCACGGCCGCGCTGGAGGAGTTGGCCTCCATGACCAAGACCAACGCCGACAACGCCCAGCAAGCCAACCATCTGGCCCAGGAGACCAGCCAGGTGGTGCGCAAGGCCAATCAGTCCATGGGCGAACTGACCGGGGCCATGCAGCAGATCCAACAGGCCAGCCAGGAGACCGGCAAGATCATCAAGACCATCGACGAGATCGCCTTCCAGACCAACCTGCTGGCCCTGAACGCGGCGGTGGAGGCGGCCCGGGCCGGCGAGGCCGGGGCCGGTTTCGCGGTGGTGGCCGAGGAGGTGCGCAACCTGGCCATGCGGGCGGCCGAGGCGGCCAAGAACACCACCGGGCTGATCGAGCAGACCCTGGCCAAGGTGGGCCAGGGCGCCCTGCTGGTGCAGCACACCAGCCAGGATTTCGCCGAGGTGCAGGGGCGCAGTCAGAAGGTGGCCGAGTTGGTGGCCGAGATCGCCGCGGCCAGCCACGAGCAAAGCCAGGGCATCGACCAGGTGAACCAGGCCGCCCTGGAGATGGACCGGGTCACCCAGCAGAACGCGGCCAGCGCCGAGCAGTCGGCCGCCGCCAGCCAGGAGCTCGCCGCCCAGGCCGAGACCGCCCAGGGCTACGTCAGGGACCTCATGGCCATGGTGGGGGGACGGCGCCGACGGCCGGCGGTCAGGGCGCTGGCGACCGGCCCGGAGTCGGTGACCGAAAGGGCGCTCACCGTCAGCGCCGCCGACCGTGACCTTGCCTGAAAACGGCGCGGCGAACCTGTCCGCGACCGGCGAGCCCCGCCCCATGCCGCCGGCCGGACGCACCCCGCGCGCCGCCGGCCAGGACCAGGCGGGAGCGGAGGCCTGCGCCTGGCTCCTGGAGGTCTTGGACGCGCTGCCCGCGGCCCTGGCGGTGCTGGATTCCGGCGGCCGGCTGATCCATCTCAACGCGCGGGCGCGCCAACTCACCGGCTACGCCGGCCAGTATCCCGCCGACCTGGAGCAATGCCTGCGCCTGGCCTTTCCCGATCCGGCCTACCAGGATTGGCTGCGCGGGCAGTGGCGGCAGGCGCTGGCGCACGGCCAGTACAGCCTGCAGGCCATGGTCACCTGCTCCGATGGCAGAGTCCGGCACCTTCGGATCAACAAATCCGGCCTGCCCGGCGGCCTGGTCCTGATCTGGACCCTGGACGCCGCCGACCTGCTGGAGGAAAGCCCGGCGACGGACTCGCCGCCCGATGGCCGGCTGGCCAGCGCTTTCGCCGAAACCAGCCTGGCGCTGGTGGTCAGCGACATCCAAAGCGGCCAACTGCTGGAGGTCAACCAGGCGTTCTTGGATCTGACCGGCCACCGGGCCGAGGAGGTCCTGGGGCGCACCTCCCTGGAGCTGGGCCTGTGGCCCGATCCCGACTTCCGGCGCCAGATGGTGGCCCTGGTGACGGCCCAGGGCGGCATGCACGGCCTGCCCCTGGAGATCAGGCGCAAGGACGGCCAGGTCATCTACGCGCTCTGCTCGGCCGAGGTGGTCCCGCGCCAGGGCCGGCGCTGCCTGCTGGCCACCTTCATCGAGCTGAGCCAAAACAACCTGGTCACCCGCGCCCTGCGCGAGAGCGAACAGAAATTCCGCACCCTGACCGAGACCGCGGCCAGCGGCATCTTCATCATCCGGGGCGAGCACATCCGCTACATCAACCCGGCCGGCGAGCGCATCTGCGGCTATAGCCTGGCCGAGCTGCAACGCATGGCCTTCTGGGAGCTGGTCCATCCCGACCACCGCGAACTGGTGCGAGACCGGGGCTTGGCCCGCCAGCGGGGCGAGGCGGCGCCCAGCCACTACGAGTTCAAACTGGTCCGGCCCGACGGCGAAGAACGCTGGGTGGATTTCACCGCCGGCACCCTGACCTATCAGGACCAGCCGGCCATGCTGGGCACGGTCTACGACATCACCGAGCGCAAGCTGGCCCAGGAGGCCCTGCGCCAGAGCGAGGAGCGCCTGCGCGGGCTGACTGAAAACGCGCCGGACATCATCTTCAGCCTGGATCGCCGGGGCCGCTTCACCTACGTCAACCCGGCCTGGGAGCGCATCCTGGGGCACCGCCAGCACGAGGTTCTGGGTCGGCAATTCGTGGACCTGGCCCGGCCGGAGGACCGCGACGATTACATCCGGATATTCCGCCTGGTGCGCGACCAGGGCCAGACCGTGCGCGAGCACCACGGCTTCATGCCGCTGCTGGGCGGGGGCAAGCGCCATTTCCTGATGAGCGGCAGCCCCAACCTGGACAGCCAGGGCCAGGTGACCGGCCTGGTGGGGCTGCTCAAGGACGTCACCCAGCAGGAGGAGCTGGAGGCTCAACTGCGCCACGCCCAGAAGCTGGAGGCCCTGGGCTCCCTGGCCGGCGGGGTGGCCCACGAGTTCAACAACGTGCTCATGACCATCCGGGGCTACACCCAGTTGCTCTCCCTGGCCCAGGGCGACCCCGTCCGGACCGGCGAGTTGCTGGCCAAGATCGACCAGGGCTGCCAGCGGGCGGCGGACCTGACCCGCAAGATGCTGACTTTCAGCCGCATCGAGGCCGGCGAAAAGCAACTGTTGCACCTGAACCAGGTGGTGGAGGGCGTCTGGCAGTTCATGCGCCAGGCCGCGCCGCCGGCCATCGAGCTGAAGCTGAACCTGGCCCCGGATCTGCCCCCCATCGTGGGCAACGCCAGCCAACTGGAGCAGGTGCTGATGAACCTGGCCATCAACGCCCGCGACGCCATCCACGGCGGCGGCCAGGTGTCGTTCTCCACCCGGCTGGTGGACCTGGGCCGCGGGCCCGACGCCAACCCCTGGCTGGGCGGCGGGTCGTTCGTCCAGGCGGAGGTGGCCGACAGCGGCGCGGGCATGCCTCCGGAGGTGATGCAGCGCATCTTCGATCCCTTCTTCACCACCAAGGAGCCGGGCAAGGGCACCGGGCTGGGTCTTTCGGTGGTCTACTCGATCCTGAAAAGCCACGGCGGCCACATCTGGGTGGAAAGCGACCAGGGCAAGGGCTCGCGCTTCTCCATCTACCTGCCCGTCGCCCAGGCCAACCCCGCGGCCGAGACGGCGGCGGAGGTCCGGGGCCGCCGGCCAGAGGGCAACGGCGAACGGGTGTTGGTGGTGGACGACGAGGAGCACATCCGCGACATCGTGCGCGAGATGCTGGAGGCCTTCGGCTATCAGGCCGACACGGCCGCCAACGGTCTGCAGGCCCTGGAAATGTGCGCGGACGCCCTCCAGGAGGGCCGACCCTACGCGCTGGTCATCATGGACCTGGCCATGCCGGTCATGGACGGGGCGGAGTGCATGGGCCGCCTGCGCCGATGCCAGCCCGGCGTCAAGGTGCTGGTGGCCACCGGCCACGGCGGGGAGCAGGCCGGCATCAGCTTGCAGAAACACGAGCCCAACGGGGTTCTCTTCAAGCCCTACGACATCTCCCAGCTCCTGGGCCACGTGCGCCGGGCGCTGGACGGCCGCTGAGGCCGGCATGGAGATCGTCACCCTGCGGGGATTGGAGGGGCTGGAGCGGGTGCGCGAGCCGGTGGTGATCTTCGACGTGTTCCGGGCCAGCAACACCGTCATCGCGTTTCTGGCCGCCGGCGCCGCCGGGGTGGCGCTCATCGCCGACCTGCGCGAGGCCTACGCCCTCAAGGCGGACCACCCGGACTGGCTGCTGGTCGGCGAACGCGGCGGCCTGCCCCCGGCCGGCTTCGACGGCGACAACTCGCCGGCGGGGGCGGCCGGGCTGAACCCGGCCGGGCGGATGGTGATCCTGACCACCAGCGCCGGCACCCAGGCCGTGGGCCGGCTGGCCAAGGCGGAGGCGGTCTTCTATGGCTCCTTCGCCAACTCCGCCGCCCTGGCCCAGCATCTGCTGTCCCTGGCCCCGCCCCGGCTGGCGCTGTTGCCCATGGGCTTTCAGGCCCGCACCCCGGCCCTGGAGGACGACCTGGCCGCCTGGCGCCTGGAGCGCTGCCTGGCGGGCGCGCCGCCCGATTTCACCCCCATCCGCGCGCGCCTGCTGGCCAGCGAGGGCGCGGAGCGCCTGCGGGTTCTGGGCCAGGCGGCCGACCTGGACTTCTGCACCCGCCTGGATCATCAGCCGGTGGTGCCCAGGGTGCGCTGGGCCGGCCACCCCCTGGCCGAGGCCGTCCCTCCGCCGCCCGGCGCCTAATATCAAGCTGGTCTCAGACCAGTCAAGCCCCTCACCCCTCCCTCTCCTCCAGAAGCCGGGGAGTGGGGGCCGAAGATAACGCCGGGTGGCAAGCCGCAGGCTTTTTTCTCCAGCCCCTCGCCCCCGCTTGGCGGTGCGATCCCGCGGTCGGCTCCCAAACGAGGCGGCCCTCTCGGCCACGCGCCTAGACGCCGTAGCCCTGCAACCCCTCCTCCAGCGCGCGCTCGAAACTGGCCGCCGGCAGCGGCCGGCTGAAGATGAAGCCCTGCACCTGGTCGCAGCCCAGGGCGCGCAGAAAGTCGAGCTGCGCCTCGGTTTCCACCCCCTCGGCCAGAACCTTGAGCCCCAGGCTGCGGGCCATGGACACCACCGCCTCGGCGATGGCCGCGGCATCCTGGTCTTCGGGCAAATCCACGATGAAGGAGCGGTCGATCTTGAGCACGTCGATGGAGAAGTGCTTGAGGTAGTACAGCGAGCTGTGGCCGGTGCCGAAGTCGTCCAGGGCCAGCTTGACGCCCCGTTCGTGCAGCCGGCGCAGGATGTCGGCCGCCGCCTCCAGATTGGTCATCACGGTGCTCTCGGTTATCTCCAGCTCCAGGCGCCCTGGGGGCAGCCCGGTGCGCTCCAGTATGCCGCCGACGATTTCCACCAGGCCCGGCTGGTTGAACTGGCGGGCCGAGAGATTCACCGCCAGGCGCAGGTGGGAGTGACCCGCCCTGACCCAGGCCGCGGCCTGGCGGCAGGCCTCCTCCAGCACCCATTCGCCGATGGGCACGATCAGGCCGGTCTCCTCGGCCAGGGGGATGAATTGGCCCGGCAGGATCAGACGGCCGTCCTGGGTCTGCCAGCGCACCAGGGCCTCCATGCCCGCCACCCGGCCGGAGCCAAGATCGACCTGCGGCTGGTAATAGACCAGGAACTCGCCCCGCTCCAGGGCCTTGCGCAGCTTGCCCAAAAGCTCCTGGCGGTGGCGGGCGCGTTCGTTCATGGCCGGGGTGAACAGGCGGAAGGTGTTGCGCCCCTCCTCCTTGGCCAGGTACATGGCCATGTCCGCGTTCTTGACCAGGGTTTCCAGGTCGCCACCGTCGTTGGGGAAGATGGTTATGCCGACGCTGCTGGTGATATAGAGATCGTGACCGCGCAGGGTGAAAGGCTTTTCCAAGGATTCGATGATGCGCCCGGCCACGGCCACCGCGTCGTCGGCGTCGTCCACGTCCGGCAGGATCATGATGAACTCGTCTCCGCCCAGGCGGCTGACGGTGTCCTCCTGACGCACCGCCTCGCTCAGCCGCTGGGCCACGCCCTGCAGCAGCAAATCGCCCACCGCGTGACCCAGACTGTCGTTGATGGTCTTGAAGTGATCCAGATCAAGGAACATCACCGCCACCTGGGTCCGGTTGCGCCGGGCGCGGGCCAGGGCCACCTCCAGGCGGTCGTTGAAAAGCTGGCGGTTGGGCAGGCCGGTGAGCGCGTCGTGATAGGCCTGGTGCTTGATCTTCTCCTCGCTGCGCTTGATCTCGGTGATGTCGTGGAACAGGGCCACGTAGTGGGTGGTCTGGCCCTGGCTGTCCTTGATGACGTTGATGGTCAGCCACTCCGGATAGGCCTCGCCGCTCTTGCGCCGGTTCCAGATTTCGCCGCTCCAGTGGCCGCGCTCGGTGATCTCCCGCCACATATTCTCGTAGAACACCTCGTCGTGGCGGTCGCTTTTGAGCACCCGCGGGTTGCGCCCCACCACTTCCTCGGCGCTGTAGCCGGTGATGTGGGTGAAGCCGGGGTTGACCATCTGGATGTTGCCGCGCAGGTCGGTGACGGTGATGCCCTCGATGGTGTTCTCGAAAACCTTGGCCAACAGCTGTATCTGCTCCTCGGCCTGCTTGCGCTGGCTGATGTCGCGCACCATGGCCAGCAGGCGGTCGTCGCCGCCGATGAAGGCCCGCTTCAGGCTGACCTCGGCCCAGAACAGCGAGCCATCCTTGCGCCGGGCCAGCCACTCGAAGACCTGGGGCTGGCCGGCCACGGCGCGCATGATCTTCTCCAGCGCCTGCTCCTGGCCGTGATAGGGCGGCCCGGCGCTTAGGCTGCCCACGTCCAATTGGCGCGCCTCGGCCAGGGAGTAGCCGTAGAGATCCAGGGCGGACTGGTTAAGATCGACGATGGAGCCGTCGTTGACTTCGTGGACGAAGATGGCGTCGGCCACCGAGTTGAAGATGGCGCGGTAGTTGGCCTCGCTGGCGGCCAGCCTCTCCTCGTAGAGTCTGCGCTCGGTGACGTCGTTGCCGTAGAGGTTCAGGTAGTCGCCCTCCGGCACCGGCGCCAGCACGAAGGCGTAGAAGCGTCCGTCCACCCTAATCTCGTAGCTCTGGTTGTGCCCGCTGGCCATGGCCTCATCCAGGGCCGGGCGCCAGGTTTCGGGCACCTGGTCGCCCACCCGGCGGCTCCAGGCGTGCAATATCCGTTGGCTGGCCGGGTTGGCGTAGAGCAGTTCGCCCTGGCGGGAGACGCGCAACACCGGGTTCGGGTTCTCCGCCGGGAACCTGGCCAGCACGCTAATGGTTCGCTCCGCCTGCTTGCGTTCGGTGATGTCGCTGACGACCAGTTGCAGCATCGGCTCGCCCTGCAGCACCAGCGCCGCCGCGTGCACCTCGGCCGCGAACTCCTCGCCGTTGACCCGCCGCAGGGTGATTTCCAGTCGGACCGGCTGGCCCGCATCCTGCCCCAGGCGCTCGCGCAGCAGCGCCTCCAGGCCCTCCCGCTCCCCGCTGGCGACGAACTCCAGCGGGGTGTCCAGGATCGAATCGTCCTGGCTGTCGACGCCGAATGTGCGCAGGGCCTGGCCGTTGGCGAAGACCACCCGGCCGTTCCTTATCAGCACCACCGCCAGGGGCAGATCGTCAACCAGGCTGCGGTAGCGGGCCTGGCTTTCCAGCACCGCCCGTTGGGCCACGACTCTTTCGCTCACGTCCAGATGGCTCACCACCACCCCGCCCTCGGCCCGCTCCAGGGCGGTGACGCTGAGCAGGAACCAGCGTTCGGCTCCGCCAGGCTCCGGGCAAAGGTATTCCAGGCTGAAGGAGTCGCGCTTGCGCCGCATGACGGCCTGGATGCCCTCCAGGGCCTGGCGGGCTAGGTCATCGCCGGCCTGGGCCGCCCGCTGGGTGGCCTCCAGGTAGTTGGCCCCCACGCCCATGGTCTCCTCGCGGCCGCCCCGCGCATGGCCGAAGGCGCTCCAGGCCTGGTTCACGGCGATGATGACGCCCTGGGAATTGAGCACCGCGATGTGCGCCGGCAGCGAGCCCAGCACCGAGCGCAGCAGGCCCTCCTGGCTGGCCAGCTCCTGCTCGGCCCGCTTGCGGTCGGTGATGTCCAGCATCATGCCGTGCTTGGATACGCGGCCGTCGGGGTGGACCAGGGGGGCCAGGACCGAATAGTACCAGCGGCGGTCGCTGGGGTTGTAGGTCTCGCGGCGCACGGTCTGTCCGGAGAGGATGGTTCCGTCGCTGCACCAGGCGCAGGGCTTTTCGGCGCCGTGCAGGACCTGGTGGCACAGCTCGCCCACCGGATCGCGGCCCAGGTGGCGGCGCAGGTTATGGTTGACGAACTCCAGGCGGAACTGGTCGGAGCAGATGTAGATGAAGCCCTCGAAACCATCGACGATGACGCCCAGGCGGGCCTCGCGCTCGCGCAGCTTGCGCTGGTCCTCGCGGCGCTGGCGGATGTCCTGCATGCGCCACAAGGCCACCGTCTGGCCGTCCAACCGCTGGGCCCTGAGATTGAAGGCCACCGGGATCAATTCGCCGTCCTTGGCCCGGAGCTGGGTCTCGCCCTCCTGGGCCTGGGCGCCGGCGGCTGGGAGCGGATCGAACCCGGCCCCGGAAAGCGGCGACAAGACGAGCCGATGATCGCGGCCGGCCAGCTCCGCGGCCTGGTATCCCAGGAGCTCGCAGGCGGCGCGGTTGACCTCGTTGATGACGCCGGGCCGTCCCTGGGGGTCCAGTTCGGCCACGATGATGATTTCCCCGGATTGGTCGAAGAGCTGGCGGTAGCGCTCCCGACTGGCGGTCAGTTCGGTCTCGGCCAGGCGGCAATGATCCACCTCCTGGTTCAGCCGCCGGTTGGCCTGGGCCAGGGCCTGGGCCAGTTCCGCGCCCCGGCGCTGGCTGCGCGCCAGCCAATGCCAGAGGCCGAAGAAAACGCCCAGAAGCAGGGAGGCGCCGAAGACCAGCATGCCCCGCAGGGACGCCAGCGCGGCGTTGGCCTCGGCGCGGTCCATCTCCACCGCCAGGCCCAGGCGCATCTCCGGCAGATGGCTCCAGGCCCCCACCACCATCCGTTCCCGGTGGTCGGCGTGGCCCTCCAGGTCCAGTCCGATCCGCCCCTGTCCGGGCTGATTGGTCAGCAGAGGCGAGCCCGGCGGCAGGCTGGCGGACTCGCCAGCGGCGGCGGCCGCAGTGTCCAAAATGACCCGGCCCTCGTGGTCGAAGACCACCAGGTGTCGACCTTGGTCCATGCGCCAGGCCCGCAGGTGGCCGGCCAGTTCGGCGGCGGGGTCCTGGGCCATGATCAAGGCCGCCAGCACCCGTCCCGCGCCGTCTGAGACCGGCGCGGCGAAGACGATCAGGGGGCGCGGCCCAGCCGGGCCGTCGCCGGACGCGCGCGGCCAAAAGGGCGCCATCACCGACCTGCCACTGAAGACCAGGCGCAGCAGGTCGCCGTGGTCGGCCAGGGGATTGACGGCCCCATCGGAGCCCATGCCCCAGGCATACAGGTTCTGGCGGCGGGAGGAGACCAGGGCGATGGCGGCCCAGGCGTGGACGCCGCCGGGGGCCTGGCCCAGCGCCGCCGTCATCCGGTCGGCGTGGCCTGGGCCGGCCGGTCCGGCCGCGTCCTGGCTGGCCAGGGCCTGCACCGCGGGGTGGGCGGCCCAGCCCAGCACCTGCTCCAGGCGGGCATGGGCCCAGGTTTCCAGGACGCCGAAAGCCGCGGCGGCCATGGTGGATAGGTTCTGTTCCAGCGCGCGCTGGTGCAGGCTTCGGGTTTGGACCACGGCGGCCAGGGTGGCGGCGATCACCGCCACGGCGAAGACCAGGCCTAACCAGTGCGCGCGTCCAGGGCCTCGCGGTTCGGCGGCGGCCGGGTTCTGGCCATCATCGGAGCGGGGCAGGTCGATGGGATTCATCCAGGTTGCCTTTGCTGGTATCTTACGCCGCGCCGCCTCATCGCGCGCAGGGCCGGTCCGGTGGTCTCGATCCGGCGGGCGGCCAGCCGCGCGATCAGCGCGGACCGACCTCGCCGGCGGCTTGCCAACGCGCAGGCCTTGGCTATAGATTATAAATTACTATACACAACTTGGCCTCCCCGCTCGCGGAGATTGAAGAAGATGGCGCGCAAGGCCTTACTGGTCATAGACATGCTGCATGATTTCCTCGATCCGGCCGGGGCCCTGTATTGCGGCGATCAGGCCGCGCGGATAGCGCCCCGCGTGCGGGAGCTGCTGGCCCGGCATCGCCGGGAGGGCTCGGTCATTGTCTTCGTGGCCGACCAGCACGCCCCCGACGACAAGGAGTTCACCCTGTTTAGGCCCCACTGCGTGGTCGGCACGCCCGGCGCCAGTCTGATCGAGGGCTTCGAGGTCCGGCCCGGCGAACATTTCGTGGCCAAGCGCCGCTACAGCGCGCTGTTCGGCACCGACCTGGAGGCCATCCTGCGGCGCGAGGGCGTGGACGAGATCCACCTGGCCGGGGTCTGCACCTCCATCTGCGTGATGGAAACCTGCTCGGACCTGCGCAACCGCGACCTGGAGGTGGTGGTCCACACCGAGGCGGTGGCCGATTTCGACCCCCAGGCCCACGAGTTCGCGCTCAGCCGCATGCGCAACATCCTGGGCTGCCGCCTGGAGCCCTGAACCGGAGAGAGGAAGATGGATGCCTGGCTCCCGCGGGTTTTGGCGGCGTTGGCCCTGGCCGGCGGCGGCCTGCTGCTGGCCGCCTGCTCCCACGCCAGCGACGCCGGCCTGCCGCCGCCCAGCCAAAAGGGCGCGGTGTCGGTGGAGGAAGCCCTGGCCAGCCGGCGCACCTGGCGGAGCTTCGCCGACCAGGCCCTGAGCCGGCAGCAGCTATCCCAGTTGCTCTGGGCGGCCTACGGCGTCACCGCCCGCCGCCACGGGCTCGAACTGAAGACCGCGCCCTCGGCCGGGGCGCTTTATCCCCTGGACGTCTACGCGGTGGTGGGCGCGGACCGGGTGGAAAACCTGGCGGCGGGCTGCTACCACTACCGCCCCGGCGAGCACGGCCTGGCCCAGACCCGCCCCGGCGACCTGCGCCGGGATCTGGCCCAGGCCAGCCACGGCCAGGCCTGGATGGCCAAGGCCCCGGTGATCATCGTCATCACCGGCGAGTATCAGCGCTGCACCGGCAAGTATGGCCAGCGGGGGGTGGTCTACACCCACATCGAGGCCGGCCACGCCGGGCAGAACGTATTCCTCCAGGCCGAGGCCCTGGGGCTCCGGGCCGGCATCGTGGGGGCTTTCGACAACCGCCGGCTGGCCGGCGCGCTGGGCCTGCCCGCCGCCCACGAGCCCCTGCTGGCCATGCCGGTGGGGCGGGGCGAATAGCCGCAAATACGGCGCGCGGCTCCCGCCGTCCTATCTCCTGCGCCCCCGGATCACCGCGTGCAGCCGGTCCACCCGGTCGGCCACGGCCCGCGCCTGGTGGGAAAGGGTGATGGCGCTGGCGGCGTTCTCCTGGGCCGCGGCCGCGTTGGCCTGCACCACCTGGTCCACCTCGGCCACCCCCCGGTTCACCTGGTCGATGCCCTTGGCCTGCTCCTGGGCCGAGGCCGCCATGCCGTCCACCAGCTCGCCGATGGTGCGGTTCTCGGCCAGGGCCACGCTGAAGGCCTCCCCGCTTTGGCGGGCCAGGTCGTCGCCGCGCCCGATCTCCTGCACCGAACCCTCGATCAGCTCCTGGGTGCTGTGGGCCGCCTCGGCCGCGCGCCGGGCCAGGGAGCGCACCTCCTCGGCCACCACCGCGAAGCCGGCCCCCTGCTCGCCGGCCCGGGCCGCCTCCACCGCGGCGTTCAGGGCCAGCAGGTTGGTCTGGAAGGCGATCTCGTCGATGGCCTTTATGATGCGGGCCATCTGCTCGCCAGAGGCGCGCAGGCTCTGCATGGACGCGCCCATCTGGCCCAGCAGGGCGCCGGCCTGGTCCAGGGTGGCCTGGGCCTTGTGGCGGGCGGCCTGGGCCTGGCCGGTGCGCTCGGCGGTGTGGCGGCCCATGCTGGCGATCTGCTCCAGGGCGGAGCTGGACTGCTCCAGGGCCGCCGCCTGCTGGCTGGCCCCGTCGCTCAGGCGCTCGCTGGAGGCCTGGGCCTGCTCCGAGGCCAGGCTGAGCTCCTCGCTCACCCGGTGCAGGTCGTCGGCCAGCCCGCCCAGCCGGCGGCTGACCCGCCAGATGTACAACGGCCCCAGCACGGCCAGGACCAGGCCCAGGCCGCCGGCGCTGAGGGCGATGCCCCAGGTCAGGGCGCTGGTCTGGGCGCGCAGGTCCTCGATGTAAAGCCCGCTGCCCACGATCCAGCCCCAGGGCTGGTACAGGCGCACGTAGGATATCTTGGGCACGATCCGGTTCTTGTCGTCCTTCCACTGCCACATGTAGTCCACGAAGCCCGCCCCGGCGCTCCTGGCCACCTCCACCATGGCCACGAAGAGCTTCTTGCCCTGGGGGTCCTTGTAGTCGCTCAGATCCTGCCCCTCAAGCTTGGTTACATAGGGGTGCATGACCATGTAGGGCCGGGTGTCGTTGATCCACAAATAGTCCTTGCCCTCCGGGCCGTAGCGCATGGCCCGCACCAATGCCAAGGCCCGGCGCTGGGCCTCCTCGCGGGTCAGCTTGCCCTGGCCCACCTCTTGATCCAGGCTGGCGATGGCGTGCACCGCCACCTCGACCACGGCCCTGAGGCCAGCCTTCTTCTCCTCCAGCAGGTTGTGGGCGATCTTGGGCAGGGCCCAAACGAAAATCGGCAGGAGGCTGGCAAGGAACACCGCGGCGAAAAGGATGGATATCCGGCTCGATAGGCTCAGGCGCATGATTAACCTCCTTGCGGCGCTGGCGGCCGCGTCGCTGGGGGGCGCCTGGGGGGCGGGCATCTGATTCCCTTACGCTATGCGCCATCAGATCGCCCTCCAACCAAGCCCCCCGCAAGATGTACCCGCCTTCACAGAAAAGCCATCAAATGTCACCATAAATTCACAATTTGAGTATATACCATCTTTTGCCTAGGCGAATACCGATAATTGCTCGCGACGCGCCCGCTCCGCGCCAGTTGCGGGACCCCGTGCCGTTTCTGCCTTGACAGGGCGGCGCGGGCCTTGGCAAGATAGCCGTTATATAGCCATGGTCTAACATTAGACCAGCATTCCCGCCCGAAACCGCCCCGCAAACCCCACACGGAGCCCCACGTGGCGCCAGCGGCCAAGACATTCACCGCCATCAAGCGCAACAAGGCCTACGAGCAGGTGGCCCAGACCATCCGCCAGCGGGTTCTTTCGGGCAAACTGGCCCTGGGCGAGCGCCTGCCCTCGGAGCGCGACCTCTCCGAGCAGTTCGGCGTGTCGCGGGTGGTGGTGCGCGAGGCCATCCGCACCCTGGAGCTGGCCGGCATCCTGCGGGTGCAAAAAGGGGCCGGCGGGGGCACCTTCGTGGCCAGGGCCTACGAGAAGCCCCTGGTGGCCAGCATCACCAACCTGCTGGAGGGCGGGGCCATCACCCTGGACCACCTGTTCGAACTGCGCCTGATGCTGGAGCCGCCGGCCGCGGCCCGGGCCGCCAGCCACGCCAGCCCCGAAGGCCTGGCCGAACTGGAGGGGGCGCTGACGCAGGCCGAGCAAGTCATCAACGATTCCAAGGCCCTGCGGGTGGCCAACCTGGAGTTCCACCGCCGCCTGGTGGCCATCACCGGCAATTCGCTCCTGTCGGCGCTTTGCGGTACCGTGCTGCAACTTTTGGTGGACAGCCTGGAAGGCAACCTGAGCATCGAAACCAGCCGGGCGGTGCTGGATTACCACCACCGCATCGTGGATGCGATCCGCCAGAAACAGCCGGAGCGCGCCCGCAGCCTGACCGAGGGCGACCTGGCCCAGCTCTGGCGGCGCTACCAGGACATGGGCGTGCGCGGCCCCGGCTCGCCGCCGCGCGACCAGGCGCTCCGGGGCGACGCGCCGAAAAGCGCCGTCCCGAAGTGATAACCTGTTTCTGATAGGTGGTCATGTTTGGTTGGCCAACCGACGCTGGGAACGCCCCCTGGGCGGAATTTTTCAGCGCCTTGCTGGAGACTGAACGGGGACGCCGGCGACAAACGGCCGCCACGAGGAATGGGTGGCCGCCGCCAACGCCTTCGATCCGTTAACCTTGGCAGGAGGAAAAGGCATGCGACTCAAATCCTGGGGACTCTGGAGCCTGGCCGGCGTGGGCGTCATGGCGCTGGCCCTGGCCGGGTGCGCCGGCGTGGAGACCGCGCCCGCGGCGCCAGCGGCCAAACCCGCCGCCGCGGCCAAGCCCGCGCCGACCATGTTCGATTGCGCGGCGCCCGGCAAGCTGGGCAGCGAGATCGCCCCGGCGGCCAAGCTGGAAGCCTTCCAGTGCTATTTTGCCGATTATCAAAAGCAGCCGTCACTGCATTTCAAGGTCGCCCTCAAGAACGTCAGCGACAAACCCCAGCGCTTCAAGGTGAACATCTTCCTGGACAACGGCAAGGCCGTGGGCGGCCTTTTGCCGGAAAGCGAAAAGAAGGGCCTGTTGGATCCGGGCAAGAGCATCAGCTTCGCCTACCCGGTCAAGGGCATGACCGACAAGCCCGGCGAGGTGACCCTGATCGTGAAGACGGTCACCGACTAGCATCGACCGGGAGGCCGGCCTCGGCCGGCTCCGGCGCATACACTATCTGACGGGGAGGGACTCGCAATGAAGAAAGCCAACCTCATCCTGGCCCTGGCCGCGGCCTTGCTGCTGGCCCTGTCCGGACTGGCCTGGGCCAAGACCACCTTCATCAGCATCGGCACCGGCGGCACCGGCGGCGTCTACTATCCCTACGGCGGCGGCCTGGCCGAGATATGGTCCAAGCACGTGCCCGGCGTCAAGGCCGTGGCCGAGGTCACCGGCGCCAGCGTGGAGAACGTCAAGCTGGCCCACAAGGGCGAGACCATCATCGGGCTCATCATGGGCGACGTGGCCTACCAGGCTTACAACGCCGAGGGCTCCTTCAAGGGAAAGCCCCAGAAGATCCTTTCCATGGCCTCCATGTACCCCAACGTCCTGCACGTGGTGACCCTGAAGGGATCGGGCATCAAGAACATCACCGACTTCAAGGGCAAGAAGATCAGCATCGGCGCGCCCGGCTCCGGCACCGCCTTCATGGCCGAGCTGGTGCTCAAGGCGGCCGGCGTGCCCCTGGAAAGCTTCGACGTGCGCCGGCTGTCGTTCAACGAGACCGCCAACGCCATGCGCGACCGCACCGTGGACGCCGGTTTCTGGGTGGTGGCGCCCGGCACCAGCTCCATCATGGACCTGGCCACCACCCACGACATCGAGATCGTCGCCTTCACCCCCGAACAACAGAAGGCCGTCACCGACGCCTACGGCTTCTACGCCCCCTGGACCATCGAGGCCGGCGGCTACCGCGGGGTGGACCAGCCGGTGCCCACCATCAGCGTGTGGAACGTGATCATCGTGCAGAGCAGCCAGCCGGAGGATATGGTCTACAGTCTGACCAAGGCGCTCTACGACCAGAACGCCTATCTGCAAAAAATCCACCCCTTCGCCAAGTACACCACCCCGGAGAACGCGGTGAGCAAATCGCCCATCCCGTTGCACCCCGGCGCCATCAAGTACCTGAAGGAAAAGGGCGTCGCCGTCCCCGACAAGCTGATGCCCAAGGCCAAGTAAGTGCGCCGGCTCCCGCCGGCCCGGCTGGCGCTCATCGCGCTGGCCGGGCTGGCCGGGGCGGCTCTCTGCTGGGGCTGGCTGACGCCGGGCGGCCTGGTGCTGAGCGTGACCCCGGTCCAGGGCGGCGCCCCCCTGCTGCAACTGCCGCTCATGCCCGGCGAACGCTTCACCCTGCGCTACGTGCATTCCGTGGACAAGACCCCCATCTGGGAAGAGCACAGCGTTGACGAGACGGGCAACATCTATGTGGAGGAAGAGCGCCTGGTCATGTTCGGCGCCGGCATGGGCGAGCTGCCCGGCCGAGGCCGCCTCACCGGCCGGGGCTCCCTGCAGGTCATCGAGGGCATGCACTGGCCCCTGGGCAGTTTCGTGCTGCGCGTGGGCAGCCCAGGGGTCGATCACACCATCGTCTGGGACGGCGGCGAGGTGAACCTCTCGGCCCTGGCTCCGGGCCAGGCGGTGTTGGTCAGCGTCCGGCCGGTGAACCTGGCCCAAAAGCTTTGGCGGCGGCTGGCGGCTTTGGCCGGCCGCGCACACGACGGGAGCGAAACACAAAAATGAGCAACGACCCCAAACCCCAAGCGGCCGCCCCCGCCGGCCGCGACCAGGCCGTGGCGGCGGCCGTGGCCAAGGCCGTCTCCGTGCTGGCCATCGCGCTGAGCCTTTTCCAGCTCTACACCGCCGGCCTGACCGCCCTGCCGGCCATGGTGCAGCGTTCGGTCCACCTGGGCGCCATCCTGGCGCTCACCTTCCTGCTGCGCCCGCCTTTCGCCAGGGCCAAGAAGGACCGCCTGAGCATCTGGCTGCTGCTGGACATCGGCCTGGTGCTGGTTTCCATGGCGGTCTGCTTCTACATCGTCTACTTCCTGCAGGACATCTTCGAACGCCAGGGCGATTGGAGCGCCGAGGACTATCTGGTCAGCGTGGTGGGGATCGTGCTGGTGCTGGAGGCCTGCCGTCGGGTGATCGGCCTGATCATGACCGGCATCTGCGCGGCCAGCATCCTGTTCGCCATGTACGGCCCCTACATGCCGGACGTCTTCGCCCACAAGGGCTACAGCCTGGAGCGCATCGCCACCACCCTGTGGCTGACCACCGAGGGCGTCTTCGGCCTGCCCCTGGCCGTGGCCGCCACCTTCGTCTTCGTCTTCGTGCTCTTCGGCGCGTTCTTGGACGCCAGCGGCGGGGGCAACTTCTTCATCGAGATCGCCCACGCCATCACCGGCCGCTTCAGCGGCGGCCCGGCCAAGACCAGCGTCATCGCCAGCGGCTTCATGGGCTCGGTCAGCGGCTCGGCGGTGGGCAACGTGGTGGCCACCGGCAGCTTCACCATCCCCATGATGAAGAAGGTGGGCTACCGCCCCCAAGTGGCCGGGGCCATCGAGGCCGCGGCCAGCACCGGCGGCCAGCTCATGCCGCCGATCATGGGAGCCGGAGCCTTCCTCATGGCCGAGTTCACCAGCACCAGCTACCTGACCATCATCAAGGTCAGCTTCGTTCCCGCCATCATGTATTACCTGACGGTGCTGTTGTTCGTGCATTTCGAGGCCAAGAAGTACGGCCTGGTGGGACAGCCCAAGGAGAGCCTGCCCAAGGTGGGCAAGGTCCTGAAGGACGGACTGCACTTCATCATCCCGCTGGCGATCCTGATCTACGTGCTGCTGGAGAACTTCTCGCCCATGATGGCCGGCTTCGTGGCGGTGATAAGCACCTACCTGGCGGCCATGCTGCGCAAGAGCACTCGCATGAGCCTGCGGGTGCTCCTGGACGCCCTGGAAAAAGGCGCGCGCAACGCCATCATGGTCAGCGTGGCCTGCGCCGCCGCCGGCATCATCGTGGGCATGGTCAGCCTCACCGGCATGGGGCTCAAGTTCAGCAGCCTGGTGCTGGATATGAGCCAGGGCAGCGTGGTGCTGGCCATCCTGCTCATCGGCCTGGCCTCGCTGGTGCTGGGCATGGGCCTGCCGGTCACCGCCAGCTACATCGTGCTGGCCACCCTGGCCGGCCCGGCCTTGCTGGACATGGGCGTGCCGCTGTTGGTGACCCACATGATCGTCTTCTGGTATTCCCAGGACGCCAACGTCACCCCGCCGGTGAGCCTGGCCAGCTTCGCCGGGGCCGGCATCGCCGGGGCCAGCCCCATGGCCACCGCCATGGTCTCCTGGAAGCTGGCCAAGGGCCTCTACATCATCCCCATCGTCATGGCCTACCGCCCGTTGTTGGGCATCGGCCCGGACTACGAGCTTTTCCACTGGCAGGTGGGCATGACCATGCTCACCACCACCCTGGGCCTGGTGGCCTTCGCCGCGGTTCTGGAGCGCTTCATGTTCCGCCGCGCCACCTGGCTGGAGACCGTCATGCTGGTGGTGGCCTCAGCCGCCCTGTTCTGGCCGGCCATCGAGCTGCCCGCAGGCGGGCTGTGGTTCCTGCCCGGCGTCACGCGCATCCCCACCTGGACCCTGGACGTGATCGGGCTGGCCCTGTTCTCCGCCGTGGTGCTGATGCAGCTGATCTTCAAGCCGGCCAACCTCAAACCCCTGCCGATGGAGGCCGAGGCGGCCTGACCATTGCCCCATGCCGGGCCGGGGCGCAGCGCCCCGGCCCGGCCCCTGGCTTGCCCGCCGCCCCCTGAGCGGGGATAATGCAGCCGTGCTCACCCGCGCCGCCCCCCCGGCGGCGCCCACCAGGGAGGTCGCGGCCGGTCATGACGGACAACCCCACAATGGCGCAACCCGACTTGGCCGGCTCCAGACCGGCCCGGCTCGCCGTCCTGCTGCTGCCGACCATCCTGATGGCCGGACTGAACCTGGTCCGCTACTGGCCGGAGCTCGGCCTGCCCCTGGAGGCCGACCCCCGCGACGACTGGAGCTTCTATCACCAGCGCGCCCTGGAGGTGCTGGACGGGCGCTGGTGGCTGCCGGGCATGCCGGGGGCCTACACCGGCCCGGCCGGCTTCCTCTACGTCTACTTCCTGGCCGGGGCCTACGCCCTGATCGGCGCGCCGATGCCGGGCTGGGTCTACGTGCTCCAGGGCGGCATGCTGGGCCTGAGCCTGGGACTCATCTTCCTGGCCTTTCGGCGCGGGCTCGGCCCCCTGGCCCAGGCCGTCTTCCTGGCTTGCCTGTTGGCCTTCGGCTATCTGGACGTGGAGCGCCACTACACCGGCCGACTGCTTTCGGAGAACCTGCTGCTGATCCTGGTGGCCCTGCACCTGCACCTGCTGCTGCTTGGGGTGCGCGAGGACAAGGCCTGGGCGCGGGTGCTGGGCCTGGCGCTGTTGGGGCCGCTCTACCTGTGCCGGCCCAACCTGATGTTCTACGCCCCCCTGCCGCTGGTCTGGCTGGCGATCTATCACCGCCCGCCGCGGCTGATGCGCGAGGCCGGCCTGGCCGCGCTCCTGGCCTTGGCCGCGCTGGTCTTCCTGGCCTGGCGCAACCACATGGCCGGCGGGGGCTGGACCATCTTCCCGCCCATCGCCTGGACGCTGGCCGTGGACGACCACCTGCCCCACCCCTGGTATTGGCTGGAGCATCCTTGGGAGGTGCTGCGCTCGCTGTGGCTGCGCAGCCTCTACGCCCTGGGCTTTCTGCCCCCGCTGCGGCCGCAGTACCAGTGGCGGCCGCACTGGGTGGCCATGTGGGCGGCCTATTTCGCGGTGGTCCTGCTGCGCCGCCGGCGCGGCGCCCCGCCCTGCCCGGAGCTGGGCCTGCTGCACCTCTACCTGCTGGCCTACCTGCTGCCCATCATCGCCCTGGCCCCCATCACCAACTACGGTTTCCGCTTCTTGGTGGCCGGGGTGCTGCCGGCCCTGGCCGGGGCGGTCCGGCTGGTGGATATCATGCGAGGCGGCGGGAAGGGCCCGGCCGGCTGACGGCTGATTGCGGGCTTGGCTTCGCCGGCGATCTGTCTAGACCCGGCCAGGCCCGGCGGCGGGCTCCAGGCGCAGGCGCAGCACCATGAGGGTGGCGGCCAGGAGCGCCAGGCCGAAAAGGGCCACGCCCAGGCCGAAGGAGAAGCGCTCGCCCAGCCAGCCGATGGCGGCCGGAAGCATGCCGCCGCCCACCATGAAGGCCGGCGGCACCGTGAGCGAGACGGTGACCGAACGCGCGCTGGCCGGCCCCAGGCGGGCCAGGCTGGAGAAGGCGGGAGGGAAGAAGCACACCGCCAGGGCCGGCTGCAGGAACAGGCAGGCCATCAGCCAGGGCCCGGAAGTCAGCCCCAGGCCCAGGGTGGCGAGCCCGGTGGCCGCGAAGATGGCCGCCAGGGTGCGACGCGAGCCCAGGCGGTCGTTGGCCCAGCCGGCCAGGAAGGCCGCGCCCAGGCCGGTGATACGGGACAGCGAGACCAGCAGGTTGGCCTGGTCCATCCCCATCCCCCGCTCGTTGACCAAAAAGAGCGGCAGCATGCCGTAGACGCCCAGGCTGCCCCCCACCCCCAGGCAGAACAGGAGCATCATGATCCAGAAGGCCGGCCGGCGGGCCAGGGCGCCCAGGCTGCCCAGGTCCGGGGACTGGCCGGGGAAATGCCCGCCCCGGCCCTTGCGGGCGAAGAATATACCCCAGGCCAGGGAGGCCAGCCCCAGCAACGCCAGCACTCCCCGCCAACTCACCAGTTCCATCAGACCCACCGCCACCAGCGGGGCCAGCACGAAGGAGAGGTTGGGGGCCAGCTCGTGCACGGCCAGGGCCTTGCCCCAGTGGTCCGGGCGCACCAGGCCGGTCAGGGTGGCCAGGCCGGAGGGCAGGTAGGGGCCGGCGGCCAGGCCCAGCAGCATCAGGCCCAGGCCCAGGCCCCAGACGCCGGGCGCGCACGCGGCCAGCAACATGGCGCAGCCCACCAGGCAGCCGCTCAGGATGACGGTGCGGCGGTGGCCCAGGCGGGAGGAGATGAAGCCCGAAAGCAGCAGGGTGGTGAAGTAGCCCGCCGAGATCGGCAGGAACAGGCCGCCGGCCTGGGCGTGGGTCAGGCCCAGGTCGCGCTCCAGGGCCGGCAACAGCGGCCCCAGCACGATGCGCGAGAGGAAGTTCAAGAAGAAGACGCCGGTGAGTATGAGCAGCGGGGCCAAGGTCCGCTCGGCGGGGGCTTGCCCGGCGTCGCTGTCGCTTGGTTGTGCCACCGCGCGTCTCCGCTCCGGGGGTTGAACGATGCTGCGGGGGCTCCGGCGGACGCCCGGCCCGGTCCCCGCGCGCCTGGCGCCCCAGGCTGGCGCGGGCCGTCGGAGTGATATAATATGCCCGATCGTGCGCTTCGGCCAGCCTGCCGTACAAATCGCCTTGGCCCAGGGGAACGGGAAGACGAGCCATGAACCGCATCCTGATCGCGGCAACCGGCGACGAGGTCATCGGGCCGGTGCGCCAGGGCTTCAGCGAACAATACAGCGTGGTCATCGCCTCCAGCCAGGAGGCGCTCTGGGCCCAGAGCCACCGCCGCTTCGAGTATCTGTTCGTGGACCTTCGCCTGCTGGGCCAGGCCGCCCTGGTGGAGGGCCGGCCCGACTACGGCCCCATGCTCATGACCCTGCGCGACAACTTCCCCGGCGCCTTCGTGGTGGCCATGGCCCCCCAGGAGATGATCCGCGAGGCGGTCAGCGCGGTGCGGGCCGGAGCCAGCGACTACCTAACCTATCCCATCACCGCCACCGAGATCGGCCATGTGCGCGAGAGCATCGAGCAGTCGCTGCGCATGCAGTCGGAGCTGCAATACCTGCGCGACCATTTCTGGCAGGAGGACAGCCTGGAGCTGGTGCGCACCAACAGCGCCCTGATGCGCCGGGTGTTCGAGAAGGTGCGCTCGGTGGCCCCAACCCGCTCCACGGTGCTCCTGGCCGGCGAGACCGGCACCGGCAAGGGCGTGCTGGCCAAGCTGATCCATCGCCACAGCCACCGCAAGAGCCGGCCCTTCGTCAGCGTGCACTGCGGGGCCATCCCCGACACCCTGCTGGAAAGCGAGCTCTTCGGCCACGAGAAGGGGGCCTTCACCGGCGCGGTGCGGCGCAAACTGGGCAAGTTCGAGATCGCCGACGGCGGCACCATCTTCCTGGACGAGGTGGGCACCATCACCGCCGCCGCCCAGATCAAGCTGTTGCAGATACTGCACGAGCGCACCATGGAGCGGGTGGGCGGCGAAAAGACCATCGAGGTGGACGTGCGCATCATCGCCGCCACCAACAGCGACCTGCTGCAACTGGTGCGCGAGGGGCGCTTCCGCCAGGACCTCTATTACCGGCTCAACGTCTTCCCCATCGAGATACCCAGCCTGCGCGAGCGGGCCGAGGACGTCCCCCTGTTCGCCGAGCTTTTCCTGGAGCGCCTCAATCGCTACTACGGCAAGAACATCCGCGGCCTGCACCCCGACGTGGCCGAGGCGCTGGAGAACTACGCCTGGCCGGGCAACATCCGCGAGATGGAAAACCTCATCGAACGGGCCTACATCCTGGAGTCCGGCCCCGCCCTGAGTCCGGAGGGTTTTCCCGGCGACCTGTTCGGCCAGGGCGACCGGAGCGGGCGCACCGGTCCGGACGTGGGCCTCACCCTGGCCGAGGTCCGCCGCCGGGCGGTGGAGCGGGCCGAGCGCGAGTACCTGCGCGAGCTTCTTAGCGTGCACAAGGGGCGCATCAACGCCACCGCCGCCGCCGCCGGCGTCACCACCCGCCAACTGCACAAGCTGATGACCCGCCACCGCCTGAACAAGCAGGATTTCAAGACCGGCTGAGCGCCGGGACGCCGACAATTCTTCCCTTCCGGCCGGCCCATGCCCCAGAATATATACCGATGGGTTTTGCGGCCCTTCGGGGTGGACTCGTTCCGCGGCGCCCAACCGTCGCGCAGCCAGGGGAGGAACGCATGGCGAACAAGGACAAGCAGTACTTCGCGGCTTTGTACCAGGTGGCCAAGGTGATCAACGCCAGCCTTGACCCCAGCCAGGTCCTGGAGCAGATCGTGGCGGCCGTGGCCGAGACCATGAAGGTCAAGGCGGCCTGCCTGCGCATCCTGGGCGCCCAGCGCAAGCGCCTGTTCATGGGGGCCTGCGCGGGGCTGAGCCAGGCCTACCTGCGCAAGGGGCCGGTGCTGGTGAACGAGAGCGGCATCGACAAGCGGGCCTTGAAGGGCGAGGCGGTCTACCTGGCCGACGCGGGCACCGACCCCAACTTCCAGTATGGCCAGCGGGCCAAGGAGGAGGGCATCCGCTCGGTGCTGGCGGTGCCTCTGGTGGTGGGCAAGAAGGCCATCGGCGTGCTCCGGGTCTACACCGCCACCAAGCGCCAGTTCAGCGAGGACGAGGTGCGTTTTCTGGAGGTGGTGGCGAGCCTTAGCGCCATCGCCCTGGACAACGCCCGCCTGCACCAGGCCCTGAAGAAGGACTTCGACCTCCTGATCGCCAACGAGTTCCGCCTCGACGACAACTAGGGCCCGCGGGAAGGCCTGGCAACGCCGGCCGCCGGCCTGGTCGGCGCCGCGCGGAGCGGGATGCCCCGCGCGGCGTTCTCAATTGGAGTTAAAATGTGATATAAACCGGCACGGGCCGTGTGGCGCGGCCCAGGGCGGGGACTAGTCCGTCGCGGGGGCGGAGCCCGCTTGCCAAGCTCTTGTCCGGCGGGGGCTCGGAGCTGGTCGATTCACCAACCAGTCAGCGCGTGGGAGGAGATCATGGTTCGCGTAGGCATCAATGGCTTCGGCCGCATCGGGCGCCAGGTGCTCAAAGCCATCATGGAGCGTTACCCCGACAGCCTGGAGGTGGTGGCGGTAAACGATTTGGGCGACGTGCGCACCAACGCGCACCTGTTCAAGTATGACACCAACTATGGCCGCTTCGACGGCACGGTGGAGCACCACGACGACGGCTTCGTGATCAACGGCAAGGAGATCAAGAGCCTGAGCTTCCGCGACCCGGCCCAGTTGCCCTGGAGCCAACTGGGCGTGCAGATGGTCATCGAGAGCACCGGCCTGTTCACCACCGGACCCAAGGCCAAGGTCCACCTGGATTGCGGGGCCAAGAAGGTCATCATCAGCGCCCCCGGCAAGGAAGTGGACGCCACCTTCGTGCTGGGCGTGAACCACGACCAGTACGACCCCAAGAAACACAACATCGTGAGCAACGCCTCCTGCACCACCAACTGCCTGGCTCCGCCCACCTCGGTCATCCACAAGAACTTCGAGATCGTCAAGGGCATGATGGTCACGGTGCACTCCTACACCAACGACCAGCGCATCCTGGACCTGCCCCACAAGGACCTGCGCCGGGCGCGGGCGGCGGCCTGCTCCATCATCCCCACCACCACCGGCGCGGCCAAGGCGGTGGGCCTGGTGCTGCCGGAGCTCAAGGGCAAGGTGGACGGCTATTCCCTGCGGGTGCCCACCCCCACCGTCAGCGTGGTGGACCTGACCGCCGTGGTGGCCAAATCCACCACCACCGAGGAGCTGCGCGCGGCGCTAAAGGCCGCGGCCGAGGGGCCGCTCAAGGGCATCATGGGCTATGGCGAGGAGCCCCTGGTCTCCATGGACTACAAGGGCGATCCCCGCTCCAGCATCGTGGACGTGGAGTTCAGCCAGGTGCAGCACGGCGACCTAATCAAGCTGGTGGCCTGGTACGACAACGAGTGGGGCTACTCCTGCCGCGTCTCCGACCTGGCCAACCTCATGGTCCAGGCCGGCCTGTAGCCGCCGACGATCAGCCAAAAAAGCGGCGGCCGGCTCAGCCCGGCCGCCGCCAGTATTTTGGTCCCCGCCGGCTGATAGCTCGTAGTTTTTATTTAGTTTCACGCCAAGTTGCGATCTAAGCGCTGAAGCCCCCCCACCCCTCCCTCTCCCCCAGAAGCCGGGGGAGAGGGGGCGGGAAAAACACCGGGCGGCGAGCCACGGATTCTTTCCCGCACCCTCGCCCCGCTGGGCGGGGGAGAGGGGAGGGTGAGGGGGCTCAAAGCTTCATCTTCGAGAGCAACTTGGTTTCAGGCGGCCAGGCTCCGCCCCAAAAGGAAGGGCCCCGGGTGTGGGGGGACCCGGGGCCGGGGGAGAGGAGGTAGGAAACCTGGGGCTACAGACATGGGGGAGTCTGTTGTCCGGTCGCCGGGGCTTCCGGGCTTGCCGCCCGCCGGTGGCCGGTCATGGCCCCTTCGCCCGGCTGGGGTACCGGGCTTTGTGCAATTGGACCAGAAGCCCATGCCAGAAGAGCCTCTAGCCTGTTTGCACAATTTACCAGAAGCGCGCCGTTGTGCAAGCAGATAATCGTCGCCGCCCCGTTGGGCTTCCCAGCTAATATCTACTTAATAATCAGCACTTTTTATGCACAAATTCGCCCCGCGCGCCGACGGGCCCGCCCGGTCCGCCGCCACGCCCGACAGCGGGGCTGGTTACACGGCGCCGCGCGTGGTTACCATCTGGTAGCCTTTGACGCCAAACCTACCCTTTTGTATGACATTTCGACTCCCCGCCGGGCGGCCGCGCCGCGCCGGCCGGCCGCCGCCCGCAGGGCTTTCCGCCCTATTTGCCTTTTAACACGCCATAATTATCCCCAGCCCCCAGGGCGGGCGGGATGATCCGCCAGCTTGGCCATACGCCGGCGGCCTGGGGCACGCTTCTTGCTGCCCTTGACGTCCATGATGCGCACGGCCGAGATCAGGCGCCAGGTGTGGGAGGAGGCGACGGGACTGCTGGTCCACGCCCTGGACTTGGAGGCGGCCGCCGGCCAGCTTCTGGAGCTGCTGACCGCCCGCCTGGCCACCCGGCGCGCCCGCCTGATCCTGGCCGGCGAAGACCAGTCCCCGCCCCGAAGCTTGGCCGCCGTGGACCTCGACCCGCTCGCGGCCGGCGCCCCAGACGTCCTGGAGCCAGACCTCCTGGCCCGGCTGCTCCGAGCCGGCGCGCCCTTGGCCATCACCCGCCAGGGCCGGGAGATCGCGCTGGCCAACCCACCCGGCGCGGCGGAGCTGGACCGCTCCGCCATCGCCTGGCTGATCGCGCCGGTCCCGTTGCACGGCCAGGCGGTGGGGCTCATCTGGGTGGACCGGATTTTCGCCCCGCCGCTGCCGCTGGCCGAGGACCTGGCCCTGCTGACCAAGCTGGCCGGCCTGGCGGGGATGATGACGGACCTGGATCGCCAAGCCCGCCGGCGCGAGGCGGCGTTGCGCCGCGCCAACCACTGCCTGCGGGCCGAGCTTTCCGAACGCAGCGACCGCTTCGCCTTTGCGGGCATGGGCCCCGCCATCCAGGAGGTCCAGCGTCTGGCGGAGAAGGTTGCCCCCAGCCGGGCCACGGTGCTGCTGGTGGGCGAGCCGGGCAGCGGCCGGGGCCTGGTGGCCCGCCTGATTCACGAGCACAGCGCCCGCGCCGGCTTCCCCTTCCTCAAGCTGACCTGCCTGGGCCGCCCGGCCGAACAGATCGAGCGCGCGTTGTTCGGCCGGGAGCCAGGCGCGGACGGCCAGATCCGCGGCGGCCTCCTGGCCCAGGCCGACGGCGGCACCCTTTTCATCGACGCCATCACCGAGTTGGGTTTGCCCGCCCAGGCCAAGCTGCTGCGCCTTTTGCAGGAGCGCGAGTACGAGCCGGCCGGCGGCGGGCGCAGCCGTCAGGTGGACGTGCGCCTCATCGCCGCCACCAGCCTGGACCTGGCCCGGGCCGTGGACCGGGGCCTCATGCGCGAGGACCTCTACTATCGCCTGGCCGTGTTTCCCATCGCCCTGCCGCCCCTGCGCGAGCGCGGCAACGACGTGGGCCTCTTGCTGGAGCATTTCGCGGGGCGCTGCCAACGCGAGCTGGGGCGCAGAGTGGCCTTCACGCCCCCGGCCCGGGACGCGCTCATGCGCTACCACTGGCCCGGCAACCTGCGCGAAATGGCCAATCTGGTGGAGCGGCTGACTCTGCTGGGCGGCGAAGGCCCGGTGGACCTGGCCGACCTGTCGCCCCTGCTGCGCCATCCCGCCAGCGCGCAGGAAAACGCCGCCGGCGAGACGGCCTGGTCGCGCCTGGAGGAGCTGGAGCGGCGTGAGGTGGTGGCCGCGCTGGAGCGCAACCATTGGGTGCAATCCCACGCCGCCCGCGAGCTGGGCCTGACCTTGCGCCAGATCGGATACCGCATCAAAAAGTTCGGACTGGAAGACACCATCCGCCAGCAACGCCGCCGCCAGCCCGCCGCTCCCAGCCGCCCCCGCCGCCCCCGCCGCCCCGGACCCGACGTCCACCCTCTGCCCGTCCAGCCCTACAGCCTGTGATCGCGCCTGGCCCCATCGCCCGCCCCGCAACCGGGTTAGCCTGCTAACAAGCTAAAATCATTGCTATTGCCAAAACAGACCCCGCGGTAAAAAATTTTTCGCTTTTGGGGGTTGACAGCTGCTCGATATTTGGTATTCTGGTACCAGTTTTCGATTAAGGAGTCGAGGCCATGCACCACAACCTGCGCATCTCCGAGGCGGCGTCCCTGGCCCTGCACGCCATGGCGCTCCTGGCCGGCGACGAGCGCCGCTCCCGGCCCACCCGCGAGATGGCCGAGGTGCTGAAAGTCTCCGACCACCACCTGGCCAAGGTGATGCAGCGCCTGGGCCGGGCCGGCCTGGTGGAAAGCCAGCGCGGCCCCCGCGGCGGTTTCCGCCTGGCCCGCCGGCGGGCGACCATCAGCCTGCTGGAGGTCTACGAGGCGGTGGAAGGCCCCCTGCCCGGCCCCACCTGCCTGCTGGGCCGGCCGGCCTGCCAGGGCCCCTGCGCCCTGGGTGGGTTGCTGCAGAAACTGGGCGACGACGTGAAAGGCTACCTGGCCCGCACCACCCTGGGCGACCTGGCCGCCGGCCTGGGCTGACCCTGGTTTTGGGGCTGGACTGAGCGTGGTTTTTCACTCAGACTAAAGAGTATCGCTAAAGTAGGGATAACGGAAATCAATCGCAAGGGAGGAGTTTCAGATGGAGATGTTCTGCTATCAGTGTGAACAGACCGCCAAGGGCACCGGCTGCACCATCCAGGGCGTCTGCGGCAAGGATCCCGAAGTCGCCGCCCTGCAGGATCTTCTGACCTACGCCGTGATCGGCCTGGGCCAGGTGGCCCACGCCGCCCGCCAAAAGGGCATCGTGGACGCCGAGGTCAACCGCTTCACCGCCGAGGGGCTCTTCAGCACCCTGACCAACGTGGATTTCGATCCCGACCGCTTCCCGCCCCTGATCCACAAGGCCGTGGAGCTGCGCGAGCGCCTCAAGGCCAAGCTGCCCGGCGTCGCCTTTTCCGGCGCGGCGGCCTTCGCCCCGGCCGCGGACAAGGCCGGCCTGATCGCCCAGGCCCCGGCGGTCTTCAGCTTCAAGCAGATCGGTCCGGACGCCGACCTGACCTCGCTCAAGCACCTGACCATCTTCGGCCTGCGCGGCATCGCCGCCTACGCCGACCACGCCGCCATCCTGGGCCAGGAGGACGATGAGGTCTACGCCTTCATGCACTCGGCCCTGGCCTCCCTGGAAGACCCGGCCCTGGGCGTGGGCGACTGGGTGGGCATCGCGCTGAAGGCCGGCGAGGCCAACCTGAAGGTCATGGCGCTGCTGGACGCGGGCAACACCGGCGTCTACGGCCACCCCACGCCCACCAAGGTGCCCCTGGGCCACAAGGCGGGCAAGGCCATCCTGGTCTCCGGCCATGACCTTAAGGACCTGGACATGCTGCTCAAGCAGACCGCGGGCAAGGGCATCTACGTCTACACCCACGGTGAGATGCTGCCCACCCACGGCTATCCGGAGCTGAAGAAGCACCCCCACTTCTACGGCCACTACGGCACCGCCTGGCAGAACCAGATCAGGGAGTTCCCGGAGTTTCCCGGCGCCATCCTCATGACCACCAACTGCATCCAGCGCCCCAAGGGCGACGTGGGCGACAAGCTCTACACCACCGGCCTGGTGGGCTGGCCCGGCGTGCAGCACATCAAGGCCGACGCGAACGGCAACAAGGACTTCAGCGCGGTGATCAACAAGGCCCTGGCCCTGCCCGGCTTCGCCAGCGACGAGGACAAGGGCTCGGTGATGGTGGGTTTCGGCCGCAACGCCGTCATGGGCGTGGCCGGCGCGGTGATCGACGCGGTCAAGTCCGGGGCCATCAAGCACTTCTTCCTGGTGGGCGGCTGCGACGGCGCCAAGCCCGGCCGCAGCTACTACACCGAGTTCGTGGAAAAGGCGCCCCAGGACACCGTGATCCTGACCCTGGCCTGCGGCAAGTTCCGCTTTTTCGACAAGCAGTTGGGCGACATCGGCGGCATCCCGCGCCTGCTGGACATCGGCCAGTGCAACGACGCCTACTCGGCCATCCAGATCGCGGTGGCCCTGGCCGGGGCCTTCAACTGCGGGGTCAACGACCTGCCGCTGTCCATGATCCTGTCCTGGTACGAGCAGAAGGCCTGCGCCATCCTGCTCACCCTGTTGCACCTGGGCATCAAGGACATCCGCCTGGGACCCAGCCTGCCGGCCTTCGTCACCCCCAACGTGCTGAAGGTCCTGGTGGACAACTTCAACATCATGCCCATCTCCACCCCGGAGGCGGATCTGGCCGCCTGCCTGGGCAAGTAAGCGCCCCATAGGCATCCGACCCTGCCTTGCTCCCTCTCCCCCATGAAAATGGGGGAGAGGGAGCCAGAAGCAACGCCGTCCGCGCCCCCTGATGCTTTTTCATCGCCGCCCGCCGGCCCCCCTCGCTAATCCCCTGCCCTCCGGCCCCGGCTTGAGGTATCCTAGAGTCTCAGTGGGCGGTTGACCAACGGCCCTTCACGCCCCCTCACCTCCAACGGACGGGCCAGACATGCTGCCACGCGGCGCCGGCATCCTGATGCACATCACCTGCCTGCCCGGCTCCCCCGGCGTGGGCGATCTGGGGCCGGCGGCCTGGCGCGCGGCAGAATGGCTGGCCCAGGCCGGCATGAGCCTGTGGCAGATACTGCCCCTGGTGCCCACCGAGCCCGGCCGGGGCGACAGCCCCTACAACAGCTCCAGCACCTTCGCCGGCAACCCCCTGCTCGTCAGCCCGGAGCTCCTGGCCGAAGACGGCCTGCTCGCACCCGCCGACTTGGCCGACGCGCCGGGCTTCCCGCCGGACCGGGTGGACTACGAGCTGGCCTGGCGCTGGCGGGGCGACCTGCTGCGCCGGGCCGGCCGCCGGGCGCTGGACCAGATAACCCTGCGCCAGGAGATCGAGCGCTTCGCCGCCGCCGAGGCCCATTGGCTGGATGACTATTGCCTGTTCGCCTGCCTGGCCCGCGAACACGCCGGACGGCTCTGGAGCCAGTGGCCCTGGGAGATTCGGGACCGCCAGCCGGAGGCCATGGCCGGCGCGCGCGAGCGTCTGGCCGGCGAGATCGACCTGGAGCGCTTCAACCAGTGGGCCTTCGCCCGCCAGTGGCAAGGGCTGAAGGACCATTGCCGCGGCCTGGGGCTCACCATCCTGGGCGACCTGCCCATCTACGTGGACCAGCACAGCGCCGACGTCTGGGCCCATCCGGACCTGTTCAAGCTTGACGGGGCCAAAAACCCCTGGGTGGTGGCCGGGGTGCCCCCGGACTATTTCAGCGCCAACGGCCAGCGCTGGGGCAACCCGGTCTACGACTGGCCGGCCCACCGCCGCCAGGACTTCGCCTGGTGGCGCCGCCGCCTGGACCGCCACCTGGCCCTCTACGACCTGGTGCGGGTGGATCATTTCCGGGGGTTGGTTGCCTATTGGGAGATTCCGGCCCTGCAGCCCACCGCCGTCAACGGCATGTGGGTGGAGGCCCCGGTCTACGATCTGTTCAAGGCCCTGGCCCGCGACCACCCCGCCCTGCCCATCGTGGCCGAGGACCTGGGCGTCATCACCGCCGACGTGCGCGAGGCCCGCCAGAGGCTGGGCCTGCCGGGCATGGCGCTGGTCATTTTCGCCTTTGGCGAGGACAACCCGGCCAACCCCTACCTGCCCCACAACCACCGACCCGACCTGGTGGCCTACACCGGCACCCACGACAACAACACCCTGCTGGGCTGGCTGCGCGAGGAGGCCGATCCGGCCACCCGCGCGCGCCTGCTGCGCTACATCGGGCGGGACGCGGCCGGAGACGAGGATCTGGTCTGGGAGATGATCCGCCTGACCATGGCCTCGGTGGCCGGGCTGGCGGTGACGCCGGTGCAGGACGCGCTCTGCCTGGGCTCGGAGGCGCGCATGAACCTGCCCGCCCGCCCGCAAGGCAACTGGACCTGGCGGCTCAGGCCGGGGCAGTTGGAGCCGGCCGTGGCCGGACGCCTGCGCGAGCTGGCCGCGACCTACGGCCGGCTCTAACGCCAATATGCCAGCAAAGCCATCCATGGCTTTGATGGCCGCTCGGCAGGGCAAAAACGGGGTTTTGCCCTGCCTTTCGGACGCTTGCGCGCCTGGCGGGCCATCCTTGGCCCGCCAGGCCAATTTGCGGTCAAATTACGCGGTTGACCGCAAATTGGCATAAGCGCCGGCCGGCGCGCCTTGCCGCCACCGCGATCAAAATACACGGGCGGGGATAAACCCCGCCCCTACATTAAATGCATAAATTCAATCTGTTGACACGCTCAAGGTCACTTCGCCCTGGCGGGCCTTCAGTTCTTTTCTTGATGTCGGGGCGGGGTTTATCCCCGCCCGTCTTGTTTCCCGGCGAATTCATCCGCCGGCCGGGCGCGCAAGGCTTTCGCCAGCCGACGCCTAGGCCTCCGGACGCAGGGCCAGCTCGCTCTCCAGGGCCGCCACCCGGCCCCGCAGGCGGGCCAGCATGGGGGCGTGCAGGCGGCAGCCGGTGGATTCCAACAAGCCCAGCACCTCCGGATCGGCGGCCTCGGCCCGTTGGTGCAGGGCCAAGGCGCGGCGGGCGTGGGTCACGGCCAGCTTGCGGTCGCCCTTGAACAGGGCCAGGCCCGAACGCTCGGCCTCCACCGCCTCGCCAAACTCGCACAGGCTGATGCGCCGGCCCAGGAGCTGGGTCTGCTGGGGCATGTCGTCCAAAATGCGCTCGGCCGTCTCCAGCATGGTGACCACGCCGGTGAACAGGGCGTAATGGCGGTAGATGGCGGCCAGGTGCAGGTGGGCCGGGAAAAAGTCGGGCTTCAGGCGCATGGCCTGGTCCAGGTATAACCGGGCCTGGTAGCCGTTGCCCCAGTCATTGAGCCGCCGCGCCCGCCGCACCAGCCAGACGGCCTTGGCCAGGCCGGCGGCTTCGGGATGGCCGGCGAAGGCGTTCTCCAGACGGGCCAGGGCCAGGGCCTTGCGGCTGAAGACGCGCAGGATGAGGCCGCGCCAGGAGCCGACGGCCCTCCCCGGCGCCGGGCCGGGGTGGGGTGGGGGGGCGGACGGAGCCATTGCGCTCATCCAGGGTGAAAAATCAAAGTTGCGCGCCCACCTGTAATTTTATCCCAAATCCATCCCCCCGCCAGGCCGGCGGCTGATTTCGCCCCCGCCGCCGCGCCCCGATTGACGGCCGGGGCGGGACCGCTTTGCATAAGCCGTCGGATAGGCTATCATCTGGCCGCGGGCCGCGTTAGCCCGGCCGCGGGGAGGCATGCCATGCAGGCGCCGGAGAGCATCGGCGAGTTCGTAAAGGCCCTGGAAAAAAAGGCCTGGCTCAGACGCATCACGGAGGAAGTCGACCCTCGCCTGGAGATCACCGCGTTGGCCGAGCCGGTGATGAAGGCGGCCGGGCCGGCGCTCTTGTTCGAGCGGGTCAAGGGCGCGGCCTGCCCCCTGGCCATCAACCTTTTCGGCAGCCGGGAGCGCATGTCGCTGGCCCTGGGGGTGGAGCGCCTGGACGAGCTGGGCGAGCGCCTGAAGGGCCTGATGGAGATCGACCTGCCCGACGGGCTCTGGAGCAAGATTCGCACCGCGCTGCCCAAGCTCAAGGACCTGGCCGCCTTCGCGCCCAAGAAAGTGAAGGACGCGCCCTGCCAGGAGGTCGTGCTCACCGGCGAGGCCGCCGGCCTGGATCTGCTGCCGGTCCTGACCTGCTGGCCCCAGGACGCCGGACCCTTCATCACCCTGCCCCAGGTCATCACCGCCCACCCCCAGACCGGCAAGCAGAACTTCGGCATGTACCGCATGCAGGTCTATGACCGCCGCACCACCGGCATGCACTGGCACCGCCACAAGGGCGGCGCGGCCCATTATCGCGCGGCCGGGGAGCGGGGCGAGCTGCTGCCGGTCTGCGTGGCCCTGGGCGGCCCGCCGGCCGCGGTCTACGCCGCCTGCGCGCCGTTTCCGGAGCACCTGGAAGAAACCATGCTCATCGGCTTCCTCATGGGCAGGCCGGTGCGCCTCATC
The DNA here is from genome assembly GCA_049322275.1 of Thermodesulfobacteriota bacterium. Classification (GTDB taxonomy): domain Bacteria; phylum Desulfobacterota; class Desulfarculia; order Desulfarculales; family Desulfarculaceae; genus JACRDC01. Next base: position 171,018 of record JBMORH010000053.1, read on the forward strand.
AAGGCCGTCACCAACGACCTCTGGGTTCCGGCCGAGGCCGAGGTCATTTTGGAGGGCTACGTGGACCCGGCCGAGCCCTGGCGGCGCGAAGGCCCCTTCGGCGACCACACCGGCTATTACTCGCTGGCCGACGACTACCCGGTCTTCCACCTCACCGCCGTCACCCACCGCAAGAACTTCATCTACCCCACCACCATCGTGGGCCGGCCGCCCATGGAGGACTTCTACCTGGGCCTGGCCACCGAGCGGCTGTTCCTGCCGCTCTTGAAAAGCGTGCTGCCGGAGGTGGTGGACTATCACATGCCGGCTGAGGGGGTGTTCCACAACCTGGTCTTCGTGGCCATCGACAAGCAGTATCCCGGCCACGCCTTCAAGGTCATGAACGCCCTCTGGGGCCAGGGCCAGATGATGTTCGCCAAGCTGATCGTGGTGGTGGACGCGGACGTGAACGTGCAGGACGCGGTGAGCGCCTGGTGGGAGGCGCTCAATCACATCGACCCGGCGCGGGACATAATCTTCACCCGCGGGCCGGCCGACGCCCTGGACCACGCCGCCCAGATGCCCTGGCTGCACAGCAAGATGGGCATCGACGGCACCAGGAAGTGGCCCGAGGAGGGCTTCACCCGGCCCTGGCCCGACCGCATCACGATGACGCCGGAGGTCCAGGCCGCGGCGATGGAAAAGCTGAGAAGATGGGGATTACTTCAGTGACATGTTAGACAGCATAGGGTGGTCTAACAAATGACCGGGTAACGCGGTAGTGAACGGCAGAAAACGCGAAACTCAAATGATAAGGCGTGCTAATCGCATGAGTGCGGTAGGGCGCCTGATGCTGGGTGAACTAAAAAGCTGGCAGGAATTTTTAGATGCCGACGTAATAGACCTTGAAAATATGCCCAGAAAAAATCTTAAATCAGGAAAGTATGATATACAAAACAGGCTTTCTGATGAAATAAAAAGTTTTCGCACTAAAAATTTTTCCGACATGACAGATATGAAACTTGAAAGACTATATAAAGCAATCAAGGAAAAAAGAGGGCTTGAAATACCACTAGCAGATTTCGAAAAAACATACAGCCCAATTCGCCCACAAGCATTGAAGGACATCCCGCCCTATTCAACGGTCATAATTTCACTATGGGGCCTCAAATTCAAGCATCCTGAATATTTCCTTACCAATGACATTATTCAATCACTTTCAATGGCGGTTGCATCAAGAACTGCGCTAAATGAGATTGGAAATAAAACTCACGTAGAGGCGCGCGCTAGGCTCGGAGAAATCGTTGGGTTACAACACAAGGAAGGCTTTGCTTGCAGGTCTATTATCCTTTCCTGTTATAATTTATTGGAAGCCTACTTGAACGGATTGGCTTGGGTATTTGCATTGGACAAATCTAAAATGAGTACTCTATCAAATAACGCACGTAAACTTATCGAAGATAGTGGCCAGGTAAGTCTGAAAGATAAAGTGGTAAAATACCCAAAGATTATTTCTGGCTCGCCCCTGTGGGGGGACAATGATGACCCACCAAAACTGCTGTTGACAGATTTAAAACAGTTTAGAGATTCTCTGGTGCATCCATCACCATTTTCTGTTCCGGAACGCTTTGGCGGGTATGACAAATTACGAACATTTTATCGTGTGGATATCGGCGTCTCAATGATTACCACTCGTCATACTGTCGAAATAATCAGCCATATTCATGAACACATAAATGGCGCGAGTTCGCCGCCATTGAAATGGCTAAATGAGCTAAGTTCGGCACTAGTGGGTTACGAAGATCATTTTAATGAATTGACCGGCATTAATTAGCGCCAACCTATGCCGTAAACCTCACTCTTGAGTAGCGAACCGGTGTCTCTACCAGCGAACATGGCAGCAAACATAGTTAACTCCTTGCGCGACTTCGGCGAGCTGGTCAAGTTCAGCCACACCATCTTCCTGTTCCCCTTCGCCATGAGCGCGGTGGTGCTGGCCCATGGGGTGCGCCCGGTCACCTTGGGCGTGTTCTTCTGGGTGGTGGTGGCGCTCGTGGCGGCGCGCAGCGCGGCCATGGTCATGAACCGCATCGCCGACCTGAAATACGACGCCATGAACCCCCGCACCCAGGACCGCCCCCTGGTCACCGGCCGGGTCAGCCGCGCCCAGGCCTGGCTGTGGCTGGCCATCGCCTGCGGCGTCTTCGTCCTGGCGGCCTGGATGCTGAACCCCCTGTGCCTCACGCTCTCGCCGCTGGCGCTGATCTGGGTGCTGGGCTACAGCTTCAGCAAACGCTTCACCGCCCTGTGCCACCTCTGGCTGGGCGCGGCCACGGCCCTGGCCCCGCTGGGGGCCTGGCTGGCGGTCACGGGTCGGTTCGACTGGGGCGCGGTCGCCCTGGCCCTGGCCTGCGCCGGCTGGGTGGCGGGCTTCGACGTGATCTACGCCTGCCAGGACATCGACTTCGACCGCGGCCAGGGCCTGAAAAGCCTGCCGGCCAGCACCGACCTGGGGCGCGGCCTGGTCTACAGCCGGCTGTTGCACGCCCTGGCCTTCATGGGCTTTTTGGCCGTGGGCTGGTTCTTCGGCCTGGGCGGGCTATACTTCATCGGCGTGGCGGGCATCGGGCTGATCCTGGCCCTGGAGCAGGCGCTGGTGGCCCGGCGCCTGGCCAACGTGCCCCTGGCCTTCTTCACCCTCAACGGCATGGTTTCGGTGCTATACTTCGTGCTGCTTTGCCTGGACCGCTGGCGGGCCGCCTGACGCCGCGGTCCACGCCTGGAATGTGCTGACCGCCATGCCCGACATTGAAAACGACCTGCGCTACCTGGGCGTGTTGGACAAGGCCCAGCAGATCGCCGGCGAGCTGGGGTCCCAGGCCGCCGTGCGCTACGTGCGCTCGTCCTATCACCTGTTGTCCAAGGTCTATCATCCCGACCTGCATCAGGCCAACCGCGCGGCCGCCGAACAGGGGCAACGACGGCTCAACGCGGTCAAGGAGCGGCTGGACATGACCAGCGATGAGGATTTGGCCAGGGCGTTGGGGGCCTCGGCCAGGCCGGTTCAGGGCCACCCGCGGGTGCTGGTGGTGGAGGACGAGGAGGGGCTCAAGGAGAACCTGGCCGAGCTCCTGGGCCTGGAGGGCTATCACGTGAGCACCGCGGCCAACGGCCTGATGGGCCTGCGCGCCCACCTGTCCTTCCGGCCGGAGCTGGTCATCACCGACGTGGTGATGCCCATCATGGACGGGGTGGAGATGGTGCGCCAGTTGCGCGCCCGCGACCCCAACCTCAAGGCGGTCTTCATCAGCGGCTTTTTCGGCACCCGCTCCATCCGCGAGGAGCTGATGGAGGAGATACGCCGCTTCGGCTATCCCATGCTGCCCAAGCCCTTCAAGCCCAGCCAGCTATTCGCCCTGGTGCGCCAGGCCCTGGCTTAGCTACAATAGGGTCTTGCCGCCCCCTCGCGCCACCCGCCCCAGGGAGAGCCCCATGCCCTTGCACTTCGTCACCGAGCACCGCCAGGTCGGCTTCCTCGACCCCTTCCAGCAGTTCGCCCCCAGCCACCTCACCATCGAGGTGCGCCACGACCCCCTGACCGGCGACACCGCGCGGGTGCTCTCCTTCCGCGCCCGGCCCCTGGAGGCCCCCGACCACCAGGTCTACCTGGAGCGCTCGCGCCAACGGCCCTGCCCTTTTTGCCCGGAGAACATCGAGCGCATGACCACCCGCTACCTGCCGGCCGACCTGCCGGAGGGGCGGCTCAAGCGCGGCGGCGCGGTGCTGTTTCCCAACGCCTTCCCCTATGAAGCCATGAACGCGGTGCTGGTGCTGACGCCGGAGCACTACCTGACCCCGGACCAGGTGACGCCGGCCATCATCGCCAACGCGCTGCTGCTGGCGGCCGAGGGTTTCCGCCGCCTGGCCCGCGGCCTGGCCTTCGCCTCGGTGAACTGGAACTACATGATGCCGGCCGGGGCCGGGTTGGTGCACCCGCATTTTCAACTGGCCGCCGGCAAGAAGCCCACCCGCTTCCAGGCCGAGCTGGTGCGCCGGGCGCGCGCCCACGCCCGCAACGCCGGCGACGGCGACATCGCCCAGGCCTATCTGGACCAGGCCCGCGGCGAAAAGACCCGCTGGTTGGGCAAGCTGGGGCCGGCCGGCTGGTGCACCCCCTTCGCGCCGCGGGCCATCTACGACGTGATTGGCCTGGTCCCCGGCGGCAAGGGGCTATTGGACCTGCGCCCAGCCCAGGTGGACAAGCTGGCCCAGGGCGTCGCGCGGGTGCTGGGCTTTTTCGCGGCCGAGAAGGTGGGGGCCTTCAACCTGGCCATCCACACCAGCCTGGTGCCGGAGGGCGGCCTGCCGCTCATGGTGCGCCTGGTCAGCCGCATCGACATCCCGCCCATGGGCGTGGACGAGATCAACTACTTCGAGAAGCTGCACGACGAGATGATAACCTTCCTGCCCCCGGAGGAGCTGGCCGGTCGCCTGCGGCCTTATTGGAAGGCCTGAGCGCCGGGCCGCCGGATCGCCGACGGCCATTGCTTGCCCGCTTCCCGGCCGGCCCCTCCCGGTCGCGCTGGGAGAATCCACCCACGCCAATGGAGGTGGCGGATGCAAGCCCTGAATCTCACCCTGCCCCAGCTCCTGGATCAGGCCGCGGCCCAACACCCCGACCACGAGGCCCTGGTGGATTTGCCCAGCGGCCGCCGGCTGACCTACGCCGGGCTGCGCGACCAGGCCCGCGCCCTGGCCCTGGGGCTCTTGTCCCTGGGGCTCGCGCCCGGCCGCCACCTGGCCCTGTGGGCGCCCAACCAGCCGGAATGGCTCGTGGCCTGGTTCGCGGCCGAATACGCCGGTCTGGTGCTGACCAGCGTGGACACCAACTGCGACCGCGAGCAGTTGGCCTATGTCCTGGGCCAGTCCCAGGCCCAAGGCCTCATCCTGGCCCCCGGCCTGGCCGGCGGGGAATTCCTGGCCACCCTGTCCGGGCTCTGCCCTGGGCTGGAGCTGGGCCAACCCGGCGGCGGCCGCCTGGGCTGTCCGGCCCTGCCCGACCTGGAGCGGGTGGTGGTCCTGCCCGGGCCGGCGGCGGAGATTCCGGCCGGCGCGATCGCCTGGGAGGCCGTGCTGGCCCAGGGCCGCGGCCAGGACCCGGCCCGGCTGGCCGCCATCGCGCGCGCCCAGGCCCCGGACCAGCCCGCCACCCTGCTCTACACCTCCGGCACCACCGGCGCGCCCAAGGGCGTCTTGAGCCCTCACCACGGCCTGATCAACACCAGCGCCTTTTCCGCCCGCAACCAGGGCCTGGGCCCGGATGACCGCCTGGCGCTCTCGGTGCCGCTGTGCCACATGTTCGGCTGCGTCTGCGTGGCCCTGGCCGGGATCATCGCCGGAGCCACCCTGGTCATCCCCTCCCGCGCGCCCGACCCGGCCGCGAGCCTCAGCGCCGTGGCCGCCGAGCGCCTGACCGCCATCTACGGCCCGCCCACCAGCTTCATCGCCATGCTCAACCTGCCGGAGTATCCGAGCCTGGACCTAAAGAGCCTGCGCACCGGCATCATGGCCGGGGCCCAGTGCCCCATCGAGCTGATGCGCCGGGTCAGCGGGGAAATGGGCGTGAGCCGGGTGCTCAACGGCTACGGCCAGACCGAAGCCAGCTCCTGGATCGCCCAGACCCGGCCCGACGACCCGCCGGAGCTGCGGGTGGCCAGCGTGGGTCGGGCCATCGACGGCGTGGAGGTGAAGGTCATCGATCCGGTCACCGGCCAGGCCCTGGCCCCCGGCCAGGTGGGCGAGATCTGCGCGCGGGGCTTCAACATGGTGGGCTATTACCAGATGCCCGCCGCCACCAAGACCGCCCTGGACCCGGAGGGCTGGCTGCACACCGGCGACCTGGGCTCCCTGGACGCCGACGGCTACATCCGCATCGCCGGCCGGCTCAAGGAGGTCATCCGCAAGGCGGGGCTGGCCATCTATCCGGCCGAGCTGGAGGAGGTGCTCTACACCCACCCGGCGGTGCACACCGCCCAGGTGGTGGGGGCGGAGCACGAGCGCCTGGGCGAGGAGGTGGCGGCCTGCATCAAGCTCAGGCCCGGCCAGGCCTGGAGCGAGGCCGGGGTGCTGGAGTTTTTGCGCGGCAAGGTGCCGGCGAGCCACCTGCCGGGGCTGGTGCGCTTCGTGGACGCCTTCCCCATGACCCCCCTGGGCAAGATCCAAAAGTTCAAGCTGCGGGCCATGCTGGGGGTGCTCAAGGATTGAGCGGCGGGGCGCCGGCGGGGCAACCCTGGGCCGGCGCTTGAAAAATCCCGTTAAATCCATTATAAGCGTAGTAGTGCACCGCCCCGGGCCGGGGCGGGCGGGGAGGCCGCAAATGGACGCCGAGGACATCCGCCACCGCCAGTTCGCCCGCGCCTGGCGGGGATACAGCCCCCGCGAGGTCCGGGAGTTTTTGCACGACGCGGCCGACCGGCTGGAAGAGCTGATGGCCGCCGCCCGCGACGCCCGCCGCGAGGCCGACGGCCTCAAGGCCGAGCTGAAGGACTACCGCGCCCGCGAGCAGAACCTGGAGGCGGCGCTGAACCAGGCCCGCCAGGCCAGCGAGACCATCAAGCAGAACGCCGAGCGCGAGGCCCAGCTCACCATCGCCGAGGCCGAGCTCCAGGCCGAGAAGCTCCTGGGCCAGGCCCACGGCCGGCTGGCCCAGATCCACGAGGACATCTCCGAGCTCAAGCGCCAGCGGGCCCAGTTCGAGGTGCGCCTGCGCTCCTTGGTGGAGGCCCACCTCAAGCTGATGGACGTGGAGCGCGAGCGCGACCGCGAGCTGACCGAGCTGGAAGACAAGATCAAGTTCCTGCGCTCGCCGGCCTAGGCCCGCGGCCAGCGCCGCCCGGATTCGCGCGCCCCAAGAACCCGATAGCCCGCGCCCCCAGGCGTGGTCATCCCGGCCCCCGCGGCCGCCCCAGCGGAGAAACCCAAAAGCCATGCCGGAACCCGACGCCGCCCTCTTGGTCTCGGCCCAGGACGGGGGGGCCGTCTTCGCGGTGCGGGTGACTCCGCGCGCCGGCCGCGACCAGATCGACGGCCCGGCCCAGGGCGCGCTCAAGGTGCGGCTCGCGGCCCCGCCGGTGGAGGGCGCGGCCAACGCGGCCCTGGTCAGGCTGGTGGCCAAGACCCTGGCCGTGGCCCCCGGCCGGGTGCGGGTGCTCTCCGGCCAGCACGGCCGCGTGAAGCGCCTCATGGTGGCGGGTCTGGCCCCGGACGAGGTGCGGCGGCGGCTGGGATGCTGACGCCGGCTTCATTGCAACCAGGTTGTTTCGCGCCGAAATGCGCGGGCGGGGATAAACCCCGCCCCTACGAAAAAACTAACGATTTCTGCTTGGGATTTCGTAGGGGCGGGGTTTATCCCCGCCCGCTTTTCGCCGATTTGCTGAACACCGGGTTTGGCATCAAAACCGCCATGAGAAGGCTGGCCCTTGCCGTGTTCGTGGCCGCCCTGCCGGCCTGGCCCCTGGCCATGCCGGCCGCCCTGGCCGCCGCCCCGCCGGTTTCCGCCCCCGCCCTGCCGCAATTGTCGGTGCAGGCCGCCACGCCGGAGCTGGCCGCCCATGTCCGCGAGATCGTGGCCGAGGCTGGCCCCAAGCTGGGGGCCTGGCTGGGCGCGGCCCCGCCGCGGGTGCGGGTGGTGGTGGCGGCCGACGAGGCGGACTTTTTGCAGAAGGTGCGGGCGGTGGGCGGGCCGGAGTGGGCCGCCGGCCTGGCGCTCACCGCCGAGGGCCTGATCCTGCTGCGGCCGCCGCGCCTGTTGATCGACCCCAAGCAATTCCGCCTGGTGCTCATCCACGAGCTGGTCCACCTGTACCTGGCCGCCGCCCTGCCCAGGCGCGAACACCCCCTGTGGCTGGAGGAGGGCCTGGCCATGTACGCCGCCGGCGAGGGCGGCCTGGAGCGGGCCGCGGCCATGACCCAGGGCTTGTTGGGCTCCGGGCTCATACCCTTCGAGCGCCTGGAAAAGGACTATCCCGAATCCCGCGCCCAGGTGGACCTGGCCTACGCCCAGAGCTACTACTTCGTTTCCTGGCTGCTTAACCGGCATGGACCGGAGGTGCTGCGGCGGGTGGTGGCCTCCCTGGTCCGGGGCCGCGAGCTGACCCAGGCCTTCTATGAGGCCACCGGCCAGGGCCTGGCCGCCCTGGAAGCCGAGTTCGGCCAGGAGATGACCACCCGCTTCTCCTGGCTGGTGGTGCTCACCGCCGGCGGCACCCTCTGGGCCGGGGTCAGCCTGGTGGCCGGGGTGGGGCTGGTGCTGCGCCGCCGCGCCCACCGGCGACGCATGGCCGCCATGGCCGACCTGGAGCCCATGGGCGGCGTGGCCGATCTGCGCCGCCTCCGGCGGGGCCGGCCGCGGCCAGGCGCGCAAGGGGGCCAGGCCGGGCCCGCCGCCGCTGACGCGGACGAACCGCCGGGGCGGGGATAAGCCCCGCCCGCGTAATCGCCAAAAAAAGACGGCCGCGATCGCGGCTTGGCCTCAGTCGCCGATCTTGTAGCCCTGGGCCGCCAGGTCCTTGACGATGGGGTCCACCTTCTTGGTGCGCACACGGATGTAGAGGCGCTGGCTGCCGGGCTTGCGGCGCTGGGGCATGGAGAACATGGACATCACCGGCGCGTTGTGGGCCTCGATGATGCCGGCGATGCGGCTCATGGCCCCGATGCGCTGCTCCAGTTGCAGGTTCTCCAGCTCGATTATGGAGTCGGTGGCCGGGTCGCCGAAAAGCGCCACCATGGCTTGGTATATCTCGGTCTCGGTGACGATGCCCACCAGGCGGCCGCGCTCCACCACCGGGAAGGCCCCGATGCCCTGCTGGTGGCCGCGCTGGACCACCTCGATCACCGAGTCCTCCGGGCTGACGCAGATGGGGTCCTTGCGCATCACGTCGCCCACGCTGAGTTTGGTGAGCAGGTAGTTCACCTCCCACACGCTCAAGGAGGTGGCCATGGACGGCGAGGCCTCCATGATGTTGCGGTGGGTGAGCATGCCCACCACCTTGCCGCGGTCCACCACCGGCAGGCGCCGGATCTGGTTCTCCTGCATCAACTTGGCCGCGTCGGTGAGCGGGGTGGTGGGTTTGACCGTCAAGGGGTTGCTGGTCATCCAGTGCTTGATCTTCATGGTCTCCTGCCGGGTTGGGGTGGGGGCCAGGGGCGATTGGCAATATTATAAACCAAGCGGCGGCCGGAAAGCACAGGGCGTGGCGGGGACATGAAAAGATGCCGCCGCCCTCCTGGGGGTGGAGGACGGCGGCTGGCTGGGGGGGAGGAGAGGGCTGGTGTCAGGCCGCCCGGTCCAGGCGCGTCAGCCTGCGCAGGCGGCCTTGTTCGCTCAAGCGGGCCACGGCCTCCACGACCTTGGCGTCGTCCAATAGTTGATCCTGCAACCGGGCTATGATCTCGGCCAGGCTGGTGAGCGTGGAGCCAGGCCCGGCGTCTTGCTTGCGTTCAATCCTTGCGCGGCGTCCCATGGCGATCATCATTCCCTACGCATTTGCTATTAGTATAAGCACTTGCCGTGCCAATTGCACCACGCGCGAGCAGTTTCCATGTTAATACGTAATTACAACATATTATCCGTTGACACCTCGTCCGGCCCTGGCTGTGGGCGGCCGCGGCCTGGGTATAATCTGCCCTGCTCCGGGCGGCGGCGCATAAAAACTACCCAGCCTGGCGCGCCCGCTCGCGGCGCGGCGGCGGCTTACCAAGGCGGGGTTTAGCATGTATATTTGGCCGTGGAAACATCCGCCGCCCGCCGGCGGCCAACCCCAAATCCAGCCATCCTGCGAGGTGTTCATGTCCAAAGCGCGTCTGCTCCTGGCCGGGGCTTCGATCCTGGCCGGCCTGGCCCTGGCGGCCATGGCCGTGCCTGGCGCACAGGCATCCCAGGCCCCGGCGAGCCCGGCCGCCCCGGCCGCCGCGCCCCAAGCGGCCAAACCGGCCCCGACCCCGGCCCAGCTCCAGGCCCAGGCCGCCGCCCAGGCCGAGGCCCAGGCCCTGGCCGGGCGCATCCAGGCCCGCTACCAGCAGATCAACAGCCTCTCGGCCCAATACCAGCGCAAGAGCCTGTTCGTGGCCGCGGGCAGCGACGGCGAGCGCACGGTGGAAGGCTCCGGGCTGATGCTTTGGGCCAAGCCCACCAGCCTGCGCCTGCAACAAGAAAAACCGCGCCCGGAGCTGATCCTGACCCAGCAGGGCAGCGTGTGGTGGGTGCGCCCCCAGCGCGGCCGGGCCGACGTATATCCCCTGGAGCGATTCACCAGCGGCCTGCGCTCGCTCCTGGACGCCCTGGGCGGCCTGGCGCGGGTGGAGGAGAGCTTCACGGTGGAGGCGGCCGAGGAGGGCGATCACCTGGCCGGCGGGGACGCGCTGACCCTGGCGCTGAGGCCCAAGGAGAACCGGGCCGACCTGAAGCGCCTGGTGCTGTGGTTCAGCCCCGGCGAACTGGTGCTGACCGGATTCAAGATCGTCAACGTCATCGGCGACGTGACCGAGTACCGCTTCGAGCAGGTGCAGGTGAATCCGCCCCTGGGATCGGAGTCCTTCGCCTACCAGCCGCCGGCCGATTACAAGGTCACCGACCACCGGCCCCAGCCCATGAACAGCCAGGCCCAGTAGGCGGAGGTTCTACGCCGGCAGGAACTTGGCCGGCAGCCCGGCCTGGCCATCCAGCCTGAGCTGGGGCAGAATCATCAGGGTGGCGGTGCCGTGGGCCACCAGACGGCCCTCCTGGTCGCTCAGGCTGGCCTCGGCCAGGCCCAGGCTGCGCCCCAGGCGGATGGCCCTGCCCCGGCCGACGAGCCGGCCCGCTTGCGCCGGGGCCAGGTAGTTGAGCTTCATCTCCACCGTGGTCAGGCCGGCCCCCTCCGGCGCCTGGGTGTAGAGCGCCCAGAAGCTGGCCGCGTCCACCAGGCTGGCGCAGACCCCGCCGTGGGCCTGGCCGAAGGGCTGCAAATGCTTGCGGCCCAGCTCCAGCTCCAAGAGCGCCCGTCCCCAGGCCAGCTCCACCACCCGCATGGACTGCAACTGGAAATAAGGGCTGGCGTTCACGCCCGCCGCCACCGCCGCCGCCCAGCTCGGATTCAGTTCCGGCATGCCTTCCCCTCTCGGATGATCGACCGCCCCAAAAGCTAAGGCCCCAGGGTGATGAACTGGCGGGCCTGGCCGCGCTGGATGAGCACCGTGAGCCGGGGCATCAGACGCTGCTTGGCCACCTGGCGCAGGAAGGCGTCCACCTCCGGGGTGGGCCCCTCGCCCACCTGGAGCACCAGGTCGCCGGGCCTGAGCCCCACCTTCTGGGCGGGGCCGCCCTCGCGCAGGCGCTCGATCATCACCGCCCCGCCGGGGCGCGCCCGGTGCAGTCGGGCCACCTCGGCGCTGAGCTCGGCCACGCTGAAACCCAGCCGCCGCCAGGCCACCTCCATGGCCCGCTCCAGGGGAAAGGCCCTGGGCGTCAGGCGCACCGTCTCGGCGCGGCCCTGGGCGAAGACGCCCAGGGCGAGTTCGCGCCCCACCGCCGCGCCGGCCAGGGCCAGGCCGTAGTCGCTGACGTCGTTCACCGGCCGGCCGTCCAGGCTGACCACGACCTGGCCGCGCGCGAGGCCGGCCTCGGCCGCCGGGCTATCGGCCATCACCGCGCTGATAAGCGCGCCGCCCCGGCCGGCCAGGCCGAACTGCGCCGCCAGGTCCGGGGTGAGGTCCTGCAGCTCCAGCCCCAGCCAGGCCGGCACCACCTCGCCGTAGCGCACCAGGTCCTCCACCACCCGGCGCACCCGGTTGACCGGGATGGCGAATCCGATGCCCTGGGCGTTCTGGAAGATGGCGGTGTTGATGCCGATCACCTCGCCGTCCAGGTTGAGCAGCGGCCCGCCGGAGTTGCCGGGGTTGATGCTGGCGTCGATCTGGATCAGGTCGTGCATCCACTCGTCGCGGCCGGTGCGCACCTTGCGCCCCAGGGCGCTGACCACGCCGCGGGTGACGGTGTGGGAGAGTCCGAAGGGGTTGCCGATGGCGATGACGTCCTCGCCGATCATGATGTCGTCGGAGTTGCCCAGCCTGGCCTGGGGCAGGTGGTTCTGCGCCCGGATGCGCAGCACGGCCAGGTCGGTGGCCGGGTCGGCCCCCACCACCTGGGCCGGGTAGGCGCGCTGGTCAGAGAGCAGCACCGTGATCTCGCTGGCCGCGCTGACCACGTGGCTGTTGGTGACGATCAGCCCGCGTCCGCCGTCGAAGATGAAGCCCGACCCCAGGCTGGAGCGCTCGCGGGCCATGGGCTGGAAAAACTCCTCGAAGAAGCGGTCGAATAACTCGTCGCCGCTGCGGAAGATGCGGGCCTGGGCCCTGGTCTTGCTGGCGATGTTCACCACCGCCGGCCCCATCTGCTGCACCGCCCGCACGGTGGGGGTGGTGCGGGCGGCGCGGTCGGCGCGGGCCGCGGGGGCGCAGACCAGCGCGGCCAGGGCCAGGGCGGCGAAAAACGTCAAGCTCAGGGTCCGGCTCTTGCTCATGACGCCCCTGGAGCCGAAACGGCGCAGCCGGTTCGACCAAAAGGTCTTTGGCGGGAGGTCGCGGGAGGGGGCCTGTCCATCAAGGCCTCCTCCCGCAATGTTCACGACCAGTCTATGCCGCCGCCGCGGCGGCCGCCGGCGGGCGGCGGCGGGGGCGGGGGCGGTGCGTACGCGCCGGCCGGCGGGCGGGGCGGCGTCCAGGCCGGTTGGCCGGGGAACTGCATGGCGCGCAGGCGGGCGATGCGCTCGGCCATGGGGGGATGGGTGGAAAAGAGATTCATGAGCGCGCCGCCGCTCAGGGGGTTGACGATGAACATGTGGGCGGTCTGGGGGGTGGCGTCGGGCATGGGCTCGGCCTGGTTGGCCCGCTCCAGCTTGGCCAGGGCCGCGGCCAGGGCCTCCGGGTCGCGGGCCATGAGGGCGCCCTCGTGGTCGGCTAGGTATTCGCGGCTGCGGCTGACGGCCATCTGCACCAGCATGGCGGCCAGGGGGGCCAGGATGGACATGAGGATCACCCCGGCCACGCCCAGGACGCCGCCGCCGCCGCTGTCGTCATCGTCGCCGCGGCCGCCGCCCAGGAAGGCCGACCAGCGGGCCATGTCGGCCAGGAACATGACGGCCCCGGCCAGGGTGGCGGCCACGGAGCTGATGAGGATGTCGCGGTCCTTGACGTGGGCCAGTTCGTGGGCCAGCACCCCGCGCAGCTCGCGCGGGCTGAGGATGCGCAGGATGCCCTCGGTCACCGCCACCACGGCGTGCTCCGGGTCGCGGCCGGTGGCGAAGGCGTTGGGGGCGTCTTCCGGGATGACGTAGACCCTGGGCATGGGCAGCCCGGCGGCCTGGGCCAGCTCGGCCACCATGGCGTGGAGCTGGGGGGAGCGGGCCGGGTCCACCGGTTGGGCGCGGTACATGGCCAGGACGATCTTGTCCGAGTACCAGTAGGAGAAGAAATTCATGGCCGCGGCCAGGATCAGGGCGATGAGCATGCCATTGCGGCCGCCGATGGCTCCGCCGATGGCCACGAGGAGCCCGGTGAGAAGGCCGAGCAGCAGCACGGTCTTCATGCGGTTCATGATTCCTCCTTGGGATGTGCAAGCACCGGTTATTCCGGCCATAAAGTTAAGCGGCCGCCGCCCGGTTGTCAACCGATGGCCGTTTGACAGGCTTTGACGCCGGGGCTAGACTGCCAGCCATGCGACCGCAACCCACGAAAAAGGGCCGATAAGGGCATGCGCATCCTGCTGACCAACGACGACGGCGTGTACGCGCCGGGCCTGGCCGCGCTGCACGCGGCGCTGGCGGCGGCCCACGCGGTGACGGTGGTGGCCCCGGAAACCGAGCAGTCGGCGGTGGGCCACGCCATCACCCTGGCCAACCCCATCCGGGTGCGCCGGCTGGGGGCGCGCACCGGCTTCGCCGGCTGGGCGGTGACCGGCACCCCGGCCGACTGCGTGAAGCTGGCGGTGAATGAGCTGATGCCCCAGCCGCCGGAGCTGGTGGTCAGCGGCATCAACCTGGGGGCCAACGTGGGGGTGAACGTGCTCTATTCGGGCACGGTCTCGGCGGCCACCGAGGCGGCGATCCTGGGCCTGCCGGCCATGGCCGTCTCCCTGGGCACCCACCGCGACCCGGATTTCGGCTACGCGGCCCGGGTGGCGGCCGGCCTGGCCGGGGATTTCGCCGGCCTGGGCCTGCCGGCCGGGGTGATCCTGAACGTCAACGTGCCGCCCCTCCAGGCCGGCCAGGTCAAGGGCGTGGTCTGGACCCGCCAGTCCAACGCCCGCCTGGTGGAGCGCTTCCTGCGCCGCACCGATCCCCGCGACCAGGTCTATTACTGGCAGGCTGGCGAGACCATGGGCTCCGAGGGGGACTTGAGCACTGATTTCCCGGCGTTGCTGGCCGGTTACGTCACCCTGACCCCGGTCAAGCACGACCTGACCGACCATGCGACCCTGAAGGCGTTGCATTTGAAAACACTGCAACTTCCAGGGCCGGACTAGGCCATGGGGCATAACGCCCCAGAGCGTGGGGCAGGAAGTCGCTTTTACATATGTGTCGTGAAATTGTGAATATTTGCGCTAAACCCCTGGCCGATGCCGGCGCTTAATTGTTCATATAATATCAGCGCGATACCAATAATTTGCCGAGCGCCGCGGGCGTGGCACGCAGCTTGCTCTATAGGCGGGCGCAACCAACCGGCCCGGCCCTCGCCGGCCCAAGGAGACATCCCATGCCCGCTTACGAATACACCTGCACCAACTGCGCCCAGAACGAAGTCCGCATCACCGGCATCGACGATCACACCGTGATCTGCGACCACTGCGGCCAAGTCATGGTCCGTCAGATGGACGTGGACGCCCTGCTGGCCCCCTATTCCCAGGCCCAGGAGCAGGCCGAGCGCTAGAGCGCGCCGCGGCGTGCCCAAAACCGCCCCGGTGGCGGCCTGCCACCATAATATGCCGAAATGATTGAGGGTGCGACCAAAGCCCCCGGCTGGCCGCCCGCCTTGGTCCAATCCCTGGGCCGAGCCGTGCGCGTCGGGGCCTTCGCCCGCCTGGCCGCGCTGTATCAAGCCCTGCCAGCCACCAACTGCGTGCGTCAAGGCCATTGCTGCGGCCTGCTCCCCCCGGCTCAACCCATCGAAATGCTTGCCTGGCTGGCGCGAGCCCCGGCCGGGGGCCCGGTCTGGCCAGACCAGGCCGCGGCCCTGGCCGAACATTTCCTGGCCAACGCCCATCAGCGCCGGCCCTGCCCCTGGTCCCGGCCCGGAGCCTGCGCCGACTATGACCGGCGCTTCCTGGCCTGCCGGGCCTATGGCCTCTGGTCGGAAGAGGCCTACGCCCCCCGGCGACGGGCGGCCCTGGCCCAGCAGCAGGCGGTGGCCGCCGCCTGGGCCGGCCTGGGGGTTCGCCTGCCGGTCGCGGTCCTTTCCCAGGGATTGCACTATTGCCACCAGGTGCGCTTGTGCAATCCTGGGGAAAATCGCCCCAACCTGGATGCCGCCCTGCTGGCCGTCGAGGCCGAACTGGAGCAGATGGCCCAAGCCCTGCCCTATCAGGCGGAGCTATCCGCCTGCGGTGGCGACCTTTCCTACCTGGTGGCCCGGCTGGCCCTGGGCGAACGGGAGTGCCTGGCGCTGAAGGTGCGGGCCACCAAGGCAGGGCTGGCCGGCCGTCAGGATGAATTGGCGGGAATATTGACCCTGGCGCGGGAGCGGGCCTTGGCCTGGGCCGCCGCCCGTCCGGATTGGCCGGAGGCCTAGCCGCCGGGCTGGCAGGCCGGGCAGAAATGGGTGGAGCGGCCGCCCAGCACGATGCGCTGAACCGAGCTGCCGCAGACCGGGCAGGGCTGGCCGGTGCGGCGGTAGACCCGGTGAGCCTCCTGGAAGGTGCCGGCCCGGCCCTGGGCGTCCACGAAGTTCTTGACCGAGCTGCCGCCCTGGGCCAGGGCCTCGGCCAGGGTGGCGACCAGTTCGGCGTGCAGGCGCAGCAGAGCGGCCCGGTCCAGCCCGGCCGGGGCGCGGGTGGGCGCGATGCCCGCCCGGTGCAGGGCCTCGTCGGCGTAGATGTTGCCCACCCCGGCCAGGATGCGCTGGTCCAAGAGCAGGCTCTTGAGCGGCGCGCGCCGGCCGGCCAGACGCTCCAGGAAGACCGCCGCCGGGATGTCCAGGGCGTCGGGCCCCATCCGGCCGTAGAGCCCGGCCATGAGGGAAGCCTGGTCGGGGTGGAAAGCCAGGTGGCCGAACTTGCGCAGGTCGCGATAGAAGAGGCTGGGGCCGGCGTCGGCGAAAGCGACGCGGGCGTGGATGTGGTCGGCCTGGGGCCGTTCCGGCGCCAGGATGAGCTGGCCGGTCATGCCCAGGTGGGCGGTCCAAAAGGCCCCGCCGTCCAGGGTGAGCACCAACAGCTTGCCCCGGCGCAGGCTGCCGGTGACGGCGCGGCCCTTGAGCCCGCGCCGAAACCGCTCCAGGTTGGGCCGCAGCACCTTGCTGGGCTGGGCCTGCACCTCGCGCACCACCCGGCCCAGGATGCCGGGCAGCAGGGTGCGGCGCACGGATTCGACTTCGGGCAGTTCAGGCATGATTTTAGGTATAAGCCCGGCGCGGCCCGGAGGCAAGGGCCGATGCGCCTTTTTGTCCGCCAGCACCCCCAGTATTCTGTGGTTGACACCCGCTGGGAACCTATATACAGTGTCATGGATAGCGCTTAGCATCTCCCGGACAAATCATCGGCGGCCCCCAGGGGAGACGGCTCCGTGCCCGATCTAGAGCAAATGAAAAAGGTCTGCCCCAACCTCAAGGCCAACCTGGCTCAGTGCGCCTGCTCCTATTCCTCTTGCGACAAGCAGGGGCTGTGCTGCCAGTGCGTGGCCTATCACCGCAAGATGCGCCAGATCCCAGGCTGTTTCTTCAGCCCCCAGGGCGAGCGCAGTTACGACCGGTCCTATGCAAATTTCTGCAACGACTGCCGGTAGCATCCCCCGGCAGGCGGACCAGGCCCGCATGGATCATCGTCCCGAACTCAAGGACGCCATCAACCTGCTGGCCGATCTGACCGAGGCCTACACGGCGGCGCTTTTTTTGCGCGACCGCGGCGGGGAGAGCCTGCGCGCGGCGGCCTGGCACAGCCTGAGCGCATCCTTCCGCCACGACGACGCCATCCGCCTGGGCGAGGGCCTGGTGGGCTACGTGGCCAAGCACGGCGCGGTGGTGGACGTGGACCGCTACCAGCAGTCGGCCACCGCCACCCGGCTCTACAACGCCGACGAGGGCATCAAGGCCTTCCTGGCCATCCCGGTGGGCGATTTCGGGGTGCTGGTGGTGGACACCAAGCAGCGCCAGATCTTCGGTGAGCGCGAGAAGAAGGTCGTGCGCGATTTCGCCGCCTTCTTCGCCCACCTGGTCATGCAGCAGGACACCAGCCACCGCGAGGCCATGTACGGCCGCATCCTGGACCTGCTCTACGACGTGGAGAACGCCACCATGAGTTTCGGCGAGGCCAGGCAATACTTCGCCGAGGTGCTCGACGCCGGCCGGCGCTACACCGGCCTGTCCATGGGCTTTCTGTGCCTTTTGCATCCAGGGCGCAAGCAGTTCGTGGTCGAGGCCGTGGAAGGCCCCTCGCTGTCCACCCTGCGCGGCCGCTCCTTCCCGGTCAGCCTGGGCCTGATCGGCTGGGTGCTCAGGGAGATGCGCCCGCTGACCCATTCGCGCCTGCGGCCTCTGCAGGGAAAATCATATCTGATATCGCAGGATGAACCCATGCGGGGGTACAATGCCTTCGTGGGGGTTCCGCTGTTGGCCTGGCGCAGCCTGATCGGGGTCTGGGCCTTCGCCGGACGCACCGAGCGCCACATCGACGAGGAAGAGGAGCGGGCCTTGCAGTTGGCCGGCCACCGGGTGGCCTCCACCATTGAACACTACCGCCTGGGCTCAGCCAAAGGCTAGACACACCCCGGCTTTCGGATCGCGGAGGGCGAGGCAGATGATCTTCGGCAGACTGCTGGGTCTGTTCGGCAAGGACATGGCCATGGACCTGGGCACGGCCAACACCCTGATCTACGTCAAGGGCAAGGGCATCGTGCTCAACGAGCCGTCGGTGGTGGCCATCCAACGCGAAACCGGCAAGACCATCGCGGTGGGGCATTCGGCCAAGGAATACCTGGGGCGCACCAGCCCCAGCATCCTGGCCAGCCGGCCGCTGAAGGACGGCGTCATCGCCGACTTCGACCTGACCCGGCTGATGATCAAGGAGTTCATCACCAAGGTGCGCACCTCCTCCGGCCTGGTCAAGCCGCGCATGCTCATCGGCGTGCCCTCCGGCGTGACCCAGGTGGAAAAGCGCGCGGTGATCGAGAGCGCCGAGCAGGCCGGCGCGCGCGAGATCTACCTGATCGAGGAGCCCATGGCCGCGGCCATCGGCGCCGAGCTGCCCATCGAGCAGCCCCGCGGCAGCATGATCGTGGACATCGGGGGAGGCACCACCGAGGTCGCCGTGATATCATTGTTCTCCACGGCCTATTCCGAGTCGGTGCGCGTGGCCGGCGACGAGGCCAACGAGGCCATCATGCGCCACATCCAGCGCAAGTATCAGATGCTGGTGGGCGAGAACACGGCCGAGAACGTCAAGATCGCCATCGGCAGCGCGTTTCCGCTGGAGGAGTCGCTGTCCATCGACATCAGCGGCAAGGACCTGGTAAACGGCATCCCCCGCACGGTGACGCTCACCGACGAGGAGGTGCGCGAGGCCATGGCCGAGCCGGTGGGGGTGATCGTGGAGAGCGTGCGGCGGGCTTTCGAGAAAACCCCGCCGGAGCTGGCCTCCGACGTGGCCGAGCAGGGCGTGACCCTGGCCGGCGGCGGGGCGCTGATCCGGGGCCTGGACCGGCTGATCCAGCACGACCTGCGCATCAAGGTGCGCATCGCCCCCGACCCGCTGGCCTGCGTGGTCCTGGGCGCCGGCAAGGCGTTGCAGAACATCAAGGAGTTCCGCCGCGTCTTCATCAACTGACCCGCCCGGCGGGGCGGGCCGCTCAAGCCTGCGAGGGAAGATTTGGCCAAACGCCTGGAACCCCAGGACCTGGAAGACCGCATCGACTGCTTCGGCGAGTTCGAACGCAACGACCCGGTGTGCCTGGCCCATTGCAGCCTGAATTTCGAATGCGCCGCCGCCCGCGAGCGCATCTTCGACTTGCAGCTCCACGACGAGTCGCTGGACGAGGTTAGCTGCCCCCACAGCGTCTGAGGACGCCTGGATTCCTTGGGCGGGTCTGGGGCCATAGGGCCACGCATCCAGAAATACACGGGCGGGGATAAACCCCGCCCCTACGAAGAAAATACCGTTTTTTCGCTTTTGATTTCGTAGCAACCGTGTTCATGTTCAAGCGGCTAAGGTGAGTGGTTGCCAAGTTTTTTTGTTTTTGACCATGGCGTTGAGGGTGACGATCATCTTTCTCATGACGGCGGTCAGCGCCACTTT